>NZ_CP184474.1:0-52076 GCF_048627025.1 Burkholderia aenigmatica | reverse complement strand
AAATTGCTCCTTATTGATAAATCAGGCTCTTTTGAAAACGGTGTGGGTAACGGGGTTCACCGAGCGTTTTCGTTGAAGCGGAAGAAGTCGAGTTTTCCAGCGACGAGGAAGAGGACTGTGCGCATGGTCTCAAAGCGCGCATATCCGCGAGCCTTGCGCTTTGCCGCTTGAAACAAACCATTGATGGCCTCGATATAACCGTTGGTCTGACGAGTCTGAGTCCAAGCAACGATTCCGTCGAAATGTCTGCGAATCAAGCTGACGACATCCTTCATAGGCTCGACCTTGGAGCGCATGACGTTGGTGCACCACTGATGCAGCATCTCGGAGACGACGTTGATTTGTTTGCGCTCGAGAATGTCGCGCAATTGTTCTCGGTAAAGCCAGGCTCGCGCGGTGCGATTGGTCGTGTACTGACTAACCAACGCTTCAAGGTCGGTGAGTTGTGCGAGGTTCAGTTTGTCGGCGTCCTTGAGCAAAGTCCAACGCATGCCTTTAAGCTGAGGGTCGAGTTTCTGCTGCTGCCGACGGACTGCGTCGAGTGCCTTGGAAGCGTGTGCGACGACATGGAATTTGTCAAAGGTAACGCGCGCTTCGGGGAGATGTTCATTGACGCCCTTGATGAAAGCCGGCGACATGTCGATGCTCACCGAGCTCACTTGCTCGGGCGAGCCGCCGTGCTCGCTCAGATAAGTTGCAAAACGCTCTATCGTGCTGGCATCCTTGCCCATAGTGACGAACGCGACCCGCCGCGCCTGCATGTCGGCGACCAGCGTCAGATACTCATGACCGCGACGGTACGAAGTTTCGTCAATCGCCACCGCCGTCACATCCGACAGGTCGGCCGCCGCGAGTGCCAACTCTACATACCGCGAACAGATGGCATGTACTCGATGCCACGACAGGTTGACCGCGCGTGCAACGGCGGCGAACGGCATCTGCTGCGCGAGCATCAGCACGAGCGCCTCGAACAGCAGCGTGAAGCCGTTGAGCTGTCCGACCCAATCAGGTTCGACCAATCGTACCGAGCCATCGGGCAAACGCACACGCGGAACCCGCACTTCCAGAAAACACTCGTGCTGGAAGAAATTCAGATGCCGCAGACGCTTGATTTGTGTATCGTGCACAGGATGCTCGCCTGCGATTCCGGCATAGGGAAATCGGCTGCCTGCAACGAAGTCAACGGCGATGTTGAGCTGCCGCTGAGCAGCATCGAAGTCAATACTTCGGACATACCAAGGAGCCGTGATACCGAGGGCGGATTCGAACAATTGATTCGTCATAGCAGATTGGCTTTACATGGGTGATTCCCGCATTCTGCCGCAATCACCCATGACTCATCTTACTGGGAGAGCGCACCTCAAGGGTTCGCTGCGCCGGGCTCACGCCCGCCCTTGACCCGCCAAACCCACCCACTACAAATTCAAAAGAGGCATAAATCAGTTATTGTGATTTGGTTTCGGAATCAATCCCGGCCAATGATTGCTAAATCGAATTAGCGAATGAATTCTAGTTACCGTTTGTTACGGCAGCATGACACTCATGGATTCCTTTGCTCTTAGCAGGCTGCTGAAAAACTGGCCGACGGAGACGGTCGAGCAACGGGTAGCAAGGACAATTTGAGCACCCGATCTGACTGAGAACGATGCGAGGCACCGACACCTTCACCGAGAGCCTGTTCACCATGCGCAAGCTGGAGGACTTCGTGCCGGCACGGCACCCGCTGCGCGAGATTCGCAAGACGGCCAATGCGGCGCTGGACAAGCTGGGGCCAACGCTGACGGGGATGTATGCAGCCGAGGTCAAGGGCGGACGGCCGAGCATCGCGCCGGAGAAGCTGCTGCGCGCCATGCTGCTGCAGGTGCTGTTCAGCGTGCGATCTGAGCGGCAGCTGATGGAGCAGGTGCACTACAACCTGCTGTTCCGCTGGTTCATCGGGCTGTCGATGGACGACGCCGTGTGGGTGCCAACGGTATTCACCAAGAACCGCGAGCGCCTGATCAAGCATGACGCGGTCATCAAGTTCTTCAACGAGGTGGTGGACATTGCGCACAAGCGCGACCTGTTGTCGGGCGAGCATTTCAGCGTGGACGGCACGCTGATCCAGGCCTGGGCCGGGCACAAGAGCTTCGTACCCAAGGACGACAAGCCCGACGCAGACGGTGGTGGTGCCCCGGCCGGCGACTTCAAAGGCCAGCGACGCAGCAACGACACCCACGAATCGAAGAGCGACGGCGATGCACGGCTGTACCGCAAGGGCAACACCGCCAGCGAGCTGCGCTACATGGGCCACACCCTGAGCGACAACCGCCATGGGTTGATCGCCAGTGCCATGGTGACCCAGGCCGACGGCTTTGCCGAACGCGAAGCGGCCAAGGCCATGATCAGCGATGCGCGCCAAGCGCTGGGTGACGACGAGCGCGAGATCACGCTGGGCGCTGACAAGGGCTACGACGCCAAGGAGTTCATCGACGCCTGCATGTCGATGAAGGTCACCCCGCATGTGGCGCAGAACACGTCGGGCCGCAAGTCGGCGGTGCCCGACGAGATCGCGCAGACGCAGGGCTATGCGACCTCGCAACGCAAGCGCAAGCTCATCGAGCAGGGCTTCGGCTGGGCCAAGACAGTGGGCGGCATCCGCCAGGTGATGGTGCGCGGCCTTGAGCGTGTGGACCAGATGTTCGTGCTGACCATGGCCGCCTACAACTTGGTGCGCATGCGCAGCCTGGGACAAGTCCGTCTGCAGGCTGCCCAGTGACCAGAAACCGACCTGAAAGCGCATGAAAGTCGCTCCAAACCGATGAACTTCATGCTCAACATCCCGCATCGCGAAAAGCTCAGTGCCCCGACCTCGAATCGTGTGCAGAAGATCCGCGATCGGGGTGGTTTTTCAGCAGCCTGTTAGTGGCAAAGAGCAATTCGACCTGCGATGAAATTGGATTTATTTCATGAAGTTGCAAATCTCACTTCCTCAGACCATTGAAAGATTGGCGGATCATTCGTTCCATCCCAGAAAGCCGACCATGTTCTCGACCCGAAGATGTACTAGAGGATGTCCAAGCGATACGCTTCTGGTGAAGCAGGGAACTCAGTTTAGACAGGATATTTCGCAAGACTAGCTGGACAACGGCTGCTTGGGTCGTTAGTGAAGTTGAAGTTGAAGTTGACCCCATTTCACGGACACCTTATTGTTCTTGCAGAAGGAGTCCGAAGTGAGCAAACCACATACCCCCAAGCCACCTTATCCAGCGCAATTTCGTGAGCAAATGATTGAACTGGTTCGTGCCGGACGCAAGCCCGGCGAACTGGCCCGTGAGTTTGGCTGCCATGCCACCAGCATCCTGAACTGGGTGCGTCAGGCCGATGCGTCCAGCGGTGTTGTCCCTGGAGAGGCCGGTGCGTTGAGTGCCAGCGAGCGCCAGGAACTCATCGAGCTAGGGGTCGTCTCAGAAAACGGAAAATAAAGCACGTTAAGCTGGTGGCAGCGGTCGCAACGCCCTGAACTTCCCTGCACCGACCTTGGTGCTGCTGCGCCAAAGGTAATCGCCGGTCAGATTGATGTGTTCCCACCCCAGCGGCGATAGGTACTGCAACAGCGTGTCATCGACGGTCTGGCTGTGGCTACGCAAAGCACTGGTGGCACGCTCCAGATAGACCGTATTCCACAACACGATGGCCGCCGTCACCAGATTGAGGCCGCTGGCTCGATAGCGTTGTTGCTCAAAGCTGCGGTCGCGGATTTCACCCAATCGGTAGAAAAAGACAGCCCTGGCCAACGCGTTGCGCGCTTCGCCCTTATTCAGTCCAGCATTGACGCGGCGACGCAGCTCCACGCTTTGCAGCCAATCCAGTATGAACAGCGTGCGCTCAATGCGCCCCAACTCGCGCAGTGCAACGGCCAATCCGTTCTGACGCGGATAGCTACCGAGCTTGCGCAACATCAGCGAGGCCGTCACCGTACCCTGCTTGATCGGGGTCTCCTCGTTTTCAGTGCAATAAGTGACGGTACGCAAAGCTAGCACTGGCGCGGGGGTGGTCTGGGTAGACCGTTGATTTCATTGACTTTCCTGTTCGCTTTGTAAACGGGTATGGTGGCCTCCCACTTTTGAGGTTCACGATGCAGGGTTGGCACACAACGTTTTTGGGGATGCGTGGGCTCCCCCGCGATATCAGCGACTTCGAGATGAAGGCATTTTTCACCTTCGATGGTGCCGAGCGCGACGCAATCAATGCACGCCGAGGTGATTCCCACAAGCTTGGTCTGGCGCTCCATATTGGTTTCCTGCGCATGAGTGGGCGTTTGCTCGGTGCCTTTCGGGTAATTCCAGTAGCCTTGTGGCGCCACCTTGGCAACGAGCTTGGCATTGCAGCACCAGAAGTCGCCTCGCTGAGAGCCATGTATGAACGCGGGCGCACGCTATTCGATCACCAACAAGTAGCCTGCACGGTCCTTGGATTCCAGTGGATGAGCGAGCACCAGCGCCGCTCACTGGTACGTGAACTGCGCGACGAAGTGGCGCGCTGCGCCGACCGCGATCAGCTACTCGTGCGGGCGCGTCAATGGCTGTACAAGAACAAGCTGGTGATCGTGCACGAGCGGGCAATTCGGACACTGATTGCGGCGGCACTTGCCCAGCTTGAAGTTGAAACAGGCACCGCCATCGCCGCCAGCGTTGATCCAGCAACACTTGATCGCTGGCGAGCCTCAGTTTCAGAGCTGCGCCCAGATGGACAAACCCAGCAGAGTTGGCTATGGGCTGCACCGGCGAAACACTCAACCCGCCAAATCAGCGAGGTACTGGAGCGCATCGACCTGCTTTACACGCTGGACGTTCATAAGCACCTGGCAGACATCCCCGATCTCATCTTGCGCCGCTACGCGCGCCGACTTGTCTCCAGGCCGCCCTCAGCCGGAGCCAAGATCAAAGAGCCAGCGCGCACCGTGGAGGTCGCATGCTTTCTTCGGTATTGCCTGTTCACCACCACAGACCAGTTGATCCTTATGGTGCAGCGCCGGATCGCCGATCTGTGGCGTCAGGCTGCCGCCGATGTCCCCGCTACCGTCAATTGGGCCGCAATGTACAAAACGCTGCTCGGCGAACTTGTTGCCTTGAGCGCGCAAGGTGCGGTGCCAGATGCTGAGTTGCGTGCCCGTCTTGAAGCCTTGATCACCGAAACCCAGAAACGCAAACCACCGAGCAGGGCCTCCCTGGTCCGCGAGGGATTGATTGATGGAATTCGCCCCGTGCGGTCGTTGCTCGTCGCCATTGCAAAGCTGCCCTGGCAGGCCACCGGCGAGCATCCTGCCATCGAGTACCTTGCCAAGCTGCAAGCTTTATATCTCAAAGGATCCAGAAAGCTGCCAGTTGAAGTGGTGGCACCAAGTCTGGGAATGATCTGGCAGGTTTCGATCTCCAGCCCAGACCGGGAACGGGCGTTTCAGGCGTTGGAGGTGGCCACCCTGTTTGCCCTGCGCCGCGCGGTGCGCAATGGCTCGGTCTGGATTGAGCACAGCCTGAGCTTTCGGGGTCGTGCGCGCTTGTTCTTCACGGACGAGCGTTGGCAGGCAGAGTCCAAGAAACACTATGCCCGTCTATCGTTACCCAGCAAGGCTGCCACTTTCTTGAAGCCTTTGCTGGCCAGAGTAACTGCCGGTGTCGATGCGGTGGCCGCTGCAGCCCGCAGTGGCGTACTGCGCGTGGATGATGAACTCCATTTGTCGCCATTGCCCGCAGAGGACGAAGACCCAGAAGTGACCAAGCTGCGCGCGGCTTTGGATCACCGCATCGGTGAGGTTCAATTGCCGGAAGTGATTCTGGCCGTTGACGCCCAGGTGCGCTTTAGCTGGATCATGCTCGGACGTGAGCCGCGCTCTACCGACGAGCTGCTGATGGTCTATGCCGGCATCATGGCCCACGGCACCAGTCTGACTGCGGTCGAATGCGCGCGCATGATTCCGCAATTGTCTGCCACCAGCATTCGCCAGGCCATGCGCTGGGCGCGGGACGAACGGCGTCTGAGCCAGGCCTGCCAGGCTGTGCTGGAATTCATGCAGCGACACCCGATTGCCGCCACCTGGGGGCGGTCCGATTTGGCATCTTCTGACATGATGAGCATGGAGACCACCAAACGGGTGTGGCAAGCCCGGCTTGATCCTCGGCGCAACACACCTTCCATTGGAATCTACTCCCATGTAAAAGACCGGTGGGGCATCTTCCATGCGCAGCCCTTTGTGCTCAATGAGCGCCAGGCGGGCGTGGCCATTGAAGGTGTCATCCGCCAAGAAAAGCTGGAGACCAGCCAGCTTGCTGTGGATACCCATGGCTACACCGACTTTGCCATGTCACATGCCCGTTTGCTTGGTTTTGATCTTTGCCCGCGGTTGAAGGAACTCAAACAGCGCCACCTCTTTGTGCCACGCGGCACCAAAGTGCCCGCAGAAATCGCTGCGGTGTGCGAAGCCAATGTCGACGTCGCTTTGATCGAAAAGCATTGGGATAGTCTGGTGCACCTGGCAGCCTCGGTCATGAGCGGACATGCCAGTGCGGTGGCAGCTCTTGCGCGGTTCGGTTCTGCCGCCCAGGGCGATCCAATCTATGAGGCTGGCGTGCAATTGGGGCGGTTGCTGCGTACGGCGTTTTTGGCTGACTACTTTGTCAAGGACGCTTTCAGGAACGAGTTGCGCCGGGTGCTCAATCGGGGCGAGGCTGTTAACGCCCTCAAGCGCGCCATTTATACCGGCCGGATCAGCCCGGCGCAGGCCAAACGTGTCGATGAAATGCAGGCTGTGGCCGATGCGTTGAGCCTGATGGCCAACATCGTGATGGCGTGGAATACCTCACAGATGCAGGCGGTCCTGGATCGCTGGTCGAACCGCCGCCAGGTCATTCCACCGGAACTGATCGGGAAGATTGCGCCCACCAGGCTGGAGAGCATCAACTTGCGGGGTGTGTTTCGCTTCCCGGTTGACCGCTATGCTGACCAAATCCTGCCTTCGCGGCCAAATGCATCGATAACTGGCACCAATGGATGAAACCGACCACGGTTTGACGCCACGAATCGCAGATTTGAAAGTGAACAGGAAAGTCAATGAAATCAACGATCTACCAACACCACCTCCGCGCCAGTGCTAGCTTTTCGTACCGTCACTTATTGCACTGAAAACGAGGAGACCCCTAGCAGCCCATCGGGGTCCGCAAGCCCCTGCAACGCATTCATCCGCATGTCCAGCGCGGCCTCGCGATCATTGTCAACGCCTGCCTGTGGATGGATGTTGTCCGGAAACGTCTGCAGCCATGTCGCGAGCAGTCCCGTACCTTCCGCGAGTCCGACCGCACCGCCCAAGCGGGTGCGGCAACGCGTGTAGAGCGCTGCCACACGCATGTCCTTCGTGCGCAGCATCAGGCGCCGGCAGTCGCGTTCGATCTCGCTCCAGTTGAGCGGATCGGGCCCACCGACGAACGCGCCGTATTGCACGTCCTGCCTGGGTGCAGCGCCCGCGAAGAGGACCACGAAATCGTGGTCGTATTCGAGATCCGGGCCGCAAGGCGCGCCGTCGCTCACGGGCGTGAGCCAGTCGAAGTGCGACGCGCCCGTGACGGGCGCGTGGCCGGGTTTGCCGTGCGTGGCGGATTGTTTCTTGCTCATGTTCAATTTTTGGAGTCAGTGGCACGGCGATCGAAATGGCGCACGTAACGCTCGGGCTCGAAACGCATGCCGGTAATGGGTTTATGCGGGTCCGGACGTCCCAGCCATCCGGACCAGCCCATGCGCTGCCGGCCACCCATCACTGCCGGTGGCGCACTCTCAGGGGTCGTCTCAGAAAACGGAAAATAAAGCACGCTAAGCGTGCGTGGAGGCTGGCACCCAGCGGTACAGCGTCGGAATGGACACGCCGAGGTTCTTGGCCACGTCCTTGGGCGGCACCCCGCTGGCCAGCAGCTTCTTGGCCGACTCGATCTTGCTGTCGGTCATCTTCGGCTTGCGGCCGCCTTTGCGGCCGAGCTGCTTGGCGACTTCCAGCCCGGCGCGGGTGCGCTCGACGGTCAGCTCGCGCTCCATTTCGGCAAGGCTCGCCATGACGTGGAAGAAGAACCGCCCGGATGGTGTGCCGGTGTCGATGGAGTCGGTGAGGCTCCTGAACTGGACACCGTGCTTGTGCAGATCGCCGACCAGATCGACCAGTTGCTTGACCGACCGGCCCAGCCGGTCGAGCTTCCAGACGACCAAAGTATCGCCTTCGCGCAGCATTTCGAGCGTCTTGGCCAAGCCAGGCCGGTCTGCCCGCGTGCCACTCACCTTGTCCTCGAAGACCTTTTTACATCCGGCCTTGCTCAAGGCTTCGCGTTGCAGCTCCAGGTTCTGATCCTGCGTCGAGACGCGCGCATAGCCAATCAACATGGCTTGTCTCGCGCCCGGTCGATGCGTTCCTGCATCGCCTGCATCACTTCTTCGTGGGTGTACGATCTGGCGTTGGCGTCGGTGGCTTGCCGCAGGGCTTCCTCAACCTCGCGCGTCATCCGCTCGTAATCCTCCGGCCACAGCGCTTGCTCCATGCGCAGCGACGCCTGACCCAGCAGGTGCAGCAGGCTGAACAGCCGCATGTCGTTGGTGGCGACGATGCGCTCCCGAATCTGCTCCTGAATAGCTTCGCTAGCCCGATGCGCTTGTGGTGTGGCAGTCCCCTCGTAGTCAGCGGGGAATTCCGCTTCCTCGGCAATCCTTGCCCAGGCGCTGGCCAGCGCCTCGATGGTTGACGTGCTCATTTCCGCCGCTCCTGAGGTCGGCCGAAAAAAGTGGACGCCAACATTCCGTAGAATTGAGGAATGGAGGCACTGATGAAGCGAATCCCCAAGGCTGTGTACACGAAGGAATTTCGTGAAGAAGCAGTAAAGCTAGCAATGACTGACGGCGTCGGCGTGTCTGAAGCTGCACGTCGAGTGTCAATATCGATGAAGACGTTGGCGAACTGGGTTCGCGCCGCAAAGGACGGCAAGCTGGAGACCGTGGGGCAAACCCAGAAACCACTGACAGAGATCGAGGCGGAGCTGGGCCGGCTCAAGCGAGAGTTGGCAGAAGTGAAGATGGAGCGCGATCTGTTAAAAAAGTTTGCAACGTACTTCGCGAAGGAGTCGCGGTGAAGTACGGCGTAATTGAGCAGATGCGACAGCATTACCCCGTGCCGCCGATGTGCCGGTTCCTGGGCGTGTCCACCAGTGGCTACTACGCCTGGCGCAAACGGCCGCTGTCGTTGCACGATCAACAAGAGCCTGGGCTCGAAGCGCAGGTGCGTGCAGCTCACGAGCGTAGTCGACAAACCTTCGGCCCGGAACGGCTACAGAAGGATCTAGCGAACCACGGTGTCCAGATTGGTGTTCACCGCATCAAGCGTTTGCGGGCAAAGCTCGGCCTTCGCTGCAAGCAAAAGCGCAAGTTCAAGGCGACGACCAACTCGACGCACAATCTGCCAGTCGCACCGAACATCCTGGATCAGGACTTCAGTGTGAGCGCACCAAATCAGGCCTGGTGCGGTGACATTACCTACATCGCGACCGATGAGGGATGGCTGTATCTGGCCGGCCTCAAGGATCTGTTTAGCGGAGAGATCGTCGGCTATGCCATGAGCGAGCGCATGACAAAACAGCTGGTCATGCAGGCGCTGTTTCGGGCTGTCGCGTCGCACCGGCCACCGACGGGCCTGATACAACACACGGATCGCGGTAGTCAGTATTGCGCCCACGCCTATCAGAATCTGCTCAAACAGTTCGGCATGCAGGCATCAATGAGCAGACGTGGAAATTGCTTCGACAACGCACCCATCGAATCATTCTGGGGCTCACTGAAGAATGAACTCGTCTATCATCGCAAGTTCGCGACCCGCGATCAGGCCAGCAAAGAAATCACGGAATACATCGAGATCTTTTATAACCGGCAGCGCACACAGGAGCGTCTGGACTATCTGTCGCCGGCCGCTTTCACGCAGCGATTCCATTTGAGTAAAATGGCTGCTTAACCCGTTGGCGTCCACGGATTCCGACCGACCTCACTCCTGTGCTCTTTGGCGAATCAACCGGCCAAGGGGCCTCGACGCGAAAACCAGCAGCATCACGCCTATCGGATACCAGGTCGAGAAGACCACCAAGGCATCGAAGGCTGGCCGTCCGGTGTTGGTAGGCAGTACGGCGGTCACAGCCATCAACCCGCCGACCGTCCAGATGATGCGCCACACGTAGGGCATCACGCGGGGCACGTAGCCGTCATCGAAAGCGGTCTGGTAGTAGCGGCGCAGGCCGCGCTCGGCAAGCGCCTGGCGCTGCCGCTCCGACAGCGCATCCGTCCGGCCATACCAGCGCCGGAATGGTGGACAGCGCAGCAGCAAAGGGGTGAAGAGGATCATCACCGCCACGATCGCGACACCCCACGCCATGACGGCGCCGGCATCGGGCCGCTTGGCGTTCTCGATCACGGGCGCGAAGACGCCCGGAGCACCGATCATCCAGAACAGCGCAATGTGCTGATGGAAGGAGAGCTTCATTTGCTCATCCACTTGCGCAGCAGGCGCTTTTTCAGGGAGGCGCGTTCTTGCGGGTTGCGTCCCTTGTGATTGGCGATGCGATCCGCCGTGGCGGCCTGGCGCTTGACGGGCCAGTAGGAGCGGCCATCCTTGCCCATCGACCAGACGCTGCTGGCCTGGTTTTCCAGCAGGGGCAGATGGGCGCTCAGGGCTTCGGGCGACGCGCTGGTCAGCGCCGTGCGCTCACGGGTGCGCCAGCGCTGATGCCAGAGCTTCTTGTCCTCGCGCTCGCTGCCGCAGGTCGTGTGCCCGACGATGGGTGTTTTGCGGCGGCTGCGGCTCATAACGTAGTGGTCTCCAAGAACATTCAGGACTGATCCCAGGCGTCGATGGTCAAGACCTGATCGGCAGGACAGGCGGCTACGCGGTCGGGAACTGGATGGTGTTCAGTCTCATGCCGACCCCATTCGATTGATCGCGTCGCTTGCGGCACGCTGCGACGCAAGGAGGTTTGCGACCTGGTTTAGCAGCCGTGTCCGCTGCATGTCTGTTACCTATCTCCCCGACCGCTCATTGGACCAACTCCAGAGATTGGGCTCTATCGCTCAGCCAATACGAAACCGGCATTGGCTGATGCCACAACCGAGACGAACACAAATGGCTCGGTACCTGTATTTCGCGCCCCGTGCACTTGGCCCGGTCTTGCCACGGCTATCTCACCTTCCCTGAGGGCACGAACAATCCCATTGCCCTGAAAGTAATCAGCCATTCCCGACAAAACAGTCCACGTGTCTTGGCCGTGAGGATGAATGTGAGCCGCAATTTCCTGCCCGGGATGGACATGCCAAACCACGATAATTGAGTCTCGGGTTTCAAGCACAACGGAACGAATAGGCTCGCCTTCGGACGGCTGAACATACTCGGCTACAGAAAATATTCTCGATTCAACAGTCATCGGAGATCCCTCTTTCACAGTGCCCCCAGACAGGCTGGATATGAGTTCTAACTCGAATTTGAACGGGAGGCTGGTCGTGCGGTCGTGCAGTTGCCGATGAGCGTGTCGGCTGCTGCCTCCTTGCCCACCAGCGAACTCACGTCCGTTGCGGCCATCCAGAAGGTCTTGCCCGAGCGCGGCTCATAGGTCGCGGGATCGAACACGCCAGAGGGGCCGAACATCGGCGGCTTGATTGGTCATGGCTCCATGCCTTTGTCGTTACGGTCTTCATCGTCGGCATCCTGACGCACGGCGGGCAATTGCTGGAGCAACGCCGGCAGCCATTCCTGTACCGTCTCCCACACCACATCGAGGTTGATGTCGAAATAGCCGTGAGCCATGCGATTACGCATATTGCGCATGCTGCGCCACGGCACGTCGGCATGCGCCTGGGTGAACTCGACGTAGCCATCCATCACCTTTGTGGCCGCCTCGCCGATGACGATCAGGCTCATGATGACGGCCTGCTGGGTGCGCTTGTCGGCCAAGAAGTCGTCCTTGGCCATCCCTTCCACGAAGCTGCGCGCATCGGTTGCGGCCTGCTGAATGTGGTCGAGGTAATCGGGCAGGCGGTTCTCGCTCATATCGGTTGCGCCTCCGCGAGCACCTTGGCCCGGAACTTCGGCGGCAGGTCGCCGGGAGTCAGCAGATCGACGTCAACGCCGAGCAGCGATTTCAGTTCTTCTTCCAAATCGCCCAAGTCCAACAACGTGGCACCGGGCAGCGCATCGACCAACAGGTCGAGGTCGCTGCCATCCCGGTCGGTGCCATGCAGCACCGAGCCGAAGACGCGCGGGTTCGCGGCGCGAAAGCGGCCTACCGCTTCACGCACTGCGCTTCGCTTCATGTCAAGCACAACAGACGGTCGCATGCGCATCCTTTCTTATCGAAACTCGTTGAGATGATATGCAATCAAGAATAGAATTTCAAGAACTATTTTCGAGAATCGCAATGCCTTGATTCCCGTGCCGCGCCTGTCATTTTCAGAAGGCGATAGCACGAATTATCAAAAGTCGGCCGCACGGTTTTTTCTGACGGTTGACGTCACCTCAGAAAACGGAAAATAAAGCACGCTTAGGCGTAGTTCCCTTGGCTACACCGCGTCGGTACTGCGCGGTTCTTTCTTCCCTTGCAGTGAAGCAATCAGCGGGCAAGAAACATTCCCCTGCCGCAGGTGGCAGGCACACACAAGTTCGGAAAGCACCGACTCCATACGCGCCAAGTCAGTCATTTTTTCGCGCACGTCCTTGAGCTTGTGCTCGGCCAGACTACTGGCTTCCTCGCAATGGGTGCCATCCTCCAGCCGCAGCAGTTCGGCTATTTCATCCAGACTGAAGCCCAGCCGCTGGGCTGATTTCACGAACCGCACCCGCGTTACATCCGCCTCGCCATAGCGGCGGATGCTGCCGTAAGGCTTGTCCGGCTCCGGCAACAAGCCCTTGCGCTGATAGAACCGGATGGTCTCTACGTTGACCCCGGCCGCCTTGGCGAAAACGCCGATGGTCAGATTTTCCAAATTGTTTTCCATATTGCTTGACTCCGTACATGACTACGGAAGTAAGGTTACGCTATCCAATTTAAATTCGAAAGGACACGCGCATGTCTGAACCACAAAACGGGCGCGGGGCGCTCTTCGCCGGCGGGCTGGCTGCCATCCTCGCCTCGGCCTGCTGCCTGGGGCCGCTGGTTCTGGTCACCTTGGGGTTCAGCGGCGCTTGGATCGGCAACCTGACGGTATTGGAGCCGTATCGGCCGATCTTCATCGGCGCGGCGCTGGTTGCACTGTTCTTTGCCTGGCGGCGCATCGTCCGACCGACCGCAGCCTGCAAGCCGGGCGAGGTGTGCGCGATTCCGCAAGTGCGCACCACCTACAAGCTCATTTTCTGGTTCGTCGCCGTGTTGGTCTTGGTCGCGCTTGGTTTTCCCTACGTCATGCCATTTTTCTACTAATCAGGAGTTCATCATGAAAAAGCTGTTTGCCTCCCTCGCTCTCGCCGCTTTCGTTGCCCCCGTGTTCGCCGCCACTCAGACCGTCACGCTGTCCGTGCCTGGCATGACCTGCGCCTCTTGCCCGATCACTGTCAAGCACGCGCTTTCCAAGGTTGAGGGCGTGAGCAAGACCGACGTAAGTTTCGACAAGCGCCAGGCCGTCGTCACCTTCGACGATGCCAAGACCAACGTCCAGAAGTTGACCAAGGCGACCGAGGACGCGGGCTATCCGTCCAGCCTCAAACGCTGATCCGTTAACCGAACTCGGGAGCGACACATGGGACTCATCACGCGCATCGCTGGCAAAACCGGCGCGCTCGGCAGCGTCGTTTCCGCGATGGGCTGCGCCGCCTGTTTTCCTGCCATCGCCAGCTTTGGCGCGGCCATCGGACTGGGCTTCTTGAGCCAGTACGAGGGGCTATTCATTGGCATCCTGCTGCCGATGTTCGCCGGCATCGCGTTACTCGCCAATGCTATCGCTTGGCTCAATCATCGACAGTGGCGACGCACGGCGCTCGGCACGATAGGCCCGATCTTGGTGCTGGCAGCGGTGTTTTTAATGCGGGCTTACGGCTGGCAGAGCGGTGGACTGCTCTATGTCGGCCTGGCCTTGATGGTTGGGGTGTCGGTCTGGGATTTCATCTCGCCAGCACATCGCCGCTGCGGGCCGGACAGCTGTGAATTGCCAGAACAACGTGGCTGACGGCAACAGCCGTAGCCACCACAGAAAAGGAAAAATACATGACCACCCTGAAAATCACCGGGATGACCTGCGACTCGTGCGCGGCTCACGTCAAGGAAGCCTTGGAGAAAGTGCCCGGCGTGCAATCGGCGCTGGTGTCCTATCCGAAGGGCACAGCGCAACTCGCCATTGAGGCGGGCACGTCATCGGATGCGCTGACTACCGCCGTGGCCGGACTGGGCTACGAGGCAACGCTTGCCGATGCGCCACCGACGGACAACCGCGCCGGCCTGCTCGACAAGATGCGCGGCTGGATAGGGGCCGCTGATAAGCCCAGTGGCAACGAACGCCCGTTGCAGGTCGTCGTCATTGGTAGCGGTGGCGCGGCAATGGCGGCAGCACTGAAGGCCGTCGAGCAAGGCGCGCACGTCTCGCTGATCGAGCGCGGCACCATCGGCGGCACCTGCGTCAACGTCGGCTGCGTGCCGTCCAAGATCATGATTCGCGCCGCCCACATCGCCCATTTACGTCGGGAAAGTCCGTTCGACGGCGGTATCGCGGCGACTGTGCCTGCGATTGACCGCAGCAAACTACTGGCCCAGCAGCAGGCGCGCGTCGAAGAACTGCGCCATGCCAAGTACGAAGGCATTCTGGACGGCAACCCGGCCATCACCGTTGTACATGGTGAGGCGCGTTTCAAGGATGAGCAGAGCCTGGTCGTCCGTTTAAACGATGGTGGCGAGCGCGTGGTAGCTTTCGACCGCTGCTTAGTCGCCACGGGTGCCAGCCCGGCCGTGCCGCCGATTCCGGGCCTGAAAGAGTCACCCTACTGGACTTCGACCGAGGCCCTGGTCAGCGACACCCTTCCCGAACGCCTAGCCGTGATCGGCTCGTCGGTGGTCGCGCTGGAACTGGCGCAAGCCTTCGCCCGGCTGGGCAGCCAGGTCACGATCCTAGCTCGCAACACGCTGTTCTTCCGCGACGACCCGTCCATCGGCGAGGCCGTCACAGCGGCCTTCCGTGCCGAAGGGATCAAGGTACTGGAACACACGCAAGCCAGCCAGGTCGCGCATGTGAACGGCGAATTCGTGCTGACCACGGGACACGGTGAAGTACGTGCCGACAAGCTGCTGGTCGCTACCGGACGGACACCGAACACGCGCAGCCTGGCACTCGACGCGGCGGGAGTCACCGTCAATGCGCAGGGTGCCATCGTCATCGACAAGGGCATGCGCACCAGCACGCCACACATTTACGCGGCCGGCGACTGCACGGACCAGCCACAATTCGTCTATGTGGCGGCAGCGGCCGGCACCCGTGCCGCGATCAACATGACCGGAGGGGATGCTGCCATCAATCTAACCGCGATGCCGGCCGTGGTGTTCACCGATCCGCAAGTAGCAACCGTGGGCTACAGCGAAGCGGAAGCGCATCACGACGGGATCGAAACCGACAGTCGCACGCTCACGCTCGACAACGTGCCGCGTGCGCTTGCCAACTTCGACACACGCGGCTTTATCAAGCTGGTCATCGAGGAAGGTAGCGGACGGCTCATCGGCGTGCAGGTCGTCGCCCCGGAAGCCGGCGAATTGATCCAGACGGCTGTTCTCGCCATTCGCAACCGCATGACGGTGCAGGAACTGGCCGACCAGTTGTTCCCCTACCTGACGATGGTCGAGGGGTTGAAGCTCGCGGCGCAGACCTTCAGCAAGGACGTGAAGCAGCTTTCGTGTTGTGCCGGATGAGGAAAAGGAGGTGTTCGATGAACGCCTACACGGTGTCCCGGTTGGCCTTTGATGCCGGGGTGAGTGTGCATATCGTGCGCGATTACCTGCTGCGTGGATTGCTGCGGCCAGTCGCCTGCACCACGGGTGGCTACGGCCTGTTCGATGACGCCGCCTTGCAGCGACTGTGCTTCGTGCGGGCCGCCTTCGAGGCGGGCATCGGCCTCGGCGCATTGGCGCGGCTGTGCCGGGCGCTGGATGCGGCGAACTGCGATGAAACTGCCGCGCAGCTTGCTGTGCTGCGTCAGTTCGTCGAACGCCGGCGCGAAGCGTTGGCCAATCTGGAAGTGCAGTTGGCCGCCATGCCGACCGCGCCGGCACAGCATGCGGAGAGTTTGCCATGAACAGCCCCGAGCGCATGCCGGCCGAGACGCACAAACCGTTCACCGGCTACCTGTGGGGCACGCTGGCCGTGCTGACTTGCCCCTGCCACCTGTCCATCCTCGCTGCCGTGCTGGCCGGCACAACCGCCGGTGCATTCCTTGTCGAGTATTGGGTCATCACGGCGCTCGGTTTGACCGGCCTGTTTCTTCTGTCACTGGCGCGGGCGTTGCGGGCATTCAGGGAAAGATCATGAGCGCTTCCCGGCCGGATGGATGGACTACGGCGGAGGGCCCAAGCGTTCGAGCGCGGGCAAGGCTTTCTGTTCGCAAAGCCGATGCCGGCGGCGGCATTCGCCGTCTTCGTCAGTCAATGGAGGGGTGCCACCATGAATGCAAATGATCCGACCGCCACCAGTTGCTGCGTGTGCTGCAAGGAAATTCCGCTCGATGCCGCCTTCACACCGGAAGGCGCGGAGTACGTCGAGCACTTCTGCGGGCTGGAGTGTTATCAACGTTTCCAGGCGCGGGCCAGCACTGCGACCGAAACGAGCGGCGAACCGAACGCTTGCGGTTCGCCGCCGTCAAATTGAGACAAACCACGCTTTCGCTACGTCGCCTCATGTCGGCATCAAATTCGGCTGAGTAGCTTCTCGCCATCTGGACGTAGCTCGCCCTTGGGTGAAATATGCCGATACAGGGTCTGCCGCGTGATGCCAAGTTCCTGGCACAGGTCGCCGACCTTGGTCTCTGACTGCCCCATTGCCGCCATCGCCAGCCGCAGCTTGGCGGCGGTCATCTTGAACGGCCGGCCGCCTTTCCGGCCGCGTGCCCGTGCTGAGGCCAGGCCCGCCACGGTGCGCTCGGCGATCAACTCGCGCTCGAACTCGGCCAGCGCGGCGAAGATACCGAAGACCAGCTTGCCGGCGGCGGTCGTGGTGTCAATGGCCGCGCCGTGCCCGGTCAGCACCTTGAGGCCGATGCCGCGTCCGGTCAGGTCATGGACGGTATTGATCAGATGGCGCAGGTCGCGCCCGAGCCGATCCAGTTTCCAAACGACCAACGTGTCGCCTGGCCGTAGTGCCTGTTGGCGCCGACCGAAAACTGAGCCACTTATGAGGGTTGTGCCGACCCAAAATTGAGCCAGGTGTTCAACCTACTCTGCTGTTTTTTTGTGCAGCAGAGGACGAGGAGTGATCACCATGGACATGATTGGCAGGATCCGGCGTTTGCATGCCCGGAAGAACAAATCGGAGCGCGAGATCTCGCGCATGACGGGGCTGTCGCGCAACACGGTTGCGAAGTGGCTGCACGGCGAGGTGGATGGCCCGCCGAAGTACCGGCGCGGGGAGCAGCCGAACAAGCTCACTGCGTTCCACGAGGCGCTCAGGCAGGCGTTGAAGGCCGACGCCCGGCGGCCCAAGCGCGAGCGTCGCACGGCCAAGGCGCTGTACGCCGAGATCAGGGGCGCTGGCTACGACGGTGGCTACACGCGGGTGACCGACTTCATCCGGGCGTGGCGCCAGGGCGAAGGTCAATCTGCGAGCGCCAACGCCTTCGTGCCGCTGGCCTTCGAGCTCGGCGAAGCCTTCCAGTTCGACTGGAGCGAGGAAGGGCTGGTGGTGGGCGGGATCTACTACCGCATGCAGGTCTCGCACATGAAGCTATGCGCTTCGCGGGCCTTCTGGCTGGTGGCCTATCCGAGCCAAGGCCATGAGATGTTGTTCGATGCCCATACCCGCAGCTTTGCAGCCCTGGGCGGCGTGGCCCGGCGCGGCATCTACGACAACATGAAGACCGCGGTGGACAAGGTCAAGAAGGGTAAGGGCCGGATCGTCAATGAGCGCTTCGCGACCATGTGTGCGCACTACCTGTACGACCCGGACTTCTGCAACGTCGCCAGCGGCTGGGAGAAGGGCGTCGTCGAGAAGAACGTGCAGGACAGCCGCCGGCGCATCTGGATCGACGCGGCCAAGCAGCGCTTCGGCAGCTTCAGCGAACTCAACGCCTGGCTGGGCCAGCGGTGCCGGGCGTTGTGGGACGAGGTGCGCCACCCCGAGCACGAGCAGTTCAGCGTGGCCGAGATGCTCGAACACGAGCGGGCGCATCTGATGCCCATGCCGGCGCCGTTCGATGGCTACGTCGAGAAGCCCGGGGTCCCCTTGATTTTCATGCAGTTTACCGGTGTAGGTCCACCTAGCTGCGACAAGGGTTAGCGCTCCGCCCCCAAAATAATAATCAATAAAATCAGCCGCTTCCTGACTGGTCTTTCTGCTCCTCCTCAACACCTCTTCGCCGAGCCCCGGCGGGCGTAGACATGCATTCGCCGGCGCGGTCGGGTCTGCATAGCAGCGATAATGAAAATTATCTTGGATCACTATCTTTATATCGTCCTAAAAGGGGTTATCTAACGTTAGATATATGTGGAATAATTGAGCCAATTTGACTCGATTAGTCCGTCATGTCCCGCCCAGCCGCCGTCACCGCCGATCAGATCCGCACCGCCGTGCTCGCGATGCTCGCCGAGGCCGGCGACGCCGCGCCGGCCAGCGGGACCCGCTTTCGCCAGATCGTGTCGGTCCGCAAGCTTCGCGCGCGCCTCGGCGCGGGCGACCCCGCGACGCTCGCCCGCGCGCTGAATGCGATCGAGGCGGAGGTCGTCCGAGCAGGACTGACTGAAGTCGCCATTCCGGATCTGCCGCCCGACATTGCCGATCTCATGCGCGCACTTTGGCAGACCGCCGTCGCGGTGCAGCTCGATGACGTCGTCCGGCTTAAACAGGCGGCCGACGCCAACGTCGTCGCAGCCGAAGCGGCCCGTACCGATGCCGAGCTGCGCGTCGAATTGCTCCGGCAGGAAGTCCAGACCCTCCGCACGACGCTCGTCACGCGCGACGCCGAGCTGGCCGATCTGCGCGCCCAACACGGAGTGCAGCGGGACCGCTGCGCCTCCCTTGAAGCGCAAGCCGACGAGCGTCAGGTCGCCCTCGACGCGCTGACAACCGAGCAGGCTTCCCGGGACCACGCACACACGACCGCGCTCGAGGCCGCCCAGCACCGGTATGAAGCGCTGTCGAAGCAATTGCTGCAGGAAACCGCGCATCAGCGCGAGGCGCTGAAAAAAGAGCACACGCATGCGGTGACGCAACTGAAATTCGCCGAGCGCCGGATCGCTGCGCTGGAAGGCGAACGCGATCGGCTCGACAGCGAGGTCGTGCGTGAACGCGAGGCGCGCCAACAAGCGGTCGGCGAGGCACTGGCGCTGAAAGCGGTCAATGCGCAGCAACACGCCCAGCTCGGCGACCTGCTGCGCGACATCGCGCCGAAACCAGCGCAGACCGCCCGCGCAGGCCTTGCAACGGCAAAACGCGCCACGGGTAGCGCATCGACGAAGCGCAAGGGAAAATGACCCGGCCCGCCGCTTGCCCGATCGCTGACCTCTCATGAACTTCGCCGACTGGATCGATACCGGTGCGACGCCACCGCAGCGTCTGCCCAACGGTCTCGATGCCGCCATCGCTTACGTGAGCGATGTGCTCGGCCAAGTCGTCTATCTGCGCTGGACGCTGACGCTCGTCAAGCGGCGCTTTCCGTCGCTCGCCGATGCGAAGGTCGCAAAGCCGGCCGTGATGCGGCTATTGCTCGATCAGTCGACCGCGGTCGAATACTGGGATCGCGGTCGCGCACGGGTCGTGTCGGTCGACGACGCGCCGGCATCCGAAGCCGTGCTGACACGCGTGCTGCACGCGCATGGGCGGCGCTTCAAGTTCGGCGAGGTGGCATTACTGGCGATCACGAGCGGTGAGTGGTTTCGGGAGTCGGCGCCGCTGGTTGGCGGCGTCCCGCTTGCGTTACGGCCATGGTTCGCGCGCGCGGGGCGCTTTGCCGCCGTCGCGAGCGCAACCAACACGCTCGGCGTCGGCGATGACGCCCAGGCGACCGCGCTGTTCCTGCGCGACCGGGCCAGTCGGTCGCCCCATACGGCACGCGCCTACCTGACCGAGATTCGCCGCCTTGCGGCGTGGTGCATCGCGCACGAGCTCGGGCCGTTGTCCGACCTGACGCGACACGATTTGCTCGAATACAAACGCATGCTGCACCGTCCTTCGCAGGACGTTGCTGACGATGCGCAACCTGAAGGCCGACTGTCCGAGGCGACACAGGCTCGAGCGCTCGCGGTCGTCGCCAGCCTGTTCCAGTACTGGACCGAAACCGGTTACCTGACGGCGAACCCGGCCGCTGGCCTGGTGCGAGGACAACGGCGGCATGCCGGTTTCGCCCCGACCCGCATGCTGTCAGCTGCGCAGTTGGGCGCTTGCGATGCCGAGGTTGACGCGGTCGATCGCGACGTCGAGCCGCTGATCGCGGCGCGACGCCGGGCGATCTGGAGCCTGTACCGCTTTGCGGGCGTACGGCTGGTCGAGTTGGCCTGGTCCGACGCACGACAACTACCCGTACTCGACGTCGACTCCAATGGATGCTGGACCTTGCACGTGTGCGGCAAAGGACAGAAACCGCGAGCGATTCCGTTGCCCGCGGGTTGCGTCTCGCGTCTGCAAACCTATCGACGGTTGCGGGGACTGCCTGAGCAGCCGGAACCAAGCGAACACGTGGCGCTGGTGCATGGCCTCAAGGGCGGGACGCTGCAGAGTTCGGGGCTGTATGACGAGGTCAAGGCGATCTTTCGGGCGGCGGCCGCGCGACTCGACCCGACCGATCCGCCGAGTGCCGCCACGTTGCGGCGGGCGTCGCCGCACTGGTTGCGCCATGCCTATGCCCGCACGCTGGTCGTCGACCGGCAGGTGCCGCTGCCGGCCGCGCAGGCACTGCTCGGCCATGCGTCGATTCAGACCACGGCCGGCTACGCAAAAACGGATCTGTCGCAGTTGCGCGCGTTCGTTGATCGCGCGTTCGATACCGATTAGGGTTCGGTCGCCAACGGAGGAATCGGCGATTGCAATCCTTCTACGGCGAAGCGATTCAGTTTGTCGAGCGCCGTCAGGTAACAATGCGTCGGTATGCTCGCCAGTTGCTCGTCGTGAAGCACCAGGATCCGCTCGATCACGACTTTGTCTCGATCGAGCATGACCCAGGTTTCACCGCGCTCGGCGCGCGCGATGCACCGAGCCAGCGCAGCTTCCGCGCGCTGGAATTCGGCATCGTCACCGGTCGCCGGCGTTTCCTTGCGCAGATAGAACGCCGTATAGACGGCCTTCAGCAAGCAGACCATCAAGTCGACATTGGCATGGCCCTTTGCGATGGTGGCCAGCGCGAGATGATGTTCGAGCGACAACGCGCGGGTCCGTGCGAGCGGGAGCGGCAACAACATTTCTTTGCTCAACGGACGGTGTCCCGAACGCCGGGCGGACTTTCGACTCATGGCGGCATAGCAAAAGACAGGAGCCGCGTATTATGCCCCGACCATTTACGCGGACTCCTGCCAATTTCATCCGCGTGCCTCGCGTCCCGCCATCGGCATGCCGATCGCAAGACTGGGCATCAGGCGATGCGCGTAGTCAGCGACCGGGAATTCGAACGTGCCGCGCAGGTTGATGCCTTCCAGATACGTCGGCGCGATGCGCCGCAGATAGTCGGGTAGCACTGGCGTTTGTCCGAGTGTCTCGATGCGTTCGATCGCCTGCTGCATGTGCATCGTGTTCCACGCCAGCACGGAATTGGTCAGCAAACTCAACGACGACGACACGGCCATGAGCGTATGGCGGTGCCGCGTGAGCTCGACGGGAATCTTGCCCTGATGAATCGCACGCTGCACGGTGTGCACCGCTTCGCCGCGATTGAGCACATGCTGCAGTTCGGCACGGAACGCCGGCAGCGTGAAATAGTCGATCAGGTAGATCGACCGGAACAAACGTCCCAGCGCGACGCCGCCGTCGTACAACGGCAGGCCGCGTGCGGCAGCCCCGAACCGCGTCAGCGCCTGCACGGCCGTACAGTGCCCGCTTTGGATCGAGGCCACCAGCCGCACGAAGTCATCCCAGATTACCTCGATGGCTTCCAGTTGGACGTCGCGATCGACGACGGCGGCCAGCGCTTCGGGCACGCTCATGCTGACCGGAACATGCAAACGCCGGTCACGCAAATGCGCCAGCCGCGGGCACAGATCGAATCCCAACCCGCGGGCCACCGCCATCCCGAAATCCGTATATCCGTGCGTGTCGACGGCCAACTGAGAGACGTCGTCGGTGCCTTCCTGGCGGATGGCGCCTTCGATGGCCACGCCGGCCTGCCGCTCGTTCAGCACGATCGGCTGGTCGTAGAAGATACCCCACCGATCGCGCACGTGGGTGTAGACGCCGATCGACGCCGTGCGCCGCCGCGGATCGGCACGTGCCTGCCAGACCGTACGGGTCGTCTCGAGCGACATCATGTCGGACGACGCGAGATCCGCGCGCCCCCAGTGCGCTGCGATCGGGTGGCGGTGCATGAAACCAAGCACGGCATCTGCCGCCTCTCGCAGCACGCGCTCGTCGGCGACGCGATGCATCATCTGACGGATCGCGCCGGCCGACAATTCCGGCACCATGCGCGCGACTTCGGCGGCCGACATCGACGTGCCGTGCGCGAGCACGGCCGCGTAGACCATCAGTAGCTCGCTGCGCGCACGAGGTTCGCGGCCCAGCAGCAACCAACTGAACCGCGTCTCGCTATCGATCTCCAGGAGGATGCGCGGCAACTGGCCGTCCGGATGAACATTGAAGATCGCGCGGCGCAGCGCTTCGACAGCAGGTTCGGCCCGCTGCGCCGAGGCGGGATCGAGGTGGATCGCCGTGTCGACCCGAACCTCACCACGCGACACGGCTTGCGTCAACCGTTCAAGGCCCTCGCTCAGGTGCGCGCAAATCGGCTCGATATACTCTTTGGGGTCCTGCGACAGTTTCAGATGACCATAAAAGTGGTTGCGCTGCGCCTTCCAGGTGTCGTCGGGAATCAGCAGCGTGGCCTGGCTGCGGAACGCGAAACTGTGCTCGACGAAGACTGAGCCGTTGCGCAGCGCGACCCGCAACGCGGACAAGGTCGCCCATTCGAACGCAAGCAGTGCCTGCACGCGGTCCTCGCCGGCCACGGTCCGTTGCCAGGCGCGCCCGACCGGCACGGATACATCCGCCGGCAGTTCACGTTCGCCGCAAACGTAGATCGTTCGCAGTACCTCCAGCGCGTCAATGACGGGATGCGGGGTTTGCGACGCGAACGGCAGCGTCAACAACTTCGCCAGCATCGCGCGGGCGACGCGTTGTTTGGTCAGCAATTGCGCGCGCACCAGGCTCGCGCGGCTCGGGCCGCTTTGGGCGAGCGTCGTGTCGGCCAGTTGCACTAGACGCGCGACTAGCGCGTCGTGCGCCAGGGTGGCGTCGGTCGCGAGCGCTTTCACGGCCGTCGCAAATTCGCGCAGTTGCGCTTTCAGGTCCGGGCGCGTTGCGTCGACCTTGCGGCCGGCTTCATTGACCATCTTGCGCTGCCAGCGGGCAAGCATCCACAGCAGCTGATCCGTGGCGACGCAGAGCGCGTAACGCATGAAGCATGCGGCCTCAAGCTGACGGACAGGCTGACGGATGCGCTTGCTCACCGACGGCGGACGGTTCGCGCAGCGTCGCGCGTAGTGTCGCACCGTCGCTTCGTTGCACTCGACTGGCCAGTCACGATGTACACCGAGCTTGGTCAGGCGCTCGATCTTTCGAAACAACTCGCCCATCTGATTCGTCGAGTTCCGTAATGGCACGGACCAGACCCACTGCTGTAGGCTGGCTCCGCCCGATTCCGGTCGCGGCAACAACATGCCCCATTGATCGAGCGCCGCGGCGCCGAACGCTACCTCGAGACGGTGGATTAGCGCGGCTTCGACGTCCTGCACTGCCTGCACGATCAGTTGCTGCAGTGCGCGGTCGTGAACGATCAGGACCCGGTGCTCGTAAAGCCATTGCTTGAGGTCGAACAGCGCCGTGCTGCGATCCTGCCGGCCCGACAGCCGTTCCTTAAGCCAGCGCACGACGTAGCGCCGCTGGTGCTCGGCCATGGGCTTGAATCCGAGCGCATCGTAGGCAAGCCTCTGGTGATCGGCGAGCGTGTCGGTGCGGTCATCGTACAGTGCGCGCAACGTCCCCAGATCCGGCGAGTCGATGCCGAGTTGCTCGCCGAGATGCTGCCACAAACGATTTGGAACCTGTTTGTAAGCATCGAGCGTGCGGCCGGTCATCCGCACGAAGCCTAGGTGGAGCGCGACCGCCAGGCGGTAAAGATGCGAGCGGCGGCCGTCGATCAGGGCGCGCTCGCGGGCGGAGAACGTGAAGAAGGTGTTGAGCTCGAACTCAGTCAACTCATGCGGGAAGTGCCGCACGCCGAGGTAGGCGAGGCGCCAGTGGTCCATCGTGCGCATCCCGAAGCGGAAGACGGGCTGTGCAGCATAGCGAGAAATTTGGTGACGGACAATCGCGGGCCGAATATGACATATTCGTAGCGTTGTCGTGTGCCGTCCAACGAATCGGCCGCGGAAATCGGGCTTGTCAGGTTTCGGATAGGCGACTATGTGAGAGTGCCGGCATGCACGAAAACTGAAAGCCGATCTTGAGCAGCCTGAACGAGGTCGTCTACGCCGAAATCAACCCAAGGCGACGACGCCTTGATAACCGACAAACAGCCCAACGAGCATGATCAGCGCGCCAGAGAAGTACGGCGCCTTCCGCGCGAAATCGCCGAACCCGCTCCAGCGCTTCGACACGTGCTTCAAGCTGATCGCAGCCAACGTCCCCGAGACGACCATCGTCAGCGCCAGCCCGATACTGAAGCACAGCACCAGCGTGGCACCGAGCGCGATCTTCTTGAGTTGCAGGCAGAGCAGCAACACCGTGATGGACGCGGGGCACGGAATCAGCCCGCCTGTCAGCCCGAACATCACGATTTGACCCGTCGTGACTTCGCGGTTGGCAAACCGCCGACGAATATCGTTGGCGTGCGCGAGTTCGTGCGCATCCTGATAGCCGGCGTCCGATATGTTGAGCCCGTCTTGGTCGGCGCCGGCGTGGTGATGGTGACCGTGCTCGACGAACTCGACGTCATAGTCATGGCTGTGGTTGCCATGGCCGAGACTCAGTCGAGCAACAAACTCGTGCGGCTCCGGAATCTCCTGCACCGATTCCACGAATCCGTCTCCCATCCTGAACGTGAAGGCCTGCCGGCTGCCGTCCTGACGTTCGGTTTCGATCCGGACCTCATCGGAGCTCCACACGTGACTGTGCCGGCCTTGTCGATACAGACGGAAGCGAGGCGGCACGCCGTCCTCGAACACTTCGAGACGCACGACGCCATGCCCGGTATCGATCAGCTTGGCTTCATCGCCGTGATCGTGGTGGTCATGGTCGTGATGATCGTGAGCGTGTGCGAGTCGCTGCTGACGCCAGGTCCGCCAGATCATCCACGCGGCAACGCCGACGATCAGTACCGCCGACGCGACCTGGAAGTAGGGTTCGCTGGTCTCGGCATTCCAGTTGCGCCCGAAGTACATCCGATCTACGCCGGAACCCCAGAAAATTCCGTCGTTCCACATTGTGAACATTAATCGGCTTATTCCAGCCGAAGAATGTTGGAGCGACGTCCGGTGAGTGACATGACGGTCTCGGTCACACGGACCATCAGGACCGTTACGCGGGGCCCAGTTCGATTACATTGTGGGACAGGTCGAGACAATCTTCGCAGTCCCGGCAAACCCAGTGCAGCATCGGCCCGACCGGATCTGGATGGTCGCTGAACGTTGTCAGCGCCGCGTCGTACTGAGCATCGGACGTGCTCGAGCGCAGTATCCGCTCGAGATTAGACTCGATGCTGTCCAGGCTGCATTCACCGATGCCGGACTTGAACACCGTCACACCGCCTGACGGGTTGACCGCGAAGAAGAAAAACGCCTTCGTGTCGACCATGTGCGACAGGATTGTCCTGGCGATGAAGTTGCTCGGATTGATCAGCGCATTGAAGATGCGGTAGCCGTAAAACTCTAAGCCGAAGTGTACGACCTCGAAGTCGTCGGTGCCGCGTATCGAGTGGCCAAAGTTGAAACCGCTGCGTGTTACGTCGTTCGGAATGTCATCCACCGGCCGCAGTGCCAGGCAAGCATAGTGCGTCTGGCCCTCGGCCACGAGTCCCATCGCAAAGCAGGGCGCGCGCTCGGCCAGCAAGGCCTCGACAAAATTCCGGTTCATGCGGAGCGTTGGCAGCATCGGGCATCCTTCATCGTGAATCAAATCAACATTTGCCGACCTGGCTGTGCGGTGCGTCGACGTCGAACATCAAAGGCTATACATCGTCGAGCTCGAACAGCGCGCGATCGGCGGGCCGCGACAGATAATCGTCCATCATCGCGCGGAAATCGGCTTCATCCCACTCGCCGCGATCGACACGCCGCAGCAACGCCTCGCCGGCCAGCATGATCTTTCGCTCGCGATCCGCGCGCGTTTGCTTGACCTGCTGGCGCTGCGCCTTAGCTGCCGCTTTGCGGGCTGTTTTCAGCTCCTGCAGCTTTTCGTCTGTCGCATCGAGACGACGTTTCAGCATGTTCATTCTGGCGTCCTGTTCGAAGAAGCGGTTTGCGCGGGAAACCGGCGCGCCGGCGTGCGCCGGTTCGTTACATTCGCGCCGTACTGTCGCGCCCAGGTGCGTACCGAGGGAGCGATATCGACTAACGTCGGCGGCATGTTCGGCAACACATCCATCGTCCAGCCACCCAGCCGCTTTGGCGCAATATACGCCGGTCGCCAGCTGCCGTCGGCCAGGATATCGATCACGAACAGCGACGTGCCGACGCTCAGTCGCCAGGTGTTGACCACGGCTGGGGGTAAAGGATTACCTGGTTGTGGCATCGTATTCCACCGTAACAGGAATAAGGGATTCCAAGCCAGAACCGCCGAAAATTCGATCACTCCAATTCGAGCCCTGCAATGAGCGCGTCCAGGTCGATTTTGTTGTCGCTTTGAAAAGTGTAGTGCCCGTTCAAAAGGATATGCCGCCAGGCTGCCGGTGATATCTGCGTAAGCCGCGCCAGCGCCTTGGCGTTGCCACTGGCCTCCCATTTCGTCAGTAGATGCGACAGAATCGCCGAGTTGTAAAAAATGATGACGTTGGCGATCAGCCGGGCGCACTGGTTGCTGATCTCGATTTCGATGTCGGTGCGGCCGGTCAATTCCTTCTTGCCGCCGACCTGGGCGATGGTCGAACGAAGCTGATGGTAAGACTCGAGGCGGTTTTGGGAGCGATGCACGTTTCGCTCGAGCTGCGGGTCGCGCAGGTAACGCAACGTGTAGATGGTACGAATGAGCTTATCGAACTCAAAAATCGCGCGACGTGTCGGGTTTTCCTGCGAGTACGTACATAGTTTGCGGATCAGCGAGCCCTGCGTGATCTCTTTGAGGCCCAGCGTGGCGACGATCTGATCGATATTTGTCTTCTCACTGGTGATGAGCTGCCGATCGATTTGTCCGATCGGCTGAATCAGGCATTTCTCGTACAGCGCCGGGTCGTCGATACAATACAATTCCTGCAACTGGTCATCGAGGTTTGTGAAGCGAGGCTCGAAGCGCAACCCGAACCAATACAGGATAGCGAAGTTGGCTTTGTTGATGCTGTGCATGTCGCCGGTGATCGCAGTCGGCACTATATCCGACGTGTTGCGATACCAGATGTCGAACACGTGATGCGCCTCGTACTCGTGCGCGCCGATTAGGTAGCCGTTCAACGGGACATGATTGCACAGCAGCGTGTAGGCGACGACGCCTTTGCCTCGTCCGAAGTATTTGCGCGAGTAACGCGCCTTCACGGTCGGTCGCTCGACGCCGAATTTCTGCCCATCGACGGCGCTGTACAGCGCATCGAGATCGAACGAGTAGTACGGGAAGATCGGCAGCGCGGCGATGGCGTTGCTGATGCAGTCGTTGGCCGCATGCAGCGTCGCCTGACGCAGATACTGCTGGTAGGTGCTATCCAGAACGTGGTACGGAATGTCGCTGGTGCGCGCCATGACATGGTTGCCATGGTTCATTGCCTGAGCGATGATAACCGCCATCAGGCTATCGGCGTCCGCTACCTTCTTCGCGTAGCGCGGCTGCAATGGCGTCAGCGCCGACAGGAACTGGCACTGGCCGTTGACGAAGCGGAACACGTCGGCAACATCGCAGAATGGCAGTTGCTCGTAGAATGCCTGCTCACGCACCTTCTGGTTCTCGGTTTTCGGTTTGCGCCAAATCAGCTTCTGCGTATCCTTGTCGTATTCCAGGTGCGTAAGCTTGCCCTGTTTCAGCTCTCGGTTGAAGGCCAGCCATTGTGCATGCAACTCGGCCGCTAACGCATCGAGTTGGGCATCGATTGGCTGCTGCAGGAACGGGATCTCCATCTGCGCCAGCGCGTCGGCCTTCTCGTTCATCGAAACAAGCTCGTCGGAGAAGTGACGATGTTGCAGACTGTCGTCGAGATAGATCTCTCCCGACTGGAAGCGCTTCCGGATCTGGCGGTACAACCAGAATTCGTAGCGATCGGCGTGCAAACCGGTCGGCTGACCATCAGCGCCGAAGATCAGCAGGTACGGTCGCAGGCGCTTCGGCAGCGTGGCCGCGGGACATTCGGCGAGCGGTCGTTGTGACAGGCGCTGCTGTTTGGCGAAGGCCCCCTTGACCCAAGCCAGCGCCGCGAGCCACGGGTTGTCTGGGGAGGTGCCGACGAAGTCGAGCTCGACGTACAAGGGGCGCAGGTGACGGCGAATACGTTTGGCTAGGCCGTCCACCGCCAACCAGTGTAGTGCCAGTTGACTCAGCGGCTTGACCGTCATGCGTTGCGCCGTGTTTTGTAGCACATCTTTGGCCATGATTTTATAGGCGCGCTGACGCACCTCGCCGAACGGCGTCGGATCGGCTACGCTGTCGTCCACATAGAGCGACAACAGGCGGCCGATCTGCGGCGTTTCCCGATGGCGTTTTACTTGCTCGGCGATGAGTGACTGTTTCGCGCCCGCGCTGCTTTCTTCCTCGAGCTGCTTCATGTGGAAGGCCATCGCATCGACCAGGTTGTCGGTGAGCTGTCGGAAGCGCACCCAGGCGTAACACAGCAGGTAGAGCTGCGCCTGATCCGCCTTCAGGTTGCGCAGGTCGTGGACGGTATAGAAGTTCGCCAGGCTTGCGTAGTACAGCACGTTCTGCTGCGAGATATCCAGCCGGGGCAGCAGCGTCCTGGCGATTTCGTGCAACGGCTGCAGCGTGCCGCGCTTTTCGCGTTCGCGGACCATCTGACGCCAGCCGAAATTCTTGGCATCCTGTTTCAGCGCCGCCAGTTTCGACAGAGTATCATCGCGCACCAGAAGTTGGTCTAGCGCGGTTTGGGTCAATTCGTCCAATACGCCGGTGAGCAGGTCGCCCAGCCGCCGACGTTCGACGGACAGGGCTTCGCTGACTAGCTCTTGCAAGGTCGTGTAGCCGGGCCGGATCATCTTGTGCTCATTGAGCCACACGATGAGCTCGGCGGCGACGAATCCCGGTGTCACGTCGCGACGTACGATCTGCGCGGCCTGCTGCATGAGTTGCGGCAGGAAGGCGGCCACCCACGGTCGATAGCCGTACAGTTCAGCGATCTGTTCGCGCTGGGCGTAGTACTCGTGCCGGGTGATCGGCTTGCGTTCGAACGGCTCGCCGTGGAAATAGCGGCTCAACACGAAATCGTAATCGTCCTCAACCTCGTCCCAATCGAAGCGGAAGAAGGCGTGCTTGGACTTGAAGTAGCCAATCTGCAAGATGCAATAGACCTGCGCGGGTATGGAGGGCCGGCTACTGGCGAGCGCCAGTTCGGATTCGGTCAATGCCAGGTATTCCAGCCGCTGCGCATCGTCGAAATCAGGCAGGCCATACAGGGCTTCCTGTTCGGCGTCGGAAAAGACGCTGAGCAGCTTATTCTTGTTGATCATCGACCATCCTCTCCACGCAACGTCAGATCCTTCAATTTTGTGATATCACGACATGGGGTACGACAGAAATATTGAACTCCCGCATTCTACAGAGATAAGCTTTATTATCTCTGTGGCATTGTTTCCATATTAAACTCGATGACATGAAAACGCGCCCCACGAGCCCGTCCGCCGCCGACATCCCGACCGACTTTCCTGATGCTGATGCACTGGCAGCGCTGCGTGCCTGGTACGAGGGCGCATCCTCGCGTGAGGCGGCACACCGGTACATGCAAGATCGGCTCAGCCACAGCCAGTCAGCCCGCGGCGTCATCGGCCAGATCCGCCGGCAACTGGCACTTTATGCCCGTAACCGACAGCGGGCAGATCTGGCCACGCTGTTCGAATGCCCGGCCCAAAAGCGTATGCATCATGCGCGCGCCACCACGCAGGCTGTCGAGCTACTGCGCATCATGCCTGCGCCAGCTCCGCAGATCGGCGACGACATTGCGCACTGGCTGCCGAATCGCGCTGCCCGCACCCTGCACGCGGCCGGCATCCGGACCCTGGCCGATCTCACGGTACGGATTCCGCGTCGCCGGCAGTGGTGGACCGTCATTCCGGGTCTCGGGCCGGCCAGTGCAAGAAGGATCGAGGCCTTCTTTGCCGCGTACCCGGCGCTCACGGAGCGGGCCCGCGCACTGATCATCGCGGATCGGCAGTCAGTCGTGACGCCTTGGGAGCAACTACGGCTACCGCACGAGATCGACGGATCCGCCGGCGCCTTCCGCGCACCGGTGTCGGCCTGCATCCTCGGCGTCGACAACGATTACGACGCTATCCAGGCATGGCTCGCGTTGCACGAATCCCCGGCCACGCAGCGGGCCTACCGCAAGGAAGCCGAACGGCTGATTCTCTGGGGCATCGTTGCTCGCGGCAAGGCGCTGTCTTCGCTGACCACCCGGGATGCCACCGACTACAGGGCGTTTCTGCGCAGACCTACACCGCGAGAACGCTGGGTCGGGCCACCGCGGCCGCGCACATCAACGGACTGGCGCCCGTTTGTCGACAACCTCTCGGCCCGTTCGATTGCGCATGCGCTTGCCGTGCTCAGCGCCATGTTCCGCTGGCTGGTCGAGCAGCGCTACGTCGTGGCCAACCCATTCTCCGGCATCAAGGTACGCGGCAGCAAGCGCGCCATGGCTCTTGAAACCTCGCACGCTTTCACCGAAGGAGAATGGATGCTGACGCGCACCATCGCCAACGGGCTCGAGTGGTCGTACGGCTGGCAGGCGCCCGCTGCGCAACGGTTGCGGTTCATGCTGGATTTCGGCTACGCAACGGGACTGCGGATCAGCGAACTGGCTGACGCCACACTGCGCAGCATCGAAGTCGACGCAGCCGGTGATCACTGGCTGCACGTGGTCGGCAAGGGCGGCAAGCCAGCCCGCGTTACCCTGACACCCCTAGCGCGCACAGCGCTGGACCGATATCTGCAGGAGCGGGGGCTTCCTGTCAGCCGTGCTCACTGGAATCCGACCACGTCCCTGATTGGCAGCCTTGACGACGCCGATGCCGGCATCAAGCCCTTGCGGCTGTGGGAAGTCATGCGCCGGTTTTTTCGGCTCGTCGCGCAGATTATCAAGAACGACCATCCGGTGCTGGCTGAAAAGCTGCATCGGGCCTCTCCGCACTGGATGCGGCACACCCATGCGACCCACGCGATCGCCAGAGGGGTTGAGCTGAGCGCCGTACGAGATAACCTGCGTCACGCGTCGATTTCGACCACGTCGATTTACTTGCATACCGACGATGTAAAGCGGGCACGGCAGTTCGGGCAGGCATTTACCGACTGAGTTACTCGCTCGGCACGTCAGGCAACAAACCGATTGACGTTCACAATGTGGAATGACGGAATTTTCTGGGGTTCCGGCGTAGAACCCCTTACTGCCAGGGCGACGGCATGCGTTTCACCGGATGCGTCGATGCGAAGGTCGTGGCGCGTCGCCTGCTGGCCGACAAGCCGGTCTTCATGGGCCTGGTGTTCAGCGCGGTGGGTAGAGGCGAGCGGATCAACATCACCGCGAGCGATCATCGCTACGTACACGAGCACACGATGACGGCCGATCGCAGCTACGATACCGACCTGACGCTGGCGGAAGACAAGGCGATGTCGCTTCTGCTGTCTCTCGTCGAGGAGGACATCGTCAGCGTTTCGCAACGACTCAGAGATGACGGCTATGCGTGCATCGAAGCGGCGCCGAGCGACGCCAGCGTTGTTGTCGATCGCACGTTCGGCGACTTCGGATTGAAGGTCAGCGTTCAACAGGAAGAGGCACAGTATCTGGCCGACAGCGGTGATCGGCTTTACGACCTCATCGACATGATCGAGATCGCCAAAGGTCGGCAAGGGGCGGTGATGGTCTCCGTTCAGCTCGAACATGACGGTGAAGAAGTCGGTTCATCGCAGCTGGGTGGGTTTTCCTTCACGGGCGACTGGCAGGCTCTGGCCAGTCAACGAGACTTCCGAAGCTGCGTGCGCGAGCTGCTGGGCGGCGCGTGTGCGGAAGTGAGGGAGATTCTCGGTATGGAAAAGCGGGGGCATCAGACCGCATCGATTATGGCGGCATAGCTGTTCTGCCCATGGTCAGGAAGGATGTTTCCAGCAGTTCAAAAGCCACTCCTTGCGAGTGGCTTTCTATTTTCCGCGCCAGAAATCCTGCTGAAAGTGCTTGCGAAGGAAACAGGCCGCACATTGAACATGTTTCGCGATAGCTGAGAAGCGTTCCCGGTGCGAATATCCTGGCAGGATCCTGCCCACGAGCAGGACAAATTCAAAGTACGGCCATGGATCACGCAAATATATGACGACGGCTCTACGTTCCCAGGTGGATGCAGCAACTCTCATTCGGAAGGGCTTCAGCGCGGAGGATCTGGCGCGCTGGCCGCAGAAATCCTTGCCTCAATTCATGCTCGAGGACATGGCCGACCAGGAACTGGACCTCCTGGGAATCAAGCGAGGGCATCGGGTGTACCAGCAGAGACGAAAGAGCATGCTCGAAGAACTGAGTCAGCCCCTTCCGACAATCGAACTGCCTTGGGGAAGAATCATCGCGCGTTACGACGATTCGGATTCCCCTCCCTCATTCTCTCTGGTGTTTGCCTTCAATTCCACCGACGGCTTTCCGAACCGTCAACGCCCCGGCCTTGGGAGCGAGTGCGATATCGAAGCGATCCAGTTCGCGATCGGGAAGGTTCTTGAGACGAAGTTCGCCGATATCGAGCGTGCTGGTGCCGAACTGACGGACAGCTACGTGGCGGGTGAAATTCTTAAGTTCGAGGTTCTGGACGCGTCTCGGGCGAATTTCAAGGTACTGAGCGAAAGCATCGCCGACTTCGTCGAGCATTACGACATGGTTGGCATGCTCGCTGACGAGTCCGTTGTTGTCCACGGGAACGAGGCATCTGCGCGACGCTACGTTGCTCACGGGTGGGTGGCGTAAGCCGGTCGAGGCAAATACCTAGAGAGAATTCCAGTATGGCCCTGTGATTAAGGGCGCTTGTTTTTCATCAGTCGTTCGGCATCATTCGATGGCAGCGTGTCAAGTCCAGGCACGCAAGGATCAATTCACATTGCGAAGGAACTAGGGTATGCGCGGGAAAGTGAAGGTCGTCTGGATGGCGACCGCTGTCGCGATGGTGTCTTTGCTTACGGCATGCGGTCCGGATCCGTCCATTCAGCTTCGCGCCAATGCCGAGGCCGCCGTCAAGCGTCAAATGGGCAAAGATGTCGACCCGGCCAAGAGTTTCACAGGCATTCGCATCGCGCGTGAATCCGTTGCGGAGCAGTGCGACGACTACAACGGGATCTATCATTTCTCGATGCAGAAGGCGTGCTCGGAAGAGCTGGAGTCGATGAAAGCGGCCGCAATTGGCCCGCTCCCGGACGCACTGCTTGCAGGGAACGTCGGCGCCGGCCGAATCGCCATCGGGGCGCTGTCTGCCAATGCAACCGATGATCTCAGCGAGGATATCCGGAACATCATCGCGCGGCCGGAGGTGGCTACAAGCATCGTCTCGACGGCCGTCTCGCTAGACGGGCAAGTGACGGACCAAGCGAGGACGTACGAGATGCTTGCGGCGGCCGTGCTGGTCGCGGGCCAGGGCGTGCCGGTGGATCGCGTGCGCGGCGTGCAACTCTACGACGCAGCATGGTCGGCCGGCGAGACCTTGGCCGCGGCTATGCTCGCGAATGTGTACGTGCAGGGCAGGGACAGCGTGAACGCGTACCTCTGGAGCCTTCGCTGTACGGACTCCTGCCGAGCCGGACTGACGACAGAAGCCGCAAGGGTTGCGCTGGAGCGATCGCTTGATCCGCAAACCCTCAGCAACATTCAGCAGAAGGCAAAGGACCAAACCGTCTTGAACCTGTAACCGGCTAACCGGCAGGCGGAGGGGATTTTTGGCGAAATTTGAGTGGGTTATATACGCATAAGCGATTACAATCCACAAGTAAGCGAATCTACGATTCGCCAAACCCCGTCTTCAGGAACAGGGCCGAGGAGGACTCGAACATGGCAGAGCCGACAGTCAACTGGGATAGCGTGAATCCAGCCGCGTTCGTCGAATGGCAACGCGAACTCGTCGACGGCCGTGGGAACCCCTTCAGTTCGCAGACGCTGAAGCAGCGTGCCTCGATGTACGGCAAGTTCCTGAAATTCCTCTACGGTCGGGACGAACCGGCCTCCGTTCTGTCGGTAGGCCCAGACGAGATACAGTTGTTTCTGTCGACGCTGGCGGGGAAGCGGGAAGCCGGTGAGGGCAACGCGACCAGAAAGGTAGCGGCTGAGCGTGGTACCGCGCAGCGGTACGTTCGGTTGATCAACGACGTGTTCGAGCACCTAGTTGATCTGGGCCTTCGAGAGGTCAACCCCGCGGCGGCGTTGCTGGTCGAATTCAGCAAGCGCACTGGAGATCGGTCAGAAGCCAAGCTTCCCGAGTGCCTCGATTCGATGCAGGATGCTCGCTTGCGCGAGAAAATCCTTTCGATGCCAACGAACACTTGGACCGGATGCCGAAACAGGGCAATGCTTGCGCTTTTCGCTGGGGCAGGTCTCACACTGTTCGAAGGCATCCACATTGAACTCGAAAACGTTGATCTCACGACTGAGCGGCTGGTCACGCCCGGTACGGCGAGCGGTTCACGCCGTGCTCACGTTGTGCCCCTCGCCAGATGGTGTGTCGAGCCTCTGACGACGTGGATCCGATGCCTTGAAGAACGGGGCGGGGAGTGGCGCTATCTCTTTCCGTCAAGCGCAGGCGGCGGCGATCCCGTACCGTCAGATGAACCGTTGGCCGAGAACAGCGTGTACTCGCTGATCAGCGCCGCGCTCGAGGCAGTCGGATTCAACGGCCAGGACAAGGGCGCCTCGGTGCTTCGCAACACCTATGCCTTGCGGAACCTCATGGCTGGCACAAACCAGAACGATCTCCGCTCATGGATGGGGCTCGAGACCGACTACCAACTTTTTCGTATCGCGCGACTTCGAGGGCTATGGAGTGCCGGCGATCGCCGTCCTGTTTGATCCTTCCAAAGGGGCATCCGATGCAACCTCTCTCGCTACTTGGCTTGCTGGACCGCATTCACCTTCCGGCATGGGCCGCCATCGGGTTTTCCATGGCGGCGTGCGTGGCTGTCGCCGCGGCGTTCTACTACAGGTCGGCCGCGCACGGGACCACGCACGAGTAGTACTCTCGCTTCCACTCCTTCGTCGCGGCATCGCCGGCGGCTTGACTCGCAAGCTTCCTATCCGGGGGACCTTTGCTTTTGATGCAATCTGCAGGAGTAAGACGGCCGACCCTCTTTAAGCTTCTGACAGGTCGTATCCGGCGTCGTGCGAACACGCACTCCCAATGTCAGCGGTGGGCCGGAACCGGCCTGTCCTGAATCAATATCTCATCCAGACACACCCACGTGAGCAATGCTGAAACCGCAATCGCGGCCGTGAGCATGAGCATTCGCGAATTCGGTCGTGACTGACGCGGTTCGTTCTCACGTGGCTTCGGCGGGTGTTCCCGGATGACTCGCTTGAGGTCGCCGATGCCGGTCGAAAATTGGAACTCGGAAGAGCTGTCGTTTTTCATTCAGTGTGATCCGTTCGAAGTTTTTCGCTATCACGGACCTTCGGCCTCATCCCATTGCGCCAGAAGGTCGCCAGGAATTGCCTTGACCGCTTCCGCGTAGCGCTTACCGACAAACTGCTCGGCGCGCTTGAGCAATACCGGAACCGGGCTGCTGGGCTCATGTGTCTCGAACCAGTGACGTGCCGCACTGATCAATGCCAGCGCCGCTTGTCGGTCGGTGGGCGCGCCATCCGTGCGCGCCGCGATGGACGGCGGCTCGGCAGTGTCGAGGCGCTCGCCGTTGTGCTGCACTGGCGGGGATTCGGTCGCATGCGTTCCCGGCGTCATGCTGCCATCGTGATCGGCGGCGTCGAAGGGAGATGTGTCAGCCGGTGCGGATTCGATGTGTTGGTCGCCTTGCTGCAGCAGCTGGAGGAGGCGGATCAGGGACGAGAAGTCGGGCAGGTACGACTCCAGATGGGCGGCGCACCACGTGTTGATCGCAGCGAGGTTCGAGATCGTCTCGTCAAAGGCGGCCATGGTCGCCGGCTGCTGCACACGTAGATCCTGCAGCTGCTGCTCGACCGAGTCGGGTGCGATGGCGTCGGCCGGGCGTGGATGCGCGAAGGCGCGCTCGACATCCCGCACCTGAAGCCGCGTGGCGGTCGACTTCATCAGCACGATTTCCCGCACGTCGGCTAGCAGGGGTCTCCTCGTTTTCAGTGCAATAAGTGACGGTACGCAAAGCTAGCACTGGCGCGGGGGTGGTCTGGGTAGACCGTTGATTTCATTGACTTTCCTGTTCGCTTTGTAAACGGGTATGGTGGCCTCCCACTTTTGAGGTTCACGATGCAGGGTTGGCACACAACGTTTTTGGGGATGCGTGGGCTCCCCCGCGATATCAGCGACTTCGAGATGAAGGCATTTTTCACCTTCGATGGTGCCGAGCGCGACGCAATCAATGCACGCCGAGGTGATTCCCACAAGCTTGGTCTGGCGCTCCATATTGGTTTCCTGCGCATGAGTGGGCGTTTGCTCGGTGCCTTTCGGGTAATTCCAGTAGCCTTGTGGCGCCACCTTGGCAACGAGCTTGGCATTGCAGCACCAGAAGTCGCCTCGCTGAGAGCCATGTATGAACGCGGGCGCACGCTATTCGATCACCAACAAGTAGCCTGCACGGTCCTTGGATTCCAGTGGATGAGCGAGCACCAGCGCCGCTCACTGGTACGTGAACTGCGCGACGAAGTGGCGCGCTGCGCCGACCGCGATCAGCTACTCGTGCGGGCGCGTCAATGGCTGTACAAGAACAAGCTGGTGATCGTGCACGAGCGGGCAATTCGGACACTGATTGCGGCGGCACTTGCCCAGCTTGAAGTTGAAACAGGCACCGCCATCGCCGCCAGCGTTGATCCAGCAACACTTGATCGCTGGCGAGCCTCAGTTTCAGAGCTGCGCCCAGATGGACAAACCCAGCAGAGTTGGCTATGGGCTGCACCGGCGAAACACTCAACCCGCCAAATCAGCGAGGTACTGGAGCGCATCGACCTGCTTTACACGCTGGACGTTCATAAGCACCTGGCAGACATCCCCGATCTCATCTTGCGCCGCTACGCGCGCCGACTTGTCTCCAGGCCGCCCTCAGCCGGAGCCAAGATCAAAGAGCCAGCGCGCACCGTGGAGGTCGCATGCTTTCTTCGGTATTGCCTGTTCACCACCACAGACCAGTTGATCCTTATGGTGCAGCGCCGGATCGCCGATCTGTGGCGTCAGGCTGCCGCCGATGTCCCCGCTACCGTCAATTGGGCCGCAATGTGCGTATTTCGGACGAACGTGACCGGCCGTTTCGGGATCGTGACCGGCGATTTCGGCAACGTGACCGGTCATCTCGGGAACGTGACCGAGCGGACCGGAAGGCAGGATTGGCGTTGCGTATGACATCAACCACGCGGGCTATGCTCGCCGGCTTTGGCCGGAGACAGCATGCCCGCGCACCGGATGAACATGCGCATGATCAAGGACGTTTTACGACTTAAATTCGACGGCGGCTTCTCGCACGATCGGATCGCCGCGTCGCTGGGCATTTCCAAAGGCGTGGTCACGAAGTACGTCGGACTGGCCGGCGCCGCCGGGCTCCACTGGGCGAGCGCCTGCGATATGGACGAAGGCGAACTCGAGCGGCGGCTTCTCGGTAAGCCAACGGGACCGGGAGCCTACGCCCAGCCCGATTACGGACGCATCCATCAGGAGCTGCGCCGCAAGGGCGTGACACTGACGCTGCTGTGGGAGGAGTACCAGGCCGAGTTTGCGGATCGGCAGACCTACCGCTATACGCAGTTCTGTGAGCACTACAGGACGTTCACCAAACGCCTGAAGCGCTCGATGCGCCAGATCCACCGCGCCGGCGAGAAGCTGTTTGTCGACTTCGCCGGCCCCACGTTGCCGCTGACGAGCGGACGCCGCGCGCACATCTTCGTGGCCGCCATGGGCGCCTCGAGCTACACGTTCGCGTGCGCGACGCCGGCCGAAACGATGGAGGACTGGCTGGGCGGCATTGCACGCGCGCTGACCTTCTATGGCGGCGTGCCGCAGCTGATCGTGCCGGACAACCCGCGCGCGATGATTGCCGATCCCGACCGTTACGAACCTCGTGCAGGCGACACCGTACTGGACTTCGCACGGCATTACGGCACCTCATTCCTGCCTGCACGCGTGTATCGCCCGCAGGACAAACCGAAGGTAGAAGTTGCGGTCCAGGTGGTCGAGCGCTGGATCATGGCGCGCCTGCGCCATCACCGGTTTGCGTCGGTCCAGTCGGTCGATGACGCGATCCGGCCGCTGCTGAAGAACTTGAACGAGCGTCCGTTCCAGAAGTTGCCGGGATGCCGCGCCAGCGCATTCGTCGAACTGGACGCGCCGGCACTGCAGCCGCTGCCACTCCAACCCTATGAACTCGCGCGCTTCAAGACGGTGACGGTTCACATCGACTATCACGTCGAGATCAACAAGCACCGCTACAGCGTGCCGCACGCACTGGTCGGCCTCAAGCTCGATGCGCGCATTACGGCGGGCGCGGTCGAACTGTTGCATCGCGGCCGCCGCGTTGCCAGCCACGCCCGCAATGACCGCACGGGCGGCTACACCACCGTCGTCGAGCACATGCCGGCCGCACACCGAGCCCATCTCGAATGGACGCCGCAGCGGCTGATTCACTGGGGCCAGCAGATCGGCTCGGCCACCGGCGCGCTCGTCACCCGACTGCTGCAGGAGCAACGCCACCCGGAACACGGCTATCGGGCGTGCCTCGGATTGCTCTCGCTCTCTCGTCGCTATGGCCGCGACCGTCTCGAAGCGGCGTGTGCGCTGGCGCTGGAACTGGGCGTGCACCGTTACCGCCACGTGCGCGACATCCTGGTCAACAACCGCGACCGGGCTGCGGCGACAACGCCTGCCGACTGGATCAGCCCGAGCCATGCGCATGTACGCGGCCCCAGCTACTACCAATAAAGAGAACCCACCATGATGATGCAACAGACCCTGACCCAACTGCGCACCCTGAAGCTGGACGGCTTCGCTGACGGACTGGAAGAACAGTTGACTCAGCCCGGTGCGGCCAGCCTGAGCTTCGAGGAACGCTTGTCGCTGCTGGTCGACCGTGAAGCCAGTTGGCGTGACGATCGGCGCCGGACCCGACTGCTCAAACAGGCGCGCCTCAAGTATCCGCAGGCCGCCATCGAGGACCTCGACACCCGCTCCGGTCGAGGCGTGGACTCGCGCTCGCTCACGAGCCTGGCACTCGGCGACTGGGTCGAAGCCGGCTACAGCCTGCTCATCAGCGGCCCAACCGGCGCGGGGAAGTCATGGCTCGCTTGCGCCTTGGCGCAGTATGCCTGCCGGCGCGGGCACTCCGCGTTGTACCTGCGTGTGCCGCGACTCGGCGAGGAACTGCGCGTGCTGCACGGCAACGGCGGCTTCACCAAATGGCTGCTGCAGGTCGCCCGCGTTGATGTTCTCCTGCTGGACGATTGGGGAATGGCTCCCCTCGACGCGATGGTTCGAAACGACCTGCTCGAGATGATCGATGACCGCGCGGCGGGCAGAGCCACAATCGTGACCAGCCAGTTGCCGATCGAGCACTGGCATGGATGGATCGGTGACGAGACCATCGCCGATGCGCTGCTCGACCGCCTCATGCAGCGTCATCACCGGATCACGCTTACCGGCGAATCGCTCAGAAAGACATCCCCCAAACCCAACGTCCTGGAGCCCGAACTCGACCAGAACTGACAAGGAAATCTACAATCGACACTGCGCAACGCCCAAGCCAGCCGAATCGGTCACGTTCCCGAAATCGGCGGTCACGTTCGCCGAAATACGCAGCAATGTACAAAACGCTGCTCGGCGAACTTGTTGCCTTGAGCGCGCAAGGTGCGGTGCCAGATGCTGAGTTGCGTGCCCGTCTTGAAGCCTTGATCACCGAAACCCAGAAACGCAAACCACCGAGCAGGGCCTCCCTGGTCCGCGAGGGATTGATTGATGGAATTCGCCCCGTGCGGTCGTTGCTCGTCGCCATTGCAAAGCTGCCCTGGCAGGCCACCGGCGAGCATCCTGCCATCGAGTACCTTGCCAAGCTGCAAGCTTTATATCTCAAAGGATCCAGAAAGCTGCCAGTTGAAGTGGTGGCACCAAGTCTGGGAATGATCTGGCAGGTTTCGATCTCCAGCCCAGACCGGGAACGGGCGTTTCAGGCGTTGGAGGTGGCCACCCTGTTTGCCCTGCGCCGCGCGGTGCGCAATGGCTCGGTCTGGATTGAGCACAGCCTGAGCTTTCGGGGTCGTGCGCGCTTGTTCTTCACGGACGAGCGTTGGCAGGCAGAGTCCAAGAAACACTATGCCCGTCTATCGTTACCCAGCAAGGCTGCCACTTTCTTGAAGCCTTTGCTGGCCAGAGTAACTGCCGGTGTCGATGCGGTGGCCGCTGCAGCCCGCAGTGGCGTACTGCGCGTGGATGATGAACTCCATTTGTCGCCATTGCCCGCAGAGGACGAAGACCCAGAAGTGACCAAGCTGCGCGCGGCTTTGGATCACCGCATCGGTGAGGTTCAATTGCCGGAAGTGATTCTGGCCGTTGACGCCCAGGTGCGCTTTAGCTGGATCATGCTCGGACGTGAGCCGCGCTCTACCGACGAGCTGCTGATGGTCTATGCCGGCATCATGGCCCACGGCACCAGTCTGACTGCGGTCGAATGCGCGCGCATGATTCCGCAATTGTCTGCCACCAGCATTCGCCAGGCCATGCGCTGGGCGCGGGACGAACGGCGTCTGAGCCAGGCCTGCCAGGCTGTGCTGGAATTCATGCAGCGACACCCGATTGCCGCCACCTGGGGGCGGTCCGATTTGGCATCTTCTGACATGTGAGGTCGGTCGGAATCCGTGGACGCCAACGGGTTAAGCAGCCATTTTACTCAAATGGAATCGCTGCGTGAAAGCGGCCGGCGACAGATAGTCCAGACGCTCCTGTGTGCGCTGCCGGTTATAAAAGATCTCGATGTATTCCGTGATTTCTTTGCTGGCCTGATCGCGGGTCGCGAACTTGCGATGATAGACGAGTTCATTCTTCAGTGAGCCCCAGAATGATTCGATGGGTGCGTTGTCGAAGCAATTTCCACGTCTGCTCATTGATGCCTGCATGCCGAACTGTTTGAGCAGATTCTGATAGGCGTGGGCGCAATACTGACTACCGCGATCCGTGTGTTGTATCAGGCCCGTCGGTGGCCGGTGCGACGCGACAGCCCGAAACAGCGCCTGCATGACCAGCTGTTTTGTCATGCGCTCGCTCATGGCATAGCCGACGATCTCTCCGCTAAACAGATCCTTGAGGCCGGCCAGATACAGCCATCCCTCATCGGTCGCGATGTAGGTAATGTCACCGCACCAGGCCTGATTTGGTGCGCTCACACTGAAGTCCTGATCCAGGATGTTCGGTGCGACTGGCAGATTGTGCGTCGAGTTGGTCGTCGCCTTGAACTTGCGCTTTTGCTTGCAGCGAAGGCCGAGCTTTGCCCGCAAACGCTTGATGCGGTGAACACCAATCTGGACACCGTGGTTCGCTAGATCCTTCTGTAGCCGTTCCGGGCCGAAGGTTTGTCGACTACGCTCGTGAGCTGCACGCACCTGCGCTTCGAGCCCAGGCTCTTGTTGATCGTGCAACGACAGCGGCCGTTTGCGCCAGGCGTAGTAGCCACTGGTGGACACGCCCAGGAACCGGCACATCGGCGGCACGGGGTAATGCTGTCGCATCTGCTCAATTACGCCGTACTTCACCGCGACTCCTTCGCGAAGTACGTTGCAAACTTTTTTAACAGATCGCGCTCCATCTTCACTTCTGCCAACTCTCGCTTGAGCCGGCCCAGCTCCGCCTCGATCTCTGTCAGTGGTTTCTGGGTTTGCCCCACGGTCTCCAGCTTGCCGTCCTTTGCGGCGCGAACCCAGTTCGCCAACGTCTTCATCGATATTGACACTCGACGTGCAGCTTCAGACACGCCGACGCCGTCAGTCATTGCTAGCTTTACTGCTTCTTCACGAAATTCCTTCGTGTACACAGCCTTGGGGATTCGCTTCATCAGTGCCTCCATTCCTCAATTCTACGGAATGTTGGCGTCCACTTTTTTCGGCCGACCTCAATGATGAGCATGGAGACCACCAAACGGGTGTGGCAAGCCCGGCTTGATCCTCGGCGCAACACACCTTCCATTGGAATCTACTCCCATGTAAAAGACCGGTGGGGCATCTTCCATGCGCAGCCCTTTGTGCTCAATGAGCGCCAGGCGGGCGTGGCCATTGAAGGTGTCATCCGCCAAGAAAAGCTGGAGACCAGCCAGCTTGCTGTGGATACCCATGGCTACACCGACTTTGCCATGTCACATGCCCGTTTGCTTGGTTTTGATCTTTGCCCGCGGTTGAAGGAACTCAAACAGCGCCACCTCTTTGTGCCACGCGGCACCAAAGTGCCCGCAGAAATCGCTGCGGTGTGCGAAGCCAATGTCGACGTCGCTTTGATCGAAAAGCATTGGGATAGTCTGGTGCACCTGGCAGCCTCGGTCATGAGCGGACATGCCAGTGCGGTGGCAGCTCTTGCGCGGTTCGGTTCTGCCGCCCAGGGCGATCCAATCTATGAGGCTGGCGTGCAATTGGGGCGGTTGCTGCGTACGGCGTTTTTGGCTGACTACTTTGTCAAGGACGCTTTCAGGAACGAGTTGCGCCGGGTGCTCAATCGGGGCGAGGCTGTTAACGCCCTCAAGCGCGCCATTTATACCGGCCGGATCAGCCCGGCGCAGGCCAAACGTGTCGATGAAATGCAGGCTGTGGCCGATGCGTTGAGCCTGATGGCCAACATCGTGATGGCGTGGAATACCTCACAGATGCAGGCGGTCCTGGATCGCTGGTCGAACCGCCGCCAGGTCATTCCACCGGAACTGATCGGGAAGATTGCGCCCACCAGGCTGGAGAGCATCAACTTGCGGGGTGTGTTTCGCTTCCCGGTTGACCGCTATGCTGACCAAATCCTGCCTTCGCGGCCAAATGCATCGATAACTGGCACCAATGGATGAAACCGACCACGGTTTGACGCCACGAATCGCAGATTTGAAAGTGAACAGGAAAGTCAATGAAATCAACGATCTACCAACACCACCTCCGCGCCAGTGCTAGCTTTTCGTACCGTCACTTATTGCACTGAAAACGAGGAGACCCAGCAACGGACCCAGCGTTCGCCGTCCGGGGACAGACCCCCGCCGGGGACGATCCCGTGCACGTGGGGATGATGCGTCAGCGCCGACCCCCAGGTGTGCAGGACCAGCGTCACCCCGATCTGCGCGCCCAAATGTTTCGGATCCGCCGCGATGGTGCCGAGCGTTTCGGCGGCCACCTCGAACAACAGGCGATAGATCACCGCCTTGTTGGTGTAGGCGATGGCGCTGATCGGCGCCGGCAGGGTAAAGACCACGTGGTAATACGCCACCGGAAGCAGGTCTGCCTGACGGGCTTCCAACCAACGCTGTGCCGCCTTGGCCTGACACTTCGGGCAGTGGCGATTGCGGCAGGAATTGTAGCAGCACGTGTCCCCCCAGCGCCGCGCTGCGGCACTGTTCGATGGCCGACATGACCTTGAGCTGTCCCAGACTCAGATGCTCGCGCTGAGACCAACGCCAGGCCGGACCAAAGGCGCGGAAGATATCCGCGACCTCCAGGGTCGGACGCCCCATGGAAGGAACTCGGTGGTTCTATTCCGGGTGCAGCATCTCCAGGGGGCTGACCACTTCGCGCAGGAGGTCGGTGGCGACCTGGGTATAGAGCGCCGTCGTGTCCAATTGCTTGTGCCCGAGTAGCACCTGGATCACACGAATATCCACCTTCTGCTCCAGCAGGTGCGTTGCAAAGCAATGTCGAAGCGTGTGCATCGAGACGCGCTTGTCGATCTTCGCCTCCGCGGCGGCGGCATGGATAGCCCGGTTGAGCTGGCGGGTGCTGAGCGATTCGATCGGGTTGAGGCCCGGAAACAGCCAGCCGCCATCGAGCATCTTGCCCTGTGCGCGTGCCACACGCCACCACACTCGCAGGCGTTCGAGCAGTACTGGTGAAAGCATGGCGTAGCGATCCTTGCGGCCTTTGCCCTGTTCAACGCGCAGCGTCATGCGTTGGCTGTCAATGTCGCAAACCTTGAGCGCGACAACTTCGCTGGCGCGCAGCCCAGTTCCGTAGGCGAGCGACAGTGAGGTCGGCCGAAAAAAGTGGACGCCAACATTCCGTAGAATTGAGGAATGGAGGCACTGATGAAGCGAATCCCCAAGGCTGTGTACACGAAGGAATTTCGTGAAGAAGCAGTAAAGCTAGCAATGACTGACGGCGTCGGCGTGTCTGAAGCTGCACGTCGAGTGTCAATATCGATGAAGACGTTGGCGAACTGGGTTCGCGCCGCAAAGGACGGCAAGCTGGAGACCGTGGGGCAAACCCAGAAACCACTGACAGAGATCGAGGCGGAGCTGGGCCGGCTCAAGCGAGAGTTGGCAGAAGTGAAGATGGAGCGCGATCTGTTAAAAAAGTTTGCAACGTACTTCGCGAAGGAGTCGCGGTGAAGTACGGCGTAATTGAGCAGATGCGACAGCATTACCCCGTGCCGCCGATGTGCCGGTTCCTGGGCGTGTCCACCAGTGGCTACTACGCCTGGCGCAAACGGCCGCTGTCGTTGCACGATCAACAAGAGCCTGGGCTCGAAGCGCAGGTGCGTGCAGCTCACGAGCGTAGTCGACAAACCTTCGGCCCGGAACGGCTACAGAAGGATCTAGCGAACCACGGTGTCCAGATTGGTGTTCACCGCATCAAGCGTTTGCGGGCAAAGCTCGGCCTTCGCTGCAAGCAAAAGCGCAAGTTCAAGGCGACGACCAACTCGACGCACAATCTGCCAGTCGCACCGAACATCCTGGATCAGGACTTCAGTGTGAGCGCACCAAATCAGGCCTGGTGCGGTGACATTACCTACATCGCGACCGATGAGGGATGGCTGTATCTGGCCGGCCTCAAGGATCTGTTTAGCGGAGAGATCGTCGGCTATGCCATGAGCGAGCGCATGACAAAACAGCTGGTCATGCAGGCGCTGTTTCGGGCTGTCGCGTCGCACCGGCCACCGACGGGCCTGATACAACACACGGATCGCGGTAGTCAGTATTGCGCCCACGCCTATCAGAATCTGCTCAAACAGTTCGGCATGCAGGCATCAATGAGCAGACGTGGAAATTGCTTCGACAACGCACCCATCGAATCATTCTGGGGCTCACTGAAGAATGAACTCGTCTATCATCGCAAGTTCGCGACCCGCGATCAGGCCAGCAAAGAAATCACGGAATACATCGAGATCTTTTATAACCGGCAGCGCACACAGGAGCGTCTGGACTATCTGTCGCCGGCCGCTTTCACGCAGCGATTCCATTTGAGTAAAATGGCTGCTTAACCCGTTGGCGTCCACGGATTCCGACCGACCTCACAGTGCCGTTTGATGCTTCAGGTTGCCAGACGCCGCGATCAGGCGACCCACTTCCTCGCGGCTTAATACGACGGGGAGTCTCTGCGGGACACGAACGGGTTGCATCTTGGCCATCAGCTCGGCACGATCGAGCGTGACGTCGAAGAAGAACTTCAATCCGGCAATCGCGGCATTGAGCGAGATCGGCGAAGTGCCGGTATCGACGAGATGCAACTGATACCACCTCAGATCTTCTACGGTGGCCGTATCAGGCGAGCGGCCGAGAAACCCCGCGAATCGTTTCACGGCGCGCAGGTAACCGTTTTGTGTCTTGGCAGTGAATTTGCGCATCCGCATGTCGTCGATCATGCGCTGGCGCAGCGGACTGATGGTTTGAGTGGATGGGTTCATGGCTCGGCTCCTGTCGAAAAACGAGGCGGATTGCCTCATTCCTCAACATAGAAAACCGGGGCTTTGTCTCAACTACCCACCGGCGCCGGATCGGAGCCCCCTACCGCGCGAGCGGTTTAGTCCATTGATAGAAGCCGCCATTCAACGGTAGTGACTCATCGGCAGAAATCGGCCAAACCGGACTGTGGGAATTTAATGGAAGTGCGGCTTGCTGGATGTCCGCTTTCAACATATTCGAATACCGATTCTGGATTGGAAGGCTTGCGCTAAATCGGTTTACTATCCAGTTTGAAGACCGGATGGTTTAGCAGAAGTGAAACCCCGCATACACAAATTCCTGACACCCTATCAAGGCGACTTGAGCAAAAAGTCGGCGAATTGCGCCGCAGGACCATCGTGCAGCCCGCCGCCATCGCGACGTACAACATAAAGCGCTTTTTGTATCGGTTCGCCTGAAATTGGTATTGCGTGCAACTGTCCGTTGCGCACTTCATGGGTTACGGCCGCGGCCATGACCAGAGAAATGCCGAGGCCGGCTTGTACTGCATGTTTTACCGCTTCCGTGCTCCCCAGTTGCATCGATACACCAATCGTGCTCGCGTCAGTGCCAAAATACTGTTGCAACAGACGCCCCGTTCCGCTACCGGCCTCCCCCCCCAACAATTGCTGGCCCTTTAACAAATCACGGGGAATATTGCTCATGCCGGCCCAAGGATGGTTCGGCGGAACGATTAAGACCAGCTCTTCACGTCGCCAAACCGTTGGAACAAATCCGGGGCGGTCATCCCACCACTCCATAATTGCAACATCGATTTCAAGATTTTGCAGCTTATCGGCGATGGCGGTATTGGCCCCAATGATCACGTCCAACTCATGCGGCGAAACATCCTTGTACGATTTCAAATACGGCTGCAGCAGATATATCCCCGTATTGGAACTGGCCCCAATCACGACTGAGGTTTTTTTAAATAAGGTGCTGGCCAGTTCGTAGGTTCTTATCATGTTTTCCGCGTATGGCAGGAAGACATGGCCTTCCGGCGTCAGCGTGCTGCCTGCATTGTTGCGTGCGATCAAATTGACATTCAGCGATTGTTCCAGCCGCTTTACATGCTGCGTCACGGCTGGTTGCGACAAACCAGTATTTTTGGCGGCTTCACGAAAACCGCCGCATCTCGCAACCGCCAGAAAGGTTGCAACGGATCCCAGTTTAATCATACGGCTATACCGATGTAAATAAGGGGTTATTGATTGCGCCGACAGGTCTTTCTCCAGCCAGAGCCTGGAGGATGTTGGTTGCCGCTTGCCGCTCAATCTCTATCCGCACTTCCTTGACCGCCGACCCAAGGTGAGGTGTGAAAAAAGTCTGCAAGGTATTGTCCAGCAGGGATTGAGGAACGCTTTCCGGCCTTTCCGGCCGAGCCCATTCCTCCATCTCGAACACATCGGCTGCATAGCCGGCAAGCCTTTCCGTTCGTAGCGCCTCGACCACTGCCGATTCATCGACCACAGAACCACGGCAGGCATTGATCAGATAACTGCCAGACTGCATTTTGCCTATGGTATCGGCATTGAACAGGTGCAGGTTTTGCGGAGTCATCGGCAGCATCGGAACCACGAAATCGCTGGTTGCCAACAATTCGTCGAGGCTCAAGCGGCGTGCGCCCCATGCCTGCTCCAGATCGTCGGTCAGCGCGACGTTGTCGCAGTAAACCAGTTTCATATCGAAGGCCGAAAGCCGCCTAGCAATTGCCCTGCCCACTGCCCCCATACCTACAATGCCAAGTGTACGGCCTGTCAGTCCGATGCCATACAATTCCGGGCGCCAGCCTTGAAATCTTCCGCTGCGGATTCTGCGGTCACCTTCCATCAGATGCCGAGTCAAACCCAAAAGCAGACCGATTGTCAATTCGGCCGTCGGAATCGTAAGCAGGTCCGGCACGATGCTGAACCATATTCCACGTTGTGTGCAGGCATCAACGTCGAAATTATCGTAACCCTTGAGCGCAGCGCTGACTATCTTCAGTTTAGGGCATCTCCCAAGAAAATCCGCGTCTATAGTATCTGGCATGAAAACCATCAGCGCGTCGGCATCCTTGGCGCGTAGCAGCAAGTCTTCACGGGGAAGTGTCTCGCGCGTTGTGTTGGGAATGACATCTGCGGCGGATTGCAATAGATCGATGATCTCAGGGTGGACCCAGTGGGTAAGTACAATTTTTGGTTTCATAAAATCTTATTGCTCCTCATGTTATGGCCTGTGAGAGCTTGTAGCGGCACCGTAGCGCTTCGCTTGCATTGTCGATCAAGGCAACAAGTCCCCAAGTGATCAGGATATAGGCCATCATTTGTTGATAAAAGAATAACTGCTGCGCATTGTAAAGTGCCTGTCCGATACCACCCGCACCGATCAGCCCCATTACCGTGGCCATGCGCAAATTCCACTCAAAGCGAAACAGAGAATGTGCGGCCAGCGGCCCGAGCGCCAAGGGAAAGGTGGCGTAGGCGGAAACGGCCAGCCTGGAGGCACCTGTTGACGCCAAGGCAAGTTGTGGTGCTGGAGCGGCGTTCTCTAGAGATTCGGCGAATAGTCTTGCCAGGCAACCCGCCGAGTGGATGCCCAGCGCCCAGGCACCTGCCGTCGGGCCGACACCAGCGACTGCGATCAGGACTAGACCCCATACCACCTCCGGCACCGTGCGCAGGAACTCCATCATCCGTCGCACCGGCCAAGCAAGCCAAATCGGTGCGATATTTCGCGCGCTGCAAGTCCCCGCGATGATCGCCGCAATTATCGCGCCGCTGGTACCTGCAGCCGCCATCCATATGGTTTCCCAGATTTGCTGGGGCAACTGTGTCCATCCCCGGGCAGTCATTTCAGGCGGGAACATTTGCCCGAATACCTCTATCGCGTGTCCAAGCGCGATCATATGAGGACTATAGGCCGTCAGGGCGACCAAACCGGCGGGAATCAACGCCAACAGCCAGCGCGGGTGCTTCCTGAGCCAGAATGCAACCTGATCCAACACGGCGATCATTGTAACGAGAACAAGAATTAAGGTGGTCACGCGAGGTAAATCCAGTGCTGCCAGCGAACCAACCAACTCACTGCCAAGTCCGCCTCCGCCAACTGCGCCAACGACGATGGACGCACGCAAAGCGCTTTCAAACTCGTACGCGCCATAAGTCATTAGGTCAGCACGCTTTAGCGGCAAAAGGCCATACATGGCAATTTGCAGCCGCGAAGCGCCGGTGGCGCCGAGCGCGTCGAGTGGCCCCTTTGGTGCTGTACGCAAAATGTCTGCGAACATCTTGGAGACGATGGCAGTGTAATACAACGCAATCGCCAGCAAGCCGGCCCCCGGCCCGATGCCGAAGAGGATGACGCAGAGAATTGCCAGCGTTAAATCAGGAATGGCCCGCCAGGCTGCAAGTGCCGAAAGCAGCGTGCGCGCACCGCTCAAGCGCAGTCCCGCCGCGACTCCGAGTGGAATGCTAACGCAAAAGGCAATGAATATTGCCCCAACCGCCATCCCAATTGTTTCCATTACCGGCTCAACCAACGCAAGTAGATAGGAGGGCGTCAAAACCGGAGGAAAAAATGAAAGGAAAAGAGTCAACCCGTTCATCAGCTGGCATGCCCCAATGATGCAACTCCCTCCCGCGAGCCACCAGCCGGGTGCTTTGCACTTAACTCTATCAACGTGCCCTGCCGGACTTCGATGATGCGGTCGAAATAGCGCGCTGCAAGGTCGGGCTGATGCAGCGAGCAGATCAATGCCATGCCCCGTGAATACGCGAGGCTCGTTAATAGTCCCAAGATGTCGTTGGCAGTACCTGGATCGAGTGAGGCGACTGGTTCGTCCGCCAGCAATAACTGGGGTGCTTGAACCAAAGCGCGAGCGATGGCCACGCGCTGCTGCTCACCGCCGGACAACGCTGTAGTGGGCTCATGCAGTTTGTGCGCAAGCCCAACTGAAGCCAGCGCTGCTTGGCACTCGGCCAGTTCGTCTTGCCGCGGCCAAACCAAGTAACGCAATGCACGGCCATTAGACCAGCGGCCAAGCGCGCCAGCCATGACGTTTTGGTGCACACGTAGCGGCTCAACCAAATCATGCTTCTGCGCGACAAACCCAATTTTGCAGCGCAACTGCCTTAGCGCTGTTGCCGACAGGGAAGCCATGCTCACACCATCAAAAACAATCTGACCAGTGTGCGCTCTAATTTGGCCATTGACCGTCCGCAGCAGCGTGGTTTTCCCAGTGCCACTCGGTCCGACCAGGGCCACTCGTTCACCCCGTGCCACCTGCAGGTCGATCTGCGTCATAATAGCCGCATCGACACTTGGTGGCGCGATCGCTACTGATTTCAAACTGAGAAGGGGGGTGTTGATATGCAGAGCGGACGCCGCCAATGTCGCACCGAAATTTCCCGGATTCATCTCGATAGCTGCCGTCATCACATTAGCCCCAATTCTTTTGCTACGCGCTCGACCTCGGAATATTCATCATTATTGGCAACCACGAAATGCTTTGCGCGCAGAATTCCCAATATCTTGTCATCATGACCCGGCTCAAGGCGTAGCATCGCGTTGGAAAATTTTTGCTCCAAGTCGCGCGGCAAATCCTTTCGCGCCGCCCAGACGTAGTCCGCGAATGCTGGTGTCGTAAAGAACACCTTCATTTCGTTGCCGGGAATCTTGCCGTCGGCAATCATTGACTTGTAAACGGTTTCGTCGAGAGAGCCTGCGTCACAAGCGCCTGTTGCCACTGCCTGCGCCGTTGCAGCATGACTTCCTGTATAGCGATAAGACTTAAGATCGTGGTCGGGCAGGATGCCGGCATTTTTCATGGCCAAATAAGAAAAAAGATGACCGCTGGTCGAATTGATGTCGCCAAAACAGAAGGTTTTGCCCTTAAGGTCTTTGAGACTGTCAATCCCCGTACTTTTGCGGGTGATTAACAGCGAGTGGAATTGACGGTCAACATCGCGCTGCACTAGCGGAATGGCGCCGTAACGGGCATGCGCCTTAACGTACGTCAAACCGCCGAAATAAGCCACGTCCAGGGAACCGTTTCCGAGACCCTCTACCGTTGCGTTGTAGCTTGTGGGAATGATCAGCTTCACGGGCATGCCAAGTTGCTGCTCAAGATACTTCTGCAGAGGCACCTTTTCTTCGACTGAAACTTGGGTGGCGCCGGCATCCGGTATCATGCCGATTCGCAGCGGTTCAGCAGCAAGGGCGGGCGTCAGCGACAGCAGCAGGACAACATTAGCGGCAAGCAATGTTGTGATTTTCCGCGCAATACAAGAATTAGGTTTCAT
>NZ_CP184476.1:0-2003 GCF_048627025.1 Burkholderia aenigmatica | reverse complement strand
CAGCGCAGTCGCATTCGCATAGCCGCTTACGCTGGCGAAGCGCCTTGAGCACGATAAGGTGATCGACGCGATTGCAACGCAGATTTTCGAACGCCACGGGCGAGGATAGGCCACCGAACGGTGGATTGGCTGCTACGAAGGTGAAATCAGAATCGAGCGTATCCGCGATATCGAGCACGTCGCCCGTCACGAGGCGGATGTCAGTCCGCAACGCCCCGACTTGCGCGGACCTCGCCGGGTCGATTTCAACGCCAGTAATGTCGGTGCCAAACGGAAGCGCCGTGACAAGGCTGCCATTCCCGATAGTAGGTTCAAACAGTTTTTCACCCGCTGTATCGCCGAGGATGTGCTGAACCGCGATCGACATCGGTAGCGGCGTCGAATATTGCTGATTCTCGACCGAGGTGGAGGTCCGGTAAGCGAACGTCGGCTGATGCTCGGCAAGCGCAACCGCGAGCTTGAATGCTTCCGCATCTGCCTTCTGATGGCGCGAGAACAGACAGCGATGCATCGCTGCTTCGACGGATTCCTGAACGGCCCGTAGCCGCGGATCGGCGATTTCGAGCGAACGCGACTCGCCATAGACGATGCCACCGAAGTGCCTCAGATCGGCAGAGTCCATGTTCTTGCCGGCCAGCATCTCGTCAACGAACGCATCCGCGCAAAGCGCCAATGCCTTCGGCGACGTTGCGCGAAGGTACGATGCCGCAAGGGCCGCAGACGCGTCGTCATCACCCGACATAACGTCCGGCTGCAAGTCGCGCTCGCGCGAGACAGATCCATCAACAAACGTGAGATAGCGAGTGCCGTCATCATCCCGGCGCACGACATGCCCCAAGGCATTGCGCCCGAGAACGGCACGGTCCTGCTGACGCTGCTCAGACGTGTCGGCGGCCTGCCCCGTGACTCGAATCCAGACATCCGACAGCGGCAGATCCCGAATGACGTTCGCAGGGAAGATCTTGCGCAGCGCTCCGGTCTGGATATCGGTGCCGCTCCGGATGAGCGTCTTTCCAGATCGCGAGGGCTCGAATCCGAGAGCCTGCACGGCGGTCCACTCGGCAGACGCCGGTATCACGCCGGTCAGGACCAGGTTGACGGTCTTGTCGTTCAGTTGGAAGAGACGCAACTTGACGCCGTGGGCGGACAGGTCAAGCCACTTCATTGATTCGGGCGCTGCCATCGTTTCTATCCTCAATCGTGGGGCCGCAGACAATAGTCACCACCAAAGAAAAAGACCGCACAAGGCGGTCTTTTTCGTGGTTGCAGGAAACTGCCGTGGCATCGGCTTACACGCGCATGCGCGGCGCACTTGCTGCCATGGCTTCTGCCGGGATGGCGTTCTGCACCACATCGTCGATTTCGAACGGCTCGTCCTCGTCCTCGTGGTCGGCAACACTTGCCGGCACGACGGCCGCGTCGGTGTGCTGGGTGATTTCCTTGTTCTCCGCGATCGCGGTCGGCTTGCCGCTGAAGAACGGCGTGGGCACGTCGCGCGGATGGAACAGCGACGGCTTGTTCGAAAGCGGCTCGGCCGACGAGAAGATCTGGCCACCCTCGACCTCGTGCAGCACCATGTACGATTGCGCGAAACCGGTCAGACCCTGGTCCCCCTTCGTGAATCGGTATGCCCGGTTGACCTGCTCCAGGCCGGACGCGCTCTGTTCGAACGACGCCTTCGCTTGCGGGCCGAGGCTCACGCGCTGCCCCGGAACGACTTCGATCGACAGGTCGGGATCACCGACCAGTTGGGCGATCTGCTTGCCGGACTGAGACGCCAGGAATGCTTCGACAGCCTCGGCGGGCGTCGCGTGCTTGTACTCGCCGGTCTCCTTGTTCTTCTTGACCGGGAGCGCGAATTCGACCGCCTTGCTCACTTCGCCGTCCGACAGACGCACGAGCACGATCGGACGACCCTTGATGCCGCCGACACCCGCAAAAGCATCCTGCAACGCCGCCTTCAGTTGATCAGCCGACGACACCTGCTTGGACGCCGACGGCAT
>NZ_CP184473.1:0-107656 GCF_048627025.1 Burkholderia aenigmatica | reverse complement strand
CGTTACCTCAATTCGTCACGTTGATGATTCGCCGGTTGGTGACGATCGATCTGCTTTCCGGGTCGATCGCCACGATCGTCTCCCCCTGTTGCAGCGATTGCCCAACCGAGAGCTTCTGGCCGCCGATCCCGACCACGCCCTTTCCGAAGCCGGTCAGCCCCATTGCTTGAGCCGTCACCGTCTCGATCGGGAGCGATGCGACATCGATCGACGCCGTAGCCTTCGCGGCATCAGCCGCCTTGTGAACCGCCCTCGCACCTTCGGCTACTTCTTCCTTGGCGGGGCGCGGCGGGGCAGGCATCTTCTGGATTGCAGCCACCTTGGCATCGAGGGCTTCCATTGCCGACGCCAAATCGGCAACCTGCTGCCTGCTCGACTCGGAAACTGCACGCCACGCGGCAACCTGTATGGCGCGGTCGCGCCGCTCCTTCTCAAGCACGCGGAAGACCTGATCGGACGACGGAGCGCCGGTCGGTGTCTGCGACGGCCGAGCCGCCTCACGCGCCACCGGCTGCATAGCCGGATGGTTGGCCGCCGCGACCCCATGCGGGCGGCTCTCCTGCCCTTGGTAGTAAGTCCACGCCGCAAACCCGACGCCAATGGCGACCAAGGCGATTACCAGCTTGCCCAACGGCGTCATCTCGACCTTCGAGCCGCTAGGAAGCGCCGGGGCTTGGTCTCCCGGCAATGCATTTTCCGTTTCCATGCTCACCTTGCGAATTTCCGCCTGATTAGCGCTCCACGGCGTCGCGCAACGCCTGGAGCGGCTTGATTTTCACGACCCGGCGCGCCGGCACCGGAACGACTTCTCCGGTACGCGGATTGCGCCCTTTCCGGGGTGCTCTTTTGACCAGAGAGAAGGAGCACAGCCGATGGATCTTCGCGTATCCGTCCCTGCGAATGCTCGTTGTCAAACCGTCGATTACAGCTTCGAGAGCGCTCGCGGCCCGAGCCTTTGATGCACCGGTCCGCTCCGCGATCAGGGCAACCAGTTCGTCTTTCGTCATAGCCACCTCCCGGTTTTACGTATCACATGCACGATACGCACTTTTCGGCATATTCGCAATTATTTGCCTGCCAGTCAAGAAAATTGGGGGGTCGATCTGGCGGCCGGCGCGCTAGATCGTCATCCGGATGCTGCTGAGCGTCCGGCGAAATACTTCGGCCGGCCCCTGGTAGTCGCCAAGACGCAACGCGAGGCGCCCGCACGTGTATCGGGAAGCTCAGTTCGTCATTTTCCAGTACCGGTGCTGCTGGCGTCTTCCGTCGAGTCTTCGTTGAAGATTTCATGCAGACATCGCATCAGAGCCACCGCGTACGCCAGTCGCATCTCGCTGTCCATATCGTCGATGTCTCCGGCAAGTCGCGCAACAAAGCGCTTCGCAAATGCTGCCGCGTGCTCGCGTGATTCTCCATCTGCGAGCAAAGCTTCGACTAACTCGCCGGCGACGACCTCACCACGCCGCTCCGCATCAAACAGCCGCCCGCAACTACACGTACCAACGCCCAGGGCTCCGCATTTGACGCATCGAACCGCCGCGTTGATTGCGCTATCGATTGGCGATGTCATTGCACCTTCTCACCACCAGCGGAACGAGGTTGCCGCAACACGGCTGCACGGTACTGCGAACGCAGCAGCAGATCCGGCACCGGCGCAAGAACCTCGGCCATGAACTGAAGCTCGACACATGCTTCAACTCCATGCGTCCGCGAAGCGCGATCGAACGCCGCGCGCGCATCTGGCAATCGGGCCTTGTCGCCCGCGGCTACGGCACGAATCGCCGCCCGCTCCGTCTCACTCAAAATCGCTTCCATCAATTTCCTACTCCTGCGGAGGCAGTGCGCGCTGGATGCGCAAATGGACGTCGCTTGAATGTGCCTCATACCAGCGGATTGCGATCGCAGCGGCCTCGTGAAACGTCGCCCGACCGCTCTCAAATGAGTCCATTATCGCCGTGAATCCGGTTTCGCTGCGGTATGTCTTGCACCAGCGACGCTGCTCAGCCGTGTAGCGTCTCTTAGTCATCGGGAGTCCCCCTTTTTCACCTTACGAATCCATGGGCCAACTGGCACCGAATCTTGAGGTTATTTGGTCGCGCCAGCCGATTCCGCAGGAATTACCTGGAACGGCTTCCCATGAGACGCGGCCGCCTTGATGACCGTGGCGATCATCCCGTCGGTCATGCCAGGCTGCAAGCGCACGACACCTCGCCCGGCGGCAAACTGCTCGCCGACCACCTGAAGCAGGTCGATTTCTGGCCACTCGTCAGCGCTATCGGCCCGCGACGCAACAACCTCCGCTTCGATCTCGCGCACCAACTGCTCGAGGAAGATCTGTGGTGTCGTCCGATTGCCAAGCACAACGATGACGCCATCGCCACAAGGAATCGATTCGAATGTGAGCACGACATCCGATCCGTCCACGGCTCGACGGATCACTGACGATTGGCGAACTGATGGGTCGAATATTGCGTGGGACGACATGCCATCAATCGACAGCATGTTGTACGCGTAATACCACATCGACTTCGCGTCGGCCGCAGAGAGTGATATCGACGGCCGCCCATCGTCCAGGCGCTCGCGCCCGAAGACCACTTTCGTCGTCACGATACCGTCACGAACATCGCATCGGGCAAGGTTCGCACCGTCAAGGAAAGCACGGGCGACGGCCGCGAATGCGCTGCTGTCGTCCACCGCTGGTTGCTTCATAATCGCTCCGCTGATTGAGGTTATTTGGTCGCGCCCCTAGCCGAGCACCGTCTCGGTGCCGCCCACGGGAACCGCACCGATACGCTGCCAAGGAAACACATCTTCCGAGGCCAGCTCGCGCACACGCTCCTCGAATTCCTGCCCGGATTCGAACTCCTCACTTGCCGAGACAATCCGCACGACCTGGCGGGAGTCGTCCAACGGCGTCTCGGTTACGAACTCGTGCCCTTCAACCTCGAAATCGCCATTCAACGCTTCTTGCAGATGGTCGAGCGCGGCTCGCTTGTCCGCGCCCGGTTGATGAAAAAACAGCACTTCGAGAATGTCGTACATACGGTACCTTGCACAGTTAGTTATCGATCAGGGCTTTCGGGCACTTCGGCAAGCCGCGGAGCGCGTCGTCGTCGCGACGCTTGCGATCTACGTTGTTGATCGTGCGGCTGATGTACTCCTCCGAAAAACCCCACCACGACGCAAGGGCCTTGTTCGACCACCCTTTGCGTCGCAATAGTTCTTTCGCCTCGTCAGGCGTCAGAACCGGATACGTCGTTGCCTGTTTCATTGGCTCCTATCGAATCGTCAATAATCAGTGAGTGGAGCGCAATTATGCTCTGGCTATAGTCCTGTAGTTCCTCGCCCGCCGCGCCGAAGAGAACGGGCAATCTCATCCCCGTCAACGTGTACACGACGGTCTCATCTCCCGGAAAGCGATGTCGAACAATTCCGACCAGCTTGTCGCCCGAAAAGATGCCGACCGTCTTCCGCTTCCTCAGCAACCGCATCGTCCGGTCCTCAAAGCCTTCCAGTCCCGCCACATTGACCGCGCCCACGCGATACAGCATGACGATGGCACGTTCCGCATCAGAAAGCTCGCGAGGAGTCGGCCAGTAAATCGGTTCGTTTCGACCGAACATCGTCACGTGGTGTCGATTTCCCATCGCAATCAGGCGTCACCATCTGCACCGCAGTACGCGCAGTAACAGCGGCCTTCGCCCATATAGCTCGAATCATCGCCACCGTATGCCGTGCCCGTGAAGCTCCACGAGTGGCCGCGCTCCGTCTCACACTCGAACTGTTCGAGCGTGAGACCCTGGTCGTCACGCAACCATCGGAAGATCGTCAGCGCACGCATGCTAGGATGCGCAGCGCGCTCACGCGCATACATGCCTGCGATCATGCCAAACTCAGCGGCTTGGTGGAGCGTCCGCATGTCAGCACCCCATACGACGTTCAGCAGCAACTTCCGCCGCGATTTCGCTGGCAGCACGCGCGTCCGCTGCGCGCTCGCGCAAATACAGCACATACTCGCGCTTTTCTCCGAACGCCATGCGCCACACGTCGGGCACCTGCACCTTGCCCGTGCCCGCGCACTGCACACACGCCACGTCATAGCCACCGCTCATGTACGTGCCCTGCTCTTCAGGCGACATTTCGGCCCACTCGCTCGACGTGATGCCATTCGAAAAAGCCGGGTGCTCAACCTGACCATTGCCGGCGCAGCATCCGCAGATTTCCCACTTCAGGTGACGCGTTCGAAACATGATTGGCTCCATACTTGGTTGGTCGCTGATGGTGCGTCTATGGTTGTTCAGGCTGTCGGTTTCATGTGGCCATGCTCGATGAGCCAAGCTTCGACGTCACCTTCGGCCGCCGAACAGGCGCGGCGGTAGTTCGCGAGCGTGTCCGGCCCAAACCGGCGAGCATGCATGAGGTCGCGTTTGAGCGCCTTCAGCAGCTCTACCGCACTCACGAGTTGATCTTCCGGCACGCCTTTCGCCTTTTGCGGCAACGGTTGTTCGGCAAGCCGAACGTCTTCGCCGCGATTGAAGCTGAACGACACCGTGTCGAATGCCTCGCCCCAAACGCGTTGCGTTGTGTGCACCACGATTTCGACTGCGCCGTGCTCGACACTCCCGATGCGATAGCTCGATCCGCCGACTACAATCGTGTCGCCGCCCTTGATGTCTTCTGCTTTGATGGTTCCCATCGTCGTTCTCCTGTAGCCGGAGCGGTTGTTCAGGCGAGCCTGCCGTCTGCTGCATCGCGCGGCATGCTCGGTACCACGCAGAAGCCAAGAGTCTTGCAGTCATCGCAGAAGTAGTGGGCCTGACCATTTCGATCTAGCCCCATCCACCAGAGCGTCGGCTCCTCTCTCACGCGGTAGAAGCGACCGAACAGACCATCTTCTGCGTCACAGTTCGCGCATGCATACTGGGTGCCGTACTCTTGGCCTTCGCGCGGCGTAAGGTCGTCGGCCAAAATCTGCTGGTCCATCTCGTTCCCCTCGGTGAAGCCCGCAGGGCGGGCGCGGTTGTTAGCGAAGCGGATACACCTTGAGGTGTTTAGGCGCTGCGCTTAGCGATCAGCGTTAAGAAGCCCGGTCGGGCGTGGCTCGAAATTTCCCATCCATCCCGGAACGATTGAAAAAACTTGTTGTACTTCGCGGCGAACAGGTCGGGGTTGTTGCGCGCCCACTCAATGCTGAACTCGGTGTCGACGCGCGATGTTTCAGATGGAAGGCTGGTGATGGCCTCCACATAGGGTCCGGACAAATGGTCAGCCGCGATGGCGATCACTCGGCCAACATTGATCGCTTGATAGGCGGTTTCGATAACGGCCGCCACATCCGACAGCGCTATCGAGCCGGCGCGAATCAGCGGATGGGTGCCAGGGCCTGCGAGCGTCGCGGCCTGTTCGCGCAGCTTCTTGATGACGAATTCAGGAGTGCTTCCCGCCGCGAACAGTTCGTCGGCACGGTCGATTGCGCCGTGGAGGCGTTCTTGCCCGCGTGCCGCTTCCAGTTCTGCCTTGATTACTGCGTACATGTCGGCCTCTACGTGGTCGTGTGGGTCGGCGCTCATCGTGCCACTCACGACGAAAACCCGATAGGCCAATTATTGATCTATAGATCAATCATCGTCAAGCATTTTTCTTGATCTATAGATCAATTTATTCTCACCATTCAGATGCAGAGATCGCACTGCTCCCTACGATTGCAAGCGATACACACGGCTCTCGCTGATCCGAGCATTCAGGGCGGGCCATGCCGTTTGAGCGAGTAGCATGCGCAGTTCGTTTTCAGTGCCGTCGAACCATAGGCTGACGATCCCCGATGAAACGCGCTCAAGCTGCACACCGGGCAGCGACCGCAACTGATCATGCAGATCGTCGGGAATCGCGGTCCGAAGACCGGGACACACCATGCAGAACTTTTTCATTCCTATCTCCAGCGGACACCATGCTCACCCTCACAAATGGCGCTGAGATCGGAAAACCGGCAACGTCGTTACAAATTTCTTTTCCGCAGGCACAAATAGAAAAGCCCCGCGCATCGATTGATGCCGGGGCTCGTTGAAGCACTGCCGCGTTGCTCTATACGACGACTTCGATGTCCGGATGAAAACGCGCGGACGCCTGTTCGATGTGGTCGTAGCCCACTCGGAATGACGTTGCAGTCAGCGGTCGATCACTGAACGCAGTCAGCACAGGGTGCGTTACCACATTGATGTGCGAGAACTGTTTCAGCTTCAACAGCCGCGGCAACAGATCCGGCCGTCGCGCCACGAAGTCCGTGGGACGGGACCAGTCGTACTGATTCTCGGCAGACGCCCCTTCTTCGTCCTTGACCCACTTCTTCCAGTGCTCCGCGATCTCAGCAATCAGGCTCTTGGAAACCCGGAACAGGTTGAGCACGTCGTGTTCTGCCACAAGCTCGGGCGGAAGCACTTTGGTGTAAATCGGTTGCGTGAAGCCGACCAGAAGATCGATGACGATCATTTCCAGCCGTTTGGCATCCGCGTGCTGTCGAGCGTACATCAGGCCATCGAGGCGTTGATGCCCCGACAGGCCAGTCGTATAGCCACGTATCGACCGGGACAGCGGCAATGTGATGTCCCCAACGTCGATGCGTGCCGGCACACTGCCAGCCTTGTAGAAGAGCACCACCGTCACGTCGATACCAGGGCGCTTCGTTTTTATCATCACCCTTCCCCTAAACCTTCTTTAGCTCTCACGACGCCACGACCCTCGCGACAGCGGATCGCGAATACCGGCTCGATCCGCGACCTCCATCGCCACGCTTTCAAGCACGTTTCGCTTCTTCTTGCCCGACTCGGTAGGCAGGCGATCCAGTGCCTCCAGGAGGCGCTCCACCGGCTTGCTCACGTTACCTTGCCCGTTCACCCACCGGTACACTGCTGCCGCCTCACGGCCGGTAGCTCCGGCAAAGCTCTTTTTATCTTTCGGGTTATCCGGATCGTAGCCAAGATTGACCATGCGCTCCCGGATATTGATAACGCGCGTAATGGGCATCGTTTCCTTGGGATACCGCTCGTACAGAGTGACAAGCGCACACACAGTCGCGTCTTCTACTTCCTTTTCCGGATGCTTTTGAAGCTCTGCCCACGTTGCACGCTGCAAACCGAGCAGTTCGCATGCTGCGCTGATGGTGAGGCCGTGCTTGGTCCGCCACTTTTCCAGATCAAGTGACCGGATCGGTCCTTCCTTTGATTTTTGACTCATAGTTTCGGCGCAGGCTTGGAAGCACTGTCTTTCTTGAAGAAGTCGCCCAGGTCATCCCCGTTCGTATCCGCTTCGAACTCGAACTCCGACTCGTCACTCAGCGCAGCGTCAACGACGGCAGACTGCGCAATCTCCTGCGCCTGCCCCGGTTCGATGACGCCCTGCTCAACGAGCATATCCACTGCCGCGGCAACCGCCGGCGACAATGGCTCACCTTCCGCCGGTGTGTAGTCCGCGGGCACGGGAGCGTCCGCCGATTGACGGTAGTCGGCCATCGAGACGACGTTTGCCTGCGCAATTGCAGTCGACGAATCGCGCTCAGGCATTGCTTCGGCCGGTTGCGCAGCCACCGCCTCCGCCTTGAACAGGAACTCCGTGTCGAGACCTTGCGCCGCAACAACAGCCCCAAGCTCTTCGCGGGTGTACACCCCGGCTTCGATTGCTCGAGCGCAGATCGTGCCACGCGCTTTCGCCAGCGCGGCCAATGCCGTTTCCAGGCGCTTCAACTCGGCCACATGGCCCCGGATTTCAGAATTCGGATCTACGCGCTCTGCGATTACCCCGCCCCCGCTCTCGAGGTCGGCACGGAACAGCGTCAACGCCGTTTCCTTGTCGATGCCGTGTTCACTGGCGAACGGCTCGATCATTTCCTCGATCTGCCTGCGAAGCTCGACGCGTACCTCTCGCATCTGGCGAGTGTCGCCAAAGTTCTGCTGCAAGAACACGCGAAATGCCTGGCGACGACCAAGCTCGGGCATCGCAAGAGCCGTCTTCAACGAGTTCGGAAGCGTGTCGCCCACCGCCACATTGACCATCTCATCGATGGTCTGCCGGACACGATCAAGACTGGACTCGGGCAATCCGTCGATCACCAGTTCCTCTTCGGTCTCGGAAACGGCCGGCAACGGGCCGCCCTGGGCCGACACCGAGAGGCCATCTGGACGACTATTGTCTTCAACCGAGGAGGCGAAAAACTTGGAGGGAAGGATGACCCGGCAGAGGCGGGCAAAGAAGCGCCGGATTGCGGCGATCAGGCGCAGAAACAGCCCGTCATCGTCGGATGCCACGCCAGGAGCGGCTTGCGCCCGTGCTGACAGGGCAGCCTTGTTGACATGAAGCGCCCCGCCAACTAGGGTTGTGATCGGTTTCTGGCTGAAAAATGACGGTGCCGAGGTTGCGCCGCCAGGAAATGGACCTTGTCCCGCAACACTGGAAACCATGCGGTACTCCGTTGTGGATTATGTATCGCATTGATTATACGCATCTAAGAGTGCGTTGCACACAATCCGTACAGCATCCCCGAGGGGGTAATTTCCCGCAACATTTTGTATTACCTGAGTGTGCGTTAGCGCACTGACGGCCCGGCAACCGTTTGCGTACCGCCCCCGCCCTACTTCGAGCGCCAGAAGACCACCCGTCCCCTCACGTCGGTATGAGTGAAATTTCGCGTGTAAAAGCCTACGCCGCCCTGCTGAGATAAAAAGGCGAGCCGCCCCATGTACTCGCTTGAGACGGACGGTGAACTGAAGTCGCCGGCGCGGAACACCATGTTGGAATCAGGCAGGTGATAGGATGCGAGCGCTCCTTCGTAGTAGTCGTTCGTCGCCTTGGTTCTGAGTCCGGAATGGATATCGAACCGGGCATGCGTGCCGTAGGCCGCAAGCCACGCCTGCATCCACGACCACTGTTGTAGAAGCGACCAAGATGGCGTCCCAACCACCCCTGCCCTCACGTCGCGCAACATCCAGCAGATGGCCCGGAATCCTTCGTCAGTCGAGTAATCGACCTTCGCCTCGTCAGCACCCCGGCGGACCCATAACAGCGTGGGAACGGCCTGGCCGGCCTGGCCGGCCTGGTTGCTTGCCTGCGCGGGTTTGACCAAAGGGGCTATTGCCGCGGAGGCAGCAAACGCCTTGCAAAACTCTCGTCGTGTGATCATCAACTCACCCTGCTTGCCGACCGGCTGATCGTTGCCTCGATGTTGCTGAACATGCTGTCAAGATCAGCTTCCGACATCTCATCCACCGGCTTGGTCCACTTCAGTTGAGCCGATATCTCGGCCTCAGTGGTCTTCATGGATTCCACCGGGCTTTCGCTACCGAGCGCCTCTTCGATCTTCACCAAGGTTTCGGCGGTCTTCTCCGTGAAGCCGATCACCACCTCTTTCGCTTGCCGCTCGCCAATGTTTGCCGCGAGCACTGCGTCCAGATCGGTCACGACCTCCTCTGCGAATGCACCGGTCGGAGGCTGCCCGACCGTGTTCGTCACGGGATCGCCCTCCGTCTTATCGGCAGCACCACCATCCACTGCACCCTCGTCCTCAGGCGGCTGGAAGCGCCGCAGGAAAGCGTCGAGATCGTCGGCCGCAGCCGGGATGCCGTCCATCGGATCGGACGCCGGCTCAATCGCCCTCGAAGCGGTAGCGGCTCCCGCGATCGCCGGCGGAACAGTCTCGGCGGCGTCGTAATCCGGCGGCACGAACGCCGCCGGATCGGTCTGTCTCGCTTCGGATGGAGCCTCGGTGAATTGCCGCACCAAGTCCTCGAAGGATTCTCCTTCCTTCGCTTTCTCCTGCAACGGCGGATCGTGATAGACCGGATTCCGCGTCCCGTCCTGCACGGCGGAATCTCCGCTCGCTGGACGAGCGAAAGCCATCGGTGCGTCGTCCTCGCCCGGCACATCGATGGGCGGCGCATCATCCAAGGTTGCCGGATCGACCTCGATCGGCTCCCAATACCGGCCTGCATCATCAGCCTTGTGCTTGCGCATCGCAGCAACGGCCGCGACGTAGTACGCAATGCCTCGATTGATCGCCGTCTCATTCGGATTGTGAGTCTCGATCGCGCGATAGGTGTCGAGCAAAGCATCCGTAATCGGATCGATCGTTCCGATGTAGGTCGGCGCACGGCCGAGGCGGATCTTCTTCATGATCCGGTCGATTGTCGTGAACCGAGCATCCGCCTGGTCGATCGGCTTCAGCTTTTCGGCGAGGTCTTCCCTCTTGGGCCGATCGACCTGCAGGAAGCGGTTCAACCGGAACGGCAGATCGGAAAACTTGCTCGAGAAGAACCACGTGAAGCTACGCGCGCGCGTCACCTGATCCTTGAAGATCAGGACACCCTGCATTTCCTTCAGTGCCTTCAACTCTTGCAGTTCGATGCGATCACGCCGCTGGATCGAACCGGTAAGGTTCTGCCGGTAATTCGTGGAGGTGAAGTTGTTCACCGACCCCTCATAGGAGCCAGTTTCAACGGTAATCGCCTGACCCGCGACCTTCTTGAAGACGTCGAGTGTCTTGTCGGGATCTTCGAGAGCCAACGTGTACTTGATCTTCGTGTTGGCGATCATCGAATCGACTTCTTCCTTGTTCTCCCCTTTTGCCATGGCGGCAATGTCCTGCCCCGCCGCGATCATCATAAAGCCCAGACTTCGGGCCTGAGCGAACATGAGCGCGATGCCTTCGGCAAAGTAGTAGCCGAGTTCGTCCATCGTGATGATGTACGGTGCCGGAGACTTCGTGGCCTTCGTATCGATGATGTCCTTGTACGTCCCTTCGAGCTTATGCCCGAGGTTCATTGCCATCATCAATCGAATGCTCGAAACGACGAGCTTGCCGAGGTTCGCCGCCTCCTGCGACGATTTCTCCAGCGTCGGAATCATGACCACCAGAATGCGCCGATTCAGCAGCACATCCATCATGTCCACTTCCGAATACTTGTCCTTGAAGATGTACCCGTAGGTGTCCATCAGCATGGATAGCGTGCGGGCATACTGGCCGGTCAAGTAGCCGTGCTGATCCCACACTGTTTGATCCCACTTATCCGGCTTGTCTGCCTGATCCGGCTTGAAGCCCGGCAGACCGGTTTCGAGGTATGCCTTGATCGGTAGGAAGGCGAACTCAGGAATCTCCCCTTTCTTGCCCTTCAGGTACAACTTCACAAGGTTCGGCAGCGCCAGGTATTCGCGGATCACCCCGATCGAAAGTGTGATGTTGCCAACCGCGCGCTCGTAGCAAAGCGTCCGAATGAGCGCGTCCATCATGTTGACGGCCTTCTGCTGCCACTGCGCGCCGTCTCCGCTAGCCTTCGGAAGAAGGGACGACGAGAGTTGCGACAAGAAGTCCGGGCCACCTTCGAACCATGGATTCGTACCGTTCGACGTCTTTTCGGTGGACTTCTTTTTCTTGTACGGGTCCGCTCCGCCCGTCATGAAGTTCAAGACGAGATAATCGTCCTCTCGCCCGACGCGGCGGCACAACGACCACACTGCGGCATGCAGACTCGAATCGGCTTTGCCATCCGAGTAGAAGAATCCTGAGCCCCACGCGAGAGCGTTGAAACACAGGCTCAGCAAGGTCACCGTCTTGCCGGAGCCCGTCGTCCCCATCAGCAGCATATGGGTCCGCGCATCGGAGTTGGTGACCCATAGCTCTTTGAGGTGTTCCGCTCTGTCGATGGAACGCTGATTCCCGAGGTAAAGGATGCCGTCTGCCTCGTTCCGCTCGACAATCTCGCCCTTTCCTTTTGGATTCGGCTTTTCGACATCGAGCGACGGATCGATACCACCCAAGTCCTTCGGGTAGCGCATCGGCATTTCGTGCCGCTGCCATGAGAACCAGATTTGCAGCAACACCATGGCGATGGTGATCGGCAACCAGACGAAGGCCAGAACGCACGAAAACACCGCCATCGCGATCTGGAATCGTGCATAGGTGCGCGGGTGCGTCAACGACCCGCCGACACGTTCGAGGAACGTGCGCGGATCTAGCGTGATACGCCGTTGCGATAACTCCTGGCGTTGCGAGGTGCCGTATTGTTGTGCCATGCGCCGGTCGATTCGTGTCGGTTGCTCGCGCGGGTTTTACTTCTCGGCAGCTTGCAGCCGAATCGTACTAGCCGGTGCACCTTCCGGGAAGATGAAACCCGTCCCGCTCACAACGCGCGGCGTCGAATTGAAGCCGAGTCGCTCGAACTGCTGCATGTTCGCCTTCACGCCGGTATAGCCGGCAAGGCAATCGCTTCCGGCGGGAAACAACACACCGCCAACCGCTTGAGTCCACGCTGCTTGTTGATCCTTCGCGCAGAGCGAATCGGCCGCAGCCATGCCGCGGTCATTCCCCTGGTAGGCAACGGGCAGCACGTAGATGGAAAAGTCCTTTGCCAGATTGTCAATGTGCGCCTCGAACTGCTTACAAGCAGGACAGTTCGGGTCCGAGTAGACATACAGGGTCTTTTCGGGCGGCTGATTGTCCAGCCCGAAGTGAATCGACGCCATCTGCGAGACGGTCGAAACCGCGGCAGCATGGGACGCGCCAGCAACGGGCGCCTCAGCGCCAGCGCCCGCGACGGGCTGCGCGCCTTGAAGCTGAGAACTGCTCTGAACGGCCGACGAGCCGCCCATGGTCCCCGCCGCGCGCATAATCGCGTTCAGGGCTTCGAGCGAGCCGTTGTGAGAATCGAGATAGCGCACCATCGCCATCCCCACGGCGAGCACGATAAACGGTACGCCAACGTATCGCAGGAAAGTTCGCCAGGCACGTTTGCGCCGCTCATTGACCACAAACCGACGAAGCGAGCGATGTACCATCGACCATGCCGCGTCGGCTTCGTCCTTCGTATGAAACCGCTCCAGAATCACGATCTTCTCGTCGCCGGCAACCTCGCTGACGAATGTCAGCGCATGCATCGCATCGCCCTCGTCTCCTTCCTTCGGTTGCGCCGACGACACCACGAACGCTCCCGTTGCCGCGGCGTCGCCACTCGCGTACTTGGTGCGTGAAATTGCCTTGATAAAGCCGGTTTGCATGAACGACATAAACACCGTCCCGTCCGGTTCGATCAGCACACAATCTTTCGGCATCGGAGCGTTTCTTTCAAGGCTGAGTCTCATTTGGATTCCTTAGCGTAAATTCGTTTTTCGTCGGTGCATCAAGGATGCCGGTCTCTTCGAGGTATTGCTGGAGCCCCCTGATCGCATCGTCAACGTGGGGATCAGTAAGCACGCAGTTGTTGTCCCACGCCACTTCCTCGGCTTGCATTTGATTGAAGACGCCGGCCGACTCCATGAACGGCACCTTCCGACCAGCAGTGTTCAACGGATACCAAAGCGCGCGATCCAAAGGCTTGAGCCAAATGAAGTTTGACGACGGAAGCACGCCCATCTGCCTGGACTCGATAAGCAGCGCCATCAGAAGCGTCCTCGGATACGGATGTTTCATCAGCCACTTCTTCGCCGGCTTCGCGCTCGCGCACCGCTCAAACGCTTCGCGCGCCAGTGAAAAATTCGGCTTCGACCTGACGTTCACCGCGCTGTAGTTGAGCGCATCAATCAATGCTTGCGAAGCCTTCGTGTCCTTGAAGAACACCCGTAGCCCGAAGATCGCGAACAGTGCTTTCTCGTGTGCTTTCAGTTTCGAGAGCGACTTGACCGGATTGCCTAACTGCCCAACCAGCAGATCTCTTGTCCGATCGACCTCCAACCGCTCATTGACGATCAATCCATGCTCGGCAACCCACTCTTCGGGATGCATGGACGAAGCCCATTCAGGCGAAGGGTCATCAGTCAGGTCGCGCCGAAGGATCGGAGCAACGGCCGAGAACGACTTGCTCTGCACCTCAAGAAGCGATTGCACGGTATGGACGCGCGTTGCGAGAACGACCGGATGCCGCGAAGCTTTCCACGCGATCCAAACGCTCAATCCGACTGGGATCACAACGTAGAACGCGCCGATTTGCCATCCAAGAATGAATACTTCCTTGAACGTCATCACCCGCGCGTAGCGGAAGTAGAGAACCAGTCGCCCCTTCAATCCATCGGCCGTGTCGGAAAGGTACGAAATTGGCAAGACTTCATAAGCCTTCCAGATGAGCAGCTTTTGAGTGATAGCCTCGTGCTTGAGGTGCCACATCAGCACCATCGCGACACCGAAAATGATGACCGATAGGATGATGAGCGGAGCCGAGCTACGATTGCTTACCTGATCTGGCATCCGAACCTCTCTGCTTCCGTGGCAACCTTTCTGACGTACCTGTCATGTTCGCCGGGGGTCCGGCTGTGGTAACGCCCAACGCCAGTCCAGAAGTCACCGGACGCATTGATCTCGTATCGAATGATGTAAGCCGCACCATTCACCGCAAGGCACGCGTTGTTGGCAAACTGCGTCGCAGAAATACCGAAGTTCCGCTGGAAATAGTTGATCCACACCGTGTTGATCTGCGTGATGCCATAGTCCTTCGTGCCGTTGCGGTTGGCGCGCACGATGCCGGGGCTAAGATTGCCCGACGACTCGACTTCATGGACGGCTCGCAGGATGCAGGACGGGACCGAATACTTCTGTTCAGCCTGTACTACGCACGCCTGAAATGACTCCTCCTGAACAGGGAACGGCATGTATGGCATCGCTATTGCCTCGCCTCGATTTCGGCGATGCACGCGAGCACGTTCTCGATTTTTTCCGGACTAAAGATCATCGCGTACTCACCGCCCTTTCGAATCAGATCGAGCCGCTGATTTGCTTCGGGCAACGTCTCGATGTGGTGCGGCCACTTCAGTTCGATCTCGATTGCAACCGGAATCGCTTCGCTGAACGGGACCAGCCGGAAAAACCTGTTCAGCTCTGCGTGACACGCCTCCATCTGGTCGCGATCCATCGCCCGGACGATCTCGACCATACGAACGGCCGCGGACCGCACTGCCTTGCTTGGCTTTGCCGTGTCATATCCATGTGCATCATCAATTCGGCGCGCAACCATCCGACCGACTTCGGAAGTCATCAGGTCAATCAGATCGCTGCGCGGGTTTCCAAGGCCACGGACCATTGTGCTAGGATCGGTATGCGGATTGCGTATAGTAGTCATGATACGCAATCAAGTCAATTTTTTGCCTACCAGTCAAGGAGGTTCCGGTGAACGCCCCGATCAAACCCAAGCTGAAGCCTCGTCCCGAGCAGCCCCTCAGCATGCAACCGACGCCAGTCATCAAGCCGTCCGCGATTGCTCGCGTAGTCGTGTCTGAACTGGAACGCGGCGAGACAGAAGGACTGAATCACCTCGCCACGCTCGGCGGCCTCGGACTCCTCGCTGAAATTGCCCACTTCGGCGAGCACATCGCCGGCTCCTCCCAGACCGTCGTATCCGATCACACCGCCAAAGCGATCGACCCGCGTAACCAGATCGATCCCCGGAAGCGCTTCATCCCCCGCTAAGTCGCGAGCTTCGGCCGCACTCCCTCGTCCCCGAAAAGCAACGCGCGATAAACTGACCGCGCAGCACGCGCGGTCCAATGCCTGCGACCGTTCGTGCCGTTGTGCAGCGCGCTATTCCCGCCTAATCCCGCAACATCCAGCCCGCCCACTTGGCGAGTCACAATCATTTGACGTATGATCTACCTTGACATAATGGATCGAATTTCGTAGATTCCGTATCGTTGTATTTATACAGAATCATTTGAGCCGCCTCGGGAGCATTGCTCATGTCCGATACCACTTCACTAGCACGTCAAAGCGTCCATCGCAGCGCCAAGATCATCGACACGTCCACGGAGATCCTCTCCGCAGAGCCGCGGGACGACGAAAAGGCTTTCGGCGCAAAGTGCCTGGTCTCGGCTTCCCTCCCGTATCGCAATCCCAAGCCCGAGCAGCTTACAAATGGCGCCTGGGTCCGGAAGAACGGCGACTACACTCTGTGGATTCAGGGCGACCCGCTTAAGGGCATTCCGTTCGGGACGTACCCACGCTTGTTTGTAATCTGGCTGACATCGGAAGCCGTTCGAACGGGCAGCCGGCGTATCAGCACCGGTGGCAACTTCGCCGAGTTCTGCCGCAAACTGAATATCGACCGTAGCCGGGGAAAGAACGGGGCCGGCCGCCGTCTCATCGATCAGGCTGACCGCTTGCTCAACGCCCGTGCGGCGTTCATCACTGGCGACCTGGACACGGCGAAGATGAAGCGGACGGACCTGCTGCAATTCGCCGAAGACTTCACGCTGTTTTTCGACCAAAACGAACACGAGCGTCAGGATTCGCTGTTCCAAAGCGAGATCACCCTGACCGAGAAGTTCTTCAACGAAATCACTGCGCATTGCATTCCGCTGGACCTTCGTGCAGTCCTCGCATTACAGCAATCGCCGCTTGAACTGGACATCTACCAGTGGCTCGCGTACCGGATGTTCTCGCTGAAGACCTCCTCGCGCCCGACATGGCAGCAGCTTTATAACCAGTTCGGCTCGAGCTACGGGCGTCTTCGTGACTTCCGCGCCGATTTCCTCAAGGCACTCAATTCGGTCAAGGCTGTCTACCCGCGACTCAACGTGGACTACAGTGACAGCGGCCTCGTCCTCCTGCCATCGCCCACGCCGGTCGCCCCCCGCCTCGAAGTCGTCAGCCGCTGACTCACTAACTCCCCTGAGGTTATTTGGTCGCGCCCCCCCGCGCGACTCCGCCCTATTGCGCGCCCGCTCCGCAGCGCCCCGCGCGAAAGTAAGCACTCACCCTCTTCCTTCCAATCGAAAGCAAGCGCTCACGGCGTTTCCGTGAGGTTATTTGGTCGCGCCTACTCTCCCGGAGACAGGTGACGCAGAATCGACGCACTTTCGACGCACCGAAAGTTTCAGGCCGTGCCCGCAATTTGGGGTTATTTGGTCGCGCGTGGGCATGCACCGTGAGGTTATTTGGTCGCGCTCGGGGACTTGGGGTTATCTGGTCGCGCCTCGCCTGAGGTTATCTGGTCGCGCTGTGGGGAGTGGGGGTTATCTGGTCGCGCAGAGGTTATTTGGTCGCGCACGAGGTTATTTGGTCGCGCCCTTGTCCGAGGCCGGGTGAGGTTATCTGGTCGCGCCCCCCCTCTGTGGATAAACCCTGTGGATAGGTCGAATTATTCAGGGTTAATTGGTCGCGCTGTTTAGAGTTATCCGGGGTGAATTAGTCGCGGGCCTGAGGTGAATTGGTCGCGGGTGTGGGGTTAATTAGTCGCGCCCATGAGGTTAAATGGTCGCGCTGATCTCTCGCAAACCCATGCCAGTATTAGGTTTGCGGCGTCCTCAAGTAGTTTACGCCTATAGGTTTACCCTGTTGGTTTACAAATAATTATCTCTATGCAACTAGTAAGGCTCAGTTTCCAGTGAATAAGTCGGTGGTCAATTGGCCTATGGATTTGTGGATAGCCCTGCTTCGCAGGGTACCCGCCTAACCGCTTCGCGGTTCCCTGTTGACAGGGATGGACAACCCTCCGGGTTGCCCACCCCCTGCCAACAGGTCGGCGGCTATCCACAGATCCACAGGCTTCGACCACGAATGAGATAGAAAACCTTGACCACCGATCGCAAAATGACACGAGGGCGCGACTTGAGTGAGCCACCAAAACGGCCTGCATGCCGATTCTGGCGGTCTCTGAAGGGGAAGGGTCGACGAAAGTGCTCCGAAGCCCGCCTTGACCGTTCTACGCAGCGTATAGGCGATACGAAACGACGCGAAACGCTGTGATTTGATAAATTGGATGTTGCGAGGACCGAAAACCTTGCGCTATAGTTCAAACCAAGCCGATCGTTCGGCGCATTGCAGGAGCGAAAAATGGACGCAGTGATTTTTGGTCGGGCACAGGCGGCGCATCGCAGCGCAGAGCAGTGGAAAGCCTACGCCGAAAACCTTGAGCGTCAGCTTCGCATCAGCCAAGCAAACGCTGCGGGGATGGAAGCGTTGAAGGACGCCGCGATCAAGGAGATCGCGCGCGTGGACCCGCGTAGCTACCTGCTCGTGCAGCAGAACCGGCAACGGATCTTCGACGCCGGGTTTAATCCCGTTGCGAACGGCAAGCGCGCTGCGTAAGCAACCGACCAGCCGAGAAACGAAAAAGCCCGCTGACGCGGGCTTTTCGCTTTTTGACAGGCTCGTTGCGCTACACATCCATCTTGCCGACGGGCGCGCCGCTCGTCGGCCCTGCCGGCGTGCCGGGCCCACCACCGCCGAGGGATGTGCCAAGCCCGCGGGCGTTGCTGCCGCCGTGCCCGACACCGGTACCGAAGAGTCGGTTCACGCGATCCTCAAGCTCCGGCATCCTCGATGCCATCTGCCCACCAACCCACGAGAACACCTGGTCAGGAACGATGTGGATGAGGCTGAAGGTGCTGTTGCACAACGTTTGGCACATACCCACATAGAGCACAATGTAGCCGATGATGCTCACCAGCCCCGTGACGGAATCGTACTGCGCATTTTGCATGGCGACGCCGAACATCGTGTTTAGCAGTGTTCCAAGCACCACGATGCCGGCTCCCGCGAGGACGAAGCCGATCTCCATGAATACCGGCCGAAACATGACGTTGAGCAAAAAGACGTAGCCATGTGTCGGCCGCTGGCCCATACCCTCCCCTTCGCCGTCGAGGTGCGTCATTGCCCATAGGGGCGACGCAACCATCGACTCGCCCACAACTGCGTACCACGACAAGACGCCGCTGAACCAGATGATGAACGGAAGCATCGGAATGTAGATCGACAGCATCGCGCCAAAGAAGAACAGCGTGATGCACATGATCACGATAAAAGGTGCCAATGCACTGAGAACACCTTTTGCCGCACCCTTGGCTGCCCCGAGCATGCCACCAGTCGCCACGTCACCGACAACGCCTAGAACAGTGCCTACATTGGACTCCGAAGCGCCCTCCAATCCCTTCACGACGGCATACGCCCCCAGGGCGAACCACCCAGCATCGAGAATGTAGTCGCCGAGATTCTTCATGCCTATCAGCGGGTTGGTCGCCCCCCCCGGCCCTTGACCCGTGTTCAGATTGATAGCCATCTTTACAAGCTGCTGGCCTGGAAAGATTTTCGTGATCAGATTCTTCGGGTCCGTTGTACCGGTGGTCAAGTCGCTGACCATGCTTTGCGTGGTCGAAGTCGATGTTGATGCACCCTGTTGGTTCTGCTGCTCGTATGCTGCGCTTACCTTGCGGTATAGCTGCGGGTACGGCATGTTGTGGGGATCAGTGCCGGGTACGGCTGCGGCCGTCGCGTTTGCAAGTGCAGTTACTTGCGAGTTCGCCTGGGCGAAAGTTTGATACCAGGCGCCCATCATGATCCAGCCATCGCGTTGCAGGTTCGACTGGATTACGCTCGCCAAGCCGCTGATCGCATTCGATGAGTTCGATATCGCGTCGGAGATCGTCTTCTCGTACTGGAGCGCTGCCTGGTTGATCGTGTTCTGCGGATCCGCCGGCTGACTCTGCCCGTTCACGGCTGACACGTAAGCTTGCGCCGCAGAGGACAACGTGGACTGGAGCGTGGTCAACGCGCTTTGATGAGCGCTCAGCATCTGCGAGTTGATCGAGCCGGGGTCGAGCGAATAGACGGCCATACCGTCGGACGACGGTAGCGAGGATGGTTTCGCGATTCTGATCTCGGCACCGCCGCACGAGAGTCCTCGCTGGTTCATGAGCACGACCTTGTTGCTCGTCGTGATTGCCCTGAAATTTTCGGCTGCATCGACGGACACGCCGCTGTCGTTCGGCATGTTCGCGATCGCCGTGTTGGCAGATTGCGCGCAGAGGTTCGCTTCAAAGAGAGCCTTCGCGAGCGTCGTTGCCTGCGGTGAGGCTGGCGTTGCGATCATCGATCCACCGCTGTTGAGCACGGAGACGGCTGCGTCGAGCGACAGGTTCGCAATCCCGACGCCAATCATGGTTCCCCAAAGCATCACCATCTGCGCGCCGCAATACCCACCGAAGATCGGCACCAGGCCCGTGAAGCCGACGCCCATGCGGATGATGAACCACGGGGACGATTTCTTCTGTCCCATGAACTCGCCATCCTGCCCGGTAGCGATCATTGCGGAGCCAAAGTGGTACATGGCCCAAATCGCGCCGACGGCGAGCATGCATGCGTTCAGCACGAGGAAAAGCTGCGCAATCATTCCGCCCGATCCACCGCCGGCCGCAAGCGGGTTATGTACGACCGAACCGTAGACCAGTTCCAGTAGCGACATGGACTTGTCGCCGCCTCGGTTCGCCGCATTCTGGATGTCGCCCACGGAAACGGACGATTGAGCAGACGCGGCCATGGAGGTCGCAAACAAGCTGAACGCTGCCGCTCTTGCCCTCCACCTTCTCGGTAATGGCTTCATTGGTCAACCTCTTGTGTATCGTTGCAACGATACGAATATATCAGGACATGGGATCGCCTAGAAAAGGCGCGGATTCAGTATTCGGTTTAGCACGCCGCTGGTGGCGAAGAACCTCCGGAAACCGCCAAGTGGTTCGTCAGGCGACGCCTTTCCGGTTTCCATCTGCCATAGACGGTGTTCGTACTTGACGGCGAGCATCAGGCAAAAGAGGACGAACAGCCCGCCGAGGAACGACCCGAAGTAGTTCCCTCCCAATGTGCTGCCGAACAGAAATGCCGCGGAAACAGTCGCAATGGCAAGGAAGAAGCGCTTGTGCCTGACGCACGACAGTTCGATCGCCTCGAGCGGCAGGGACTCGGGCGTCCGTTTGGCAAGGGCTTCGTTGTACGTTACGACGTGAGGGTCTTTGCGCTGCTCCGCCAACTGCCGGTTCCGGTCGGCAAGCGTCTTTACCCCCAAACGGATGTTCTCCTTCAGGGATGCGGCCGCCTTGTAGATCGGGTAGCCAGGGACAAGAGAAAGCAGTCCAAAGCGAACAACCCTGCCTGCGCGGCTACGTTGCTTTCGATCGCTCATGCTGCGCGCTCCGTTTGTGTATCAAGGTGGTATTTCACGATCAGTTCATTGGCGACCGCATCGATGATGTTGTCGTCATCCTTCGCGCCTTGTTCAGCCTGGCGCGCTTCCATGTATGGCGCTGCACTCCCACTTGGAAATTCCTTGGCGAGGATCTTGCGCGCGAGGGCGGGCGGCATTCGCTTATATAGCCGCCGGCGAAGCCCGACATCCTTCGCCGTGGTCGAGAACGCCCACAACTCGATTGCACCGGGCGCGTTGTGAAGCACCTGCGTTACCACGCCGCTCTTCGTCTGGTGCCACGCGAGGAATTTGCCGGCCCCGCGCACATCACGCTTCAACGCTTGAACTGCCGAATCCGACAGACCGAACATGTCCTTCGCCTCCTTCCGAGACTTCTCAGTGCCGGCGGCCATGATGTAGACCGAGAATGCGGATTCGGTAATCGATTCGCCGTCCGTCTCGAAATCAGTCATGAACTGAGAGGCGAGCGATACGCGGATTCCGTGCTTGCGTCCTTCTCGGCGATCGAGTGAGAGCAGACGCCGAATGGATTTCTTCCCCGCTGTCCGGTGAAGCTCGTCCATGCACATCGCTTTCATCTCGTCCTTGATGTCCTCGTACTTTTGCTTGTGGGTCTCGTGGTAGATCGAGGGGGCAAGCTCGGAAATGTCTTCCGGCAAGTAGTATTGGCGTGCAGCGATCTGGCGCGCGAAAACGAACATGATTTCGGCCCGCCGCTCACCTGTCTCACCAGATCCTCGTGTCACCTCTTCCAGATCGAGCGCCACCACTCGCGATTGATCGCTCAGTTCGAATCTCGTATGCGAGGCGATGATCGGGAAATCGCGGAGCGCCGACGTAATGACCATTCCCATTGCGTCCAACAGATCCATCCCGTTGTCGACCTTCGCCTTGGAGTCCTCCTTCGGCGAAAAGATTGATCGAACGCTCTCCGCGCCGAGCGCCTCGATAACGTCCGACAGCACCGGGACTGCAAACCGTTGGGCAAGTCGAGACTCACGCGTTTTCCCGGCAACGGTCAGGGCGTCAGTCACATTCCACCACGACGTGTACTCGTCGTGGTGGAAACCGATCGATTCCAGCGCAGCATCGACATCTGCGTCGATCGTCGGCTCATAACGCTTCTCCGATCCGGGCGAGGAATATTTCTGATACACCTCGTCCACGAGCATGCCGGCCAGTTCAGGCGCGTTCGCGTAGGGCTCCTTCTTTCCGACCGGTGTCGCGAGCGCGGTCAACAAAGACACCAGATACTCGCGGTCCATTTCGGTCGGATATCGGCAACCGGGGAGCGTATCGAATGGATTGATCGCGAACTCTGCATTGTTCTTGAGCCGAATGTAGATGGCTTCATGCTTGCGGTCGTCCGGCAATGCGTTCTGCAGAAGCTCGATGAGCCCACTCGAACTCACACCAACGTCGATAATCGTGATCAGCGGGAGGCGGCGAAGGCCCGGCGACAAGATCGCTCCGAGGTTGAGCGTGTTGAGCCACACTGACTTGCCCGAGCCCATGATTGCCCAAATCAGGTCGATCCAGGCAGTCTGCAACGAGGAGTTTGGCTGGAACGGGTACACCTTTCCGTCCAGGGTTCGCAGCAGAATTGAGCCACCGGCCCACCACGGTGAGGCTGCACGTTGAATCGGCAACAGACGAACGATGTCCGACAAAGGCGGAATCAGCTTAGGAGCAACTGACTTGTCAGTGAAGCCCGGAACGGTCGAAGCAAGACCTTGGATAGGATCACCAGTATCCGTGCTGATCTGTGATACACCCCACCCCTGCATCGCGCTCACCAGTGCCGATAGCCGGTCTTCGCACGTCTTCTTGTCCGGTCCCCATGTTGAAGCAGTGATTCGAACCGTGACGATGCATTCGTTGTTTTGGCGTGCCTGTTCAATCGCATCGAACGAGCGCTTGATAGCCTTGTTCGTACTGCCCAAGAACCCGATAACGCTGACCATCACGTTCTTGAATTTGTTCGCTTCGAGGCCGCCGGGTTCGATAGCGAACTTGATCCGCCAAGGAATGTCCTTCCCGACACGATTGAAAAGCATCATGAAGTCGTGGATCTCCTGCGGACCCACTTCCATGTATGCCGAGCCGTGATATTCGCCGTTGACGTACACGTAGTCGCCATCGGTGTGAATCTTCCCGGAACACATCTGCTCCTGAAGACGCGGCAAGTAGTAGCCACTGGGGGAGCCGTTGCGCATATCGCGAGGAGTGAACTTGTCGCCGGGAAGCACAGGCTTCCACTTGTGGTCCGTACGCCGGCGATCATACGACTGCCGGATTGCTCTCGCGGCTTGGTGTGTGGACAGTCTTTCGACGTGGAGCTTCGCGTGCAGGAAATCGCGTTCCATTGCATCGACAAACGTCTCGTGGCGATGCAGCAGCCCCTTCAGAATCGCGGTTACGGACTGCGCCTCCAGCATCGGTTGAACCTTGTTTTCCTTGATGCGCAGCTTGTGCGTCTCCATCTCCCGCTTCAACTCGTCGGGAGCCATCGAAGACAGGTGTGTGTAGAGCATCACGTAGCACGACTCATGAGAGCACAGATCGGCGACGCGATCGCACCGGTCGTCCAGCATGTCCTTCAGGTCAAGACCGATGCGGTCGCAGGTGTCGTAGGCCGGTTGCATCAGGTTCTTGACCTTCGACCGGATCATGTCCGGGTCGCGCTCAAACGAGAACTCTACCGAGTGCCCGGCCTTCTGGAAGTAAGAGGTCATCGCGCGACGAAGGTCGTCAGTGATCTGCTCGAACTCGGCGTCACCTACTACGTCCATCGAACCCGTCAGCTCGAAGACAGTCAGCATCGCACATTGCCGTGTGATGAGGATGTACGGACGCGCGCCTTTGGGGTCCATCGCCGCCATCTGCTTTGCCCGCGGGTCATCAGGGTCAAGACCAATGGCGGTCTCAAGCTGGCAGTACGACGGCAGATCTGCACCGAGTGCGTGGCTCGATACCCACGCGATCAGCGACTCCACGTTGTCCAGAACGGTTGATACGATGGTCATGGGTTCGATCTCCGGCGCATGATTTCTTGACGCATTGTTTGAACAGCTTTCGTTTCTGTTAGGACTCTTGCGATATCGGGATCAGCGGCTGCTGACTTGCTGATCACCATCGTCGCGTGCATCGCTCGGTCGGACATAGGTAATTCGGCGATCTTGTCCAATCTGAGCAAATCTCCCGAGCGAATTGCGGCTGCGCACATCACCTCGGCGAGCATGGCGAAGTCGAGAGGTTCGTTATCCGGCGGCGGCATGGACGTCGTCCTCCTGGATCAGGCGGTTGAAGTTCGGACAGACCACTTGGTTCTCGACAGCGAACTCCAGCGCGCGGAAAAGCTCGGAACGAAGCAGGCGAACGCGCACCGCGCCTGCGGAGTAGCCGGTTACGGTGAAGCCTTGATCGAGGGCCTTCTTCGCAAGCGAGAAGCACAACGCTCGATCGGCCGCGCGAAGCCACACGGCTCGCGGAGTCAGCGACTTCTTTTTCAAGAGACGGTTGTATTCGTCGGTCGCGAGCGACACCCAATGGTTTTCCGCGAGAAGGCCAGCCGAGTATGACAATTCCATCAGGGGGTCTTCCGCCAAGGTTCGCGGAAGCTGCATTCGCTCGTGCAGTGCCTTGTATTCAGCAGAGCGGAACACCGACTTGATCTCGATCGGTGCGAAGCGAGACAACCAGATCAGTTCGGGATGTGACACCCATTCGCGAAGGACCATCCGAGACGCCACTTTCTGCCCGAATGCAGCCAGTGCCGCGTATTCGGAGTCAGCGCGCGTCATGTCCATCACGACTTCGGCAAGAATTGGCGTGTCATGCTTTAGGCAGAAGGCCAGGCGCTCGCGTTGACTGACCGGCAGCTTCACTTCCGACACGTGTTCCCACGCATCATCCGGTATCGGACAGGAAAGCACCTTCTTGGCATGAGCCAACCGGTTCATCCGCAGTGTCAGGAAAACCGAATTTGGTACGAAGTCTGCACGCGTGATTGCAGAGTCAGTTTGATATGCGGCGCGCAGCGCGCGTTCGAGCGCAGGATTGTTCGAGGGATACACATCCCGCGGGAATCGCGACTTGATGTTCTCATGCAGCGAGTCGGCGTTCGCAATCTCACCGGGCTTCCATTCATAGCTGGCCGCCGTGAGTTTGAATACGCGTGAGGCGACCTCCGACAAAACTGGTGCCGCGTCGACCGCATGCGCGCCTGCCAGTTCATATCCAAGGTCGGCCGCGATCTGATGGACCTGCGTGCGGAGAAAGGTGTTTCCCCGCAGATTGTGGACGTTGCGGTGCCCGAGCGTTATGAACTGCCCGTAGTCTGCGTTCGTGATCCAGATAACGTTGTTCGCCAGGTCAGACGGCTGGCGAACATGCGTCGGCGTCGAACCGTTGACGGATGCATGCCCCGAGGTGCATTCCTTCGGGTTGTCGTACAGCATGATGCCGATTTCAGGGCAGGCGACAGCATTGTCTTTTGGGTCCGAAGTCGCGAGAGCACTACCTTGCTGCTCGTGCGCGCTCATAAATTTGACCCCACATCTTTAGAGGAAGCGACTTGTAGCTCTCTTCGATCCACTGACCGATGTACTCCATAAAACGGACAGGGCGATATAGCAATGCCATTCCACTGAGGGCGCTGACACGCTTGTCGAAATCCTCGTCGTGGAGACGTAGCAGCGCGTTCGCGAAGTCGGAAGGATTCGCGCTTCCCCACTCCGACGCGATCAATTCTGCGCGGCTGGCCAGGTGCTGCAACAGCGAGCGAGCTTCGGCCTTCTCCGGCTCGCTACCCATCTCCAGCACGACTGCGATCGTGCGCTGGAGGTGATTGACCTCAGATTGAGGCATGCCGTCGAGGTTGATGAACACGCCTTGTCGCTGGCTTCCTACTTGGCCGATGTGCTGCGTTCCGTGGCAAAGAGGATCGGCGATCGCGAGATTCTCGTCACGGTTGTCTGCATGGTTGTCGTTGCAGTGGTGGACCTCGGTGTGCTTTGAGCGAAAGCCACAGAAGACGCACCTGTTGCCGCCTTTTACCAGAACCGCGGGACGCTTTTTCTTGTACTCGGCATTGGCCGATTCCATGCCTTCGTCGTCCTGACGCCAGATCTTCCGTTTGACGGAAAAAACGATGTCCCGGTATCGACGCGAAACGAAGTTTGCCCCGAGATCCGGATGAGGAGCGGCCATGCCCTGCGTTGCTTCGTCCCACGAGACCCCGGCATTGCGCACCGCATCCTCGTCAAGCGTGACGTACTGGCGCGTGTCGATGGGCGTGCTCATGGCGTTGGTCTCGTGGTCGAAGTGCGCTGTTACAGCCCGCCCGGCAGCTTGTTCATGCTGCTCGCGCCACCGCCCATGGACTCGCCGGCGGAATCCATGATGTAGCCGACCATGCCGAGCGCGGGACCGCCGAGGCCATAGCCGAAGATCGAGCCAGTGGTGACCTGCTGATCGCCCTTGCTCTTCTTGATGCCGTTGTTGATCCCGACGCCGGTCGCGGTAATACCGAGTCCGTAGCAGCCATAGATCAGCGCATCGAATGCAGAGCCCATGTCGTTCTTCAGGGACTTCGCGATGCCACCCAGGCTAATTGCTTCAGCAGGAGCCGCGAACAAAAGGCTCGTCCCGATCAGCGAGCCGAAGATCGTAACCGCCAGGCGGAAATTTGAGAGTCGAAGGTTATTGGGCAGGAACGAGTGCCACGTGATCGCGAGAGCCAGCACGAGGATCGCAATGTCGAGCGCCGGATTCGTGAATGCGAGCCGGCCGAAGAAGATGACACCGAATACTGCCGCGAGAACGAAGTTTCGATGCGTCAGTGCGTAAAGGTGAAGCCGGGCGATGTGGTGTTTCATTGGTGTTGCTCCATAGCAATTAAAAAGTTAAACCGATCGTTGCTTTAAAAGCATCCAGTGTGGCGGTGATGTTCACGAGAGCCGCACCACCAAGGATGTGAATAAAACCCTTCCATGCGTAGTCTTCGTACCCTCCTCCTCCGCCACCGTTAGATGCCCTTCGCAACATCGTCCATCCCTTCAGTCCGTACCACCAACCGAAGGTAGAGATGATCGTCAGCACGGCGTTGATCGCGGGCCCGAATGCGCCGGCTGCGGACGCGCCTGAATAGGCGACGAGGCCGTAGGTCGCTTCGCTCTCGCCCATCGATGCAAGCGTGCTATTTACGGCACCCGAGAAGTGGACGATCAGCGCCCCGATAAAGAACGCCGCGAAAATGCTTTGGCCTGAAATGTCGGCCCCCGGCGATGCCGACTTGCGCATCGCGTCCGAGATCGCCTTGCTGCAATAGAAGATGCCGATGCCTACAGCGACCGTCTGCGCAAGAGCCTGGAACGCAATGATGTCCTGAGCAATGTTGACGACGATCGTAGTCAGGTCCATTACTGAATTACTCCCGCAGTCGTGTAGATTTTGTAGTTGTCGGCATCGATTCGCGTGACTTCTGATGTTCCGATCTTGTCGCCTACGGCTACGACGATCTGCTTGCCGCTTTCCTCGTCAACGACCCAGCCTTGGCCGGGGATCACCTGTTTGATGTGGTAGCCAAGCTGGACCTCGACACCCCGACGCTTATGTTTGCCCGTAGGACGAGCATGCGTCGTTGCCTTCTTCACCGGGGCTTCGGTGGTCGCGTCGACATCGTCATTGGCGCTTGAGTCGGATTGAGCGACGGTCGCGGCCTTGCTGCCATGCGGGCCACGATGTGCCAAAGCATTGCGCGCGGCTTTCAGTTCGCGTTTGAGCTTGCGGATCTCGGCATCCTTTGCATCCGTTGCTGGCGCATCCGGCACGGCGGCAGCCGGTGCCGCCGTCGTGACGGAGCTTGCTCCAGCCACAAGGCCACCTGTGACTCCGCTCGCTGCACCAGTTGCGGGCGTCGCCGCAGCAGCGACTACCGCTGCAGCCGCGGCTGAGGCGGCTGAGGGTGCAGCACTCCCGCCTGTCGCCGGCGACGACGAGCCCATGTCGAGTGGCGCACCGTTTGCCTTGGTGCTCGCGGCGTCAGCAGCCATAGACCCGGATGCGACAGTCGGAACAGGGCCCGTCGGAATCCCCGGATTTGCTGCCTGTGCGGGCAACGGGGCTGCGCCCCCTTGAGTTGCATCCGTCGCTCCAACCTGCGGTGGCAAGGGCGAGGGTGTCGGTGAATTGGGAATCATCCCGCCGGTGTCGGACGGCAAAGCGTTAACCGGCGCATTCGTGAACTGCGTGTCCGGTTTCGACTTGAAATGCTTGTAGCCGAACATGGCCGCCATCACAATCGCAGCGCCGCCCGCAAGCAATACGGGTGTCGGGATCGAGCGCTTCTTCTTCGGCTCGGTGTCAAAGGTCGTGATGTCGGCTTCGTCTGCACCGGGGTGGCCCGTGACATTCGGATGCTCATCTACCGAGGGACCATCCAGGTTCGCCGAGAAATGATCGTGTTCGCTCATATGGTCGCTCGCTATGAAATGCGTATCAAAGCAATTATACGTAAATTGTCGGACGTGGAAATGGCGACTATTGGATGATCACGTCCTGCCTAAACAGGATCAACACAGGGGTGTTCATTTCCACGCGGCCAGTGATCGCCGGGATGGAGGAGACCTCCTGTTGAATGACGCCTTGCATCCCTTGAATGCCACCTGAAACCCCCGCGCCGATCAGTTGCTTGCCGCTCGGGTTGGGGTTGTTGACCTGGGTAACGCCCCCGATCGCGTTCTGAGTCACAGTCGATCCGGCGTTGCTGTACACACTGCCTGCCGCGCCGAGTGCGCCAAGAATGCCAGGGATCAGGACGCGCTCCGGTATGTGGTGATCGATATCTGCGGGCAGCGCATTGCTGAGCGTCTTGTCATTCAACGCGACTGCATCGATTGCAACGGTCCTGCCTTGGCACGTCATCGTTGAGAATGTTGCGCTGACGCTCTGGTTTGTGAGCTTGCCAGTTCCGCGGAGTTCCGAACCTTTGCAGGGGCCCTGGTCGAGCACTGCGAGAACGTCGGACGGCACGCTCGTGTCAATGCCATTTTCGAGGTGCGCGTAATACTTCGCGCTATCTTTGATGACAGCAGTTCTCGCTTGTGCTGCGCCAGTGGGCGCGCCAGTCATGTCGCGTTGTGCCGCTGTCGCGGCGGCAGTCTGCTCCCCCTGCTTCTGCAAGCCGAGCACTTCTTGTGACTGCGGGGGGTTGTCCCATTGATTCGCGAGGCTTTGGAGTTGCTGACTCACACCCGGCGACGGCGCGGGTAGCGGCGGTAGCTGCTGCGCCTGCTGCGCCTGCTGCGACCCGCCCGGATGCTGATAGTCGATCCGCTCCGGGGGCGTGTTGTCGTTCCGTTGCTGAAGCTGCTGCTCCAGTTGGCTGTTGTCGGAAAGTGCGGGAACGAAGGTGCTGCCGGTTTTTTGCGCCTTCGCCAACCCTTCCTGATTCTGGCTATTGAGCGCCTGCGTATAGTGTGGCGTCTCCTGCGACGGCGTGCCACCTTGCGAATCAACGGTCGGAATGTCGAACTGCGCCGCCTGATCCTTGCGGTGCTTCATCGCCGCATACGCCACCCCTGCACAGACGACTGCCAAGACGACGATTCCACCAATGACCTTTGCGTTGCGCATAAAGCCGGGGTGCAGCTTTCGAGAATCATTGCCGGCCATCGTTACTCCAGATCAAGAATGATGTTGCGGGTCGCGCCGTTGGCGCTCACTGTGACGACGGGCGTCTGTGGGATCTCGTAGACGTGCGTGCCGTCAGCCGCCGTCAATATTCCGTAGTAGGCGGGATTGCTCAGCGAAAGGCTGGTTCGCAACACGATGCGATCGCCGACTGCCCACGCCTTCATGTCGGAAGACGCGTTTTCAATACGAATGGGCTTTGCGCCTGGCGTGTCCACGCCGTCCAGTAGAGACTGCATGTAGTCCTTCGGCAGATCGATCGCGGTCGTGCCGCGCACGGGTGCGATTGCGTTCGGTCCTCGGCGCGGGATGCGCACGTCGAGGCGGTAGTCCGTTTCCTTCTGGCCCGCGATCATCTTGACGACTATCGGGAAAGGAAGATCTTTGAGGAAAACCGCTACATCGCCTTCAACATAGTCCCCGTCCGCGGTGATCGTGATCGAAGGGACCGTGGGAACAGGTTTCAGCACATCGAACCGGCCCTTCGCCATGTTGTTCACTTCGATGATGTCCCACGGCGCACCGGTACTGTCGATGAAATTGACAGTTGCCCCGAGGTGGCTCACTCGCACGATCGGCGGCGGTGCTCCCGGTGAGAGATCCACTGTAATCGATGACGAGACGGGCTTCGAGGGCGTTCTAGCGCTGGTGGACGCCGCGCGTTTTGCTTGATCGATGCGCTTTCGCAGAGCTTTGATCTGGTCGCCCGACAAGGGCGACATCGTGCTGACGGCCGCGTCGTAGTTGACAGTAGCCTGGTCCACCAATGGCGGGAGCGGTCGGGGAGCGTTGGGAGCCGAATAGACGTTCCCACCAGTGTTCGGCATCGAACCTGCTGCGCCAGCCGAGTAAGAGGTCTGACTGGCCGGAGCCTGCCCCGCTGCGCCGGAATTGTAGGGTGTCTGCCCTGCTGCGCCTGCCCGATTCGTCTGCGTCATTTGCGCGCTTGCAACTTGCGCTGCGCCGACAAGCGCGAGCAAGCACAGCGACTTCGTGAATGCGCTCGTCATCGATTCCACCTCAGAATGGATTGCCGGTCACCACCGCATACATCTTTCGCGTGTCCATGATGCCGGTGAGCCAGTCTTGCGCGCGGCGGTTCGGTGCAGTGCGCCGCAGTTCCTCCAGTTCATCGCGGCTCGCGATGAACGGGTCGATCAGGTCGAATACCTGATGCCAGTCGGTGCCCTCAACGCTTGCCAGCGGATGAGTGCCCTCCTTTTCCTGCGAATCCTGAGCAATATCGATTGCCGTGGGAAGGGGTTTGAAGCCGTCAATCATGCCATCACCTAGTTGTTTACGCCGTTGCCGAGGAATCGGGTTGCACTCGTTGAGATGCCATCCGGGCTATCGACAGTCGGAACCCTTTCAATATTGGTCTCGATAATGAACGAGTACGATCGCTTCTCCGTCTGACTCACCAGCGTGATTGAAATTGGCTGCTGGACGGTCCATTTGTAGATCGGATCGCCGCGTTTCGAGGTGGCCGTCACAACGCCAGCGCCGGTTGCGACAACAGAGGAGATTTGACGTCGGTCGCGGATTTTCGCGATAAGGTCGGAGAACCCCTGATCTGCCATCAGTGCCTGGTATCCCTGATCCGTGTAGCACCCTTTCGTGCCATGGAGGGAGTTCAGATGCTCTCGGAGATCCTTGTCCACGAACGTCAACGTGAACGATCGCGAGATGCAGTCCTGCGCGAATTGCACGACCTTTTCCTGGGACACGAGCGGTTCATTCAGCGGAACCAGTCGAATTAGGCGGCCGTCCGGCGTAACGGCGAAATAGACGGGGGGCACATCACGGCTAATAAGCACCGCGTTCACGATGATCGAAACGAGCAGCGCCATCGCGAGGATCATGTTGCTGCCGAGCAGTTTCGGCCAACTGAACTTATAGAGAAAGGTCTCTGCGAGCAGTCGCACCGCCGGATGTATTCCCATCCAGCTTGCGGGCACGCGCGACTTCTGTGTCGGCGTGGCCATTAGAGCACTCCCACCTGGAAGCGTGCCGGGTACAGCAAATGTATTTCCCGAATGCCCTCGCGCTCAAATTCGGGGTGCTGCGCTGCAACGGACGTGATGAGCCGGCGAGCGCATTCGAGCATTTCGATCTTGGCAGACTGCGCGGACGGCTGCGTGGCGCGCGCGCAGTCTCGGTCCTTCAACACCTTCACCAGACGTTCGGCGATGTCCGGGCTCGGAATCGCGCCTTGCTCCAGCCGGGTCAGATACGGACGCGAGATATCTGCCTTCGTGCAGATCTTGTTCGTGTCGAGGTTGTTGACGATCCGATACGCCTTCAAAAGCGTAAGAGGCTTCGAGTCGGTGGCCATGTTGAAAGTGTGTGTATTCTATATCGTTATAACGGTACGCAAATTATTCTCGCCGCGTTTTTGCTTGTCAAGCAATTTTAGGTAACGTCAAGCGCAGTTGCACTTTGTTACGCATAGCGCTAAGAGCGCTACGCATTCACATATGCGTAGCGCGTAGCGTGGGCGGAGCGTTGTGGCGTCGCGCGGCGCGCCGATCGACGCGCGAGAGTTGCCGCCGAGCAGATGCGTCGAAATCGACGCATCTATGCGTCAGCGGTGTGCGGCGAACGAGGCCAGCTTTTCCGTGCTCTCGTCGTTCTGCGCATCGACGGTGGTTGCGGACGCTGCGTTCTTGTTGTCGTCGGACATGCGCTGCACCGCGCGAAGCAAACTGCGGATGCTTTCGTTGAGGTGGATCGCGCGCTCGGCGCGGGTCGCAGCAACGTACAGCAGATTCAGTTCCTCTTCAGGTACCTTATCGGCAGGCAGCAGGATTTCTTTATCGTCCGTTAACTCGAAATAGTCCTCGGTCAGCACAACCTGGTCGAATTCCAAACCTTTCGAACTGTGTGCCGTGGTGAATACGATGCCGCCCGTAAGCGTCTTCGGGCTGGCAGTGGGAACGTGGCGGCTCTTGAGTTCTTCGATTAGATCCGGGATGCGTTCGCCGTAGGTCTCCGCGATTTTCGCGAGGAATTTCAGTTCGCGATCGTCGGTGTCTTCCGCGGCCGACTTCAGGTCCGCCAGCGTGGTGAACTGCTTGATTGCTACATCCCTGATGAGATGGTGTTCCCCCGTCGTGAGGTAGTACGCGTCCATCATCATGTCGAACCGGTACTTCTCGGTACCACCGATGAAGTGGTACGGCTTTCCCGACTCCAGGTTGGAAACGGCCGCGTCGAACAACGCGGCGTTGGTACGCGAGATCGTGCAATAGGTCTGCGACTGATCGATTTCAAACTGCGTCGTTCGGTGCTTTCCCAGGCCGGTGATGGGACGAGGAAGCTTGCGGAATGTGCCAAGGAGCGCGGTGGCTACGGCCGCGACGCCGGACCCGAACCGGAAGCTAGTCGTAAGGAAGTGCCGTTCATCAACCGGGATCTCGCGCATTGCGTTCGTGGCACCGCGGAACTGATAGATGGCCTGGTTTTCATCGCCGATGACGAGCAGGCCGGTTTTCTGGTTCTTGATGATGTCCAGTACGGTCGGATTCAGATCCTGCGCTTCGTCGCAGATGATGGAGGTGTATTTGCGGGACAGATCGGGGTTGGTGAGCTGCCAGAGCTTGAGGTAACCGTCGTGCGGGAGAGTGACATCGGCACATTTGGGATCGCACATCTTCGCGAACAGATCCTTTGCGCTCTGGACGACGATCGCGCGCTGCCCCGTCGGAACCTTCAGATCCTTGGGGATGCTGCGGTCGGTAATGGTTTTGTCGGCCGAGCAGAGCCACGACTCGAGAGTGGACTTGATCAGCCGCGCCATGCGCGGATTCACCTGCATTGCCTTCGCGATTGCCATCGGACGCATGTCGCCGAGCTTGGCCGACCACCCTGCATTCCCAAGTTCAGCGAAGAGCCGGGGCACGATTGCGCCATAAGCGAGTGAGTGCATGGTGCGGCACTCGACCCACGCAGGAAACTTCGTCTTCGCTTCCCTCGCGATGCTCGCGTTGTATGCCATGTACAGGAACTTCTCTTGCGGGCGAGCTTCCGCGTACTTCACCGCGGTCGTCGTCTTCCCGGTGCCTGCATAAGCATTTACACCGACGCGCCGCGCCTTCGTGCCAATCACCTTCGCCTGCTCGGGAGTCGGCTGCGACGCCGGCTTGGTTTCAACGCTCATGGAAGCCTCCTGTTACGTATCGTATATATGATACGTGCGTTGCTAGGCGCGAGCAATCCACCTGAGTATGTGGTCGTTCAGTTGGGCTTCGGCGTTGGATCGTTGGACACTTCCGGCTTCGCATTCTGCTTGAATTGCAGCCAGGCGGACCGGCGTGGTGCATAGTGCCGGCGCGCAGTTCTCGTTGAACTGTGGCCGAGAAGTGCGGCAACCTCCTCAGGCGACGCGACGGCTTTGGTGTTGGCGGCGAACTGGTGTCGTGCGGAGTACAGCGCATACCGCTTGGACGAGTCCTTTCCCCAGATTGCTTTGCACGCGCGATTCAACGCCTCGCCGCAGCGGTTGTGTATCTGGTTGAAAGTCATGCCCTTGGCGCGTAGCTCGCGCAATGCGTCGAGGTGCGCACGAATGACCGGGAGGTCATCCGTGCGCACGGGAACGGTACGGCTTACGCCTGTTGCACGACCGTTGGTGGCCTTGGCGTTCTGGACGACGAGCGCCGATTCGTCCTCAGACAGTTCGGCTTTCTGCCATTCGCACGGGCGCAGGCCCGTGGAGAGCGCAGCCATCAGCCAGAGGGCGGTCCGCTTCGCGTAGTCACCACCCTGTTTGGGATTCGCCAGGTTGGCAACGAGCACGTCGTAGTCGCGCTTGGGGATGCCCTTCCTCTTTCGCGACGACGTTTGGCCTGGTTCACGTTCCGGTTTGCAATCCGAATAAGGCAGTGCTCGGATCTCGTCGGCGGTGGCCTCGAATATCCGGTCGCCATTGCGTTCGTATTCGATCTGGTAGCGGCATACAAGGCTGGCTTGGTACTGCCTGAAGGTGGACCACTTCCACTCGTGCGCGTGCCGCTTCATGTAGGCGACCACATCGCTCGGGGCCGGATAGGCGTCCTCCGGCAACTGCATCTCGTCCGCAATCCTGCTCAGCAGGCTGTCGGCTCGCTGGAGGTAGCGGGCCACGGTGTCGTCGGTCCGGGTTTGATACCGGGCGCGGTTGGTCTTCATTCTTGTTTGCTTCCTTCTTGGTGCGGTCCCGCTTGTGGGTGTCGGCTGCGATGGTATCCCGTCCGCTCGAATTCGCCCCGTCCGTTTGCCGCTTTGTACGCTTCCCGTCTGATGGTGTCCTGCCTTGCGGACCGGCCACGGTCGATCGTGTGCTGGCGGTTCGGTTCCTGCTCGTGTGGTGTCCTAGTGTTGTCGTGTCCTGTTGCGGTGAGTTTTCGTTACACGGTGAGGTATCACGTAGCGGCTATATTCCATATAGCCGCGTTACACACGCATCTTCGCTGCGGTGTAACCGCCATCTAGGGTTCTGTTTCACGCATGATACCTGCACCGAATGGAAAACGTTCGTCGTTGGTGACCGGGTGTTGTTGGGACACGAGCGAGTAAGTTGACGCGATCTGCCGACTGCGAACGTGCGGTGTGCGCCTGACGAGGCAGCGACCGTGCGGGACGGATGGCGGCTGATGGTCGAAGTGACCGAGCGGGCGGTGGAAGCTGGCCGATACGGCAGCCGTAGGAGAGCGCCAGTGAGGTGAATTGGTCGCGGGTGGCGGTGAGCGGCGATGTTACGCTGGTTTCGGTTGTTACCACGCATACGGCGATGCGCGGTAACAACCTGCGAGCTACCTCATGATGTTGAGGTTCATCTTGTCCATCAAGGACAAATCCACCTTGCGTTTCGGCGGCTTCGTGTCGTGAACGACTTCAGGCGTGTTGCGTTCTTCGGCCGTTACCACGCGCGAACTCTCTTCGGTGATCGAGGCTCTGACTGGCGCTGGAGTGGGATCTTTCGGCGCAGGAACCGGTGCTTGCGGAAGCGCGACGGCGACGGCTGGACGGTGCGTGGAAACAGGCAGCGTGCCCTGCTCCACCATCAATCCGAGCGCTGCAAGCTGCCTCAACCTGGCCATGCGCTTGTACAGGCTGACTTCCGACAGAGCGTTGTACAGCGCTCTGTCGGTGGCGTCGTTCACCGTGCCGTTGATCCTCAGCGGCTTGCGTTCGACTTCAGCCATTGTTCACCCAGCATTTGGAAGCCGCGGACGTTGGCGAAAACGGGATCGGTGCCGACGTGCACCTCCAGATTCGGGAACCGGGCCTTCACTGCGTCGAGGTACAGGTGCGTTGCCCCGCCCACGAGGATCACGTTTTCGATATCAACCACGCCCTTCGCGCCGCTGATGAGCTTGTTGACCGCACCATCGGCCTGCTGACGGATCAGCGGACGGTATTTTTCGAGATCGACCTGCTTGCCGTAGACCCGCAGCGGGCGGCCCGTGCGCAGCGATTCGTCAATGCGCATGATGTCGCCCGGATCGCACTTGAGATCCGCCTCGATCGCTTCTCGCACGGAGGCAAGGATCGTGGACGCGCCGGCGTCGTTGACGGCCGCCGAGCGCGAATCGATCGGACGATCACCCTCGGACGTTACCCAATCCAGCGTGTAGAAGCCGGGATCGATGATCAGGTTGCGTTCATCGAAAGCGTGGCTCATGCCGTTCTGGACGACGTAATCGTAGAAGCCACCCATCGGCTGCGGGACGACCGTAACCTTTTGAATCGTCACGGTTTTCTCGCCGAATGTATGCTGGCCGCACACGAACTCCTCGAGCTGCCGGCGCTTCGCCTCGTAGGTGGTCAGGGGCAGGCCGAGGACCAGGCACGCGATATCGTCCACCTTCATGTAGGCCAATGACGCGCGGACCAGCGCGAGATAGCGGTTCGAGAGGCAGAAGTTCTCGTCGAGCACGCGGTCATGGCTGCCGCCACCGAGCGCCAGGCGTACCTCCTTGCCAACCTCGTAGGTCTCGCCGTCGAGGGAAATCTTCACGGTGTCGCGCTCCTGCCCGATCGCGTGCGAGAAGTTGTTCTGCAACGCAGTCGGCGTCAACGACGGGAACATATCGCAGATCTCGTTCAGACCTTGGTTCAGTGCGCCAACCGTGAATTTCGTATTGCCGTAACCGACATCAACCGCACGAACAGCCAATTCCTTACTCATTGTCATAGCCCTCTCAAAGGAAACGACGCACCGCTGCGTCATTGGTAGGTATATTACGTATCGTTGCAACGATACGCAATAAAAATATGCGTCGTTTGAGCGTGCACTCGCTGTTCACAACGCAAGAACGACGCATGTTTGCGTCGTCGAATTGAATGGTGCGCTGGAGTGATGATCTCCGGCCGCAGCGGAACGACGCATGTCGGCGTTGTTTGTGCGTCGATTTCGGCCGGGTGTCGTAAAGAAGGGCGAGCAGGGCGCGTTGGATAAATGCGTAGGATTTAACCGATACGCAACAAATCGTTGATCGCGACTTTTACGTATGCTACGCTTGATACGTAATTTTTCGGCCGGCCGACCGGCTACAGATAAGAGCAAATCTATGCAACTGACACGCGTAGCACTATTCATCGCAGTCAGCGGGGTTGCCGGCTGTGCGCAGCCGCCTGTTGCGGTTGACCCGACGGGTCGAATGCTGGACGCGCAATTGAACGAGTCCGCCAAGAAGATCGATCGCCTCCTCGGTGATATCTCGCGCGCGGGAGGTCTGTCGTCCGTCGCACCCAAGACTGGAACCGTGGTCGTGAACGGTGATCTCGTGACTGTCGACTGGCAGGGCGATGCGCCGGAGGTGCTGCGTAAGCTTGCCGAAGCCAAAGGGTTGAAGTTCTCGACTCTCGGTCGCGCGGTGCCGGTGCCCGTTTCGATCGATGCCACGAATGAAAGCTTCATCGACGTCCTCCAAAACATCGGCACACAACTAGGTGGTCGAGCCGACGTGGTGCTGAAAGCCGACTCCCTGGAGATTCACTACCGTGCGATTTAAGCGGACGGTTCTCATATCCGCGTGCGCGGCGCTATGGTGCGGCCTGTCGGCCGACCCCGCGCGCGCGGATATGTCTCTGGATGACCTCGCGAATCTCTCGGTGGATTCGCTCCCCGCTGTTGCTGCTATCTCGCCCGTACGGGCGAACATGCTGAGCGAGGTGGCGTTGCCCCTTGGCAGTCACAAGGGCCTTGCGGATCGTTCCGCCATTCTGATCGGGGAACTCGAAGCGCGCGCAACGCGCCTCGACACGCTGTACCGGTTCAGCGCGCTCGTGATGAGAAACGGGATGCTTCCGCCAGTTATTAGCGAGGCGCGTGATGCGGTGGAGGCGACGGCCGACCAGATTCGCGCGGCCGACCGCATGTACAAGATCATCTCGCCTGCCAGGTTTGTGACGATCGCGCCATCGTGGCGGGATTACCTGTTTGTCGGGCTGCGCATCAAGCAAACGCAGGATTTGCCTTTCGCTGCCGTTCTACCGAAGACTTCCGCTGAGCGTGCGTACTGGAAGGATCAGATCATGATCGGGTACGCGCAAGGCCAAAAGCTCGCGGACCAGATTCTGGAGACAAACCGCGCGCGGCTCGACCGCGACTATATGGGCATGCTGCGCTATTCCGAACTGCTCAACAAGGGCATGGTTTCCGAGCCGACAGTTGCCGTTGCACCGAGCATTGTTTCCGGTGACAGAAACCAGATCAATGTCGGCGATACCCTGTATCGCGTAACGGATCATGGTGGCTTTGTGATCGACCCCAACAAGTGGCAAGCTACCGTTGCACCCGGCGCGTCGGATGCGGGTGGTGCAAAGCGAGGGGCCAAGTGATTATTCGCCCCGAGCCGTTCAATCTCCTGCCGAATTTTGGGCTGGACAGTCTTCAGTCCTTTCTCTCGTACTGCAACGACGTGGGGTCTTCGGACATTCTGTTCCAGACGGGCGACGTGGTGTGGGGAGAAATCAAGGGTCGTCAGGCACCGCTTACTACGCGGACGATCAAGGACGGCGAGATCAAGACACTGCTCTCGATTGCATTCGGAAGCGAGGTGATCGGCGTCATCAAGGGCGGGAACGACGCCGACCGGCCTTATCGATTCGTAGTCGAGCGCGACACGCGCCGATATCGCGTCAACATCGCCGGTGCTCAAGTCGGCGATGCAGAAGATGGTTTGTCCATCACGATGCGAACGATTCCCGAAGTTCCGCCCCCGTTGGACTCGCTCAACCTCCCTGCGGGTATCCGCGAAAACCTGTTTCAGCCGCGCGGCCTTGTTTTCGTGTGTGGTCCTACCGGTTCGGGAAAGACAACGCTCCAATCGTCGTTTTACGCTCACACGTCGGAGACGGATGGTGACGTGAAGATCCTGCTCTATGAAGACCCGATTGAATTTCTGTTCACGAAGGTCAAGAACGCAGGACCGAAGATCCGGCAAATGCAGATCGGCCGTCATATCCCGAGCTTCGCGCGTGGCATCCGCAACGCAATGCGGTGTAAGCCGACATTGATCGGGATCGGCGAGGCGCGCGACGCAGAAACGATCGGCGCATTGGTAGAGGCAGCGCTTACGGGCCATGGTGCGTACGGGACTATGCACACGGAAAGCGTGTCGGAGACAATCAGTCGTGCTATTCAAGTGTTTCCCGCTGACCAGCACTCCGCAATCGCCTCCAAGATTCTCGGTTCACTACGACTGATTGTGGTGCAGATCCTGGTGCCGACACTCGACGGCAATCGTCATGCCGTCCGGGAGTATCTCTACTTCGATCGCGACATCAAGCGGGATATGAGTGATATGCCCTACACGCAATGGGGCGCGTTCCTCCGAAGGGTCGTTGCTGAGAAAAAGCAGGATATGGCAACCGGCCTTCGAACACTGCTCGATGGTGGTTTGATTGACCAGAAGGCTTTCCGGCGCTATGCGGGCGAGGCGATTGTATGAAGAACATGCGTCGTTCGATATGGCGGGATGCCGCCTTGATTCCGCGCGTCGGGCCGGTCGATGCGCGCGCCTTCTTTCCACTCTTGGGTGCGCTGTTCTATCCGCGTAAGTGGTCTTTCGCACTGGCCGTACTCGCGATTGTCGGATTTTTCATTATGGAGAAGCGGGGATACACCCTTCCGGTGCTTCTTCGCGCAATTCGCCACAGATTGCGTGGGGCCGTGGTCCATGCGCGTGCTTGGTGGCATCACCGGAGATATTGAGAATGAGAGGGTGCGAGATGCACAACACCAAGATCGTCATCGCCATGGCGGCATTCGGTATCGGCATTGCCTGCGCGCCGAGCGCCCAGGCAGGCTTCGTTAACGAAGCCGCGCAGCAGCAACTTGCCGCGGCCGGGCCCGCTCCAGAAGTCGCATCCAGCCCGCTGACCGAGGCACCTGCCGCGCCGTCGTCCGGACGGAAGGTTACCCAGGTTGGCATGCGCCCATCGAGTGTCAGTGTTCCGCGTGGGAAAGGAACCGACATCGCCTTGGGGGACATGGCTCCGGTAGTCGTCCCGCGAGAGTTCCGTCTCGATTTCGGAAGCGTGGACACGCAGCAACTCGTCGCGTGGAACGGCGGGAAGCCTTGGGATGCTGTATTGACCGACGCTATCACGCCGCTTGGAAACGTCGAGGCCACAATCGACTGGAAGAAACGTGTCGTCACGTTCCGACGCGTCGCATCGACGGTATCGATGGTCGCTGCCAATGGCAACGCAAATGACGTTTCCGCAAAACCTATGGTTCCGCTTGCAGTCGCGATGCGGTGGGAAGTGAGGGCGAGTGACGTGACGTTGCGTCAGACGCTGATTCGATGGGCGAAAGACGCCGGCTGGCAAGTCTCGTGGGAGATCGGGTACGACTATCCCGTGCAACTGGAAGGTTCGTTCACCGGCAGTTTCGAGAATGCGGTGGATCAGTTCATGGGTTCGCTGCGATACAGCGACTATCCGGCGCTTGCGTGCATGTACGAGGCCAATCACGTGGTTCGTGTGCTTCACTACGGGGACAAGAAAGAATGCGACAAGTAAACCAACGCGCCATCGCGGCGGCGGTTCTCGTATTCGCGCTGTCGGCGTGCAACACCATGCAGCGCGATGTCGACCATCAATCGGCCCAGGTTGCGGATCAGGTGAGTGCCTACAATCGTATGGCAACCATCCAGAATGCAACGTCGAACGTTCGCGTCGTGCAGCGTGTCAATGGCGCATGGTTGGGTGGCCGAGCAGTGCCGATGACATCGGACGCAACGCTGCCCGAGATCTTCAAAAAGAACGATTTCCAGTTCCAGTTCAAGGACGGTCCCGGCGATCTTCAGCTTCTGGCTGAGCGACTGACGAAGCTCACGGGTATTCCGGTTCGCGTGCAGCCCGACGCGCTGATGCCGCTCTCGGCGTTCATGGACCGATCGGGCGGTGGCGGCTCGGCATCTGCGACTGCCGGCGGCGTCGCTGCGGCTCCCGCTGCCGCTTCGTTGCCGCCGTTGCCGAGCCCTGCTGCCGGCGGATCGCTTGCCGCGGGCCTGTCCTCGGCATCGTATGGCGGCCGATCGGACGAGACCAAGTACAACATGAACTACGTGGGAACCCTGCAGGGCTTCCTCGAACTGACCTGTGCGAAAGGTGGACTGTCGTGGGACTACCACGATGGCGTTATCACCATTCGCCGGTTTGTCACGAAAGTTTTGTCTCTGAAGGCGTTGCCCGGCTCCTCGGGTTTCGACGCGTCGCTTGGTCGGGACGGGCAGACGCAGACAGGCACCCAAGGCGGAGCGCAAGGCGGCACCTCGCAGAACAGCGGCGGCTATTCTTCGAACACGAAGATCAAGATGGATTCCGCCTATAGCGTCTGGACGTCGGTGGAAGGGCAAATCAAGGCGATTAAGACCCCGCCTGGCCGGTACTGGATCTCCGAGGCAACGGGGACGATTACCGTCACCGACACGAAGGCCGCCGTTGATGAGATTTCGCGCATCATCGACCACGAGAACGGGCTGCTGACGCGCCAGATCGTGATGCGCGTCGAGGTGCTCTCGGTGAAGCTGACGAGCGGTCAGCAATATGGCATCGACTGGAACGTCGTCTTCAACAAGGTCACCAATATGGTTCCTTGGGCTCTTTCCTTCACGTCCCCAACGTCACTCGTTTCCACGACGGCGGGCAGCCTGGGTGCGTCTGTCCTGACGCCAACGAGTGGGTCGCCGTCGGCATGGTCGGGGTCGAAGGCGATGTTCAATGCGCTGCAAGACTACGGCCGGGTCAAGGTCGTAACGACGGCTAATGCGATGACCGTGAACCGACAGCCCGTTCCGGTGGCCATCACGCAGCAAACCGGGTATCTGGCCGAGATTACTCCTGCGCCGGCCGGCGCGTCCGGCAATGTCGGCGGCACACCTGGTCTCACACCCGGAACGGTCACGACCGGCTTCATGCTCAATCTTCTGCCGACCATCCTCGACAGCAACAGCATCCTGCTCCAGTTCTCGATGGGTATTTCGTCGCTCGATTCACTGGACAAGCAAACGTCCGGTAGTGGCAGCAACCAGAACAGCATCCAGACGCCGACGATCTCGAGCACCGATTTCCTGCAAAAGGTTGCATTGCGACCAGGTGACACGTTGGTGCTCTCGGGCTATGAGCGTGAACAGGGTCAGTATGACAAGCGGACGCTGACGGACAAGGCTCCGGTTGGTCTTGGCGGCTCATTCAACGGCTCTACGAATCGCGAAGCAGTCGTGATCCTCGTGACGCCGGTTGTGGCCGAAGGCGCAATTTAGGGCAGGACGCTATGTCAGTGCGACTCGTTGCCGTTGACGGCCATCACGTTGTATTCGGTCTGGATTGGGTGCCCTTGACCGGGGAGAGTTCCGAGAAGAAGGAGGTGCAGGCGCTCGTCTCCGACTTGGACGCGGCGTTCGAGGTACGTTACTCGAACGATCAGGCGATCATGATCGGGTTCCTTGCCGACAGCGAGGTGCCGGAAAGTCTTCCGAAGGCGGCGAAGACGAAGATGCTCTCCGCATCTGTGTTGTTGGCGACCTTCCCGCAAGTTACGCCCAACGCGATCTGGATCGAGATCGAGGGGCAGACTGCTCGCATGGCCGTTCTCAAGGATGGCCTGCCGATGTCGTCAGGTGACTTTTGCGGGGATATTGGTGACGCTGAAGATCGCATCCGGCAGATCGAAGCAGACAGTGGGGGCGTGACGTTCACATTCTTCGGAAACTACGAATCCGTCTACAGCAGTACGATTCCGATCACGCTTGAAGAGCTTGTGAGCGAAGGCAGTATCGCGGCGGCGACGCTCAAAACGGCGAGCAAAGGTGTCAACGTCAAGCAAATTGCGTTGCTCGCAGTACTTGTCGGTGTCGGGATCTATTTGGCGCTGCCGAGTTTCAAGGAGAAGCCGCAAAAGAGCGTCGCAAAACAGGAAGATCCGAACGTAACGTACCAGAGGACCATTGCTGGAAAGCTTGCGTCTGCCGGGACGCCCATTACCGCAGCAGCGCCGGCGCTGCTCGGGAGTTGGCATATCGATCCGCTTCAAGGTGGGTGGTTTCTATCGAAGATCTCGTGCCAGGTATCGGCGTGCGCTTACACATGGACCATCCAAGGCGGCAACTTCCGGACGTTGGTTGCTGCACTTGGACCGCACGACTATGACCTTTCCCTCGACGGGAAGACGGCTACTTACAGCGTTCCTAATGCGCCGGTGAAGGAGGCGTATCTGGACAGAAGCACCTTCCCGACATTTCCGCAGTTCAAGTTGCGAGTGGGCTCCTTGGCGCAGGATCTTGCGCTCGCTGGCGTAACACTTACGTTTGACCAGCCGGCAGTCTTTGGGGCAGAACCACAATGGAATGCCGCGGCACTTCACGATGTTGTGAGAGCGGGTTCGGTGACCGGGGCAGGGCCGGCCGCGCTCTTGAAGGAAACCATCGCGCGCTTGCCGAGTTCGATGTCCATCGATGAGATCGACGTAAGTACCGGTGGGGCCGATCCGAAATTCACGTTTCAAGGGAAATACTATGTCAAAGACTAGCGTACTCGTGCTTGTTCTCTCGCTGGCTGGGATCGCCCAAGGGGCCATCGCCGATACGCTCGACATGCTCGTGGACAAACAACGCCAGGCGCTTGTGCATGAGATGGACAAGAAGTTGCAGGAGGACAGCGGCGCAAAGCTGACGCAAGCCGCACAGGCACCGGCGAATCCTCCGGGCCAGTCGCCGCCCGCGGCCGTATCTGCGGACGGCGATGCGAAGAAGGAGGCGCGTAAGCCGGCAGACGACCTTCGTGTGAATGCAATTTATGGCGTGAATGGCATGACGACCGTTGATGTATCGCTCGGCGATGGCCCGTCGTACCCGATCACAAAGGATCGATCTATCAAGGGATGGACGATCGCCAAAGTATCGCCGTCGTCGGTGACCTTCAGAAACATCCGAACGAAAGCGCTCAAGACCGTCTATTTGGCAGAACCGACGACTCCGCCAGCGGCCATCACGCAGGGGACGTCGGCAGGCGCGATGCCGCCGGTCGGCCTGCCGGTCGGTATGCCGATGCCGAATTTCCCGCGTATGGGTGCTCAATAAACTCGCCGGAACGCCAAGGGCAGCAGACATGTTCACGTCGTCACACCTGGGGAAATGGTTTGGCCGTCTGTTTATCGACGGCGCGAACAGCGCGCGTCCGCAGAGGACGGCTGCGCCGCGCGCCGCGGCCGGGCGCCCCGCGCCTGGTCGCACTGCGGCCCACGGTCAGGGAATGACGTTGCCGAATTGGGCACGCGTTCAGTCGGTCGCAGAACTGCCGGTCATCCATCGCATCTACACTGCGGCAAAAGCGGACTTCGAAGTGCCTGAGTCGCTGCGGCCTTTCCTCGTCGTGACAGGCCATGAGGGTGGGACAGCCAGCGTCCTGATTGATCCGGATTCCTACACACAAGTGTCCAGGCACGTGGACAGTCTGCGTGAGAGGTTGCGCAAAGCGCAGGTGCGCGTCGCGAAAACTGCCTTCGCGGACCGCGATCTGATCGCCGCTATCTACAAGACGGAGCACCACGAGGCGCTCGCAGATGACGTTGCCACGAGTTCGTCGGAAGAAAGTCGCTTGTTCGATACTTTCATCCGATACGGAATAGAAAACGGAGCAACCGACCTGCACGTCGTCGTCAAGGGGCAGCATGGAGTAGTTAAGTACCGCATCGACGGCGAGATGGAAGTCATGAAGGGTCCGACGAAGGGCGTCTACACGCGCGAGCAGTTGCATGGTGCGTTCGGATATGCGTACAACAAGCTGATGGCTGATCGCACTGGCTCGCACTCGTCGTTCACCAGTGAGGATTTCCAATCGTGCATGATCCCCTATCGCGTTGGCGAGAAGGCGATGAACCTGCGCTGGCAATCGTCGCGAGGCTTCGAGGGCTTCACTGTCTATATCCGCTTTCTGATGAAAGATAAGACGTTCAAAGCGGACCGCTTCCAAGACTTCGGATACGAAGACGACCAGGCTGAGATGTTTGCTCGTGTCGCGCGCACGCGCAAAGGAATGATCTTGATCGTCGGCGAGACGAACTCAGGAAAATCAACAGCGCTCACACACTACATCGAGTCGCTTCCTGAGCGCGACAAACTGAACATCATCATGGTCGAAGATCCGACCGAGAAGGCTGTTGACGGAACATCGTTGCAGATTTCGCTGCAACGTACCCTGTCCGTCGAGTCAGACAAGACGCCGTTCAGAGAAGTGCAGGGCGTGTTGATGCGTAGTGATCCCTGCATCATCGCGCAGGGCGAGATCCGAGATATCGACTCTGGAACCTGCGCGAAGACGCTCCTCGAGTCCGGCCACCAAGTGCTTGCGACATCACACGCGCCTGGTGTGATGGATGCCTTTGTACGGCTCACGAGCAGCGAAATCGGCTTCTCTATGGAGACGTTGACCCGTCCGCGTTTCTGGTCCCTGGTGGTTGCGCAGTCGCTCGTGCCGAGGCTCTGCACTTGTTCACAGGGTGAGCACGCGGACGAAACGATACCGCACATCACCGCGTTCATTCGAGAGCGCTTCCGGATCGACACGTCGAACATGCGTACGAAGAAGGAAGGTGGTTGCGCATTGTGCGGTGGGCGGGGCACGAAGGGGTTGACGGTCGTGGCAGAGATGTATCAGCCGACTCGAAACTTCCTTCAGGCCATGCGCCGTAACGACGATTTCGAGGCCGAGCGCATCTGGCGATCAGAGGGAGACAAGCGGTTCGACTCCCCCAATATGCGTGGCAAAACCATGTTCGAGCACGCGCTATACAAGGCATACACCGGTCTGATCGACCCGAGGCAAGTGGAGACGTTCGAACTCTTCGATCAATACGAAATCATGTTTGAGGCCACCTAATGAGGACCGCTCACAAGCGTAGTTCGCGCGAGCAGCGTGACCGCGTAGCACTCGCCTTCACAATTCGTCGTTTTCGCGGTGGGCGAGAGAAGTTCTACATCGATCTCGCGGAGGCGATCAAGGACAAGGAGCCAATCGCAAAGTTTCTATCGATTCGTCTCGCCCGTGCCATCAAGCAGAAGGATCCGTACGGCCGTCTGTACAAGATCTTCCTCGAACGACTGGATCAGAAGGGCGGCTCGTTGTCGCACATGATGGGCGGAATAGCGCCAGACAGCGATTTGCTGGTGATTGCTTCGATCGAGACGCGAGGCGACGTCGACGAGGGCTTACGTTTCTTGGCGGCGACGATAAAGAGCCAGCGGGCGATGACGGCAGAGATGGCGGCCGCCTTGCTCGTGCCGGCTCTCGTGACGATCGTCTGCTTGGGCTTCATTGGCATGCTGAGCTTTTTCGTGATTCCGTTGTATGCGACGATCGTTCCGCCAGAAAAGTGGAATTCGATGGGCAAGTCGATCTATGCCGTTTCGTATGTCGCGCGGCACTACGGGCTTCTCCTGTTGATCGCGACTGCTACGGCCCTTTGGTGGTTCAAGTGGTCAATTCCAAACTGGCGCGGGCGCAGGCGTGCCGAGGTGGACAACTACATTCCGTACCGGGTCTTCCGTGACTATCACGGCGCGATTTTCATGGTTGCGTTGGCGTCCCTGATGGTGTCGGGGGAAACGTTGGTGAGATCTCTGGAGAAGCTGAAGCGCCGCGGCAAACCATGGCTTCGATGGCACATCAACACGATCATAAATCGACTTCTGACGAAGAATGTCAGTTATGGCGAGGCATTTGCCACGGGGATCTTCGGGCAAGAACTGTCGAACCGGCTGATCGACCAGAGCCGCCGTAGTTCTGACTTTAACCAGGTCATCAAGAAGATGGGTATCGAGGGAATCGAAGAGGCGCGCGAACAGGTCAGAAAATCGGCGAAGAGCCTGAATATCGCGTTGATTTTTGTTCTGGGTGCTCTCGTTGCGTACCTTTTGCTCGGCACGCTCTACACGGGGCAGGGCCTCAGTGCAGGTCTCCGCGACTCCATCCGTCATCAAGCGGTGGCTAAAAAGTGACAGTCACAAGACGAGATGCCCGTGCCGCATCAGGTGCGTATAATTACAGTGATACGCAATCTACCGGTCGTTTTCCACTACAAGGGGGTTCCATGTCCGCTCATTCGAATCGCAATCTCAAGCGTCTGCACAAGCAGAGGGGTTACACGTTGATCGAACTGTCGATCGCCGGTGCAATTATTGCCCTCCTGATTTATGGTGCCGTCAAGTTGGTCAACGGTGTCATTGCGGACAATCGAGCAAACGCGGAACTGAAGGAGTTGCCGCTGGTAATTTCGAAGATTCAAAAAATCTATGCCAACCGACCGAATTTCTCGGGTGCTACTCAGGCGATCCTCGTCAACAACGGGGCGTTTCCGACAGATTGGGTAGTCCCGTCATCGACCAACCTGGTCAACCGATGGAGCGGGACGGTGACCTTGGGAGTGGCGACCATTGGTGGCGTCTCGAACAACGCGATCAGTCTCTCTACGACGGGTGTGCCGAATTCCGAGTGTGAATCTATCGTTCCTGGCATGGACAACTCTGTGCGCACAACGACCGTCAACGGCACGCTGGTCAAGCAGGATGGGCAAGTGAGCGATCCGGGCCTGACGGGGACAAGTTGTACGTCGGGCCAGAACACCATCGTGTACGTCTTCAGCAAGTAAACGAGCCGCGTCATGCAAAGCGAACTTGACGAATTGCTGCTGCTGGAGGCGGCGTCGTATTCCGATTGGCATGTGGACATTGCCAAGCCTGAGACCTCAGTGGTTTTTCGCGAGGTGAACGACGACGGCCAGCAGCTTGCTGAGGCCAAGCCGTCGAAGGTGCCGGAGAACATGCTGCCCGTACTCTTCCATATGACGACGTGCCTCAAGAGGCATCGCGACAATGGCGATGCGGATGCGCTTGCGTTCGACATCGGCAATCTGCGCTTTCGCGGGCAGCGCATGCGCGTCGATCGCTACGCATTGAGGCGTAGCCGGAAGGAAGTGGCCGGGATCAAGGAATTGAACCTTGGTCGTGCAGCGGAAGAACTGTTGCTGGACCCTGAGTTCCGATCGGGCGGGTTGATCCTCGTGTGTGGTGAGACTGGCGCTGGAAAGTCCACGACCCTCCGGTCCGCAGTCAAGGCGCGACTGGAAGCTTTTGGTGGGTATGCGCTCGGTGTTGAGTCGCCGATTGAAGTCGACTTCGAGGGCTTTCACGGCGAGGGGTATTTGGAGCAAGTGGATGCGACCGCAATGGGCTACAAATACGAGGTCGAGACTGCAATGCGCAAGTTTCCTGCTGCTACTCGGAGCATGTTCATGTTCGGCGAGGTGCTTGGACAGGACGCTGCTGCTGAGCTTGTGCGCCTCGCGCCTCGCGGCCACCTGGTGCTCACGAGCATCCATTCCGACTCGCCTGAGTCCGCTATCCAAATGCTGTTAACGCTCGCGGAGCGGGGGGGCGAGTCCTATGCTCGGCAGTTGTTAGGAAGGTCGCTGCGCGCTGTCGTGCACCAGAAGTTGCAACGCGGAAAACCGGTTGTCCAGTGCCTGAAGGTCGATGATCCGATCAGAAACATCCTTTCCAATCCCGAGGCTCCGCTTGGCAACCTTACCTCCGCGATTGACCAGGCGAGGCGTCAACTCGCAGCGCAAGCGCTTCGCGCCGGAGCCGCAGCGCAACCGCGCATGCAACTGTAAGGGACGTGCAAATGGCCTTCCGTTTTCGTCGGATTCTCGCTGGTTCGCGCGCGCGGCAGCGCGGTTTGTATGATCTGGTGTCGCTCGGCATTGGCGCGACGATCGCGATTGCGTTCGCTACTGTTGGCCTGTGGGAAAAGCGGCAGGAGATGTTATCGGAGCAAATGGCTGCGCAAGGTGGAGTCCTGCTGGATATCGGCAACCTCATCAGCGGCAAGTACCTCACGCTGTACTACTCCAATCTGGTCAACGGTACGGCGATCCCTGGCGTGGCAAATGAGTATGCGCCGACGATGGCGGAGCTTCAGGCAATCAACGTGATCCCCGCAGGATTCTCAACGACCAGCGCCTACGGATTTCCGTATCAGGTTTCTCTCGCGAAGGTTCCCGCAGGGTGCATTGCGCCGGCGTGTGATATCGCCGGAAAGGTGTACATCGGCGGGGCGGCAACCGATCCTTCGACCGGTAAGCCGTTGATGCTCGCGGATGGTGCGGCTGCCATCGGCGGTGATGGCGGCTACTCTGATACTGTCACGCCCGGCACCATTACTGGCATGAATGGCTCCTGGACGGACGCCAATCCGTTGGGTGCCGTTGCCGGTGTGCTTGCGATGCGGGTGGGGTATGGCTCGAGCGGGTGGTCTGCCTTTGTTCGTCGCGATGGTTCGCTTCCCATGGAAGGCGACCTGAATTTCCAAGGCACAACGGGAACGCTGCACAACATCGCGAACGCCGCGACGGTCAACGCTCAGAAGGTCGTTACGCCGGCTGGCAACAGTGTACAGATCGGTAGCTCGTTCCTTTACGGGGATGGCGCGAACTCGGCAATTCGACAGAACGGAGCGCTGTATGTTCAGAATGCTGCTGGCAGCGCGGCAGCGGACCTCAATGCCAATAACGTGAACGCGGCCGGTAGCGTGAACGGATCACTGGATGTCGTCGCCGGGCGGAACCTATGGGCATCCAACGGCGCGGTAACGGCTGCGTGGATGCATTCGACGGGGGATGCACAAGTCGACGGCAACCTTACAGTGAATAGGAGCCAAACTGTTCAAGGCACGATTTGGTCCAACAGCAGGCTTTACGCGAACGAGTATGTCCAAGTCAACGGCTGGGCGCAGCAGGGCGCTGGGTGCGGTCCCAATGGCTTGATCGCGAATTCCGGCAACGGCCCACTGTTTTGTCAATCCGGTGTGTGGGCGCCGGCGGGATCGATGCAACCTCGTGCAGTTGGTCAAACGGCTTCCGACACGACGTTGGGGCCCTACACGTGGTGCTTCATGCAGGGATTTTCCAATCCGCAGTCAGACGGATACGGATATTGGGTAATTTCTCTGGTCTCGGATGGGGGGCCGAACAACCGCTACTTCCAGACCCACAACTCCAAAGGAGCGGGCGGATTGATTGACTATGCATGCTTCTGAGCCGCTGCCTTGGAATCGGTGCCTGCTATGATCTGCGCCGCCATCATTCAGCGAGTATGCAAGTGAATCAGAGAGAAGCGAGACATATATCCCCGTACTATCGGCCAGATGTCGATGGTCTGCGCGCGATCGCCGTCGTATCGGTGATGTTGGGGCATGCCGGCGTAGCTGCCTTCAACGGTGGTTTCACTGGAGTTGACATCTTTTTTGCGATATCAGGATTTGTGGTCGCAACGTCCATTCTGGGTGACCTGTACGAAGGCAACTTTTCGTTCCGCGAGTTCTACGCCCGCAGGGCGAAGAGGCTTGCGCCCGCGCTCTTCGTGATGATGGCTGCGCTGTTCATATTCAGCATCCTCTTTTCGCTTCCGACTGATTCATATCATCTCGCGAAGAACATCCTGGCTGTAGCCACGATGACGTCAAACATTTTCCTCTCGAAGCAAACCGGTTACTTTGACGCGAACGCTGCTGATCAGCCGTTGCTCCATACGTGGTCACTTTCGGTGGAGGAGCAGTTCTATGTCTTTCTGCCGCTGCTCCTGTATTGGGTACACCGAAAGTGGTCAGCCTGGTTGAAGTCCGTCGTATTTGTGATCGCGGCATTCTCCTTTGCGATCGCCCTCATTGCATCCTATAGAGGTACAACCGGGGCGTACTATTTCGCGCAGTATCGGGCATTTGAGTTCTTGGTCGGCGTCCTGCTGGCACTCCACGAGTTTCGTCGTGAAGTGAAAAAGGGCTTGCTCTACGATTGGCTGTTCGCACTTGGCTTTCTGGCCATCGTCGCGTCTTCCCATGCGAGCGATATGCAGCAGTTTCCGGGAATCGGTGCTGTCGCGCCCTGCGGTGGGGCTATCCTGCTGATCTTCGCCGGGCGCCGCTCGACCGTTCTTCATGCGCTTTTTGCCAACAGGGTTGCGGTCTTCATCGGGCGAATCTCGTATCCGCTGTACCTTTGGCATTGGCCGCTGTACTACTCACTCCGCAAACTGGACCTTGCTTCTCAGACGGGCTACGTGATTGCAACGGGAATTACCTTTGTATTAGCCACACTGACGTACCGATGTATCGAGCAACCGATACGTCGCGCAGTATGGCCTGTCAGGCGCACTTTGATCGGCCTGGTGGGCATTCCCTTGCTAGCCTGTGGTGCGCTGACCGCGACTGGAAAAGTCACGGATGGCTTTCTATTTGCTTACCCGGAGAAGGTGCGCAACGACTTCCGATGGTCTGGTGACGCCGTGTTCGACATGCCACGTGGCAAGGTGTGCTGGTCGAAGGTAGGCGTGACTGATGAAACGACTTGTCAGCTCGGCGCAGTCGGCTCGCGGCAGAAGGCAATCCTATGGGGCGATTCCCATGCATATCACTTGATCTATTTCTTTGACGAGTTGGGAAAAGCGCATAATCTATCGATTCATGATGTTGGCTTTACACTTTGCCCGCCGATCGAGAATGAGCCGGCGAAGCCAGCCGATAATGCGCTATTAGAGAGTCATTTGCAGTGTGTCCAGCACAACAAAGACGTGATGGCATTCGCTATGGAGCGAAGTGATGTGCAGACGGTTTTTATGGCTGCTGCTTGGCAAAACTATCAGAATAATTCAACCTCCCCGACACCTAACGGCCATGGGTTCTTGCCCGGACAGCTTGAAGCGGAGCTTGTAAATACGATCTCACGTTTGCAAGAAGCGGGAAAGCGTGTCGTCTTGATGGACGATGTTCCCATGATTCCAATGAATCTCATAAACTGCGACTTCAACAACAACCTGTACTTCACGGTACGCCGCCAAGCATGTGAATTTGATGCGAGACTTGCACGGGAACAACATGCGCCCATCGAAGCAATGCTAAATCGAATAAAGAGAAGGTTTCCACAGATCGGAATCATGCACACTTACGACGTTCCATGTACCGAAAAGACGTGCACTTTAGATTTCGACGGTCGGCCGATTTATCGGTTTGATGACTACCATCATCTGAGCGCGGCCGGAAGCATGCTGCTGTATCCGAAGTACATGGAACGACATCCGCAAGAACTGGAAGCAATTCTTGCAAGGTAGTAGTCAGCGATATCGGCGCAGCTTGGGTGCTGCGCCCTTTGCGGCTTCAAGCGTCATCGCTGTATCTGACATTCAGACGCGAGACTCCCCTCTGTAAGAGAGAGGAGCGCAGATTGGGCTTCAGGCAATTTTGAATCACGCGGTTGGAGGCCCGGCCAGCATAGTTGCTTCTACCGCGGCAGCAATTTCTACCAGAGAGACATTCAGGCCGCGAGCGAGGGCAAGCAGGGTGTCAAGGCTCGGCGAACGTAACCCACGCTCGAGGAGTGAAATGTAAGTGCGATCAAGTTCGGTCACCTTCGCCAAGGTGTACTGCGACATGCCTCGCTCGTTACGAAGCTTTCGCAATGTGGCGGCAAATGCGCTGTTGGCTTGACTGTTCAAATTCCCGGCCCGGTCGTCTGGGCCAGAATTGTGAGTTTGAGGACAATAGTCAGCAGCAGACTATTGTCAGAGTTTTGTAACGGATGCGACACGGCGACGAGTTTTTTAGGGGCCAAAGCCCTTTTTCGTCATCGCGGGCTGATTCTTGAGGGTTTGTCAGGATCGGGGTAGGCGTCAGGATGAACTCTGGCGCATGGCCGAAGTGCCCCGGCATTGTTCCATATGACAAACCATTGCCGCATAGAACAACAATAGACGGCCGTTCGGCGCGTGCCTTGCCTCGCCCATATAAGTATGTATCATTAATACGATACGCAATTTTATGCGTACCGCGCGCGAAGCCCTTCAGGGGCAGAGCGTCCCATCCGAGCCAGGCGTTGCGCCGGCTTCCCAGTGAAGGAGTAAGGAATGTCGAAACTGAGTGCGATTCAGGAACGTATCGGCGGCTCGAAGAGCGATCTGCCGGCAACCGAAAACTTCGCCCTCCAGGTGGCGGGCTACACGAAGGACTCGAAGGATCGCGATGCGATCATCGGGACGCGCCTCGATACCGGCGAAGAAGTGACCGTGGTGCTGCGCCCGTACAAGAGCGACAAGCCGCTCAAGGCACCGCGCGCTGAAGTCAAGGACTTCATCGCCAACGAGGGCGAGATCTCGACGCTGATGAACGCGCTTCCGAGCGAGGAAATGCGCAAGTCGGTGCTCAAGGGCATGAAGGCCAAGACCGAGCCGGGCGGCACGATCATCGTTCAGCGCGCGTTCGCCGAGTCGGACACCGGTGTGGTCAATGCCGGATGGCTCCAGTCGGCCGCGAAGTACCCGAAGCACTGCCAGGTTGTCAGCGACGTGTTGTTGCGCATCGATCCGGTGGGCTATGCCGAGCGCGCCGGCCGGCAGGTCCGTAAGGACGCTGGTCGAGGCGTCTTCATTATCGCGGCCGATCGCGAGAGCCTGATCGAGCAAGGCAAGGTCGCCGGCGGCAGCAAGAGCTTCTTCGCGTGGCTGGCTGACCATTATGAGATCGAAGACGCAATCGAACTTGACGGTGCGCTCTACAAGAAACAGGGCGCAGAGTACCCCGTTCGCATGGTCACCGTTGGTCGACGGCGTTCGCAAGAGGAAGCGGCCGAGGCGCTGAAATCGAAACAGTATCGGCTGGGCGAGCGCTTGCCGGTAGTTCATACATGGGAATCCTTATGGACGCACGTGCAGGCGCTTGCCCGCAAACTCGATCCCATCGTGTCCGATGGCTCGCGACACGCGGCAGAAGCGAACGGATCGACTGATGACGACGTGAAGGCCGTCGCACGAGCGGCTGCGCTCGAATTCCTTCGATGGCAACGGCAATCAGGCGCGACGACCGCTGCCGATGTGATGCCGTCGATATATCGCGGCCGGACCTTTCAGACCAGTGCGCCCATGGTGAAGGCCGGCTATGTCATGGTTGATGCGCCAGGCGGGCACCAGTTCAAGCTGTCCGAGCTATGGCGCGAACTCGATAAGGCGAGTGTGCCGGAGCACGAGCCTGCCGTAGAGGGTCCGCAAGAGCCGGCACAGCACGGCCAAGAGGTCAGCGATGCAGCTTCGGTCGAGCAGCCTGTACAGGCCGAATTCAACGACTACCAGGCTCCGTATATTCCCGCGTCGAAGCTCAACGAGCCGAGCGCGATGATTCCTCGCAACCTCGAAGAGCCGGTGCGCCGCGCACTGGCGAAGTTGGTCGAGGAAATCGGCATGGACGTGGACAGCTACGTCGCGGAGAAATTGCAACTAACTGTCGAGGAAATGGAGCTTGCCTTTTCTGCCGAGCAGGTCGATGCGATCGCGCTTGCTATCAAGCGTGCGGAGGAAGGGCGAGGGTTCATCAATGGCGACCAAACCGGGCAGGGAAAGGGGCGTGTGCTCGCAGCATTGGCCCGCTATGCCGCGCTGAGCAATCAGCCGGTGCTCTTCAACACCGAGAAGGCGAACCTGTTCTCGGACTTCTGGAGGGATCTGAAGGACATCGACTCGCACACGCTGTTCCGCCCGCTGATCCTCAACGATGGTGAGCCGGTGCGCAATATGGACACCAACAAGATCGAGATCCCCGCGACGAAGGCCGCCGTCATCAAGCAGCTCATGGACAACGATATCTCGTTGCAGGACTCGGGCTACAACCTCATGTTCTCGACGTACTCGCAGTTCAACCGGGAGCGGTCTGCGAGCAAGAAGGCAGCATGGCTTCCTGCGGCCGCCAAGGGCGCAATGCTGTTGCTGGACGAGTCTCATGTTGCCGCCGGCGAGTCGAACACTTCCGACAACATCGGTCTTGCCGTCGAGCATGCGGGATCGTGCATGTATTCGAGTGCCACGTTTGCAAAGAACGCCAAGAACATGCGTGCGTATGCAAAGGTGTTTCCATCGAGCGTTGCTATCGAATCAATTGCAGACACTCTGCAGGCCGGTGGCGAGCCGCTTCAGGAGATCTTGTCCGCGATGCTCGCGGAAGAGGGCGTGTTCATCCGACGCGAGCATGACCTTTCGAAGCTTGAATTCTCCACTGTCGTCACCGAAGAAACGAATGAGCGCGACGAGCAGTGGGCGGATGCACTCAGTGCTGCGCTACGGTCCATGTCGTACTTCTCCGGCGATGTAGGCCGGGTAATGCGCCGTATGGACAAGGAGATCAAGAAGAAGCTCGAAGACATGCCAGAATCGGCACGTGCGGGCAATCGCATGGGCGTGTCCTATCAAGGCTTCGGATCTCGCCTGTACAACATCCTTCGCCAGTTTGCGCTTGCGCTGAAGGTCGAAAAAGTCGCAGACGAGGCAATCGATGCACTGAAAGAAAATCGGAAGCCGGTCATCGTGCTTGAGCAGACTTTCGAGTCCTTACTGAAGGAATCGCTCGCCGAAAACCAGAAGATCGACGCCGAGGAGGGGGAGCTAAACGCAGAGGGTGCGGAGAACCTCACGGCATCCCTGGACGGGCGTACTGTTGACGCCATGACGTTCCGCGACGTTATGCAACGCGTTTCGCGCAAACTCGAATATATCTACGTGCGCGACGACTACGGCAACGGCCACTATGAGCACGTGACCGCTCAGGCCAAAAACAAGGAGGAAGCGGAGGCGATTGACGAAGCGATCAGCGATATCGCAGCGAAAATCGCTCTACTTCCCGATATTCCCGTGTCGCCGCTTGACACGTTGCGCCAGAAGCTGAACGACGCTGGGTACTCGAACGGAGAGATCTCCGGGCGGTCGTTTCAGACGCGACCTTCTCCCGACGATCCGAACAAGATCATCGTCAGCATCCGGCCAGATCAGCGTCTGCAAACGCTGTCCGATTTCAACAATGGTCGCGCTGATTCGGTGACTTTGACGCGGGCCGGTTCGACCGGATCGCCAACAACGTTGCCGAGCGCATCCAGTTCTTTGGCCGCGTGAATCGACGCGGGCAGGTTAATTCGCCGCGAATCAAGACGGTGGTCACGTCGCTTCCGTTCGAAAAACGTGTGCTTGCAATGCAGAATGCGAAGCTCCGAAAGCTCTCTGCGAACACGCAGTCGAACCGGAACAACCAGGCCGAGATGAAGGACGTACCCGACATCCTCAACCCGGTAGGCAATGAGATTTGCCGCCGCTACCTCGAAGAGAACCCGGACATTGCCGCACTGCTCGATATCAATCCTGAGCATGAGACGGTCAGCGAAGACGAAGCGTATTTTGCGAACAAGCTGACCGGCCGCATCGCACTGCTGCCCGTTGCGAAGCAGAAGGAAGCGTACGCGGAACTGTCGCGCGTATTCAACGAAACCGTGAAGGAAATGGAATCGAAGGGAGTCAATCCATTTCAGACCTCCGTATGGGATTGGCGCGGCAAGATCGTTGATCAGAAGATCTTCCGCGCCGGCAAGCGCAACGGATCGGTATTCGATTTGCCGGTCTACATTTCGCGCGTCGAGTGGGAAGAGGAGGTCATCCCGTACTCATCTGAAGACATGGTTCGGATGATCGAGCGCGGTCGTCAGTTTCTGACGGAGCAGGACAACCGCTTCAAGCTGGTAGAGCATCGCTATGCCATCGGGCAGCACGACAAGTGGCGAGTCAATTGCGACAGCATCCTGCGGGACGTGGACGAGTGCTTCGAAAGGGTTCAGCAGCAAGCGCTGAAATCACTCCCGCAGTTCAAGTCGTTGGAGGAAGCGATCGCATCGGCTGACGCGAATCCCGTAAAGAGTTCGTCCGCGCGACACCAATGGATTCGTCGGATGTTGCCGGCCCTTGTGCCTGGCAGCATCATCAACTTCACTGGCATGGAGGAACAGGCGGAGAAGGGAATGATCGTGTCGCTGTTTCCGCCCGAGAAGCGTGCTCAGTCGCACCTGCTTGGTCAGTACAGCGTTCGCGTGATCGTTCCGGGTAGCGATAAGTGGCAGGAGTTCTCTCTGAATCAGCTTATCGGCGATCCGCTGTTCGCGACGGATCATCTGCTCGGTAGCGACTACACAAATCCGTTGAAAGCATATGATGCGGCGAAGCCGGGCACGGTCCGATTCTCGCGAAACGTGCTGACCGGCAACATGTTCGCCGCCTCGCAGTTTGTCGCGGAGCATCGCCTCGGCAACGCTGCGATCTTCACCGATGAAACCGGCGCGCGGCATCGAGCGGTTGTCCTGTACGCCAAGGTCACCCAAGATGACGTGCTGAACATGCCGGTAGCGTTGACACGCTCTCTCGCTGGGACGGTTCTGGAAAAGGCGTACACGGAAGGATTTAGTGTCAGGCTCATTGCGTCACCGTCGTTGAATGACAAGCAGTGCCAGGTCATCTTCGATCGCGGCCGGCCGGCGACGCTGACGATCTCGACTAGCGGCACGAAAGCCGTGGGGGGCATCGTCTTTGGCAACAAGGATCTCACGAAGATCACGGGCGATTTTGCTGGCAATCGGGCCACGATGAGCGTATCGGTTGATTTCCACAAAATGGATGCCGTTATGGACGTTCTGATGAACCGATGCGGACAAGCTTTCTACATTGATGCCAAATCGGCCAAGCGACTTCTGCCCGAGTTTGCGGGAGACGACGGGGGCGAGGACGATTTGATCGAGGGCGAAACTGAAGAGTCCGAAAAGGGGCCGCGAACGCCACCACGCTTCGCTGCATAGGCTCATTGAGCCGCTATCGATCAATGCGTATCATTGGCGTGATACACAATCAATCGGAGTTGTGAGACATGACGCAGGAAAACGACAAGCCGTCGCTGTCGCAGTTGCCTCCCGATCTCCTTGGGGCGCTCGTGAAGTTTCGCTCTGAAAATGGACGAACGTGGAAGCATAAGTTGCTGTCCGGCTGGCTGCGGGCGGCATTTCCCGGCGAGCTGCAACGGCTGCGCAACGAATTCGGACCGGAATGGCTGACAGGAGTGAAGGATTCCGAGTTCGACAAGCTTGGCACGCTGCCATCCAACGTTGCGCCGGGAGTGGGAATTCGCGGCAACGAGGCTCCGGCGATACTCAGCGAGGCCAACTACAAGGGCCAGTTCGGCAACAAACGTCATTTGACGCGCAAGGAAATCGTCGTCATCCCGGTATCCGCGCTTGCGCATATGCGAGGCGTGCGCGGCGAGCGTCGCGATTTCACCGTGGATGGGTCAGGCAGTCAGCGGTTCGGCAATTACGAGATCGCCGAATGGGACCAGTTCAAGGCGGATATCGCCAAGAACGGCATGCTCGAGCCGGTGACGATCAACATCGATGTTGGCGAAGAGGTTTGCATCTACGAAGGCAACCATCGCGTCCAGGTCGCCTTGCAAAGCGGCTGGAATGTCATTGCTGCTGACATTCGGTATTACGGTGGGGCGGAGACGACTTTCGAAGGCGGCTCATTCTTTCGTCAGACCATGGCTCTCCTCGTGGAGAGCAGCGAACCGAAGGCGTCTTCATTGCGCCCGCGTATGTAGGGAGTGTCAACATGTTCGTAACGGAATTTATGGCAGAAATCGGCTTGATAGGGACCGACATTCCTTCGCGAGTCACGTGGTCGATGGATGCGCCTGGCGCAACGATCACCGCGAGGCTGGATCGAGAGGGCGAGCGGGTGGAGTTCGGCATCTATGAGGCGTTGGATGGGGAGTCGAACGTCACGAGCGGAGTTGCATTGCTGCAAGCTGGATCTGGCGAATTGCACTTCCGCGACGAAGTAGACGAGATGTTTTTCGAGCGCTTCGCCGAGACGATCCGACTCATGCGCGTGGAGCAAGCAGAATGAGTGAGGCGCAAGATAAGGCCGTGAATGCTTCCACCGTGCTGGTCGAGCCGGCGCAGATGGCGGCGTTTGAGAAGCGGCTGGACGCCCTCAACAAGAAAGCTGCGAAGTTCGGGTTGTCGCCCATCCGGATCGTTAGCGTCGCAGATACGCTTTACGAGCGTAAGAGCGAATACGTCGGCCGCGACGCGGACAGGCTGCTGACCCATCTAGCACCCGTAGAGGGAGGGCGGGCTGTCGAGCATCCAGTGCTCATCAAGCGGTTGGAAATCGAGTACCCGGAGATCAAGCTCGGGCATTGGCGGGTGGTCGGGAAGCTCGAAGCCATCGAAGGTGGGAACCTTGCCTTCGCCGTCTCGCGCGGCGAAGCCGATGTTGCTGCGCTGGCTAAGCGTGCCGATTGCCCAATCGAGTGCGAGCATTGCAACACCAATCGTCGCCGCAAGGACGGATACCTGCTGCGTGATGACGAAAGCGGTGGCTACAAGGAGGTCGGCAGCAACTGCCTGGAGGATTTCACAGGCATTGATCCGGCTGCGGCCCTGTTCATGGCTCAGATGTGGAACGTCATCAAGCTCGCTGAGGAGGACTTCGCCGAATTCGGGCGTTCGGGCAGGGTCAATGCGGTCAGAACGGCTCAGTATCTCGCCGATGTGAGTTTTCTGGCTGAAAACTTCGGCTTCGTATCCGCATCGAAAGCGCGGGAAACGGATTTGTCTCCGACGTACAGTGAGGCTCTTTCCTTGTCTGATGTGCTCATGAAAAATGCGGGGCTTCGCGAGAAATACCTTGCGCAACACGAGCGACACGCCGAGACGGCGAACGCGGTCCGCGCGTGGATTGAAGGTAAAGAAGAAGAGTCGACGTTTGATCGCAATGTGAAGTTGCTGTTGGCACTGGATGCAATATCGCTCAAGAGCAATCATCTGGCCTTCGCGGCCGCAACGGTGCCGCTGTATCAGCGGGCGCATGCTGCGAAGGTTGAGAGCCGCAAGCGAAGTGAGCACATCGGCCAGCCGGGCCAGAGGCTGACCGGCTCGCTCATCGTGGAGCGGGTGGTTCCGATTGACACGATCTACGGATCATCGGATCTGGTGTTGTTTCGCGATAACGATGGCAATCGGATCAAGTGGAAAACCTCGGCTTGCCCATTCGAAGTCAAGGATGGCGTCGGCCGGTCGCTGGAGGCGACGTTCAAGGTCAAGGAGCACGCAGAGTACAACGGGTCGGCACAGACCGCCATTACACACCTCAAGGTGCTGCGCTGGATTGATGCGGTAGAAATTGGCGCGAACCATGACGGGGCTGCGCCGGTCATTGGCGAGAGCGATTCGCCGGCAGTCCGGTCTGCCAAGGCACGTTTCCTTTCGGAGCACGGAGCGGGCATCGTTGAGGTGTCGGAGCCACCAAAGGCGCGCTATCGTCCATGAATCAACGGTTTTGTTTTATCCTGTAAAATACGTATCATTGTAACGATACACATATTCTGGAGCCTGGGAATGTCACTCGCTGCTATCGCCCAAAAGGAACGCGCCAAGCGCTTGATCCCGCGCCTGGATGCCTGCGCTATGAGGATCGACGAGGGGAGCATCGTCAGATCCCACGCGATGGTCTATGCAGCCTTTCTATCGGATTACGTGGCCGGCCGGATCGACGCCGCTAACCCCGAGACGGTCGGCATGTTGAGTATGGCCGACGAGTTCTGCGAACTCGTTGAGCACGAGTATCCGGTCATCAACTGAGGTCATCAAGTGAGCGAGTTCCAAAAGAAGGCGGAAGGCATTTTCGCGCGCTTCGCCGAGAAGCTGTCGAAGGTCGATCTCAAGATGGCAGTCAGTCTCCCTGCGGTGATCGGTGCGACGGTAGTGGCTGCTGGTTGTGCGCTCGAGGCGCATGGCGAGCTTGGTCTTCTCCGGCATGGAAGCGATGTAGGTCCGGCGCTCCGCGGGAGCATGGAGGCGCTTGGCGCGTACCAGCAAACGCTTGGACAGTACTCCTTCGGTGAGTTCCTTCTTCGTGGCATCGAGGGAAAGCTTCCGTCGTTCGGCGGTAACGCGCAGGCGCGCGGTTTCGCATTCATGGTTGCCGCCCCGATCGTAAGTGCGGCGGCGGTTACGCTCTCGCGAGGCTTCCAGAAAATCAAGGCAGCGCTGCATGGTCAAGGTGCACATTTGCAGCGTGAGGCGACGCAAACGCTTATCGCCGTCGAGTCAGAACCGGTCGATGACGAGGGCCGCTATACGTGGGCGCGGCATCGGTCAACGGAGGCCGGACAAGGGCAAGATTGGCGGCACTCCATGCAGGCCGAAATGCGCGAGCCGCCGGGAACGGTTGAAATGCTCAGGCGAATCGCGCTTGCGCATCGAGTCAACGTGCTCGATCTGGAACTGCGCGGCGACAAGGTAGTGCTGAATACCGCGCGTTTCGCGCGCGAGCACGCTGCACCGCCGCCCTGGTCCGACAGTAATCCGGCGTTCTTCCGGCCGATTTGCGAGGTCGATTCGCCTTTCTGGCGAGAGACGGAGCGGCAAGTCTACATCCTCAATCGATTCGCGCGTCTGCATGGATTGAATGCCGGCGCGCTGTACGTGCGTGACGATGTGGTCTATGAGGAGAATCCCAATGCGTTCGTTGATCGCAAGGTCTCCGATGTCAATTCGTTGGAATGGGATGCGGCGCTTCGCGAGTTGATCAGCGATGAGTTGGGCTATCCCCCGACCAACCTCGAAGACTATAAGCGATGGGATCGGGAGGAGCACGAAGCCTACGGCACCTCGCCGAACCAGCGTACCAAAATGCGTATGGCGTAGGTCGTGCGTCGGAGGCCACCCTGTGAACGGTTATTTCGTCAAGAACATAGGCGCCAACCGCGGGAAGCCGCGCATTTGGCTTCAAGGACTGGAGCTTGAGAAGGCAGGGTTTCAGCCGGGCGCCAGCTACGAAATCGATGTCAAAGGCAATTCCGTTGTCCTTACGGTCAAGGCGGATGGCACCAGAATCGTGTCTCCGAAGAAAGTCCGTGAGCGGACACTGCCGGTCATCGACTTGAACAGTAAGGCGCTGCTCGCCATTTTCGACGGCATGGCGGCCGTGCGGGTGATTCCGAAGGACGGCGAGATCTACATCGTCCCTCTCGCTTCGGAAATCAAGAAGCAGGAGCGGTTTCAGCGGCTGCGAGAGAAGTTGGAGAACGGGGAGCCGCTTGCGATCGGTAGCCTCTCGCATGGCGGCGGGATTCTCACCCACGCGATTCACGAGGGCCTGCGCCGTGCTGGCATCAAGGCGAAGCTGGCATTTGCAAATGAGATCCGCCCGGAGTTAATCGAGCATGCGGCGCACAACAACGACGCGTGGTCGCGTGAGACGGTGCCGCTGGCTGCACCGATGCAGGAGCTAGCCTTTGACGATCGCGCACTGGCGCAGGTGCCAAAGGTTGAAATCCTCGAGGCTGGAATCCCGTGCAGCGGCGCGAGCAGAGCGGGCGTCGCAAAACGAGGGCTGAAGCACCCTGAGGAGCACCCGGAGGTCGGGCACCTGGTGGTATCCGCCCTAATCCTTCTCAACAAGGCCGCGCCGGCGGTCGTGCTGATCGAAAACGTGGTGACCTACGCGACTTCGGCTTCGGCGAGCATCCTGCGCACGCAGTTACGCGACCTTGGCTACACCACTCACGAGCGCGTGCTGAGCGGTAAGGAGTGGGGAGCCATCGACAATCGTGAGCGGTGGTGCATGGTGGCTGTCACCCACGGGATCAGCTTCGACTTTGATCAGCTAGTGCCTCCAGATACCGTACCGCGTGAACTCTCGGAGATCCTGGACCCGATTGGCGCGGACGATCCGCGGTGGTCCACGATGCAAGGGCTCAAGGACAAGCAGGAGCGAGACAAGGCCGAGGGCAAGAATTTCAAGATGCAGGTTTTCGATGCATCGGATACGAGCATCGGGACGCTCACCGAGGGATACAGCCGCGTACGGAGTACCGACCCGAAGCTCCGTCACCCGACGAACCCTGAGTTGCTGCGACAGTTCACGCCCGCCGAGCACGCGCGGATGAAGACGATACCTGGTCATCTGCTTGAGGGGGCATCCGACACCGTGCAGCATGAAATGGCTGGCCAGTCGGTGATATGGGAGCAGTTCGTGGATGTCGGCCATCACGCCGGCAATGCGCTGAACCGTGTTGTCGGAAAGCCGGAGGTCGCCCGTCCTGTTATCACGGACCGCGATACGCCCGCAATGAGGGCTGCGAAGGAGCGCTTCCTTGCCGAGAGCGCCGAGCCGATTCCCCACGACTACATGCCTGCGTGTCTCGACGTCCCTCGGGCTCCCATCCGCAAGCTCAGAATCTCGTAAAGGTCACTACATGCCAAAGCGCACCATCCTCACCGAAAAGCCCGCTGTAGCAAAACACATCGCTGAATTTCTTGGTATCGAAAAGCGTTTGCCGGGCGCGTACTTGCTGAAGAACGGCGACTACGTTACCAACAACGTTGGGCATCTACTCGGCATCGGGAAGCCTGAGGACTACATGAGCGAAGCGCAGAAGGCCGCGCGTGGCTTCGATCAGTTGCCGATCCTGCCGCCAAAGTTTCGGCATTTTGCAGACAAAGAGACTGCCGACCAGCTTCGAACGGTCGTGAAGCTGCTGAAGGAAGCAGACATCATCGTCAATGCCGGTGATATCGACCGCGAGGGGCAGTTGATAGCCGACGAGGTTATCGCATATGCCGGCATCAACCCTGATGGCAGTGGAAAGCCCGTTGAGCGCGTGCTTGTCAGCGCGAACAACGAAGCGTCTCTTCGGAACGCGTTTGCGCCGGAGAATCGGCGAAAAAATGGCGAGCCCGAATTCGTGAACCGACGCTACGCCGGCCAAGCTCGCTCCGAGGCGGACTGGCTCATCGGCATGAACGGCTCGCGTGGTGTGCGAGCGGCAATCGGCGTTCGCCTGGATGAAGCGCTGTCTGTCGGTCGTGTCCAGACCCCGACGCTTGGCCTTGTGGTCATGCGCGAACTGGAGATCCGGAATTTCAAGGCGATCACCTATTACGTGCCCGAAATCGAATTGCCCGACGGCCGCGTACTCGAATGGACAGGCCGTCTGGAGGGTGCGGATCAGGCCGGTATCGACAGCGAAGGCCGAATCATCGATCGGCGCGTTGCCGAGGGCATCGTGGCACGCATCAAGGCAGGGCTGGAGGGCGTTGTCACGCACTTCACCGCGATCGAACGCGAGCAGGAGCCTCCATTGCCGTTCAACCTGGCAAAGCTTCAGTCGGAAATGTCGGCGCGGCACGGTATGTCGGCAAAGGAGACGTCGAAAGCAACGCAGTCTCTGTATCAGACGCGCAAGATGGTCACCTATATCGGTACGGATTGCCAGTTTCTCCCGCAGTCCATGCATGAAGAAGCGCCGGACGTGCTGAAGGGCATCTCGGGACAGTACATGAAGCTCGCGAGTGGGACGAATCCGAGTTTCAAGTATTCATGCTGGAACGATTCCAAGGTCTCTGCACACCACGCGATCATTCCGACCGGCGAACTCGCCAGCGGTCTGTCCGCGGAAGAGCAGCGCGTGTTCGACGCCGTCGCGCGACGCTACATGGCGCAGTTCTATCCGAAGCACAAGTACGTCGAGAACAAGCTGGAGGCTGAGTATGGACAAGACGTGTTCGCCTCTGGTTGGCGCAAGACGCTTGTGGACGGTTGGAAGGTTGTCGATCAGCAGGCAGACGAAGACGTAAAGGATGCCGAATCGTTGGATAACAAGCCGTCGATGAAGATGCGCAATAAGTGATGGATCAGTATGTTCCTCCTTGGATAGGTGAGAAAAATGCCCGAGCATGGTATGCCAAAGCTTATCGAAGTCTCGAAGGTGCAAGAGTTAATCAGCATCTTTCGCGAGGCTCTTGCGCCATTCCCCGCCGCGCGCGTCGCGGTGGAGACACTGGACAGCCATTTTCAAGAACTGTTGAGCGAGAGCGAGCCGACACCTGAGCAGCCTCTGGCGAACCCGCTCATGCGTTCAGGGAAGGCCGGCGCTCTTATGATCGCGGCGAGTCAGTCTCCCGACAATGTGCGTGAGATTGCTGGGCAGATGTTGGGGCGACCCGTATCGGTTTCCGGCGCGTTGTACACCGTGGTCAGCTTGCCGGACGGATACAACGGGCACACTGCGAATTTCATCAGCGAGCCGGTTGAGCGCGACGGCAATCACGTGAAGCTCAAATGCGCGGAGCGCGGCCGGGAGTACATGACCCGTTGGATTGCCGACGCAGACCTTCGGTCGGCGATCGACTCGCAGGTAGCGAATGCAAAGGCTTGGGAGTATCGCGACGAGAAGGAGGGCGTTACGTTCCAGTCTCTCGACCGACTTCCCGCCCGGAAGCGCGGTCAATGGACGAGCGAGCGTCCTCTCGATGCCGTGCCGGCCTCGTTGGTCGGCCTTAGCGTGGAAGTGCCAGATCCGACCACGGGAACTGCCACCAAGCCGCGTATGCGGCCGTAGCGAGGTCACACTATGTCGAGTGACCTGAATGTGCTGGTGGCCGTCTCTGACCCGCTGCGGTGCCTCGGCATCGAGGCGGTGGTGCTAGGTGCTGGCGTCGCTCATGCCTGCGATTTCGCCTCATCGGTGCGAGATCTCGCCGAGAAAATGCGGCACCTGGAACGCTACGCTGTTGTCGTCATTGATCTGGACCTAAATGGCGCGCCCGCGCTGGATCTAATCGCCCGTTTCCGGTCGCTCTCGCCGGCGATGGGCATTCTCGCCCTCGATCTAGCCGCGGGTGCCGATCGGACGTTGAGGGCGCTGCGCAGCGGTGCGAACGGCGTCGTCGGTGCTCAGGCGACGCGTGCGGAAATCCAGGATGCGTTGCGCGCCGTGGCCGCTGGCGGCAGGTTCGTGCAGGCGAGTTCGCTCACATCGCTGATCCACCAGATTTCCCGCCAAACTGCCGAGCCTTCCCACGAAGACCTGTCGAATCGGGAGTACCAGACGCTTTGTCTGCTTGCGCGTGGAATGAGGTTGGTGGATGTCGCCGGAGCACTGTCAATCAGCGTCAAGACGGCCAGCACGTACCGTTCGCGCCTGCTTGAGAAGCTTCAGCTTCGCACCAACGCGGATCTGATTCATTACGCGCTCTCGAACGGTGTGGGAGTGACCGGGGCGGTGGCGGGCCGGGTGCGTGCCGGCACACTTGCCGAAGGGCGGTAGATGTTGCGCGCAGTACCATGCCGAGGAGTATAATGTCAACCAGAAGGTATCCAATGGAGTGGATCATGCCTGCTGACAAACTCGGCCGTTATATGACCAGCGACGTGTTTCTGGCACGCGCCAACGCGGCGGTGAAGAAGGCCGTCAGTAACCTTGAGGCAAAGGGCATCAAACCCGCCTACGTCGTGCGTGAGCCGAAAGAGGCGGCGACGGAGGTGTCCGGCGATGTCGTCAAGGTAAGCGTCGGCGCGTCCAGCGCGAAGCGTAAAACCCTCAAAGTCGCATGACCAGCACGAACGAAGAAGAAAAAGGCAATCCCGCAGTCATCATCTTCGCCGGGCCGAACGGCTCGGGGAAGTCAACCATCACAGAGGCAGTCGTCGGTGACCCGGATCAGTTTTCCGGAGAGTACATCAACGCCGATGACATCGCCCGCACCCTCCAAGATCAAATTCCGGATTACCGCGAGCGCAACCTGAGGGCCGCGCAGATGGCGGAGGAACGCCGTCTTCAGGCGTTGCAGGAGGGGCGCGACTTCGCCTTCGAAACCGTCATGTCCACGCCCGAAAAGGTCGCACTGATGACGCAGGCAAAGGCGCTCGGCTACCGCGTCTCCCTGTTCTTCATCACGACGGAAGATCCTGAAATCAACGTGAGCCGGGTCGCCGGCCGCGTTTTGGATGGTGGCCACGCTGTCCAACCGGACGCGATTCGTCGTCGCTATGCTGCGACTATGGATCTGCTGCCGGCCGCCTTCGAGCACGCGGACCAGGCGACGGTGATCGACAACTCGGAAGAGCCAGGCAACTTGCGGATCGTCGCCACGAAGGCTGACGAAGAGGTGGAGTTTCCGGTCGAGGATGCGGTCCTGCCTTGGGTGGCCGAGAAGCTGACCGATCCCTACATGCGGCGGCTTGCGTCACGCAAGCTGCTGACGGCCGCGCTATCGGATGGTCGTTCTGTTCGAGTCGCCGAGGCGGCGCATGGCAAGGACTACACCGGCCTGATCGTCCGCGTCACCGAGTTTCATGCGTTGCAGGACGTGGCAGGCGAACTGCTGCTGCACGATCGTCAACTGGCAGCGACGATGACGTATGTAGTGGGTCAGGAGCAGACCGTGAGCTACCGGTACGAGCACGGCAAGATCGTGCCGGTCGACGCTCCCGCGGCAACGATGCGATCCCAGGCACCGAAGCAGAGCTAGCAGGCGGCGGTGCGGCCGCGCTCATCGGCCGTGCCGGAGGTGTAGTTGTTGTCGATCCAGCGCTTCGCCCACTCGATACCTCGCTCGTGGGCTTGTGAGCGAAAGACACGATTGCCAAGATCAACGAACACGAAACGCTCACCGTGCTCGCGCTCGACAATCGCGCAGGATTGGAAGAGCCTTTGATTCGCAAGGATGATAGGTGCGGCGTCTATCGTCCAGCCTTTGTAGGTTGCCATGCGCTTCATCGCATCCTCGACCCTGGCATTGCGAGATGATCATGGTACGGCGTCAGGACGAGGCCGTCTATAAAGCGTTTGCTAGACTCGGTGCTGCGGTTGTTGGGGAGCCGACGTCAATGCTTCCACGGCCGCCTTTAACTCTGGCGAGCAGATCATGTATTCGCCGCGGTCATCGGCGTTCATGAATCGCTCCAGCACAAGAAGCTCTTCGTTCGCGAGGCGACGCGACTGGTCGATGTCTGCGAAGTAGGTTCCCACCGCGCGCGCTTCCTCATTTGAATTGACCACGAGTGCCCGCCGCAAAGGCGAGCCGGCCAGGCGATACCGCCGCGCAAGACTTTCGATCGCTGCTTGCCGATCGGCTATCGGCTCAAGCTCGTATGCAATCTTGCCTGCGGCGTTTGCAACTGACAGGATGAAGCGGCCGGCGCGGTTGGGCTGAGCCTTCAACTCACGCTCGACGCGGTCCCTTATTTCATGGTCCATTCGAAGAATCGTCACTTCTGTTTCACCTTGTTGTTTGCAGGGGGCGCGCGATCTAGCGCTCTTTATCGGCCGGACCGGGAAACTTCGAGATGGCCATTCGGAAACATATTTTCGAGGATTTCGCCAGCGGCCTTGTCCCCCTCGTCGTAAAGCTCTCTCAATGCCTTGAGCGATCTCGGTTCGCCAACGATCCGAATGCCGCAGGCGCGCAGTCTCCCTGCGATCCGCGCGGCCGGGAGCAATTCTTTGATGACCGCAAAATCGGTGATCTGCTTTTTTATTCCCTCGTCCATGCGGAGCCTCCTCGACGTTAGTGTGTTCGACAGCGGCGTGTAGCGGCATCGCGGAAGTGCGCCGCTGCCCGCAGCGACATGACGCGCTATTACTTCATTCGGTCGACCGTAACGCGATTGGCCGCCGGCACGCGCTCTGGCCGAGGCCCCTTCAGCGAAATCGCGTTTGCTTGCTCTCCGCAGCGAGGGCACTCCCACTGAATGTTGTCAGCCATGCCTTGACCGTCCGGCCCCAAGTAAAAAAAGCTGCGCTCACGCACTTTATACGTGATCGGCTTCGCATGGCCGAATACTCGGCACCAAAGGCGTTTGAACATGTCCGGTTCCTAGTGCTGGCAGTAAGCGTCACGGCGAGCCTTCCACAGGACCGTAATCGCATCCAGGTTGGTCGCATAGCGTCCGAGTTCGCGGCAATCGCTATCCGATGCGCTGTCATACGGCGCATTGATCGATGCGCGCCATTCGCCTGATGCGCAGCGCTCATATCCGCCGATGCACTCGTAACCGCCGGGCGTCAGCGGCGTAGTGGCGCACCGGCGAAGCAGAAAGCCGTTTGTCGTGGCCGCGTCGCCGTTACAGTTGCGCTCGATGTAGAACTCCGCGTCATCGAGCAGGATAAAATGCTTTTCCATCGTGCGTCGTCAACCGTTGCTCCGATGTGCTTTCGGGCTAACCGGAATCCAGCGGAGCGGATAGCTACGGTTGCGGTCGATCGCGCCATCAGACGTTCTCATATGGACGCCCGTGTCTTCGCATACGAGTCCGTCACGAACAGCGCCAAGCGAATATGCCTCGTTCTTGAAGTAGCAGAACGAGAAGGGGTCTTGCGACACCCGGCGAGCCGCCGTTTCACTTGCCTGCTGATTGACCAGTTCGCCCGCGATCTGCTGCAGATCCTGATGCAGGATCGCAAGTTGTGCCGGCGTGACCCTTTGCGCTGTGTCTTGGACTTCCTGTTCGGTAGCTGCGAAAGCCGAATGACACGCGACTGCCAAGGTCATCAACAGGAACTGCTTCTTCATGTTCTTTTTCTCTGTAGGTATGGATGAGTCGGACGACTCACTGTTGCCGTCAGTGACGGCAACGATCAGGCGTCCGCGGCCTTCCCCCTCCTACTTGCGGCACACCGGAGGTTCCGCTTTCCAACGCCGTGGCGGTTCGAGATCGGACTTCGGCGTGTAGGGCCTGACGGTGACCGTGCATTTCTCGTTCGCAACTGCGACCGGTACGATGTAGCCTCCGTGTTCGGCAATGGGCTCGCCGGCCTTGATGGCTACTTTCTGCACGGCAAACTCGGCTTCGTTCTTGATGTCGTATCGATCAGCGGGGTGTAGCGCTTGGCCACTCGCAGCAGTCGAGAAGACGTAGGCCGCAATGAGCGACGACGTGCAAGCAATCTTCATCATTTCGTGTTGTCTTGGCTTGTGATGCTGCGCTCGAAGTCGGAGAACTTCTGGACTGCGGCGGTGTACATGACGTAGGGCGTAGCACCGAACACGTGGATGGTGGCCGACGCGTCTCCAACCGCATCTCGAATGGCCGCAATGGTTTGCTCGAACGCTTCGCCCTGAAAGCGGGCCTTCTGTTCGGCCGACGGTGCGGCGAGATTGATCGTGATTTCCATGGCAGGGTTACAGGTTTCGGTGGTTGTAGTCGTAGCCCGTCACAACGCCACGTGAATTGAATCGGATGGTCAGTTCGCTGTTCTTTTCCGAGCGGCCGAGCAAGTTCAGGCCGGGCAGGAAGGCAAGCGCCGAGTTCTCGACGCGCTGGTAATGCCACGTCGCATTGCCCTTGTCGTCGCTCGTCTGCTCGCTCGGCTGGCCGAACTTGGTAAGCACGTCCTTCTTCGTAGTGCGGCCCGCCTGGATGGTCGATACGGTTGCGTCATCAGCGACGGCGGGGGAAGCTCCAACGGCGCAGCCGTTCAGCAAAGCTGCTGCGAGGAGCATCGTCGCCGTCGTGGTCAGGATTCGTTTCATCTTCTTCTCCGTGTAGTGGTCGACCTTCCGGCGCTGCATCCGCGTTGTCGTCCGGTCGGTCAGAATCGTCGGGCATTTCGCCCTTGGATTTCTGGATGCCGTTCTCGGCGGCAATCTTCATTGCGTCAATAACGAACAGATCACGCTTTTCCTTGAGTGCTTTTCTGATCCACGAGTGCGGCACGTATGCCTCACCGTTGTACACACCGATCACTTCCGGGGGATCGGAAAGAGAGCGCTTCTCAGCGCCGTCCGCGCCATCGGGATGAAGCAGGGCGGGAATCATCGCCTCGCCGATTGACTCGCAGTAGCCTATCCATCCCATGTCAACGCCGCCGTTGCTGACGATGTGGAAAAACGCCACAGGCGTCCGCCCACTCCTTGTTCGCATGGCTGCCATCGTCAGAACGGCGCTTCGAATTCGGGATCGTCCGCTCCGACCGCCGGGCCGTCAGCCTGGGCGGTTGACCGGGAAACGGCAGGCGAAGGCTGAGCCGTTTCGCGTTCGCGGCCGGCCGCTTCGCCAGTCGGAAATATGACATTGGCGACGACCTCGGTGATGTAGCGGTCCTGGCCGTCCTGCTGGTATTTGCGCGTGCGCGTGCGCCCCTCGACGTAAACTTCCGTGTCTTTCTTCAGGGTGCGCGCCAATTCCGCCGGCGGGCCGAACACCGAGACGCGGTGATAGTCCGCGAATTCCTTCCAGTCGCCGCTGCCTTTCTCCTGATAGCGCTCGTAGGTCACGATTCTGAGGTTGGCAACCATGCCGCCGCTCGGCATGCTCCGCCCCTCTGCGTCAGTGGTTAGGCGACCGAGAAGGATCTGCTTGTTGATGCTGCCCATGTACCCCCCCCTCCGATTAATTACGTATCGTATATATGATGCGTGAAATTTGCCTGGAGCGCAATGTCGGTTTTAGTCCGGCTTATTGCCGGACTCAGACCACCGGATGCGATGCTTGTCGTTGAGATCGCGGTGCAGTTTCAAATCTTCATTGTGCGAGTAGATGGACGTCGTGGAGATGCTTTCGTGTCCCAAGACCGCTTGCACCGTGCGCAGGTCCGCTCCAGCGTTCAGCATGTCGGTTGCGGCAGTGTGGCGCATCCAGTGCGTCGAAGCTGCCTTCAGACGCGAAGCGCTTTCCGGATCGGTTCGAGCAAGCACCGACTCGGCATGCTTGAAAATTTCCTTGAACAAGACCCAAACTGACTGCCGCGTCAGCGGCCGGAATGCGGTTTTGGCGCGAAGCGAGAATACGAGCGGCGTCGCCTCCGCCGGCGCGGGCCATGGCGAGAGGCCAAATGCCTCACGGTAGCGTGAGATCTCGGGCAAGAAGGCGTCCGGGATTGGGATCGAGCGCTCTTTGTCGCCCTTGCCGATCACGGTCAGGAAATGGCGTTTGCGCGCGTCCTCGCGGTCCTGAATGGCAGAGAAGCCGCCCATCGTTCCGTTGATCGCTTCCGCGGTACGGATGCCCGTCATATAGAACAGCGTCGCCATCCATCGCCAGCGGGCGTGGTGCTGCCGCTGATAGACGGTTTCGCGGGGTAATTCCTCGATAGCGGCAAGTACCGCGCCCCACTGATCCTCCGTCAGAAAGCGCGATTGCGAGCGCTCCGGCTTCTTCAGGCGGCGGCGGTTGCGAATGACGGGATTTCCGGCCAGGTAACCCACGCTGCGCAGCCATTCGAACATCGACCAGATGATGCCCTGTGCGTAACGGATGCTCGATGGTCGCAGCGGGCCGGCGAACGGCCGATAGTGCTTCGACACTCCGCCATCCTTGTCGCGCCGACCACGCTTCGTGCCGACCCAAACCGATCGCGGTTGCGGATCGGCGAGGAATGCGAGATACGCGTCCCAATCCTCGTAGACGACGGATGACAATGGCTTGCCGCGACTCGCCAGCACCCACACATAGAAGCGCACGACCTCCTTTTCGTAGGCGTCGTAGGTCTTCTGCTGGTCGGAGAATTGGCCCAACCAGAGCCGAATTGCTTCCCAATCGGTATTCGCTGCGATCTGCTGCCTGCCGGCACCCCGGTTCTCGCCCGCGCTGCCGTCGAGCGAGGGCGGAAGCGTTGCGTTCAACGCGAGTGCGAACGCCTGGTTGGGAGTCGTCGTGAGTGCCGTCATCGTCACGCTGCTGCCTGGGTCTTGTGTTGGGTCACCACGTCGTCCAAGCTGAACTCGTCATCGCTGGCCTTGGCATCACTTGCCGCCGCAGCGGAAGCTGCTCGCGCCCGCTTGTTCTGTTCGCGCTTTTCGGATTTCGCGTACACCTGCTGCACCTCTTGGTGCGCGTCAAAAAGCGCCTTCAGGCTCGCGGCCGACATGGTGACCGTCTTGCCCTCCAGTTCGGCCTCGTTACCGTTCAGGAGCGTTTGGAGATTCTCGCGATCGCTTTCCGACAGCCGAGTGTAGAAGGTATCGAGCGAGGAAACCACCTTGCTGACAACTTGACGCGGAATTGCCGGGCCGTACAGGGACTTCGCCGTGACCTTCTTGCCGCCGTTGGCGCGCTCCTTCTCAAGGCGCTCGATCAGGATCTCGAGGGTCTTCTTGCTGCCGTGCTTACGCAGTAGGGGTAGGACCACATCGGCCGCCACCTCTTCTTTGATGAGCATTTGTTGGATCGCCGTATCCGACTCTGCCAGCATGATGCCTTGCTCGATGTGCGTGTCAGATCTGCGAGCGCGTTTGGCGATGCGCTGCACCGACCAGCCGAAGCCGCGAAGGCGACGATAACCGTGTCCCGCTTCGAGGTGCGTGAGCTTCAAGCCTTGCTCACCGGTACCGACCATGTGCGCGACCCGTTCGGCGTCGTTATCGCGCAACTGGCGACACTCCACGGTCTGGATGTCGTTTCCCTCCTTAATAAGTTCCAGATCAGCGAGCAGCCGATTCTCGCCGTCGATGAGGATAACGACGCCATCCTCGACCCGGACATCGAGAGGAGGGAACGTCGCACCAGCCAGCTTGGCTGCCTTGAGGCTATCGATGTACTCGCGGCGCGCCGGCGTCATCACGCCATTGATTTTCGCCCGGACATTAAAACCTTCCTCGATCGTGATGAGGCGAGGGTCAACCTTGAAGTGGGTGACCTTCGAGACGCCCTCGATGCTCTTGTCCTCGGCCATTGCCTTGAGGGAAACGTGGTTTGCCATTCTGTTCTCCAATCGCGGGCTAAGAAGCCCAAAAATGCGAGGATTTCGCTCAAAAAACACGTATCGATGTAACGATACGCAATCTTCGGGATGTTTCACGGCAAAACTGCGTCCCCGCCGCATCCCTTGAGCAGCAAAGCATTGCCGGCGAAATGGTGCCAATGTTTCACGGAAATGCGATGATCTAACCTGCCCTGCGCCTACTGAGTGACATAATAACCGTTATGTCAGATAAGAGCAAGTGAGAATCATAAAAATGACGTTGTACGTAATCATGAGTTGATCTCCGGTCAACGCTTTTCTATGCTTCGTGGCGTGCGTCGGCCGTTTCAACGCCCTCGCGCTCGCGCCGGCGAGCGCGCAATTCACCCCTGGAGGAAGTTGGCATGCGCAAGGCACTGGATGGACAACCGATCGACCCCGCGGCCGTCGAGCGTGAGATCGAGCGGATCAATGCCGCGATCGACGGCTTTGCGGCCGCAATGAAGGCGGCCATGGCAGGCAAGGCCGCAGAGGGCCGCACCGGGTGGGATGACCCTTCCCTGCGCGCGACGATCGTCGGTGACTTGATTGCCCATGCGATCTGCGCGGACAAGTCACCGGGGCACGAGGTTCACGCAGCAAACTACGCGATGATGCTGCACTACATCAGCACATCAAATCCTTCGATAGCGTAGCGTTTGATTCGATATGATGCGATTTGCTGGGTTACGATATCGAATGCTAGCATTTGATACGATTCGATATCGTAGTGTCCTGGTTATCAACAGTTTCTGTTGATAGACCTGGTGATATGCTGCAAAATCTCGCCCCAAAGGGTTGATTTCGCAAGGATAGTAGGCTCGCGCCATGCGATCAAACCATTTGCTATCGAATGCAATCATATGATTGCGAACGATAGCGTCTGATATCAAATCGAAGCGGAGCAGCATGAAATCGGGTACGAATAAACCGCGCGACCTTGATCTGGAAGACCGCATCCGTGCGGAGGTCGAGCGTATCCGCGAGGAGCACCCCTATCGCGGCGACTACCGGACGCAGCTTCGAGCACTGATCGAGACCCTTTTCGTTAAGTTCGGCGAGCGCGCCGGCGCTACGCGATTGGTTTCCCTGCTCGCAGAGGACGGCCGATCCCCGAGTACGAGTACGGCGCAGGACGAGATCAACCAGTTCTGGAAGCGGCTCCAAGAGGCCGCAAGAGTCCGGATTGAGCGCCCCGACCTTCCCGAATTCCTTCTCGAAGTCTTCGGCCAGGCGGCGGCAACCGTGTGGGACAACGCCCTCGCCCAAGCAGACGCCGCGCTGGCGGCGTTTCGTGCTGAAGCCGAAGCATCCGTAAGCGCCGCTGAAACGCGCGCGGCCGAAGCCGATCGCCGAGCAACTGCGGCGGAAGCTGCTGCTCGCCAAGCTGCCGAAAGAGCGTCTGCGGCCGACGCACAACGTGAAGAGTTGGCCGTTCAGCTTGCGGGCGAACAAGCCGCCCGTCATGCCGCCGAACAATCCCTCGCCCAGGTGCGGGCCGAAAGCGAAGAGCGTGAACGCAAGCGTGCCGAGGAAGCTGCCGATTTGCAGCGCACGATCGAGGAACTGCGAGCCGCTTCCGATCGTGTTGAGCGCGAGCAACGACGTTTGCTCGTGGTGGCGGATGACTACAAGACCGCGGCCGCACGCGATCGCGAGGCGAGGAAAGAGGCCGATGAGAACAATCGAGCGCTCAACATCGCCATGCAAAGCATGCAGGGCAACATCAATCGCCTCTCCAACGAACGCGGAATTCTCGAAGGGCGAGCCGAGGCGGCGGAAAAGCTGGCTGACCGTCTTCAGCAGGATCGCGACGAGGCGATCGCGAAGCTAGCCGAAGCGATGGCGCGCACCGGAGCGGCTGAGGCCCGTGTTCGCGCACTGGAAGCTGCTCTGTCCGCGCAGCATGGCGACGGTCGCGATGCCGGTGCGGCATCGGTTGCTTAGAAAGTCTGCTATCAAGTGATAGCATTTGATATGATTCGATATAGTTACAAAGGGGCAATCGAATGAACGTGAATCCTGCCGTCAACGGAGACGAAGGCGCGGTCTTCGCAGTGGCCAGCGAAAAAGGTGGCACTGGTAAGAGCACGACTGCGACCAATCTCGCCGCTTACCTCGCCGGCGAAGGCCATGACGTAATGATCGTCGACTGCGACCCCCAGGCTACCGCCTCGAACTGGATCGACCGCAGGAACAACAAGATCCTCGGCGGTGTGCCGATCGCGAAAATCCATTGCACTCAGAAATCCGGGAACGTTTTTGAGACCGTTCAAGATCTGGCGACTCGCTACAAGTACGTGATCGTTGACGTGGGCGGTCACGATAGCAAGGAACTTCGAACAGCCCTTGCCGCGGTGGATAAGGTTTATGTGCCGTTCGCCGCAAGCCAGGCCGATCTCGAGACACTGGACCACATGAACGAGGTCATCAGCTTGGCGAAGGGGCTCAATCCTGATCTGCGCGCCTTCGGTCTGCTGAACATGGCCCCGCACGATCCATCGCCGAAGGAAGTGCTCGCTGCAAAGGCATTTCTTCAGGAATTCGACCAGATCCAGTTGGCGGACACGACCATCGGCCATCGGAAGATCTACAAGCAAGCGCTTCTTGAAGGTTTCGGCGTGGTCGAAATGGACAACTCCAAGGCGAAGGCTGAGATCCAATTGTTCGCATACGAGGTATTGGCATGAGCGGATTCGTCCGTCCTAACAGGAAACACGTCGTAGACCCGGCTGCACTGGAGCGCTTTGCGTCCGGCGCGGACGAGCGACGGGCTGCCGTTGGCGCAGCGGAGCCGCCGGCCGCAGTGCCAGCGGCCGCACCTTCGTCTGCTCCCGCTCCCCAAGCTGCGGCCGCACCGGCTACCGTCGTTACGCCCGCGCCGGTGGATACGCCTGCGCCGCAACCAGTGGTCGCCGCCAGCACTGCGCCCGCTGCCGTTGAGCGGCGCGTCGCCGCGGTCCAACCGAAAGCCACGGCCGATGTCGCCGAAAAGGCTTCGGAGTCGGTGCTCTGGCGCGTCACGCCGTCAACGTTGGACCTCTACAACTTCGTCTTCGAACATACCAACGTCAAGAGCAAGCAAAAGCTGCTGGACTTGATCCTGCTTCCTGAGCTTGAGCGCCGCGCCGAAGAGATTCGCAAGGGACTCTGACGCGATGAAGCCGCCTGTGGAGTCCCCCGTTTCTGGTCCCGTCCGATGCGAAGAATGCCGGAATTTCACCGGCACCTCACTGTCCTGGGGGTGCTCGAAAGGGTACGAGGCACCGAATCGATACGTCTACCTAAGGGATTCGTGCGCCGACTTTGCAGCGATGACGCGCGACGAACTCATCTACAAGCGCTTTCGGCTCAACGCCGAATGGGTCGGCGACGCCGATATCAAAAGGCATCGCGGCACAGTGCGGCGGACGGTTGGATCGCTGCGCACTGCACTCGAAACGTTTGGCCAATATCTGTCGTCCGAACAAATCGATGCGATCAAGCAAGCGCACCAGGCCCTCGATGTATTGGGAGATGACCTCGAGCGAGCCGAGAAGATCGCTCGGAAGGTGAAGCTCGAAGCAGATGCGCGACGCGAGCAGGAGACGAAGGAGCGGCAAACCAAGCTCATACTCGCCCAACTTGGCGTTGCCTCACTCGACGCCGCGACGACGGACGAGGTGCTGACGCTGGCCGAGGACATTTCTGAGTTCGCGGGGAAGGCAGCGCGAGCCTGGTGGGTCAAAGCGACCGGCCGACCCGAAAGTTCATTCGATTTCTACATCGACTACCCTCTCGATGAACTCGCCAAGGCAGTTCGGACAAGCACCGGACCCGACAGGCGGGCGAAGATCCAACGCCTGATCGCTTCGATCGGACAACACCTCGACAAGCTCAACGACGCTTGGCCGAACAGCCCGAAGATCGAAGACTTCCGAAAATTCCGGGTGTTCCAGGGCGACCGTCGCAAGATTGCTGCGATGGCCCGCCCTTCCTCCGAATAGACGAAGAGCGCCTGTTGCCGGCCTTCGCCGGGATGTACGACGAGCAGTTGGTCCTGTTCGCCCCTTACCAGCCCGCAGGCTTCTGAATCATGTTCCCCTGCCCGTCTTTCAGTTGATCAGGGAATTGCGAGGCGGCAAGTGCCTTGCCTCGGATTTGCTTGATGAAGTCAATATGAGGGAGGATCGCCCGGCTAGGATTCTTGTGGGGATTGAGGACGCCAACGATTTTCTTGAGATCCGCGCGGACCAGTTTGATCGGTTCGCACAGGTCCGAGTCGTTCGAGATCACCACCGCGATGTCGAAGCGGTTGAGGTGTGCATCGTGCAGGAGGTGGGACGCAAGGTTCACGTCTGAACCTTTTTCTTCGGTCTTGATCACGCTAACGTACGCGCTGCCATTCGCCGGCGGAGTCGCGAGCCGCATCTTCACTTCGTGTGAAAGGTAGTGGCCATAGATTACCGACACGGTTGGCAACGTCTCCAGCGCACGCAGGTACGCCTGTTGACGGGCGGGCTGCTGCGGATCATTCGGACGTGCGCTCACCTTGGCAGTGAAGTACTTTATGGCGGTGATATCGTTGTTCGGGAGGTAAGCCTTACAGAGCGCGGCCAAATCAAGCCACCTGTGGGGTGTGCGCTTCAAAGCCCCGAAGTAAAGATTGAATGCATCGACGTAGACCGCGGTTCTTGGTTTATTTGCCGCCATTTGTCAGTCCGAAAATGCAGAAGCCCCCTTTCGGGGGCTTCGCGCCTGCCCACCGAAGTGAACAGGGAGATATGGATGCAGGGAGCATTTCTGCCCCCGCGCCTACTCGCCGAGGCGGGCAGGGAGGTATGAAAAAGATAATATCGCTTGTTGATGATTTGTGCAAGCGTTCATTGCATACGTCCCGGTAAATTTCCAAAACTGACCCCAACTTGGGCTCGCCAACTTTCGCATCTAGATGGGGCGCGATCGATCCGCGTGCTGTCAGTCAACCACTCTTGAGTGCTTCACTGCCCCGCTTCTCCATTCTCCCGACCGCCTTCCTCGCGCGAGCCGGTCGCAGCCCGCGTCTTTGCCTCCACGTCAGACCTAGCGTTGAACGCACCGCCGACGCGCCATCGTTCTTTCTGGATGAGGCAGCGCAGCACATTCATTGCCACAAGCTTGTCCTTGTACTCGTCCCGTATGGCGCGGAACAGATTCTCGATTTCTCCCATCACGCGTCGCGCGCGGACCACTTCGAGGATCACCCGCCGAACATCCGGATCGCGCTCACGTCGATACAACTCGACCAGCTCCGAATGCATTGGCGAATCAAACTCCGGCAGTGTCTTGATGCCGTAGGGCTCGACCTTGTACGCTTCGCGCCACGCCGGCGGCCCGACTCGCTCGCGGCGCTGGAGCTTGCGCCCGAAGTCGTTCTCGATGAGCGTTTGGCAGTTACCAGCTTCCGTCTCCGTTAGCCAAAACGGATAAAGCTTCACCTTCCCGTCTTCGAGATCCGTGTACTCGTATTGATACTCCCAAACCGTCCCCATTTTTGACGCCGGCACTGTATGGATATACAGTCTACCGTAAGGTATCCGCTTGTCGATAGGCGGCTCGGACGAATACGATACGGAGGCCGCTATACGTCCAAGGAAGCCTACGATGTCCGCCTGCAACGCTTGTGCAAACGATCGCGAACCCAAGGGCCTAACGGAGATTGGCAGGCCCGTTACGTGCCGAGTAGCAGTCGGCCGCGGTCACGACCAGACCGAACACACGTTTCTCCAGTGCGACGAGTGCGGATCAGTCTGGGTTCGCCTGGTCGACAGTGGTGCCGGCGGCCACGGGCGATTCATGCGGCGGCTGACCGCCGACCTGTTCTAGGATTGACGGCGAGGAAACACTGTGTGCACTACCTACCGCGCGCCAAACGAAGATCCGGGCATCAACGAACTGAAGCTCGGCATCGGCGATCTGTTCCAGCGCGACCCGTGGGCTCTGGACGTATGGCCCGACTACACCGCGCCAGCCATACTGCCGGACGGCGATGATGCGATCGTTGTCGCCGGCGTGTACGGCCTCTGGCCGAAATTCATGCAGCCTGAGAAGATCCTGCCGAACGGCAAGAAGCTGCACAAGTTCAGCACATACAACTCGCGCGGCGAGGAGGTCAGCATCAAACCGACGTTCAAGAAAGCTTGGGCGGACGGTCAGCGATGCTTGATCCCGGCCGCGTATGTGATGGAGCCGTCCTATCCGGATGCGAAGCTGGATGACAAGGGCAAGTGGGTCAAGGGCCCCTGCGTGTGGCAGAAGATCGGCGTGGCCGATGGCTCGACGTATTGCGTTGCAGGGATCTGGAAGCGATATCCCGATCGCGACGGCCGGCCGCTGATTGGCGTCTCAATGCTGACGCTCAACGCCGATAATCACCCGCTGATGAAGCAGATGCATGGCCCTGAGGACGAGAAGCGCTCGATCGTGATCCTGCGGCCGGCCGACTATGACGAATGGCTGCACACGAAGAATGTGGAGGCTGCGCGCGCAATCATGCAGTTGCTACCGGCCGATGAAATGCGGGCTGAGCCGACAGACTCACCGAGACGCGCTAAGGCCATGACCGCTTAGACCTCTTTGAATTTCGACGTCGCCCAATCATACGACTCGTCGGGTCGCATTCACAGGCGTTCCACCATCCGTCATCCCATTCACCATGCTGCCACGTTTCGGATGGAAACGGATTTGCACCGAATTCACTCGCCTACGGTATGCCTCCGCACCGCCGCATTTTCGGCCGGCGCAACGTAGTCGTAGATCGGCCAGCCGTGGGCCTCGGAAAGGGCATTGGCATACGCCGCGGCAAGTTCATGCGAACCGTGATCACCGACGCATTCAACCCCGCCGGTCCGGTAATGGACGTACACAGAGAAGAATTGGGGGCTTTCGTTATCGACTTCGCAGAAGCTCGCGTCCGGATTGGATGGGTCCACGAACTCCCTGACACCCTGAATTTCGAGAGCGTCAAATCGTTCGGGGCGGTTTCCGATGATGGCGTCCGCGAACCGCTCGTCCGTGGCCTCGCTGATGCTTCGGCTTTCGGCCTTCTTCGCGGCCAATGCCGCCCGCAGCAGCGCGACATATTCCGACCCGAGAGCGCTCGCGCCGGCGCTCGACTCCGCCTCGAGCGCGAAGCCGATAGTGGAGGCGGTTTCCCACGGCGAGACGCCGCCCGATGCCGGCCAGGCCAGATGCTTCGTCTCCTGCCAGAAGCGCTTCAGCGAGTCTTCCGTTGCCCCAGCTCGGACGAGACCGGCGATCAGTTCGCTGCGGGACTGCCCCGCAACCCCGATTTCCCTGTCGAGAAGGTGCTTCCACTTGACCAGCGCGATTGCCTTCGAGAGCGGCAGCGCGACGTTCGGATTTTGAGACATTCGGCACCCTCACAGTATGCGTATCGATATAACGATACACATACTAACTCACGCGTCAAACTGCCGCCTCAATGCAGGAGATCCACAGAGCGAAGGGCGAGGATTGCAAACGCATACATGAGAACCTCCTTGCCGGCGAATACCATGCGGTCGACGGCTACGGCCCCTTCGGCGCTCGATACGCGCCAGGCGTGTTTCGCCACGATCACGGCCAGAATCGCCGTGAAGACCCACGGCGTCACAACGTCCGGCATGACGGCCGCCCCGACACCGAGCAGAAAGCCGTCGCGAATGCCCGCAATCACGTCGTGCAGCGGTGCCGGGTACAGCCCGAGGCTCAGCACGAACGGCTGACCGGGTTCGGTTGGCATATACGAGGGTCGGCCGCGATCGGCGCTCTGCGCGAGCGATGACCACCGCTTCACGAGCACCGGACCGACCAGATGCTGCCATACCATACCCGCGATGAGCGGATAGAACACGGCGAGCAGCACGAGGCAGAGCGCGTATACGCCCCCGCAGAAAACGGCTGTCGAAAACAATTCAGCGCGGCTGACCAAGCCATCCGGCTTCGGAGCCGCCGCGATGGCGTGGACGATCGCCGGCTGAACGGCGCTTTGTCGAGCAGCCAGATCAAGATTCAAGATCGCAGCCTCGATCGAAACCACGATCAGAATACCGATTGCCGCCGAAAGAATGAGTTTTCCTACCTTCAAGTTGCCTGCTCCGGTCAAGGATCGCGCTCAGAAAAGCGCCGGTTGCGACAGATCACATTCCGGCGAATTCACCGGAGCGCGGCCGACGCGCGCAGGCTCGTCGCGCTTCGTCGGTTCATATATGGTGCCGCCGCTACTCAGGTTCTTGAATAGCGCCTCGATCGCATCGATGGCGCTGACGTAGGCGATCGGTTTGCCAGGCACGAACCAGCCGGCGTTGTGCGGAATGCTGTCGTTGAAGCAGCACCCGAGCCGCCTCGCGAGAATCCCGAGCGCGTCTGCAATGTCGGTGGGCACGGCATGAGAGGGTTCAACCGAGAGAGCGCACTTCGGAACCGCCGTGGTTGCGTGAGACAAGACCACCGGCGGCGGCCCGTCGTTCGCCCCAGCCTCCGGCGGAGCACCCGAGCCGATAGGTTCCTCCCACCTCATCAAGCGTTCGAGATCGGCCGAACTCATAGAGCGCGTACCGGTCCCGTCTATCACCACTTTCCACGAAGAAGTCTTCTGCGTCAGGACGTATCCCGTAATCTCGTACCCGCCAGGATGAAAGAGACGCTTCGTCCGTTCGCGAACCTTGCTGGAAACGGCGTGCTGCGGCAACGCCAGATCCTCCTCCGGTGACGCGGCTTCGTCTCGCTGCTGCTCCAATGACATTCTATGATCTCCGACACTCATGGCCTACAGCGCCAACGGAAGGCCCGCAAACAAGGTAAAGGCGCCCGCAAGCGCAATGAATGGGCCGAAGGGCATTGCTTCGTCGCTCGACGCCTCACCACGAAGCATCAACCACACGCCATGCGCCGCCGCGAATACGAACGAGAGGAGGAAGACTTGGCTCAACGACGCGACGCCGAACCATGCGCCTATCGCGGCGAACAGCTTCAGATCGCCGAATCCAAGGCTCTCTCGGCCGCTGATGGCGCGCGCCGCGTACAGCACCACGGCAAGCGCCGCATACCCCGCTATCGCCCCAACCACGGCCGCACGGAACGTTGTGAAAACGCCCACGAAATTGAAGACAAGCCCGGCTGCAATCATGGGGAGAGTAATCACGTCCGGCAGGAACCCTGTCTCCGCGTCGATGCATGCCAGAGTCAGCAGACATGCTGCGAACAGGTAGCCAGCCAGAGCCTTCACCGACACGCCGAAGCGCAGCATCACGAAGATGGCCAGCACCGCGGACAGGATCTCGATCAGTGGGTAGCGCCAGTGAATTGCCGTGCGACACTGGCTGCACCGGCCGCGCAAGAACAGATAGCTCAGAACGGGAATGTTCTCCCACACTCGAAGCTGATGCCCGCACGCGGCGCATCCCGAACGAGGCACGACCAGGTTGTAGCTTCCTGATGCCTCCGCTTCGCCACTATCCTCGTCACGCGCCCACTCGCGGGCGAGCATGATCGGCAATCGATGAATCACCACAGTGAGGAAGCTCCCAATCACGAGACCGACGAGCGCAATGAGGGCGGAGCGAATCGGCATGGGCACGGCAGCAAACTCCATTATCAGGTGTTGCATTCGCCCACCTTGGGTTCTGCCGCCGGGAACATTGCAAGCGCCTCGTCACACTGCGTCAGGATCGCCGCTGCACGCCTTCTGACACCTTCGATGCCTCGCCAGGTGTCAAGCACGCCCGAGGCCAATACAGCCCGGACAGCGAGCCCGATTTCTTCGCTTCTCCCCCACTCGCTTATCTTCACACCGCTAAGCGTCTCGATTTCGGCGATTGCGTCGTGCGTCCGCCTAAAGCGTTGTGTGCGGGCTTCTATCTCCTTCGTGATCCGCTCTTCGTCGCCTTGTCGCAGGCGATGGATCTCGGCGCTAACAGCGGCCTTCACAAGATCCTCATCTGCGGCACTCGCACGGCGCAGCATCGCGGCCACAAACGCACGTGTGACCGGCTCGGCAGCGAGCTTGGGTGCCGCCACCGCCTGTCGCAACTTGCCTCCGGCGTGGGCGCGATAGTACCCCCAAGTCGGTGGCAATTCCCCATCGAGAATCACTCCATCCGGGGCCACCACCCACCACCGATCGCAAAACCGTTGCACGGGTGCCGATTTCGCAGGATCTTTCAGTTCGCGGAGCCAGTCCGGCCGGCTGACCTTGATTTCGAAGCCATGGACTTCGAGACCACGCGAATCGTACATATTGACCGCAACCGCATCCGCCCACCTGTTGCGCTGAACACCGGTCGCGTCTCCCACTTCGAAGAAGAGTGCCCATTCAGGCGCGCTGAAGCGCGAGCGAAGGGCCGTCTTCACGTCAGCAGTTTGCACGGTTACCTCCTGCGCGCTGGTCCGGACTGGCGACAAGAAGGGCGTCGATCGTCGTGAGCAGTTCGGTGACGCGTGCGGGCGGATCGTTCTCCCACTCAACGAGCGACAGTTCTTCTCGCGCCTGGCGAAGCGCGTCCGTCATTCCCTCCCGAGTGGCTGCCTGCGCGAGAGGCAGCGAGGCGGCGTAGAGAGCGCGTACTTTGTGGAAGTCCGCGAGATCCGGTTGCTGCAAGCGCTGAGCCGTTTCGGCATTGCAGTTGTGCCAGTCGCCTTCGTATCCGGGCGTGAGAACGCTGTATTGCCACTGCGCCACCGGTTCCGCCGCCTGCGCGGAGGCGTATGCAACCTCGACACGCCACTCGTCGGAGCGCGCAGCCGTCTCGGCGAGCAGGGCGGCAGTCGGAGCGCCATCGTTCCAATGCCGACCGTCCGACACCCATTCCCCGCTCACGGTGTTTCGGCGCAGCACACGATAGGCGACCGCCTTTGCCCCTTCCGCGCCCGGCTGGTTGGATGAGGAGGCGCGGGCTTCGTCGCGCTCGTTGATGAGGTCGCTAACGATCTCGACGGGCGAATCGTTCCAGCGGTAGCCGGGCGCCATGCGCGCAATCTGTTCAAGCAACGCATAGCCGATATTCGCCATATCTGCGACGGTGTGCTGCGCGTCCGGCTCGAAATCCAGATCGTTGGCGCTGAACGTCGTCCGCTCGTCCGCCGACCGGTTGACGGACGCTCTTGCCTTGAGGGTCTTGATTGCAGTGCAGATCCGATCCCGGAACTGCTCCCCTTCGTCAACACCCAGCAGCGCCGCTATCCACGACTCGAATTCGGCACTAACGAAGTCCGCCGGCCGGCCGGCAGATGCGGCGCGGGCCGCGAGCAGCCCTGACAGCCTCACGATGTCTACCACCATTTCGATGCAATCGACGGGCAGGCAGATCCCATGCGCGTCACATATCGAAACCACGTGGTCATATTCGAACATCTGCTGCATCGTCGGCGCTGCTACGAGCTGCTCGACAGGGGATGCGGCGACATGAAATCCTTCCATCTTGCGGAACAGTCGACGCAAAACCGGCAGATGAACGGAGGCCAGTTCCTTGGCGTCCGTGATCGTCATTTTGCGCGGCTTCGTTTTTGCAAACAGATGGTCAGCCGACGTTTGCGTCATGCCGCTCGCGATGCGCTCGATAGCATCAATCGCACGTAACATCGCTCCGCTATCTTCGTCGGTCCATTCCGTCGCCGCATCAGCGAGGTTCATATCGGTTGTATCGCTCATGTCAGTGCTCCGTTGCGTTCAAACCGTCTGCCGCACGCTGTCCGGCTGCCGTGAGGCGGAAGAGTGCCGGCCCGTTGGGGTTGTAAGTCGAGACGAGACCGGCATCGATCAGCGGGCGCACGTGGCGGCCGATCGACAGCGCAGCCCCCTGCGGGGAACGCGGCTTGTTATGCGGCTGATCGAACACGAGGCCAGCGAGAGCCGACATTGAATAGATCGAGCTGTGCTTGCGGATCAACCGAAGAATCTTCGCCTGCGTCGGGGTGAATCCCTTTTCTCGATCGCGGCTCTTATCGGTAATGCTCATGCTTCTTAGATTTCTTGCTCGACGCGCATATGCCGCGAAGCGTCGCCCGCTTCAGCGTGCTGCTTGCGTGCCTCTCCCAACGGGGTGATTGCACCAAGCGCTACGCATCCCGAAACGCCTTCCACCATCACCACAGCGGTGTGGCCGCTCAGCACCCACGCTTCGCTGCGCGTCTTCGTCGCAACGCCCTCGCCTTCGCCGATGATCCGGTGGTACTTCACGAACGCGCCGACGCCATGCTGGCGATTCCAGTCGGTGACTGCTCGCTCAAGTCTTATCGATGTCTTTTTCATGATGACCCTCGGTTGTTCGCCTAGCTGCAAGCGGCGAGAACTTCCTCTTCCCACGCCTCGATCGGCGAGTTGCCATCGAGATACGGCTCGATCCACGGATCGCCCGCCTTGCTTGCACCGGTATTCGCCGTATAGCTGCGCTCGCCCCACTGCCCCCACGCGAGTGCGTCGACCCGCTCCAGCCACATGTCATACGGCAGTTCCCGCTCCACTTTCTCGACGCCGATGACCGGATACTCGAGCGATCGCCCGTCGTCCGAAAAGGTGATGGTGTCGCCTTCTTCAAATACCTTTTCCGTGAGCGCGCGGCCTTCCCACGTCAGCCTCTGAAACGGACCGCAATAAACGATCACGCCATCGACCACGTAAAGCGTCGTCAGGTCTTGCCCGCGATCCATGAGATCGACCTTGTACATCGTTACGTCCCGCTTGCTCACGCCAGCGGGATTCTCAGCACGTGCCTGCTCTTCCATGAACACTCTCCACTGATCAAACACACGGGTTGATATTAGGTCAGTTTATCTGACCTCGCAAGTACGATCTTCGGATTGAATCGGCCGACTCTTCATGATGTTTTCCAGATCATTGAGATCTGCGAATCGAACGATTTCGCTCTCGCCCACGACGCGGCCGCCCGACCCATAGATCTGGATCGTGCAATCCTCTCCCCACACCCTGCGCATGCGCCGGATAACGTCGTCACGCGCTTGATCATTCGCAAACATGCGCCCTCCTTCTTCGCCAGCGGGCGGCTCGCGCCCGACCTCACCGATACACACCATCAGGAAAGGCGCAATGCCTCCCTTGACGCGCTCACACCACGATGCAGACGTGCGGACCGACCGGCATCCTTGCCAGCGAGAAAATCCCTGTAGAGACTGCGATCGATTTTCGAGTCCGAATTCCGATCGCGCGGCTCCAACTCCCCGCTTGCCTCCGGGTACTTCAGCTTGATATACGTCGCGATCGCGGCTTCGTTCTTCGGATCGGCAAACTCGTCCACCTGGTTCGCAACCGTCGTGACCCACGCACCACAGAACATGTCGGCCCGTTCAATCTTTCGACTGGTCGCACAACGCTTCAATCGCGCAGCGATGTACGCCGCACGGGCCTTCTTGCACTGCCGAAACAGCACCTCGAACGCGTAAGCCGCAATTTCGGCCGACTGCCCGACGCCGATGAAGCGCCAGCCCCCATTCCTCCGGTAGCTTTCGAATATGACCGCACATCCGAACGCCGCGCCAACCGTTCCGACCAACGCCGCTTCCCACAGCGGCGGCCGACGCTTTGCCCCTGCACTCGCGGCAGCATCGGCAACCGATGCGGCTTCGACCTGATCCTCGTTGATGCCATGCAGCCGCATGAGCGCGCGCGCTTGCCTTAGCGCGGCAGCAGCCTCGTGCTCGTTCGAGCTTTTCGACAGAGCAAGGCATTTCCTGATTTTTTCGAAGACTTTCGCCTGATCGGTGGTCATTCGTCACTCCATCAATAGCGGCGCTCTACGATCGCGTCGCGATCGCGCTGCTGAATTCGTCCGGGGCTGAAAATCGCCGGCGTCGCATCGGACTTCGGCGTTGGACCGCTGGCGAGCGCCAGGGCATTGGAATACTGATGGATTTGCCCGTTAGTGCGGTGGTACGTCACCACATCGGCGCGAGCGCTAAGCAACGTTATGAAGCTGCTCGACATTGGCTCGTTTCCAAAAAAGAGCCGGATGAACGGTGCACGTCCATCCGGCAATCCGAGGGCCATTCCGGGTCAGCATCCGACTTCGAGCGGGGTCTCGTTCCGGGTGCTTTCCCGCTACGGAATTGCCGGTATAATGCAACCAAAAATTCCGTATGATTGTAACGATACATGCAAAGTGACAGGGAGTCAAACGATGCAGATCCGCTTGCCTGACCCCGTAGTACAAGAGGTCGTGTCCGAAATCATCGACGCGACTGGCGATGCCGATCTCGCGAAAAATCTCCTTCGCCTTTCACTCACCGCACCACGTCAGATCTGCGACGCAACCGTAGCTATTGCGAGTGCGACGCTGCTTGCGAAAACCGCGATGCCGCAGGAGCAGGAGAAGTTTCTGAGTGCAGTCCGGTATCAGTTGGCTCCGATTCGGCAGGACCACGCGCTTGTCGCGCTCGCTCTTGCACTGGTCGAGGCTGATGCAGCCACGACCGACGATGTGTTCCGCGACCGGCGGATCATCTCCGACGCACTCCTCGAGTCGCGTCTCGCGGCAATCAAACAGCTTCTGCGCCACTGAGGTGACCATATGAAAAGCTTTCAGCGCCTTCAGCAACACATCCTGGCCACGGACCGGGCATTCGGCCAAGGTATCGCGATCACGCCACGAGCAGAAAGACTGCGCGTCGCATTCCGCCGCGGCGTCGCAGTCGGCGCGACGGCCGGCGCGACACTGATGGCAGCCGCCGCATACGTGCAGGTCGGCCCCGGCTCCTACGACCCGCAGAAGCTGTATGTTGGGGATGCGAGCGACAGCCGAGTCATGGCAAGCATTTACGACCACCACCGCAAACTGCTGGCCGCACGTGAACGCGTTCACGATATCAAGCTCGCCATGATCGCAGGAGAAGGGCCGGAACGTCTCGAAGAACAGGCCGCGCAATTTCGCGAGGCCCGCGCCGAGGAACAGCGCATTGCTCGCGAGTTCGCACAGCAGACCTACGGTCTCTCTTCGGAGCAGATCCACCATATCGTCGGCGACGACGACTCATCGCCGGCCGACTCTGAAACAGTCGCCCAGGCCGCTCCCCGCTTCCGCCCCTGAGAGGCCACCATGCTTGCGCCGCATTCCGTCCGCCTCTTCTTTGATCGAACCGATGCCTTCCGCTGCGACGCAGAGGACAGCGCCCAGGTTGACGCGTACATTCGAGCCATGCGCGTTGTACAGCAGCGCACCGGTGCCACGCCTCGATCGGCTCTCAGCAACTGCGCGCCTGTCCATATCGAGTCCTTGTCCGGCCCCCTCTCGGTCGTTCGCGTTTCCGGCGTTCCTCACCAGCAAAACCCTGCGCACGATCCCGTAGCGCTCTCGCCGGCGGAACAGGCGCTTTTCATGAAGCGCGGCGACCACTTCATTTTGAAGGTGGAGCGCGAGGGTATCGAGCATGCAGCCTACATCGCTCTCGATTACTCCATTTCGCCGCGGCTGATCACGTCAGATCGCCCGATCGTGCTGCGCAATCCGATCGACGCCATGATCTCGGATCTGAACGCTACGCGGTTGCTCGAACTGGTTCAGCACAGGGAGTTGACGGCCGCCGAGCAGTTCATGGCATGTCAAACCATGCCACTGCTCTGGAGGCGCTACGGTGGTGCGCCTGTCGCTGCAATCCCGAATCCGACCGTGCAAGATGCAGCCGAGTGTTACGAGTTTGCGCAGCACTTTACGGACCCCTATCAGCGCATCCGCACGATCTCGCAACTGAATTCCGAATGGGCAAGGGTATTCCTCGGCCCGCAAGCGTCCACGCAAGCCACGGCGGCCGTCAATGACGGGGAAGTCGCCCTAAGCGATCAGCCCCTCCCGCGCCCGCTGGAATCCGCGATGCCGCCAGTCGCGCAGCGACCGCAGATGCGAATGTAGTCGCCGGGGAAACTCACGTGAGCACGCCAAAGCAACGTCTCGGCCGACCGGCTGCCCGCGCGCCGCTAAAGCGCAACGGCGCGCTCACGCGACTGCGCGCGCAGATAGACGAGGGACTGTTGCGAATCGTGCCGAAGGCGCTTTGCCGAGCGACACTCGAGACGTATACGGGGAGCGGCGAAGGCGTCCTCTACCGACTCGGAACTCAGCACTATGTGTGGGTCCATTTTTTCGGCAAGGCCACGTCCCGCAGCCAGTATCGCGCGATCGTCACGACCGCGAGGAAAGTGGTGGTCGAGGCATCAAAGGAATGCGTGCTGTGCCGGGACGCCGACGACGTCATCGCGGCACTGGTCGCCGAGATTCGCCGGCTTCAGAAAGCTGGCGCAATGTAGCATCCGATATCGATTGATATCAGATGCTATCACTTGATATCACTCAGCCTCAACCAGGAACTTGTCGCGGTTCCGCGCCTTTGCAATCCAACCAGGTGCGCGCCCCTTGCCGCTCCAGGTCGCCCCGGTCTTCGGATCACGATACTTGACCGCCGAGGCCGGCTTCGCACCCGCTGCACCCTTTGCCGACCGCTTACGGCCGAATACGTCCTGCGGGGTCAACCCATAAGTGGCTACCTTTTCGCGAATGTCTTCGACAACTGCCGCGATCTCGGCTTCGCGTGCCGCATTCGCTTCTTCCTGAAGGGCCTCGATTTCGGCCTTGATTTCCGTGTAGCTACGACCTGCCATTTGTTTCATTCCTCTTTCAGAGTATCGCGCCAGCGAACATCGCCGCGCAGTTTCAGATATTAAAGCCGCACACCTTCGACCGAGTAAAACCGAATCGCAGAGCGCGGAATTTCGAGAAGCTCAAGGACACGCTTCTGCTGCACCGGAAGCAACAGCAGTCGATGCGTAAATGGCCCCTTGGCTGGATCGATATGTGCGAACAATCGAGCTACGAGATCGCGATTCTGAAGCGGCTCATCAACGATCACAACTTCAGCGCCCTTGAGATCGAACATAGGATAGTGTCCAGGCAAGGCACCCTTCACTTTCCCGTCGAAGGCCACGTCTGCCTTGGTACGAATCAAGAGCGTGTGATTATCGACGTATGCCACCCGCAAGCCATCGGCGTCGCGTGTGGTCTCCGACCATTGCTTCAACGCCACAGTCTTGCCTGATCCGCACGGACCTACGATGCAGAGAACCTTGACCACCCCAAGACAATCCGCGACAAGATCGGCCACGATTTCCGGTCTGAGGAACGCGTGGGTCATATCGCTCGCTCCCGAGATCGAACCTCAGACGCGTGCGGCAGACCACGAAGCGCATCATCGAAATGTCGTTTGCGCGCCGGATCGTGAATGATCTTGCTGATGTACTCTGCGCGACAACCCCACCATTCCGCCAAAGCGCGATTGGTCCACCCTTTCGCCGCGATGGTCGCCTTCGCCTCGTCGGTCGTCAGCAAGCGGCCCCGGCCGGCTTCAAATTCCGGCTCGTACAACAGACCGTGCGTGATCGCGCTCGCCCTGGCTTTCGCCCTAACCATCCTATTCCCCGACCTTGAACAATAGTTCAATGTTAGCTCACTGCCGTCCGGCCGCGCACCATTACATCTTCATCTTCGGCGCGTGCTGGTACGTCGTCTGCCAGAACTGTTCGAGTCGATCGATTTTGTCGCTCGCCGCTGCGCAGAATTCCTTCATGGACGCCGGACCACGTTGCTCCAGTCGCCCCACGTCGTCTCGCAGCGAGGCAAGTCCGTCCGCGTACTCGGACTTGAGCTTCTTCATGATCGACTCCAACACGTCGATCGTCGCCCCTTTGACGAGGCCGCCCGTTCGAGCGGACTCCAGCGACTCTGAAAACGCCTGATAGGAGGCCACAAACGTCTTCGTGACGGCTTTGGTCGAGTCGCTCTCAGGGCTGTCGCCCAACGCGGCATCGACCGCTTCCCGAAACCGCTGTGCGGTCGCAGCGATGCTCTTTACTCCATTATCGACTCGGCCGATACGGAACATTGCGAGCCGGTTCGCCGGCGACGGAACCCCCGCTTCTTGATGAATCATCTGGTCACCTCGCATTTGTCGCACGCACTCGTTGAAGCTGAGCCTCCAGCGCCGGCCGATCGCCCGACCGCTCCAGAGCGGCCACGACCTGGCCGAGCAGTACGTCAATGTGCTTGCTCTTCTGGAACTGCTGATACAGGAGATCCGCCATGAAAGCCGATACAAAAAGCTGTTCGCGCTGAAGCTTCGTCGGATCGGCCAACGCGGCAAACTCGATCTGCCAGTACGGATTTCTCCAGCGACGCCCCGCCTCGAACTCCATCAGTTCGGCCTGGCTCATGGTGCCGGTGCTCTTCGCGACGCTCGAAGCGGTCGCGTTGAAATACTGCGCGGCCGCATCCGACTGCTTGATGTCTTGAATCAGTTGTGCGCTGCCCGGAAAGGGCATGTGCGAAGCGATCTCGTCGTTCATGGCCTTCTGCGCGGACGACATGTTCGCCTGGTACGCCTTCTGCATTGCGATGTACAGCTTGCCGACTTCCGTCGACGCCTCGGCCTTCGAAATGTTCTCCGGCGGATTGGGATCAATCGCCATGCGCGCATACGCGCGCGCAGCCTCCTCCTGATCCTTGGTGAACGTCAGATCGGCGTCCTTGCCCGGCATGCCGGCCCCGGTAAAGAGCGAATCCGCGTTTGCGTCAGCATCCGGCATGGAAGATGTCGAGCAGCCGGGATACCCAAGCTGCACTTCCACAGCGGTGCAATACTTCGCCTGGTGGATCGCGGTCGAAGCCCGCCGCGACGCTTCGACGGCCGGCGCAGGACCGTTCAACGCCTTGTTCAACGGCGCGCTACTGACGCTCGCTCCACCGCCCGGCCGATAGCTCGATGCCGTCGTGTTCGTGCTGCGGGACGCTTGCATTGCATAGTTGCTGGTAGACGTCGCACAGGGATCGATGGGCAATTCGGTCTCGCGCGAGACCCGATCCCGCTCTTGTTGTCGCTGCACCTCGAGCGCCATCTCGCGTTGCGTCTTGGCTGCCTGCACGATGCTGTCCGAGACCTTCGAGCCGATGCTCGCAACGTCCGTATCGATCTCGTGCAGGATGGTCGAAAGCGCTGTTCCGAGAGCCGCAACCGAGCCGACGATCGCCGTGGATGCGGCTTGCACCGCCCCGACGACGCAACCATCACAAACGGCATACGCGCTGCTGGACTGCATCAAGGCAGCAGCCGACAAAACTGACAGAGAAACGATCTTCTTCATTGAAAGAGCCTCGACAAGCTGCCAGTGATGGTGGAGAGGACGCCGCCCGACGTAGGCAACGCCTGATTGAGCCCCTCGGAAACCGCGCCTGACAGCAGACCGCTCGACCCGCCGACCGCGTTCGTCACGCTCTTCTCGATGTTGTCGATCTGCTGCTGCACCGCGGCCTGCGCCTGCGCCATCGCCTGCTGCGTGGTTGCCCGCGCCTTGTCCGCAAGCGCCTGGCAGGACGACTGCTTGATCTTGTTGAACGCCACATTCAGCAGCACGCTGTTACCCAACCATTGCGTCGGGAACTGCGGGAAATTCTCCAGGCACGCCGTCTGCAACTGATCGAGCAATTTAAGCTGCTGCAAGTTCGTGTCGATGTTGTTCATGCGTCGTTGCTGCTCCTGCGCTTGAGCGTTCGACATTTGCGTCGACATCGCGCATGTTCCTGCGATCGCCTGCCCCGTGATCGAGGAGGCGAGGGCCGCGATTGTGAGCAACCGGGCGGAATGTCGGATCGTCATTGATGGTCTCTCTCAGATATCGGACGGTTGCCATGCCGCGCGAGCGCGTTTATCAGGCGCCATCCAGCAGTATTCGAAGATCGGATACAACTCGATTGTTTGACCACGAACCGGCTTGAATACAAGTTCCGCTGCTCGGACCAGCAGCAACAGAATCGGCTGATCCGCGTCGTCCGGCAGAACGACGGACTTACCGAGCAGCGCGCTCTCGTGCGCAACGATCTCCGCTTTGATCGGTTGGTTGAAGGCTCGCTGGCTTCTCGTGCTCGCGACCTCGACGATCAAAGGAAGAAACCCCTCGCGATGGAAAACCTCCGACGCATCGCACTGCTCTCCGCTCAGTTCGAAGGTGCATTCGAGCACCTTCTCGTAGTAGCGCGCCAGGGCTCGATGGTGCTCGACCGGTATTCTGAAACCGTCCATATTTCACCACGCAAAATACATATCGTTGTAATTATACGTACTACAGCGCACGTGACAAAGCGCGACGGCGGCTTGCCTGCTGCACCGCTTCGTCGTGTTCGCTACGCTCGGAATCGGCGTTCGAAATCGAGCGCATCTGTGCGAGCACGCGCGCCGGAGCCGTGAGCGTTGCTTCACGCATCGCCTCAGGCGGAACGTTGAGCGCGTCGCAGCACAACGCGAACGTCACCACGCCTCGATCGCCCTTTCCTCCCATCCACAGCAGCGCGCTATGCCGATCCGCGCGACGCACTGCCGCCGATGGCGTCCGATCGAGCGGATCGGGCTCCGGCCTGGACAGATCAAGCGCGGCGAGTTCGAGCATTTCAACCGCAAGGCTCTTGAAAATTTGCGCAGTGGCCGTCCGCTTTTCGTCTGCCTCGAATGTCGCATCGCTCACGATTGCACCTCGCCAGCACGCAGCTTCCTCAACACCAACTGATGCACCGCCTCCCCGTCGCCGGCGAACGCCGGCACCAGCGCAGCGGAGTCCGCGACACTCTTTCGCTCGATGTACCGCGCGCTGAAGAACTTCCACTCGTCGGGGGTTAGATTGTCCCGAACGCGCTCAATGAATCGAATGAGATGAGACACCGAAACTCCTATGCCGCCTTCGGACGCGGCGCAATGGATTGGACATCCTCGCTCACCGCCGCAGGCGAAAGCTCCTGTCTCGTGAACGCCATCAGGTCATCGAACGCGGCACGCATCGACTCCCGATCCGCTCCGACTGGATACGGAGCGTTGGAGGAAAGCTCGAAACGCGACTCTTCCGTTCCATGAACGAGATAGTCGTCTTTCCACCCTCGGCCGGCGCATTGATCCTGCACATACGCCTCAAATCCGCGGGCAGCCAGCTCGCGCACGGAAGACCAGTACGCCTTTGCCTTCTTCTGGTCGAACTTCTCAGCATCCTTGAAGAATTTCGTATTGACGAGCCGTTTCATGTACTCGGACTGCAAGAGCGCATCTCTATCGGTAGCAACTCGATAGATCTCGGGCAATGCCCTGATCGCGCCCGCTATGCGGACGAGCGTCTCCGCAACTGCCTTTTCTTCAGCGCGCGTCAAGCGTGTTTGAGGACGCATATGCGACAGCCGCTCCACCAGCGGATGTCGCTCGCCGGAGCGTAGCTGCGGCACCCGGTCTTCTGCCACCTCATGAAACACTTCCTCGGTCATGCGCTCAGCGGCGCTGTGCCGAGCCTGATATGACTGATCCGGCATCAGCACGCCAAGGACGCCCGCCACTTGATTGCAGACCTGGTGTCGCGTGGCTGCGAGGCGCGCCGTCGCGGCCGACCTTGCCTCGTCTTCGGTATATCGACGGACAGTAAGCGCGTTTACGCTGTTCACGAGCGGCAGCAGCCGCTCGCGAAGGTCGTCTGGTAGATAGTCGGGCTGCGCAATCTCATTGAGGCGGGATACGCCGCGCGTGCGCTCCTGAGTCAGGAAAAGCTCCGACGCAAAGTAGCTGTTGCTGGTTTTCGCCCGACACGGCGATCCCGCAATCAACTCCCGAACATGCTCACCCATGTAGTCGTCAAGGGCGTGGAAGAACTCATGGGCGAGCGCCCCCGCCCCCTTAAGTCGAGTGAGATTGATGACCTTCCGCGCCGGTTCGTAGTGAGCGAGCGCCCGGCCGACGCCGCGGGAGCCGAATGCAAGGGCCAGCGTACCGCCGAGACTGACGAAGGTCTTCGGAACGCCGAGCACACGCGCGAGGGTGGAAAGCGAGTCGTACGCTCGATTGAGAACGTCTTGCCGCTCAATATCCGGCAGCCAGTTCCCGAATTCACACGCTCGGAATCCAAACGTTTCCAGAAAGTCATCCGGCTTGATATTCCGGCCGCCACGCTCATCGGGCACGCCGGTGCGTTTGATGTGATCGAGATGGGGACGCGAAAGGTATTGGTTTGCTTCCTCGTCGTCACGCGAGGCCATTGTCGTTGCACGCTTCTGGTTCGAGAGCGCCTGGCGCTGCTCGATGAAGGCATACAATCCATCCGAATCCAACTGCGATGGCGCGACCCATTGGTCATTGATGTGGAAGCGGTGGCCGTCGTATAACGCCTTCGCGCGACGATATCCACCTACCGAATCGAGCAAGTAGTTCGACGCGTAACGCCAACCTCGCGGGTCGCTGCTGATGATCTCTTGATACTCCTCGGCCACGCGCCTTGATACAGACCTGTCGCGACGCGTGACTTCAATAAGTCCCGCGTCAACGAGACTGCGCTCGAAATCCGATCCATCCTCTCCGTGGACCAGTTGATCACGAGAGCGCAGTGCTTCAGCGCAATCCCGCACTTTGGACACAAACTCGATGTACGCGTCCGAATGATCAGGGTTCTTGATTCCCCCAAGCATGTCCTTGCGAAGCGCGTTCACGAAGAGCGCAACACGACAATCAATTCCCTCGTCACGAAATTGATCCAGCGATTTCCGCGGCCAAATATTGTCGCGAGTGACCAGTTCCAGCTTTTCGCGTTCGTTCATGCCCTCGAGGTCGGAACGCGATAGGGCTTTTGCATAAAAGTCCTTCCGTGCCCCACCGATCTTCTCCCCGGCATCCTCGATACGCGCACGCTGCCGCTCTGCGCTCTTGACCGCGCGCCGGGGCGCTGGCTCGGCCGGCTGATCTTCCGTGTCGGAGTCGTGTCGCTCCTGCTCCTGCTCCTGCGCCCGCCCCCGCTCCGGCAACTGGCGGCCGGTCTGGATGGACTCAGTTACCGCCTTGGAGACGTCGGCCAACACGGCGAGCCGCCGACGCTGAAACAGGATATGCCCTTCCTTCGCGCGCAACGTCTGACGCAGCGCGACAAGCGCATCCCCCGAATAGGCAACGCCAATGTCATAGTTCGACAGCGCGTCGACGCCACGAATCCGAAGGTCGTTGTATCGCTCGATGTCGTCCGAAAGCTGCTGCCTGGTCGCTTCGGCGAGAGCATCCAGATGCTTGCGTGCGCGCTCCCCACCTCCGCGAGGCACGCGGAAATCATCGATGTACCACTGCCGCGTTTTGGAATCGATCTCGCCATCGAGGCCGACCGATAACGACTCTTCCGGAAACGCGGAAACAATCGCAGCCACTTCACTCGGATCGACCTTTGCACGAATCTCCGCGACAGCTTCTTCGAAGGTCTTGGGCGTCTGCTCGGGGGGACGATCCTGACTCGCAGAAGGGGAACCGCGCCGAATCAGCGCATCGAGCGGCGCGGCGTCGTCTACGAGATCCAGATCCTCATAACCGATGAGAAAGTCCGACGTATCCATCTCAGCGATGTCACGCCTTACATCGAAGCCGGGGAACCAGGCTTGAAGGTCGCTCGTCTTGAACGAAGAGCGATCGCCAAGCCACATTCCAGTACCGACCTTCTCGAAGCCGAACGCCGACAGATCACTGCGGCTATAGCCGCGAACGACGAGACGGTTGCGCCCGTCAGGAGGGCACTGCGCCGCGATCAGCATCTCGGCCCCGTCGTAACGCGTAAGGTTTACCCACCGCCGTGCCGCCACGATTAGCCCTTGAATGCTTGCCGGAAACGTTGCGACGCCTTGCTGGCTTCGACCTCCTGCAATACAGGTTCAAGCTTTTCGGAAGCCGAATTGAACCAGCGCTGCGCATTGACCATGTTCTCGCGGCTCGGTTGCACGCCGATGCTCATATAGCCCGCGAGACGGGCCAGATGGCGGCCGGTCTGTTGCAGTTCCCGCACCAGCTCGATGTTGTCGTCCAATGCCATGTGTAAACCTCTAAGTGTGATGCACTTCAATCAAATCTTGTTCAGTATCGGGATCAACCACGAACGTCTCTTCGTCCGGCGTATCGCGATCGTCCACGAGGCGCACATCATCCGCCTCGCGAAAACTCACACGCAGCGTCCGCAACGCTGCCGCAACGTCTATGGGCTCGCCGGTCAGAGTCCGGCGCATCGAGTTCGGCTCCAGAACGAAGTCGGGGTACAACCGACCATGGATGCCCTGAAAGCAGACAAAATCAATTCCCTCGCCGTCGAGAGTGACCGTCGCCATCAGATTGCCGTTCAGCCAGGCTTCGAAGTCAATCCGCCCCTCGGCAGCAGCCATTTGCTGCACGAGTGCCCGCCGATCCCCAGCCGACGCGAACTCGCTAACCAGCGCCAGCATCTTGACTTTCAAAACTCCGTATAAACCAGCGGCATCCATCATCAGTCGATCCATTTCGAATGCTTGCACGAAGGGAAATTCGAGCATCCGACCACCTTCTTTCCAGAAGGAAGGCGCTTGCCGACCATCTGACCTTTGTTGCACTTCTCACACGTATCCCCGTGCCCCGGCAACGTCTCGTCAACTTCCGGTCGCGGCTTGTCCTCTGCCGCCTTGATGCCCATGCGGTCGAGGTCGAATTTGACGCTCTTGAGAGCGTCGACAAGCTTCGTCGCGTTTCCGCGAATCATCACGTCGAACTGCTGACGCGTCATCTTCCCCTGCTCAATCAGGCCAAGCGCCATCTCCCACTTTGCCGTTGTAACCGGATCGGAAAGCTCCCGCGGCAACCGCTGGATCAACTCAATGCCCAGGTTGGTCGGCTCAAGATAGCCCCCCTTCCCGCGAACGACGTACTTGCGCTGCCTCAGGGTCTCGATAATCGCGTCGCGCGTCCGATCAGTGCCTATGCCCTTTGTGTCTCGAAGAACCTTCCGATCGGCCTCGTTGCTCACGAATCGGTGAATATTCGTCATGGCCGTGATCAACGTTCCGTCGTTGAAACGCTTCGGCGGAGTCGTCTCGGTTTCGCGCAGGCGCGCGACACCACCCGTTAGCTTCTGACCGACTTGATAGGACATAGACACCATCCGCCGTTACTGATGCCCGCCGGTCGCCTGCGCGACGGCATCCAACATCGCCGCGCGGGAGATCTGCTCGTCGTCGGGATCGACCGCAGCAGCGTCCGATTGGCCTTCATCTTGTTTCTTCGGCCGCGCAACGCGCGCGCTCGTGAAACCCAACTTCGCGTGCAACGCGGCATCGCACGCTTCGGTCACCCACACGGCGACCGGTTGCACGCCGGGAATGTTGTTCAGGTCTTCATCGACGGGATTGAAGATCACCGTATCGAAGAAGACTTCGCCGCCGTCGCTGCGGGAATTCACGACGTTGCCGATCGCGACGGGGAAGTAGCCGATCTCGCCACTACGCGGATGAACCTTCCGGGTGGTCAGCGAAATGTATTTTGCGCCGGTCGGCACACTACCTTCGTCCTTGCGCTCGTTCACAAACGCGAAGACCGCAATCCGCCCGTCGCCGAGCCCCAGATCGATGTGCCCGGTCAGGACAGCCTTGCTGTCCGGCTTGCTGGACGGCACGAACACGGCCGTCTCGAACCACTTTTCGCCGCGCTGCACGACCGCGCGAAGGACGGGCTTTACTTTTTCAGCCACACCAGCAGTGCTCATGATCGCTCCACCAAGGAAAAGATGAGAAATGGCAACGCGCGTTCCGCGATTTCGGCGACCGCACAAATTACGTAGCCTTGTAACGATACGCACAATTGCTTAACCAATAATATTCCGTTTCCCAGTTGTTGTCCAGTCGCCACACCCCTGATAAGCCCGCCAGTCGGGGGTTTGCGCCCGATGCTCGTGCGCGCGGCAGTGACAGACAGTTAGTTGCATGGGATGCACCGTTCACTCCCGTAAATGCTCACCTCTCCATCACGCAATCGGGTACGCTTGCGTGGTCATATAAAACTGACCTAGAGTGCAGCGTTAATGCTCAAAACCACGACCCATATGACGAAGCCGGAGCCGTTCCCCAAGGGCGATGTTCGTCGTCTGCTCGCACTTGCGCTGGCGATCGCCGACGAAGAGCGAGCGACTCTGACGACCCTTTCCACGCGAACCGGCCACCACAAGCAGACAATTCAGGACGACATCGAAAAGCTTCGCGATCAACTCGGCATCGCTATCGAGAAAGACGGGCCGGTCTATCGCCTCGTCTCGTGGGGGCCAGTCATCAAGCAAAGCGGCCTTCGAAAGTTCTTGCTTGGTCAGTTAATCTGACCTAGCATCCTCCCATTGGCAGGCACGGAGACTTTTGATGACAACTCTCGTTCAGATTGCACCCGGCGTTGTTTTTGCAGCCGAAGCGATCAATCCCATGTGGGGGCAATCGGTCCAGGCGGCAGAGCAGCCGACGAAGAAGCGACATGGGGTCGAGACTGGTCAACCCCAGGAGACCGACGATGAGGATGTAAGCAAGGGAGACCCAGGCGAACAGATGGCGCTTCTCTGAGAGGACCGCAGGTCAGCTTTCCAGAATGGCATCGATCTTCGCCATCCACTGTTCCGCGTCCCGCGCGCCAAGCATATGCACGTCGAATAGCGGTGTTTCCGGATTCGCGATCGCGATGCTGATGCGGTTGTTGATCTTGGTCCCGTTTTTATCGAGCCAATGCCATGTCCGCGTCCGCACATCGGCGTAACTGAATGTGTACGTGGAGTCCCACCTGACGAACGCCACCTCTCGACGTGAGTCATCGAAAAGCACGCTCACACCTCCCCGCGACAGGGCGTGACTGGCCCGAAAGCCCTCGCGGCCAAGTTCCTGAATGCGCCGGTCTGTTTGCGCCTTTCGCCACGAGGATTGCCGGAATCCAGCGACGAGGATTGAAACAACAACTACCGGTATCCCGATCCACAGAAGCAATTCCATTTACGGAAGCCCTCTCATTGATTCTTATCTGCCCCCGTTAACGGCAGGCGGGGCAGATCCTTGATAGCTGCGCTCACTCCCTGCCCAACGGCGGCACCGGCTTAAGGCGCGGCACGGGCCGCGCCAGAGGCACGTCTCGCAATAGCTCACCGTCATACGGACCGACGTTTCGCGCGTCGCCGGCATCCGTCACGGGAAACATGCCGGCAGAAAAGTACTGACCGGCCTTATAGGCTACCGGCAATCCGAACGACAGCGCGCAAAGCACTGCGACAACCGTCACAACCAGCCCCGCAGTGGACAGCACTTTCCCTACGCCATTGAGGACCATCCTGCCGATACCAGCCGGTTGCGCAGACTGCGAGCCGGCATCGAGTCGGCCTGGCGCTTCCGGCAAATCGACAACAGGAATTGCCGGCTCCGTAATGCCGAGGCTTACCTTTACCGCGTCCTGAATCCGTACGATCAGATCTCGTGCTTCCGACTCGGTTAGACCATCTGCGAGGACGCCTTGGCGACTGGAGTCATCTCCATCCGTGGCCACGACACTAAACACCTTTTCTTCGATGTCTCCGAGTGCCTTGTGTCCGGCCCGAATAGAGAGGCGCTTGACGGCAGGCCCCCACCTCTCCGGTTTCCAGTTATACGTTGCCAACGAGCCTTCGCCAGATATGACAATCTCGTCCTTCGTTACGTCCACGCGCAACGACGTTCCTTCCGCCCGGCGAGCGGCGCGCACGTCGCCGGGCGTACGAAATGCCACGGTGGACTCACCGAGCAATTCCGTGTCGACCGCGTGCTCCGCGAGATCCAGTTGCGTGACATCGACTGCTTGGTCCGACAATTCCATATAACCTCCTTTGCGTTCTTCCACTGGTGACTGATTACCGGTTACCGCTCCAAGGACGCGCACGCTTCGGCTGCTGCCGGGCAAATCAACAACATGCCCCTGCCTCGGGAGGGTTTGATCGCCAGGCCAACCACGTGTGCCGGATAGCGCAATGCGAAGTATCCTTGCCTCACCGATACGTACCCCGTGGCAACCGCGTTGATGACGTTCCATGTACGACGCGCTTTGAATGACAACGACCTCGCTCGCCAAAGCGCTATTTTTTCCTCTTGCGAATCACATGAGCCGACGAGTTGATCATCTACATTTCCCACGCGAGTCTCCTTCTTCGTTTGGGACCGGGTGCGGCTGCACCGCCTCAACGCGGACAACATCGCCGGCAGCGATCCGTTCTAGAATCGTTCTCTCCGCTCTACGAATCTCATTCACCGTAGCGGTCTCCAGCTGATGATCGTGAACCGCCAGCGCAGGCCCGATCGCGCGATACGCCTCTTCATCGACACACCATCGGCCACCCCGCCGCCCTTCGGCCCCAACGCGCACCAGGCATTCTTGGGCGAGGCAAATACAGGCTGCCTTCTCGCTCCTGAAACCAAGCTCGCAGAGCACGAGAGCGAGATTCAGCGCATAGGCAAGCTGATTCATGCCCATGTCTGTCCCTCGCCCCATTCGCATCTCCTCGAGAGCAAGGTGATACGCCAACTCGACCTTCATGGCATGGGCTGACGGGACGAGAAGGCGACCTCCGAAAAGGCGCACGAAGGCGGTCGGATCTCGCCTGGAATGGTGGATTCGATTTCCTCGCTTTCGCATGCCCGCCTCCGGTCAGTAACGAAGCGCACGCACAAGCGTTCGCACAGCGCCGCGCGCGAGCCGTTCGTTAGGCCAACGCTCCCGCGTCCTCCCTTCTTCGACAAGCGGCACTGCGTGGCCATACACGCTGCTGACCGGGCTCGACTGGCCGATCCCGATCTGCCACATCGCAACGGGACCGACCGAAAGTCTTTGCCCGCCAGGCCGAGGCGTCGGCAACCCCATCGCAGCGGCTTTCACTCGGTCAGGCAACGCCGGAAAGGGGTCTACACCCGTCGCGCGCGTCAAGTCTGCGATCGAGATCACCGCATATGCCTCGCCGGGCTGATTGAGCGTGATGTACGCAGCGGCACCGCGTTGCGGGTCGTAGATCGCCTTCCAGACGTGCGTAGGCACTTCTACGCCCCTGCCGATCGACGCGCGCGGGCCGATGAATGCGGGTCCGGTCACCACATACAGTTCGCCGTCGTACTTTGCGAGGGCACGCGTAGCGATTTCAATGCCTTGCCACAGATGCCGATTGTTGTCCGGTGACTGCGGGATCATGTTCGAAAGGGAAAAGCTTTCGAACTGTGAGCGCTCGTCCGGCATATCGCCACTTGGCGACATGTGCCCCTCGTCCCTCCCCGAGCCGAGGTAGTCGTCACGTTCCGCGCGATCGCGCGGACTGATCGCCGCCTCCGAATGGAATGCGTCGACACGCTTCTGTCGACGTGCGGCTTCGACAGAAGCACGCGTAAGGTGCTCTGCCGACCAGATTGCGGTTCGGCTCACACCAGACTCCGCAACGGAGTAGAACGAGAAGCACAGTAGATGCCCCCGCTCGGCGAGATCGACCCGCTGAAGGTCCGGAGCCTGTCCGCCGGCGAAAAACTGAGGGCAGTTCGTAGGTGACGCGCTGGCCACGCCGGACAGAAGTGCAACCAGCAGCGCGATAGCACTCATACGACTTGTCTTCATTCCGTTACCGGCTTTCGTGCGCCGATCTCCATTCCAGAGTCCGCATACCGCGCAGGCTTCATTGTCGATTCTCAATTTGCTCAATTACTGCCTCGCTGTAGCGCTTGGCAACGATGCGCGCGATGGCATGCGTCGTCTTCGGCACGGATGCGTTGCACGTCCCGCGCACCTGTTGAACTAGCCACTGGCCGGCATCGGACTGCTCGATGCACAACGTCGATCGCATGCCTTCGGGGTCTACAAGGGAAAAGATCCGAAATTCGCCGGCGACGCACCAACTGTCGTAGCTTCCGACGCAGTGATGCATCTGATAGCCCTCCGTGTGGAGGGCCTCGGATGTCGTGAGTGGGAGCACCTTGTAGCCATCGATCTCACAACTTGGCAGAAGCGATTCCCATCGAAGGTGCCGGATATCGCGTGCAGAACGCCGGGCCAAGTGCCAATCCGCGCTCTGGCGCATCATCGATTGCCACGTAGAGTTTTTGTCGGGGAGGCCGCGAGCGAGACCATCCATAAAGACCCAATCCAGTACATCACGAAACTCATTGGCTAGGTTCCGCATGTTTTCGCGAAGGTAACCATATCCTTGGGCTGACCATATCTCGCAGCACCGGCTGGCCCACGCTCGATACAAACGTTGATACTCGGGACGAACACAAAGGCGTCTCGCGTTGTTGACGATCGTGCGCAAAACGACGGCAGGCACTCGGTTCGGCAGATTGCTTTGCGCGAGGTTCTCGATGACATTCGCGTTGAGTGTCGTAGAAAATGCGGAGACCACAGATACCGGGGCCCGCATGAGCCATCGGTGCGCCGCAGGCGTCATGAAGCTCGAAAGTCGTTTAGCGGCACGCGCGCCATAGAGATGTATCGGGTCGCAGAAGCCACTTCGATCGACGATCGTGGTCTTGCGCCCATCCCTCACCCACAGATGCCGAGAAAACAAGTCCGTGCGCTTCCAGTGCTGCGGCTTGATGCGTGCGAGCAGTGGCAAGCAATTGCGATTCTGCGCAAGCATTCTGGTAATGTCAGGACCATAAGGAGCGTAGCGCAGATAATCGCGAATCGTCACCCGCGCGTCCCATCCCTTGATTATCGCGACGGCCGACAGAACAGAGCGGTCGATAACGTTAGTCCAGATGTTCTTTCGGAGCGCGCGTGCAGCCGCAGCAAAGCGCGGGGGCTTGATGCGCAACTTCGTTGCGCTCTGCCGCCGCTTTCCTTTGCGCTTCGGGGCAAGATAGAAGTCCATGAGGATCTCGGCCATGGTCCGCCGCGATATCTGCTTCACGCCTTCTTCCGGCCGCGCCGGAAGGTCACCATAACCGGCACCGTCGAGCACTTGCCAAAGTGCCTTGCGAAGGATGGACTGCCACAATTCCTTCGATGGATCGTCGGCCTTTTTTTTGGGCAGCACGATCGGGAGTAGCTGGAAATCCGGCCAGCTATCGAGGTCCGACGAAGCTTCCCATCGCGCATTCGGAAACGACCATTGAAACAACTCGACCAAGCTGGAATCAAGGGCCTTGTCGATGCGCCAGGTGTTGCAGATAATTATTGTGCATACGCCGGGCCGCAAAGTGAGCTTTTGATACAGGCGCAGCACCTGCCGATCAATAATGTAGCGTTTTGCCTGAGCGTAAACGGCAGCAATACGCGCATCGCCGAAGCGATGCGTGTCTGCCGTGCGGCTTTCGGTTGGCAGCGGCTCAGCGGCGCGACTCTTCCCAAAAGTCCGCCGAATTGCAACTCCCTCGGTCATATCGGCTCCGTATTGATCGCTGGCTCAAAGCCACGGATCTAGATATTTGTATGATACCAATGATACGTACGTTTTAGCTTACGAAGGCGCGCTTCGAGCGGCCGCGACTGCGCAAGAGCAAAAGTCCGCAGAGTCCCACGAATGAGCCCACGATCAGCGTCATATATCGGCCCATGGAAAAAAGCATCCAGCGGATCAGATCGTCAACCGACATACTCGACAGCGGAGTCGCGGCGAGGCGGTCGCGCTCGTTGAGCATTGCCCGCATGGAGGGATCTTCGGACAGACGAAGCGCAACACGCTCGATCGCGACAACACGCTCACGCAATTGTCTGACCTCACGCTTATTCGGCGACGGGTCCGCCGCCAGCTTCTCGGCCACAGCCTGGCGCGCAGCGTCGTTGCGCACGGCGAGTGCCCTCACTTCGGCGAGTTCACCTTCGCTTGCTGGAATTTGGTCTCGCAGCCACATCGCGGCGGTGAAAACCATGAGCGCGAGCAGCGCCATCTCCACCATGCCCAACTTGGGAAGCTTTCGCATTGGATGGCTCCTATTGCAACTGGACGTTGTTGAACTTCGAATTCGTCGCACCCTTCTTGTCCATGTAGACGGCAATAGTTCTCTGCGGGGTGATGAATTTCAACACGCTCTCTTCGATGTTCAGCTTCTTACAACTGGCCGTCCAATAGTAGCTATCGATCCCGAGCAGGATCTTTGTGCTGACGGTCGTTATCACCCCTTCCGGGAAGTCAGAAGGCGTCTGCGCTGCGCACCAGAGTGCGAGTCCGAACTTCCGTAACTCCTTCGCGATCTTGTTGTAGATGCTGTCGGGATTGGCATCGAATACAACAGGCGCTTCGTCCAACCCGATGATCTCCTTGATTTCAGACTGCTTGCCGCCGAGCTTGCGGTTTCGAGCGATGTGCTGCGCGCGTACCTTCGCGAAGACAAACTTGTCCTCTTCGTCCAAGTTGGTCAGGTCGTAGGACCAAACGCGAGCATTCTCGTCGAACGGAGGCGGATTGCCGTTGAAGATCCCGATGGCCTTCAAATTCTTCAGGCGATCGATGACGCCCTTCAGTACTTCCTTCGAGTCGTACTTGATCAGGTCATCAAACTCGCGGCCGGTCTCGATCGAAGACACATAGTCGGAGACGCGTTCAAGATACTTGCTCTTCGCGGCTTCCAACTGCTTTTCTGCCTTTTCCTTGTCCTCGATGTCGATCTTCTTCTTGCTCGTCGTTACGGCACGGTTCATCTGAGCCGCCGCGCGGTTCATTTCCTCGAGCGCGGCGACCGCACGATTGCCTTGTTCGTTCATGTTCAAGCCGCCGTACATCGCCTTCAGCTTCCGCTCTGCGAGGGCGATCGCATCCTCAAGCGTCGGATAGTACCGCTGCATATCCGACCAGCGGCGACTTGCCCACAACTCGGCACGCATTATCTCGGTCATCTCTTCCCGAGTCCACGTGTCCGGGTCATCCTCGTAGATCCCATAGGCCGCGAACACGTCGGAAAGTATGTTCCGCATGCAGGCTTCCTGCCGGTCCATCAGCTTTCGAGAAGTCTGGTTGATGGTAGAGATCAGGAAGTTAATTTGCCGATCGACACCGCCCGATTTCGGATTGGGGTCGAGCACGAGCGGGTTGTAGCCGTAGCGGGTGGCACGCGAAAATTCCACGCGAGACTCACCAGGCACAATCAGGTCGCCGTGAACGTCTAGGTTGTGATACCTCTGGAAGCCCGGCCCGACAGTCTTCATCGCTTCATCAATGAAGCGTAGCAGTTGGTATGATTTCCCCGTTCCCGATTTTCCGCACAGGATGAGATGTGGATTGATAACCGCATCCGAGTCCCAATAGACCGGAACGTCCTTGCCCTCCTTTTTTCGGAGGTAGTCGTTATACCCAAGGAAGATCTTCATTCTTCAGCGTAGCGTGCGTTACGGGGATGGCGCGCGCGAAGGTGCGCGCCGAGGTCTGCGAGCCAGCTTGATGCAGACGATGATGGCGAGCGAGCCGACCATCCACAGGAGGCCAATCAGAGCCTGAATGGCGTGGCTCACCACCAAGTCATCGGCCAAGCTTCCGTAGAGGGCTTCGACAGACTCGCAGATGAAAAGGAAATGCGGAAAGTGCATTTGCGCAAGAAGCGCGCATAGCACGCTCCACGCCAGTAGCGTCACTGAAATCAGCGAGCGGGTAGTCACGCCACTCGCTCTTGTTCCGGTAACGGAATCGCGTGGAGTGCGGGTGCGGCAGCGGACGCGATCACCGACGCGCCGTCGCTGCCGTCGAGTACGTTCGGGACGGTGCGTGTCAGCATTCCGGTGACTGACGCTCCCTCCTTCATCGCCAGCGTCACGTACTGGATGTTTCCGTGGACGATCCCCGTTTCGAGAATCACTACACGGTCGGCGAACACGTCGCCTTCGACCGTCCCGCCGATTACCGTCGTGCGCGCGCGAAGCGTACCGTGGATACCGCCAGTTGCAGTTAGCACCACCTGATGATCGCCTTCCTGCGTGACGTTACCCCGCACCACACACTGAAGCACGATGCTTTCCTCGATCGTCAGGTCACCGGTCAGTTGTGCCGCTGCCGGAATTACCGTATGGATATCGGATTCGCTTATGCGCGTGGGCAATCCATCGGGAATCTGCGGTACCGGCGCGGCAGGGATCGGCCTGGATACCGGGGCCGTTGCGGATGCCGGTGCCAGGCTCTGACGCGGGGCAACATTGCTTGGTACGCGCGAGGGAGCATTGGTGTTTGCAGCCGACGGCGATTGCACGCGCCGCGGCTGGTTTGCTGGCGCAGCCGGGGCTTCATTGACAGTCTGCATCCGCACATCCGGTACGGTCCGGCGCACGAGACCGAGACCAATGCCGACGCGTGTCAGGAGAGTTTGGCCCAT
>NZ_CP184471.1:0-321572 GCF_048627025.1 Burkholderia aenigmatica | reverse complement strand
TACGACCTCCTGAACAGGTCAAGAGGACATTCAAGATGAGCGACGTGACAAAATCGGGGCAAACTGTCCCCCCGCAGGCGGCTCAACAGGGGGCGATCCCGGTGGGATGGAGGCGCGTACCGGATATTCCCGCAGCAGAGACGCTGGAGTTCTACGGCGACCAGTACAGCGTGCCGGTCCTACTTCACGACGGCGAGCGAATTATGCCGGTCGTCGCTCGATGGGACTTCACTGGAGATGGATGGGTGGATGCTCAGTGCCGCGACGGCCCATCACCAGAAGACTACGAATGGATGAACAGCCGCGCGAAGTGCTGGATGCTGCTGGACGCTACCCTGCAGACGCCCGGACAGGCCATCATCAGCCAGCCGATACCGATGCTGCTGTTCTGCCCAGCATGTGGTCTGCAACACGTCGACGCTCCCGAGCCGGCGCACGATGGCGAGGAGGAGTGGGATAACCCCCCGCATCGGTCGCACAAGTGCCATGCGTGTGCGACGGTCTGGCGTCCTGCGGACGTGCCGACGGTCGGCGTGGCCAGCATCCAGACGTCCGGCCAGGCGGATAACTGGGATCGCTCCGCCTGCACCGTCGCAAATGACGCTCCGGAAAAGTGCGCGGGGTGCGTTGCAAGGTGCACCAATAACCCTCCTGATTGCTATGCCAGGCCCGTCGCCGATGATGCGGCAGGGGCACGGGATGAGCGCACCGCGCCGTTTGCGAATTGCTCGTTTCACCACTGTGACCTGCCGGGCCAGTGTAAGAGCGAAGGCACATGCCATCATCCGGCCCGGGCGGCAGGGTCGCTGAGCGATGAGCGGCGCTACACGCAGATTGACATGGAGCGGTACGCAAGAGCTTGCATGCAGGCGCGCGATACCCGCGTGGCAGTAGCGCAAGCCGGCGCGGTACGGACGGTAACCATCGAAGAGGCCGAGAAGAGACTCTTGCGCAAGCTGCTCAGCTTTGCGCGGGAGATCGACATCAAGTGGCATCGCGATCGCAACGAAATCTGTCGCATCAAGCTGGACGTGCGCGATGGCGAATCGATGGCACCACGCCTGATCGAGCATCGTGTCGATCTCATTCGGGAATTCGTGTCGACGGCCAGGAACGCATTTTCCGCGGGCGGCGGCGCGGAAGGCGATCTCGTGGCGCCGGATCAAACGACCGAGGCGGCGCGGTGAATCAGGTTACGCGTAGATCGAACGCCGGCCCGGCCCGAAAGAGCGTGCTCGGGGAGATCAAGGAGGTCACTCTTGCGATCGAACTGATCGAGCTCGGTGCGCGATTGCAGTTGCTGGAGTCCGAGACCAGCCTGTCGCGCGATCGCCTGATCAAGCTCTACAAGGAACTGAAGGGCGAATCGCCACCGAAAGGCATGCTGCCGTTCTCGACTGACTGGTTCATGACGTGGCAGCCGAACATCCATTCCTCGCTGTTCTACAACATCTACCGCTTCATGTTGCGGGAGGCGCGCTGCGACTCGATTCAGGCGATGGTGAAGGGTTACCGGCTCTACCTCGAGAACATCGAGCGGGACGATGACGAAGCGGTGCTGACTTTCACGCGCGCCTGGACGCTGGTGCGCTTCTTCGATTCGGGTTTGCTCACGATGGCGCCGTGCACGCGCTGCGGCGGGAATTTCGTCATGCACGCGCACGATCCGCACCACAGCTTCGTGTGCGGCCTCTGCGCGCCGCCGTCGCGAGCCGGCAAGACTCGCAAGGCAGCGGCGACTGCCTGAGGCGACCTACCGGACTGATTCCAGACAAGAACCCATCACGACCGAACCCATGCACCATCAAACCCAATCCGCCGATTCTCAAGGTCTGCTCCTGTTCGAAGACGAAGAAACTGCCGCGCGGCTGGCCGCGATCGACGAGCTGCACGTCCGGACCGCGATCTACACCGCCAGCCCCGTCGTCGATGACCTGCTCAAGCGCCTCGGCTGGCCGGACGGAAACGGCCGACTCGTGGATCCGAGTTGCGGCGACGGCATGTTCCTCGCACGTGCGCTCGACGCGCTGCTCGCAGCCAGGCCAGCAGGGTTCGATCCGCGCGGCCAGATCGAAGGGTGGGAGATTCACCCGGCGGCGTGCGTCGATGCGCGATCGCGTCTCGCGGCCGTTCTTGCCTCGCGCGGCTGGTCGCCAGCCCGCGCGGCGACGCTGGCCAACGACATGGTCCACAACCGGGATTTTCTGACGGAAGGGCCGACGACGCCCCAGTGGGACATCGTGGCGGGCAACCCGCCGTATCTGCGCGCCGCCAACGTGCCCGATCTGCTCCGGAACGAATACAGCCGCCACGTGCCGGACTACGCGCGGGGCGACATGCTGCACAGCTTCCTCGAGCGATGCAGCCGCACGGTGCGCCCGGCGGGCCGTATCGGGCTGGTAACGGCAGACAGGTGGATGGTAGGCGCAGCAGCGAGCCGTTTGCGCGAGCGGCTTGGCCAGCGCCTGTCGCTCGCCCACGTGGAGCGTCTGAGTGCCGAGACGGCGTTCTATCGGCCCAAACAGCGCCGCGCCGGCTCGCCGCCGCGCGTGCATCCTGTGGCCGTGGTGCTCGTATCCGACGACGGCGCCGGGCAGAACCTGAGCGGTAAGCCGATACATCCGGGCGTGGATGAGTCCCGCTACGAGGGCATGCAGCTGCTCGGCGACTTCGCGGATGTGCGCATCGCGCCTTGGCTCGGTACTGAAGGGGTGTTCGTGGTCGACGCCGCGACGGCTCGCGGTCTGCCGCCCGAGTGCCTGGTGCCGGCCATCGACACGGACGATATTCAGAACGGAAAGCTCGGCACGCCGACGCGCTGGGCGATCCGCACGTTCCCCGGCAAGGAACCTGCGCCAGAAGTCATGACGCATCTGGCGAGCCGGATGCACCTGATGGCCAAACGCGGCCGGCAGGGCAAGGTATGGATGCCCCCGGAGTCCTTTCATGCGCTCGATCTGTCGCGCGAGTCGCTGATCGTGCCGCGGATCGCGAAGACGCCCAAGGCCGTGCGCGTGCCGCCCGGCATCCTGCCGATCAATCATAATCTGAGCATCGTCGCCGGCGGCGCGGTCACGCTCGATCAGGTCGAGGAAGCGCTGGCGTCTCCGATCGCGGCGGAGTGGGCGCGGGACTACGCGCAGCGCCTTGAAGGCGGTTACCTGTCTCTTACGACGACGCTCCTGCGGCGCATGCCGATGGCGAATGTGCCGGCCTGACGGCGCCCGGTTGCCGGAGAACGTCCTCGTAACAGGTAGGCGACCCGAACACCTTACACGGCGGTTGCCTGTCCAGCGAGCTCAAGATTCGGTGCTGAAAGCCGTTATATCGGGGCGAAAGTTGTCCGCTATTACTGTACGCAATGCGCACCACAATGACCGAGTCATCAAAGAGCGCAACACCATGGGAGCAGTCTCAATGACGAAGCAAAAGCGGCCATTCAAGTTCAACTTTCACTCGGGCGATGTGGGTCATACCCTTGTGATCGGATCGATCAGCAATGGCAAAACAGCGCCCGCTGATTTGGTAAAGCTGGGGGAATGCGGGCATCCGGGCGGCAAGGTTTCCGTCGAGCAGGCAGGCACGCTGGTCGGCAGCGGGCCGAGTGATGTTGGCAAAACCGTGTAATCGGAAAACGGACGATGCGAATCTCGATAGGAACAGCGGCGTTAGCAGGAGTCCTGGTGCTAAAGGCGATCGCGGCCAACGCCGTGATTCCTCTTTCAGATCCTCGACATGAGGAAGTGATCTCGCTTGGGGTTGTCGCTCACGCTGCGCTTGAATACCAGATTCGACGCGGAATGCTGCCTCGGGACGTGAGCGACCTGCGCGCCGACCGAGCTTCGCTCTTGCCAACCGACTGGCAATTGCAGGGTAGCCTCTATTTTTACCAACGTGACGGCAAGCCTTGGCTGAGCTGGCACGGGGTTGACGCGGCGGCTGCCTGCACGCTGGAAGATGCGACGCACGCCCGCTGCATCGCCGACTAGGAAAACAATCGGCGCGTGAGTGCCCTGTACCGGCCAGTAGCCGGGAGGAAAAAAATCAGACCATGAAGATTTTCGTTGCCTCGACTCTCATTGCGGCTTGTGCCATCTCTACGTCTGTCGGCGCGCAGACTCTGAATCCTGCAGATCGGTATGACATCAAGAGCGCGGCTGAATGGGCCGCGCGAGACGCGACCATGAAGACAGGTGAACCGGTCGCTGGTCAAGGCGGGTACAGCGTACCGGTCACGGTTGCGGACACGAAATGCAAAGTGTTCGTGCGTCCGTACACGCCGAAGTCCGACATGGAGCCGCCGCGTCGCTGGAAGGCGGACGCAGCTGTCTGTGGCAAGTGACCGGAAATCGGAGGGATAAATGGATATCACGACGGTAGCAGCGGTGTCGTTGGGCATCATGGGCGTGTGCCTACTGATCGGTGGAAAGACGCGGGCACGCCCAAAGCAAGCTTGGGTTTGGTACGTCTGCGGTGTATTTCTGATTGGAGGCGGAGTGCTTTACAGATTCTCTGAGCCGGCAGAAGGGCGGCTTTGCGGGACCGGTCAAGCCCCCAAGATGTCCGCTGATGGCAAACTACTCGTGTGCGTCCAGGACATGAATTGGAAGCGCGCTAACTGACATCGGAGAACAGAACGGAATAAGCTATGAGCGATTTCAGCATCTTCAACGATCCGCCGACGCAGGCCGAGATTGACGGCGCGTTTCACGCGGATAGCCGAGGGCTAACAACGGGCGAAAAGATCGCGCTTGGACCTGGCGTTCTCGGTCTTGAGGTTCTTGTTGGCGCGGCCGTCGATGCGTACAACGGCGAGTTGACGCCGAAAAAGTCTCCGTGGGAGTCGCAGCCAGGGGCCATTAGTTGGGACTGGTCGAAGTCGATCTTCACCGAGAGCTACGCAAAGAAAGTGCGTGCGATGAGCCGCGAGCTGGTGCGCGGTGAGGTCAGCGCGATGACGCGTCAACTCCACATGGAAGAACAGGCTTTATCGGCGGTGAAAGACGCCGGGAAGGTTGTCGGGAATATCGCGGGAGCCATTATTTCCGGTGTCGTCGGCAAGAAGTGAACGCATGGGAAAACAGGTATGCGCGATCGCAACGGACAAACGACAGAAAACCTCATTCGTATCCCTACCGAAGTTGCCCGCGTCGTGCTCGGCCATGCGTCGGCAGACGTGCGGAACGAACTCAAGACGTGCTGGGAGAATCGCGACCTGTACAGGCGCGAAGACGGCCTTGTGCCCGTCGACGCTCTCTACGGCATGCTCGACCGTGGCCGGCTCGCTGACCAGGTGAGGGCGAGGCGACGGCAAAAATCGCGGACGCAGAAGTTCGATCCCGCCTTGAAGAAAGCCAGCGTGCGGCGCTTGGCAAGTGACAGAGGAAAATTACTGGACGCCTGATCGTTACCGCTCATGGCGGCAACCGTGAGTCGCCCGACTCAAAACCACAGCCGGCCGCGCCGGCGAAGGAAGCGACAAATGCTTATCAGGATCGAAGTGTCGGACGCGGACCTCGAAGCAATGGAATGCGAATCCATCGAAGAATTCGAGGAACAAATCCGCAATCAGCTGGATAACGGGGTTGTTACAAGCGATGGCGGCGCCGGAGCCGATTGGATGGCCGAGTACGATCTAGAAGTCGTCAAGGTTGATTGAGACGTATCGGAAAATTCGTCGCCACGCGCGGCACTGGAAAACACATGAACGCACCTACGGAACAGCGGCTTGCGGCAACGGAAGCCGAGATCGCCCACATAGAAGAACTGTCGATGCACCTGATCGGTGGGCTCGTCAAGATTATCCTTACCGACGTGGCAGACGGAGAAGTCGTTGGGATCGCTAACGGGCTTGATCGAACGGTGGTCGGTGATGGGCTGCTCGCAACGGTCACGGTGACGACTCTCGACAAGAACCGCGTGACTTTGAACCTGCTTGACATCGAGAAGGTCGAGAGTGCGTTCTTGGAACATCGGAGCGCGTTCGTCGCGGCTGGTCTGCTGGATCTGAGCGGAAGCTCTACAGTCCATTAAGGCATAGGAAAACGGGAAGCGCATATGTTGAAGCAATGGGGCAATGACGCACGGTCGAACGAGGTCTAGCTTGACGATGCCGGGCCGTGGTTGGTGTTTTGGCACCCCTCGATCAGGAGGGACGAAACCGACTGGGGCGCGCTATCGCACACCTGCAACGGTTTCTCCGGCGATCAACTCAATGGGTACGCACTTGAACTCAATCCGACCCGTGGTTGCGAGCTGATGGCGGCACTCGCGAATGAGGAATTCTGCCGGACGTGCAAGGCTGATCGGATTGATTACGGGGTAGAAGTGGAGCACAAGGAGGCCTACCTCGCTTGGCTCGCCAAGAACGTCTTAGCAGGGGGCGATATGGCCCAGCTGAAGCAGGCTGTCTATCCCCTAAGACTGGATCGCGAGACGCTGAACATCTTTGGCCTCGACAATACCGATATCCCTGCCGGAACCCAGTTGCTGGTTCTCGGCGTCAACTGTGACTGACGCACCGGAAAACCGTTTGGCACGTGAGTGCTCCGCACCGGCCGGTAGCCGATTGGAATTACAGACATGCTCGAAGCACTGAAAGGGTCCGTGAAGCGGATTGCTGTATCGGCCGCCATTTTGACCGGCAGCGGTTTCATTCTCGGCTCGGGAATTTTCCCCGCGCCGAATTGGGCGCTCAAGCTGGCAGATGCCGGGGTTGTGATCGGCGCGCCTGTACTTTTTCTTGCGGTCGGCTTTCTTATCGCCACGAGCTGGGGCGCGCGTCGCAAGGCTGGTCGATAACCCACGGCAAACTGATGAGCGAAATTGCTAGAAGACTGGCGGCCAGTATGTGCCTCGTGACGACGGCGCTCGCGGCTGGGGCAATCATGCGCGGTGTGGTTACGTTCTGTGACTTCGGCGGTCCGGTGGCCGACACTGTTGGAGTGCTCGTGCTTTTGGCAATTGCAGCGAACGCTCGGGCGCATTCGTTTTGGGTGCGTATCTTGGGCACCGCAAAGGCATAGGAAAATCATCATGTACAACGAACAGACGTTTGAGGGTGGGGTGCAGGCACGAACGGTTGCCGGGGGCATCGTCCAGCATCCAGTCGTGGTAACGCTTGATGGTGTCGCAATTGAATTGACGCTCGCTGACGCCGTGAAGCTGCGAGATGGGCTCGTGGCATCTATAGCGGCAGCCGAAGCGGCTGAGAGCGCTGTTCTCGCGCGCGACGGGCATCACTTCACGGTCGGCAAAACGATCTACGGCATGTCGGCGGTGCCGTCGAAGTTGCCCGCCTAAACCCCGGAAAATTCGCCGGCTCGTCTGGCCGCTTGGAAACAGGAACAGATCATGAACGTATTCGTTATTATCGGTGACGCCATGGGTGGGGAACAGTACGCTGGTGTACATCTGACTCGACCTGATGATCGGCCGGGATCACAGGTTCGTGAAGTCAAGGTAGTTGGTCCGCAGTCCGACCCGCAGTTCGTTTATGTCGCGCAGACCTACGACCGGACGATGGACGTCCATCGCTTTGAAGGCGTCTACGGTGATTACCAGACTGCGGATCGAGCGTCTGGTCCCAAAGGCGTTACGTTCGAGGTCAAGATTTAAGCTAAGGAAAAAGCGTACTCGAAACAACATACCGAGGGAGCGCCGCCAGCAGCCGGTGGCGGAGCCCGGCACAGTCATTGTGCAGGGCCACGCCGCAGGTGGCTGGGTGCTCCAGCTATCCGCGGCGAGTCACTCGCGCGTTGGCGACCACTGCGTCATCTCCTCGGCGATGAACGTCGCGAGCGGCGTGATTTCCCCGTCGACACTCGCCTGTTCGAGCGCCTTCATGTACTCGGCGCGGCGGCCAACACGAACCACCGTCCACGGGTACCCGCCCGACGCGAGCAGCACGTTCATCAGGAATCGGCCGATGCGCCCATTCCCGTCGAAGTACGGGTGAATGAACACGAACAGGTGATGCCCAAGAACCGCTCGAACCGCCGGGTGTGGCTCCTCCCTGATCAGGTCGAAGAGCGCCTCAAGGCAGTCGAGGATCGCGTCGCGCGGCACAGGCGCGTGCAGCGAGTTGCGGATGAAAATCGGCCCTGTTCGGTAGCCCGCCAACTGATGTGCTGCGAGTATGCCCGCTTGTACCGACGGCCCGAAAAGTTGCGCGTACCAGTTGTGGTGGTCGTGCTCCACAATGTCGCCGGCGTTATCCCCGGCGAAAAGGCGCGCAATACTCTCCTTGATCGACTGAAACGCGAGGAAGTACCCGCGAGCTGCAAGCGTGTTCTTTTCCTTCTCGTGTTCCGGATCGCCTTCAGGGTCCCAGTCTCCGCGGGCCACACGCTCGATGAGTTCGTCCGTGACCTGGTAGCCCTCTATGGACAGCGAGTTATACGCGTCAGAGACGTAGCGCTCGTCGACCTGCGCCAGATAGCCAGCGGCGTCCTGGCCGATCCCCGGCGGCTGCGGAAACGCGGCTATCACCGCGCCGCGCCATCTCGCCCACATGGAGCGCAGCCGGAGCACATACGGCGAGCGCTGGCGGCTCGGCGTGAGGGATGGCTCCTGCCTTTCGAACGGGTTGACCGGCTTGATGGGCCGGCCCGCCGCGGCGAAGCTGTCGACGATGCGTTTCGTCTCCTGCGGACGACCCATGAATGTGAACGCGCCCGCCAGCCGTGCGGCCGCGGCGGTCTTCCCGTCGTCAGCGAGGAGCGTGGTCAGGACCTCACTCGCATTTCGCACTAGCATCAGCGCGATTTCCGCATCGGCCGCGTTGTTCACGAAGAACTGCGGGCCGACCAGACATAGCGCCTCGGCAACCGGCCACACCTGAAGGCCGCGGATCTCCACCCGGGATTTGGGCACGCGGTTTTCGTCGGCGTAGACGAACACTGACTTGCTGGCGGGCAAGTTGAGGTAATACGAGCTTCCTTCCTTGACCACTGCGACCACCTGCGCCGGTATCGTGGTGTTCCCGGTGTGCAGCAGCAGCGAAGCTTCGGGGTTCAGGCAGTAACGCTTAGCGAAGCGCTTACCCAGGTAGCGCGAGATGAATGCCCAGTACGTTGCATACCAGCTCGTCGACTCACCGTCGCCGTCGCCCGGATTACTGCAGAAGTACCAGCCCTTCATGATCGAGCGCAGAAAGCCGGTGTCGACGAGCAGGGCGCGCTGCTCGTCGGTCAGGTCCGTGTGCTCGACAACGCCGTGGTGCTTGTCCTGCAGCTTCTTGAGGGCCTTGAGGGCAGACGCGAGCTTGGCGGACTGTTTGGTCTTGGAAGAGGTGGCCATGGATGACAGTGTGGGGGACGCGAAAATTGCCTTGAACTACGCCGAGCTTTTACATTGACATGCCGGGATGGTTTACATTGATATGGCATGAGTGGTTTACATTGATATGCTGCCATCCGTTTACATTGTTATGTAATCGATACCCGTTTCTAAGTGCATGATATACCGTAACTTATGTCATTTCAATGTGAGCGATTTTTAAGGCCTGATGGGGCAAAAATTTAGACCAAAACAAGGAGGGTTTTGGGCCGCAGGCAGTGTCGATTTCGCGCAAAATATGCTTCATGGGGAAGCTCGCGGATGTATTGGCCCTGTTTATTTGAACACCTAGCCGCGGTCTCTGGGCCGCCGCCGCAGCACTGCGGCTTGCTGCATTTCCAAAGCTTTACTAAGCTCGTATGGCGGCTTCCCGGAGCCGCACCGCCCGCAAGGGTGAAGCTCTACGGGCACCGGGCGCAGGACCCTCGCGCAACGCGAGGCACGCGTCTCACAGCGCCACGACGAATCCTTTTGGCTTCGGGTGCAGATAGCGGGCGTCTGACATCCCGAATCCTTCCAAGGAGTCTCCGTCATGTCGCTTGATCATCTCAAAAAGCAAGCCAAGAACGCCCAGGTCCTGCTCAAGGAATTCGGCGTACCAGGAGAAGTACAACTCCACGACGGCCAGAGATTTGTCGCTCGTCTGCGTGGCTTTCCCAATTGGCAGGCCGCCTGTGACGCAGAGCGCGTCAGGCAACCCGAAACTGCCGGAACTGCCTCCCGCGGCAGCGTCAAGGATGAATTCTGGATGGTGGACATCCGCGAGTTCGCCACTGATTCAGCAGCGAGCAGCGACGCACCGTTCCAGTCGGACATCCGGATCATCCGTGGCGCGATGGACGCGCTCGCGATGGTTTGGATGGTGTGGCAGCACTTCGATGGCCACCAGGAATATCCCGGCAGCCCTAACGATTTCACCGTGAAACTCACGGACTGCGAGCACCCCGGCGCCCTGGCGGGACAAAGCTTGCTTCTCTCATACGCCGGTCCGCGACGGCGCCTGCGTGTCGAAGCGTGGCCGCTGGAGGAGAGCGTCATGATGCTCAAGGGGCCATATTCCGAGCCCGACCCCGAACTGCTGGCGGCGCTCGCCACCCGAAAAGGCCCCGATGACATGCGCGCTGTACTGCGCGCTGCCGAAGTGGTCTATCGGGAGGCCAAGGCTGAGATCGAGTCGTATCACGCCGATCACCCGGTCAAGAGTGTATTCGCGGAAATAGAAAAGTACCTGAAAGAGCATGCGTCTGCCCCCAGCGGCCCGCGCGGTGGCTTCTGGATCGCACATGAGGCGCGTCTCGGAAAGTGGCGTTTCCGGTTGATCTTCCAACCCGCGAACGACAGCTTTAGCTTCGACGCGTTCAACGAAACAGGCGCCGGCGGCTCATTCACCGAGCCCACTGCGGTCACTGTGCTCCGCCGCCAGGCTTCCGGTAAATGGGTGATAGATGCGACGGACACGACGGGCGCCAAAGTGCCCTTGAGCGGTCTTGGACGGGAGGTTACCGAGGCGCTGGAGAAACTGGCGACGGACTATGGCGTTGGGCTCGACGTCGAGGGCGTCACACGCTGCAGACCTCCGCAGGCGGGGCTCGCTCCGGCACAGGCGACGTTCATTGAGGGGATGAGAAAGAAGCATCCTGAGGTATTGGCGGGCGGGCCCTTGGCGTGATTCACGCAGAGGGGCGGTGGAGGCCCAGCAGCCCCTGTTGCGATCATCTGGGGTGGGACCCGCCTCGCCGTAACGTCCGCCCTAGTCGGGCAGGGCGCCGAGATTGGCGAGAAACCCTTCGGCCGCGGCAAGCGCCGCATCCGCTTCGCTCGCATTCGGCAGGCATGCCCCAGCGATCGGACCCACCTTCTGGAGCCCCTCCTGCTTCCTCTCAATTTGTCCGTGGGCTCGCCCGCGCGGCGGCCGCCGCCCGGACAAACCTCATCAGTCTTACGTGTGCCTTTAGCTGTAACCCAACTCAATCAGTTTTTGCCTGGCGACTTCTGTATCCTCATCAGAGGCACCCAACTGGTCGAGGCCGAACCCGTAGTCCGTCCATTCTTGTGCCTCCTCAGCCACGCCGCGATTCACCTCGTCCCACCGCATGCTTTCCTCTCCCGAAAGGTCTGAAGGAACCGTGCTTTTCGCTTTCACTGCCAGATGCAGGTCGGCCCGGGACATCAGTCTGTGGGTCAGCGCCAGATGAAACGAGTTCAACCACTGAACCTGAACAAAAAGCGTTGAAGCTCCTACAGCCTTCCTCTGCAAGGCCAAATCATAGGTCCAGGCCAACAGTTCAACTGGGCCCTTGTATAAGCGAATCCCTGGTTCAGCGTTTTCTTCCGCCACAGTCTGCACCATCACGTGCGGAAAACTGTTGGCGCGGAATCGGGCCAGAAGCACTTGCCACGACCCAACGCCCAGTATCGTCGCGAGTCCCTCTTGACAGTGGGCGAGTTTGAGCCGCCCACCGGCGCGTTCTGACAGTTGCTGGTGCAACGTGGCAGCCATTGCATTGGGAGTGGGCCACATGGGCAGGAGGTTCTGCTCGAGTGGTGCGCCCTCTGTCATGTTCGCCGAGAGTCTGGGCAGCCACTCTCCACGCCGTTCGAATTCCTCCCCCTCAGGAAACCAGGTGGGATAGCGGTTGTATTGTTCAACCTGCCACGCCGGTAAGCTCGACAAGGCTTCGTGGAGGCGATCCTCCTCCCATGTCCGCAAGGGTGATACAAGCGTGGCCATGCGTCGATAGGTTGTTGGGTTCGGCTCAACCCAATCGGGACGACGAATACGTGCGTAGAGTTCGCCATTGCTGTACACCGTCAGTTCGGTACCAGCCACCTCGACTTCGTCAAGGTCGTGCAGCTCAGACTGTGCGTGGTTCTCAACCGCGGCAACCGCAGCTGGCGCGCTGCGGCAGAGCGAGTAGACCTCTCCCGTAGCCGCCGCATCCCGATTCCAGAGGATGCAATGCCAGTCAGGCGGATCGCTCTCTACGACAGCCATCATTTCATCGCACAGCAGGTGCCCGGTGAGGTCAAGCGCCTCGTTTTCGGACAACCTAATGCGGTAGGAACTGGCGAGCTCGGATACTTTGCGCGCGAGCGCGCGCATTTGCGGGGTAATCATGCTGCGGTCTCCGTAGACAATAAGCGTCGATATTCAGGTGTGCGCCGTTCCTGGTCGACGTGTCGACGGGTCAGCATGGGTCAATCGGTGCTACGCCTCAGTTTCGCATTTACGGAACACTTCCGTAGCGCACAGCTGGCATGAGGTGCCGATTGCAATATTAGCCTCGATCTTTCGAAAGGCAAGGTCCTCGTGGGTGGTTGCACGCAGGCAAACCCGTGTGGACGTGGCTACCGAAGCGAAACGTCAAGGGGCACCTCCGTCACAATGCTGATCCGATGTGGCACGTGTTCCGGTCGGTGTCAGCGGCAGCCGGAACGCCACGAGCGGCCATCAGCACCAGCATGCGCCGGGGGTTTTCCACTGTCGGGCGACAACGTCTGATCGAGGCATATCCATACCGCATGGAGTTTTTGCCCCTGCCTTAAGAACCGTTATCTTTCGCCGTAAATAAGGAATATTGATGTCGCGCGGCAATGGTCGCGGCGGCGCGGAGCGGGCGATCCAGCCTGCAGGAGAGCACGAAAGAGAGTTGCGAACATGATGAGTTTTTCTGAAACGGGGTCGCTCAATCTGCCTGAAATCGGGATCGCGAACAGAATCCGCAAAAGACGTGAAGCCTTGGGCTTATCCCGGAAATCGGTGGCGGAGTCCAGTGGCATACATCTGTCGTCTGTCACCCGCTGGGAGCGAAGGGGCGTGCCGGCTTATATGTCCGGCAGCACTGACGTGCGACGGCTGGAGCGTGCGCTGAAGGTATCCGCCGGCTGGGTATTCAGTCCGGAACAGCCAACACAGGGCGACGAGCCGCGGATTTCGCCAGAAGCCACCTTGCAGACCCGTCTGCGTACTGCGGGTGATCGCGCCCGGATGCGGCGGGAAACGCTGGGCATCGCGCGCAATCATCTCGCGTTGCGGCTTGAGGTTCGGGACGTCACGCTCAGGCAGTGGGAGAACGCCGGCGTTCCGCATTCCCTCGGTGCTGACAAGATCTACGCGTGGGAGAAGGCGCTGCAGGTTAAACCCGGCTGGCTTATCGGCAAAGAACCGGCGGCGCCGTCGGTGTCGCCGCAGCCCCTGCAGGCGGGGTCAGCAGCAGCCAACTGTACGGTGGCGCAGGTCATCCTCGAGACTGGGAGAATCCTCGCGCTGGCGACGCCAAAAACAGCGGAGCGCAACGCGGCTCTGTTCGCCGCTCGCTATGGCGTGAACGGCGGCGGGCGTACGCTTGCTACCGTCGCCAGTGAATACGGGATTACCGAGAGCCGTGCATGCCAGATCCTGGGCGCGATGCGCAAGCGGGCGTCGGAACTACCAGCGGAATTTGCCGGGACCTTCGATCAGCTCGACGCCACGGCAAAGCAGCACCTTCCATGCACTCCCGAGCATCTGGAAACCGCTCTGCGCCCGCAGCTCGGCGAAGGGCTGCTTATAGAAGACGCCTGGCGCTTCGCCATGGACATCTTGGAAAAGCCGCTCCTGTCTCTCGAAACGCATCTGTACGATGACTCGGCTGTGGCGCCTGTCGAAGACGAACGGACGGCCATCGTACGGCAGATGGCCCAGTCGATGATCACGGCCGTAGGTGCAGCGCACGTCGGCGTCCTCATGGGCTACGCCATAGAGCTGGGCTGGAGCATCGAGGCTGTCGGTTCCATTCGGGAAGTGATTCAGAAGGGGCAGGGATTTGAATGGCTCGACCGCAGGGAGCGCAAAAAACCTGAGTGGTTCTGGTACGGCGAATCTTTGCGCAATAACCCCGTGATCGTCGCACTCCGGCGTGTTTCCTCGGTCGCCGACGCGCCGATCGTCGCCGATGTTGCGATGGGCGCCGTCGAACGCATACGGGAGCTACGGTTAAGCCGGGAAGAACGTTGCGCGACGCAATACCCGGCACCACCGTGGTTTGTCACCACGGCGATCCTCGCGCGAGCCGGATTCCTCGCTGGAGCGCCAGGGCGATACCGTCCTGCCACGCCCCTTGATCCAAAGAGCGAACTGACCGAGCAGGAATATCGGCTGTATTCGGCGTTTAAACGGCATGGCCCCACATTGAGCTGGGAAACCCTTGCGGCAGATCTCATTGATACGGGCGAAATGAACGAGATGACACTTCGAGGTTTGCTGTCCAGGTCTCCGATCGTGGTTACGCAGTCCCTCGGCGTCTACACGCTGCGCGGCGCGAGTCCGTGTGCGGCGCCGGCCGAAAGTATGGCGGCCTGAGACGCGAGGGCGCGTCGACGGGGCCGGCAAAGCGCGAAAACCCATCTGTGGATAGCTGCTCGCGCTGATCGGGCACAATAGGCGTTCCGACCCGTCTCAGGAGCGTCCATGCCCGCCCGAATTCCTCTCGATCCGAAGCTCCCGCGCGACTTCGACGATACGCCCAACGATGCTCGGACCAAGGAAGAACTGGACGCCTGGTGGGATCATCCGTTCGGCGTGACGCGACCTGACGGTAGCATTGCAGTCAGGTGCCTGGACGGGGGCGCGTGGGACCGTTCAACGTCGTACGGCATTGCCGAGGACCACGACAAGGCCTGCGCGCTCGCTGCTCAAAAGCTGGCGGAATGGTTGAAATTCCGCGAGCGCCCGGTTGTGCACCTCGACGTGAAGCCGCACCTTGTACTAATGCCGCAGAGGCCGGACGACGAGATGCGGGTTCTCCGGACGTTTGAGACGACCGAGGAAGCGAGCGTCTACATGACCGAGCACTACTCGAGGGAGTCGGCGCAGTCGGGCGAAAACGGGGAGTCGGACGGCCAGCAAGCCTGAGCGTGCCGCCCGACCATTCGGTTACGCGCCGCCGCCTGATTGGGCGCCGTCAGCGGCCATGCGTGCAATGTGCAGTAGTCCTTGCGCGATGACGACGTTCGCGTCGTGCGAAACGTTTGTTGCGCCGTTTTTCAGGACCGTGAGGGGCATCTGCGAGGCGATTTTCTCCCACTCGGCAAGAAGACGTGCGGGGTCCGGGTGTGTCTTGAACAGAACGCCCAGCGCCGCGGTGAACACCGTCGCTGGGTCGGCGCCGTCGGCTTGAGGCAAATCTGGCTGAGGTAAGTCCGTCACGATGCCCTCCGATATAGCGCTGCCGATGCCAAAAGGTCGGGCTCGATGGTCGAATACCCGAATACCTGCAGCGTGTCGTGCCGGTGATGGCAGGCGCGATCGCTGAAGCGACGGTCAACGCGGCCCGTCGAGCGAGAGTAGCGGTGTGCCCGGCGTCCAGCGAGGCAGTTCCGTGAAGCCAAGGCCTAACAAGAACTCGCGTACCTCGGCCTCGTCCTTGAACGGCATGAAATAGCGAGCGCCTGAACTCCAGCCAGGCTGGCGGGTTTCAACGACTGGATACCGTCCATCCGTCGACATGCGCCCCATGCGAAAGACCGCGCCCGGGGCCGCGCGTTTGCCGACCTCATCGTTCATTGCGATCAGCCAGCCGTCCACCACTTCCCGAACTATTACCGTCATCATCGTCCCGTCGAAAAGGCCAGGCGCACACGCACCTGAGCGGATTCTACCCGCGCTGCGTAGGCCGAATCGAATGCCATGCCCGGGTGGGGGTCAGGCGGCGAGTCGGTGCTCATAATAGGGTCGGTCGCGATCTTCAAGAATTGCGTACTGCGCCGCGAGGTTCTCCGGATCAGGGTTGAGCCAGGCGTCGACGTTCTCGGGCTTGATCGGGATGATGCAGCGGTTGTGGCCGGCGGCCGCCACCTCGGGTGGGGGCTCGTCGGTGATGGCGGCGAAGGAGAGTAGGTCAGGATCTTTGCCGTTCGCCCAGTGCGACCACAGGCAGGCCACAAGCATCCGGTGCTGAGGGTTCGGTGCGAACTCCAGCACCACGTTTTCTTCCTCTTCGCCCTCGGCGAGCTCCCGGTGTTCGAGATTGTGACGCTTCACGTTCTCGAAGAACTTGTCGACGATGACGATGCCGTGCGTGTGGCCAAAGAGCGGCTTCCAGAAGCCCTCTAGGTTGTCCAGCCTCGAGTTATATGTGCCCGGGAAGCGCACATCGTAATTGGCCGGCTTGCCCGCAATGCGGCAGAGATACCGCATCGGCTTGATGACGCGCCGGCCGTTCTCCATCACCATCACCGGCGCGTAGTGGCTGGGGAAGATGCGTGAATCGCGGTCCTTCGGCGTGGTACGTCGAAGGTCCTCGAGCTGGCGCAGCGACCAGTCAATCTTGTTGGTCGCGATGCGCTTGTCTTCGGTAGCGGCCTTGGTCACCTTGGTCTGCAGCACGCGCTCTGCCTTGGCCAGCCGCTCGCGCTGCTTGAAGATGGCCTGCTCGAGCTTCGTCACCTGCTGCGCACGAAATTCGTCGATGAACGTCTTTGCCTGGCGCTCCTCGTCCGTCGCCGGATGGGCGAACGCGTCCTCGACACCTTTCGGCACCAATGCCTTGCTGCCCTGGACGCGCTCAAAGAACAGGCGAGTGAACTCGGCGATGTCCATGTCCGCACCGAACTCCCTCACGTACTTCCGGTAATCCGCCTCGATCTGAGCCGAATAGCACACGGCAACCTCCGGTCTGTTGGGTTCACCCGATGATAATGGACGAGACGCGGACGAGAGCGACATTCGCGCCGTGCGCTCGGGATAGGACTGACTCCAGCCACTGGAAAATCCAAAACGGACAGGGACAGGGGACGAAAGACGAGATGGCGGCCAAGCCCGTTCCGCAGGCACCAAAACGGCAGGTGCGTGCGGACGACGAGACGAAGAAATGCCGTCTGAATTCTCGGAATCGCCTGATATCCTGCCGGGTCAATGGTGATGGCTATCCCCGCGCTAAGTTCTAGGCACCGTCGCCGGGCCACCACGGCTTCGCGGCTCGGTCGACCAAGTAGTCGTCAAGCGCCTTGCCCTCGAGCCATTTTGGGCGTGGGCCACGGCCGGACCACGACTTTCCCGTGGACGGATCATAGTATTGCGCTGGCGCCCGCTGCTTGCGCGCCTTCCGGAAGCCCGCCGCACGCAGCAGTTCCTCCTCCGTGATGCCATATAGCGCAACATGCTCTCGCACGGTTGCCAAATAGGCCTGCCTCTCATCCTTCTTGATGTCTGCGAGACGTATATTCAGATCGCGCAGTTGTGCCTGGAGATTCTGGATTTCAGTTGTCACGATGTTTCAAAGAGCAGTTCAAAAACAACGAGATGGTAAAGGAATCGCTTCGATCGGCGGAATATCTCGAGAAGCTGGAGATTCCCGTAACAGACGCACGACGGGCCCAGGATTCTGGCCGTAGATCTCAGCGAGTTCGTCGGTTGCTAACGGCGGCAAAGCGTTTGTGTGGAACTCCCCACGTTCGCTATCAACTGGATGCTGGACGTTTATCCAGTGTGGAGCGCAGGCGGAACCTCCTGTCGACGGCGAACCTCAATGGGACTGTAATTCTGCCTCGCTTTATGACTGGGGTGAACCAGCCTGATCGTCGGTGTCCAATGTCCGCAGATCCGTAATGCTGCAGTAAAGCACCGTGATGAGCGCTTGCAACAAGGCTAAATTGAGTCGCGCGGGCACCTGCCGCTGACAGCGACGCTCCTGCGGTGTAAGCCGATGCGAAAGTGCCGGCCTGATCGCACCCGGATTCCGGAGACGCGTACGAAACGTCCCCGAGTGATCTGTGAATTTTCTCAAAGTGCGATCGTGCCGCTGAACTTCAGGGCCGCCAACCCAGCTTCTGACATTTCGGCTCCGTCGGCTAGCAGAGACTCAGGGACGAGATTTTCTAGCTCACTCGCCAACGCCCACGTCAATTGGCTCTCGCTGTCAGAAAGGAAGAAGACTTCGATACTCACACCGGGGTTGCCAACGCGAAACCACATCAACCTTCGAAGGGGTTCGCACACGGTGCCAGCCAGCGACATGACGAGAGCGTCAAAAACCTCCTGAGTTTCGAACGCGGTCCAGGCTTCGTCGACAGTAACTTCGACGCAGATTTCGTTTGAGTCAGACGAAGCCATTGCCCAAATCTTGAGGACCGCAGCTCCCATAGGCGACTCGTTTTCCAGCAGAAAGAATCGATACGATCTTGTCTGAGACGCTAGGAAAATCTCCTTGTCGGGCTCGTAATCATCGTAGGGCTCAATTTCGAATTGCGTGATTCCGAAATGGCTTCCGCGCAAAGCGTTCTGCAGGTCAGCGTCGTAGCTGCGGAATGGAACCTTGGCTGTGCGCATTCGCTGGGTAAGCCGGGAAATCAGTTCGTCCTCGTCGACACCGAGTGGCAACCCCAGATAGATGTCGATGCTATCACCCATCATGCTACCGTCGTGGCAGCAACCGCCGCCGGCGCCAGGGGTCTCCCCCTCAAACTGGAAGAGGTCATACTCAAAGCCTCTGAAGCAAGGACTTCCCTTTCCCGTCTTCCCTAACTTCTTGAAACGCACGTCAGGATAGTTAGGGTCCACATGGAGAAACAGAGTATCCATACCGGGCATCGGCTCGCCGATGAGACGCTCGAGTACTTCGCGTTGATCCAACCCGCGCTTGAAGAAGGCGCGGTCTTCCTCAGACCAGTTACCTGACGTCATCGATTCGACAGAGACGATGTGGTCAGGTGTCTCTTCGACAGTGGGACCCACGGATTTGGATAGTTCGTGCCAGTTACGGTATCCGAGCATTTGCGAGGCCCACTCCTGTGTCTGCATGTGCGACAAGGCGGGGAATACGACTGAAAGGCGTTCCGCGAGATGCTTGGGACGCGTCAGCGTGCGAAAGTGCATGCGCATGAGAGTTCCTTTTTCGTCTCAATCCAGCGAGCCCACTTAACCGGGTTGCAAAAAAGAACTGTCGAGTGCACTACGGTCTGCTCTTAGTCAGCCGATTACTCAACGGAGATTTGCCAGTGTGGGCGGCCGGGGTCGGAGCTCCCTTGCCGGTTTTGTACCTGAAATTGCCTGCCACAGCAAGCTCAGCACCTTGCTTTGACCCCGACATAACAACGGGCACATGACGGACGCGACAATCTCGGCAATTGAGCGAAACATGCCCGAATGGACGCTCATTCGGGATTGCTGTTCAGTCGCGCTCTCCATACCCTGCCATCTTGGCGCATAACGCGCGAAGCGGGGATGAACATGGAAGTCCAGAGCGAGGTTCTGATCGAAGCGGGCCCGGATAACAATCCGGTCCCTAGTTCCGAGGCGAAGCGTTTTGTCGAGGACATCCGCAAGGCAATCGAAGCCAGCTTGCCTTCCGGGCCACGGAAAGTCTCGATGATGCCGTATCGGTACGGCAGTTGCGAACTGCTCGGATTCGACTGGTCGGACGGCGAGAACAACGTTTTCGCCGTGACGTTCCATATCGCGGAAGCACCGTCGCTCCCGAGTGCCGAGCTCGGCACGGTCAGCATGGACGTGGGCGTCACCGACGTAACGGATGCGCTGCTTCTCGCTCGGCTGATTGTCCAGGCGGTCAACGGAAACACTGGCGTCGATCTGTAAGCGCGGCCTGCCGCGCGCTCCGGAGAGGACATGCCCCGGCCACTGGAAAATCCCGAGCGGAAAGGGGACGAGAGCTTGTTCTCGCTGGCGCTGAACGCGCGGTGCGAGTACGCGCTGATGCGACTGCGCGTAGTCGCGGGCGAGATCGGCTCGCCGGCGTTCAAGCACCACCTGGCCGAAGCAAACCGGCTCGCCGCACGCGCAGGCTACCTGTACGCTCGAGAGCCCATCCCGACCCTGCTGCGCGATGCCGAAGAGCTTGAGGACGCATGGAATGATGGCGTCAAGAAGTGTGAAGAGGAGCGCCGCGCGGCCGGCGAACAGATCCGCCGCCCCGATATCGAGAAGCTGATCGACGAGAAGGACTGGTATGCCCTTGGTCTGCCGTTTCCGGAACAGATTCTCTGGAGCCTGAAACGCGGAGATCGAGTTCTTATCCGGTGGCATTTCCTGACTCCGAACGTGAACAGCGTGACCTACGGCAACCCGTACAGGGACGCCGCGCTTTTCGGGACGCTCGACGACCTGTCGGTAGAGGATCTCGACGTACTCCTGTCCGATATCGCACGCGGCCGGCCGTGGCGGCGCGTTCGGTACCGGAGCAGGGAGTGAGGGCCGCCGGAGCCTTGAAACGCAGCGACGTTCCGGTACGGTGAAGCTTTGCCGGGCCTGACCGATGGACAGAGGACAGCAGGGGTGCCGAGATGAGCGATGAATTCAGGATGCAGTTGGGCGGGATCGATGGGGTCGGCGATGAAGGATTCACGATCAAGACGATCTGCGGGTGCCGGATCGTCTATGGGTCCGTGCCGCTGTCCTCATTCGCGATGCTGACCCACGGTTTCAGCAAGAAGGCGCTGATGGCGACGGATATTGCAGACCTCATCGGCGCGACGTTCGTCATCGGCGAGCCGACCGCGCTCGACGAGCTGCGTCAGGTCGATCTCCCGGTTTCGGCGAAGCGCCACGCTGACTACCTCGCCGCGACGAACCTCGGTCTGATTGCTGTCGCCATGTGGCTGCGCAAGGGCGAGCGCGGCAAGTCGTCGAACGCGATGTGCAAGGCCATCTACGGCGTGCCGGTGGACGCCGGAACTGAGTACCCCCACGATCCGGACGATCTGCGGCGCTGCCTGTTGTTCCTCGAGGCGACCGGCGCGCAGGACCAGTTGCAGAAGATGGCCGAGGTTTCCCCCGAATGGTCGCGACTCGTTTCCAGATGGGACGAGCTGGCGGCGCGCTTTGCCGAGGAGACGGCAGCGGGCAAGCAGGCGCCGAAGACCTATGCGCTGATGCAGGAGCTGGTTGGGCAGACACGATCGGCCCGATGGGAGAGAGCAGGATGTTGACGCGAGACCAGGACACGTGCCCGCACACCGAGCAGCGGCCCGTCGAGAACCGGTCGATCGAACCGGACGGTAACGAGGTCGTCGACGTCGAACACGTTGAGCTCTCAACCATGGACGATATCGACCTGCACCGCGTGAAATGCAGGCTGTGCGGCAAGATCGACTACTACTCGGGAGCCGCGCGGGCGTTCTACGAGGACGGCATCAAATCGCCCGGGATTTCCGGGCTGGAATAGGAGAAGGATGATGTTGGAGAGGGCTTTCGATGCACCCGCGCAGATCGACGGGGCGGTCGTAGCTGAGGGCGTTGCTCCGGACAAGTCCGCGATGCCGGATCACAGCGAGCTGACGCTGGGCCTGGCGGAAAAGGCCTTCGCCATCATCGGTGCGGACACATTCACCGTGAGCGCCCGGTTGTCGGTGGACGATCCCAGGACTCTTCGCAATTTCGGGTTACTGGAGAGCATGCTGCTGATGGCCTACAACGACGGGAAGGCGGACGCACTGCACGATCGCGGCGGCGCGGTCGGCGATGCGATGTCGAGCGAGGAGCACGAGCATTTCGACGCGATGGCCGCGGAGGTCGAGGGCGATCTGAAGGCCGAAGGTGCCAAGATCTACCGGATCACCCATCACTACGACATCGGCAATCAGGATGTCTATGTCGAGCATCCGACTGGCGACGTCGATGGCAAGCAAGTTGCGCTGTACCTCTGGTTCAAGGCCTGGGACTGGTTCGGCAGCTCGGTCCTGATCTCGAACCTCGGCATCGCGTCGGTCATGGTGGCCTTCTACGGCTTCCGGCACTGCGCAGCCCATCCCTTCAGTACCACGGTCGATCTGTATTCCGATGCGGAAGGGCTTCCGGGCTACGACGCGCTGATGAGCGACGCATCGCTGCATCGCGAAGGGCTGCGAGATGCGATGGCGCCGCACGTCGTGGGTTCTGCAGGCTGACACAGGGGTCAATGAAAATGACGTACTGCCTTTGGATTTCGATCGCCGCCACTGCACTGCTATGCCTTGCATTGGTGGCTACGGTTCGAATGTACCGGTCGGACAAGCGGTCTATGGCCAACTGCCTGCTTAGAGAACGCGAGGCGGCGGAACGCGTTGTCGGGGAGTTGAAGCAGTTGATGTCCGACTACTGCACGCTCGCCGGGGCAGTTTCAACGAGCCTTGAGGCCATCCGCGCTGACATCGACCGGAACTATCACCACACCCACGATGGTCACGTGCTGGACACGATTGCCTCCAGACTTCGAAGGCAGGTGGCCGACCGGGCCGGCGCCTACGAGGTTCCGCTGTATGACTACGAAATCCGTCAAGTCAAAGCTCTGGGCGGCGAAATTTCCAACCGCGACACGATGTCCTTGGGGCAGATGCTCGAGTTTGCATGGAGCCTGCACACGTTGTCTCGTGAGCGGGCTGACCAACTGACAAGGGTTGTCCCGCAACCGTGTGGCAATCATGGACACGCCAATTGGTTGGGGAAGATGCTCGCGATCTACGAACTCATGTGCGATCGGAATAAGGATCTGGCGATAGAGCGATTGTCTGCGGTTGTCGAGGCATGGAGGTACCAGCCAGCGGAGTCTGCGCCGAGATACGTCGAAGACGTGCGCTGACAAGGACACAGGTGAAGAGACGATGACTTCATTTTCGGCCGCGCTGGTCGCAGCCATTCTCTGCGTTATCGCTGGGTGCGTTATCTGGAAAAGACGAAAGGCGCGTGCGCGTGCCGAGCAGGACTGGAAGCGTGCTGTCTACAATCCGCGCGAATTCAGACGGGATCGCAGCCGCGGCTGACCAAGGAAACCTTCGATGCTCACTGAACAACAGCCGCCAGAATTTGTGCTTGCCGGGTATGCCGGCTCGAGAGATTACGAGCGACTCGCCGGGGTAGCCAGCAAGGCCAGCATCATCTGTATCGTCGATTACGACATGCCTGGTGTCGGGACCGTTCGGGACATCGCGCGCACGCAATACACCCTGCATCGGGGAGAGGAAGTGTTCATGGTGTGCGCCCGAGGGATCTCGTACATCCACGCGTTCGGCAAGGCCGATTTTATTGGCCTCTGCGAGCTTCGGCATGTCGAATTTATCGAGCCTCCGCACTTCGTGGCGACCTAACGAGGAACGATCGGGTGCGATTCGTGAGAGACATCATCAGCACTTTTGGTGACGCCCTGATTGACTGGCCGGTCGGCACTATCATCGGCAGCATCCTTTTTCTCTTGATGCTGGCGCTTGTCGTGATCCTGGTCTGCCTCGGCGCGGCTGGCATCTACCATCTGCTCGATTTCTTTGGCATGCCAGTGGCCAGCAGGGAAGGGACCGTCAGGGATAAAGCCTTCCGGCCGGCCTACACCGAGTACATCTACGTCTACAACGCGGCGACCAAGACCTCAATGCCGACGCCGATTTTCCATCCGGACAGATGGACGCTCGACGTCGATATCGGAATCGGCAGCGATTCGGTCGACGTGACTGGATCGTTTTATGAAAAGGTAGTGTGCGGCTCGTCGATAGTCGCGCAGTACAAGGTCGGGCGGATCTCCGGCCGGATCAACGTTACGGGCGTGCGCGCCTGAACCGGGTAGCCAACTGTATTTTCATCAAAGCGGAGTCACCATGCCCATCATCAAGAATTTTTTCTACACCGTCGGGATTGCGTTCCTGCTCGGGTTGCAATCCGTTAATCCGGACAAGGACCTGCTGCGCCAGTTCGTGCTCATCCTCCAGTCCGATAACTTCTGGACGATCGTGAAACTGGGCACGCTGATTCTGACCGCTTTGGAATGGGCTTTTTGCGGGCCGGTCTCATCATCTTCCGCGACCGACGATCTCAAGGGCTTCTGGGGGGTACTTAAGAAGCTCGCTGCGAAATTCGTGCCGGCGCGGGGAACCCGATGAACGAGACGCTGAAGGCGCTGTTCCGCTACATCAAGCGCGAGAACTGCGACCCGACGTGGCAGGGGATTCGCGACAACGTGCTCGGTGCGGTCTATCACCCCGAGATGCGCTACGTCGACGTGCTGAAGGTCCTTCTGACCGCGTACACGCAAGCGCTGATGGAACCGCGCTTCGAGTTGCCCGGCAGGCACAACGCGGCCGAAGATTTGCTCCTCGCGCCGATCACGGGTCACCACGCCATCGACTTCATGGGTCCGTCCTCTCTCGAGTCGCGCTATTCGGTCGAGCAGTTCTACGGCGCGATGATCGAGAAAATGATGGGTGATCTTCGGTGCTGCAGGATCGACTGGTGCCGCGGTGAAATCTGGCCCGAAGAGAACGCGTCGGCTCCGGCTGCGCCGGCGCCGGCGCCGGCGCTGGAGAGCAGGTAGCCGGGGAAATTCGATGTGTGGGTGCCGAACTTAGTGCGGCGTCCGAAGGATTGACATGATTTCAGACGACCGAATCTTCTGGCTTGACGACATGCCAGAACCGGAAGCCCGCGAGAAGCTGGGCGGAGACTTTGCCTATGCGATCTCGCTGGGGCGAGCCTACTGCGTACGCTGTGTGCAGGAAGCCCGGCTCGCGGACGACATTGAGCGGTACGCCGCCTACCAGACAGCCGTCCGCGTCGCCCGCCTGATCGAATGGATCAACGAGCATGATCGACCTGAACCGACGCTTTTCAATGGCGACGGCACGCTGACCGTGGCGACCACTACGGTAGACGCCAGCGGCAGGACCTTCATCGAGCATGACGTGATTCCGGCGACGATGCGCGCGGCTCGCGATCTGCTCGGCTACTGACGGCCAGGGGAATCGTATGCCTGAGCGCGTGCAACTGAAGCGGACGAAGGGCTGGCGCATGCCACCGGATACGGTCAAGGTGGACCGCACGACGAAGTGGGGTAATCCGTTCGTCGTCGGCAAAGAGTCTCCGTTTCTGCCGGGTTGCATCGTTCGGGATCGTCGGCACGCCTGGAGCCTGTACCTTGGCTTCGCGCCTCTGAATGAGCGGCTCGTCGCGGCCGCACGTGCTGAACTCCGCGGGAAGAATCTCGGGTGCTGGTGCCCGAAGCCCACGCAGCCATACGAGGACGATTGCTGCCACGCGAGCGTCCTGTTGAAGCTGGCGAACGAATAGCTAGAAAGAAGCGTGATGAGGGGAAGAGAAAATATGAACGTGCGCGCAATGACAATCGCGGTAGGTGATGCCTCTCCGCTCGAATCGCCCGGCCCGGGTGAAATGGCTCTGGCCGCGACGATCGTCAGTGGTGTGCTGACGATGGTGCTCCAGTTGCCGGATGTCTCGGACGAGGATATAGCCGGCGTGCAGGGCATTCCTCATGGCCTCGCGCTGATGCAGACGCCCGATCTGCCGGTCGGCATGCTGATGCTCGTGCTGCTTACGGGCGACGACAGGGTCTGGCCGCTGGCAGCGCCGATAGCGGCTCACGTCGACGTGATGCGGGCGTGGGCAGAAGAAAGGCCGGACAGCAATGTCGTGCTCGTCATGCTGGTTGACTCGAACACGAACAAGGTCCGTGCGTTACGCACAATCGGTGCGCCGATGGATCTGTTCGATCTGATCCAGACGGGTATACGGTCGTGTCGGCGCTTCGATCCTGCGGAATTCGTTTTGCGAGCGGGTGAGATCCCGCCCGAGGACGTCTGGGGTAAAGGTCGGCGCTGGCTGCGAGACGACGAATCCGACGAGTTTCGAGGAACGGGGACCTGACCGCTACCGAAGCTATGCAACCCCAAAACCCGCATACGGGCTAACCCCTCGGCGACCAGAAACGCGTAATTTCGGTAACCAGTCGTCGCTTTGTAGTCCCCAAACCACCAGGAGAACCTATGCCTCAAGCCGCCGCTCTCGCTAATCTCGTCAATCAGACGCCAATCGATCAGTTGATCTTTGGTATGTACTCGTCCATCTGGATCCAGGTGAAGGCAGGCAGTTATACCGTCTCCGGTCGGAGCAAGGGCGATGACGCTGTCGGATCGCTGCCGGATGCTGGCGCACCGACCCTCGTGAACGATCTCGACGGAGTGCTGGGCGGTGCGGAAACCGTCGATGTGCAAGTCGGCGGCGCGGCCTACGGCATCACGAAGATGACGATTGTCGGGGGGACCGAATACACCATGACGGAACATGCCCGGATCCCGCCGGCGGCCCGTGGCGTGCCGACCGTCGTCATCTGATCGGGAAACCGCGTCACGCGGAAGTGTCCAGCTACCGGCCGGTCGCCGTCTTGCGTCGTAGCGGGCGCGGCGCCGGCGGCCGGCGAGCGCCAATTGATGCGAGGAGGGCAGAAAACATGGGCATTCTCGAAAGGGCAGCGCTCGTACCGCTGACGGCGAACGAGATATCACAGGCAAGACAGATCATCGCATTCGATGGGGTGTGCGTGGCGCATATCCAGCGGCAGCTGGGGATTGGCTGGAACAGGGCTGCTGACCTCGCTGAAGCGATCGTTGGAAGGGACGCCCTGCCGGACGTCGCGAAGAACCGCTACGCGCGGTGCTCGTGAATCGTTGAAGGTGCTGGACGGGTCCTGCAGGGAAGGGAACTCGCCGGTCGTGTCGTGCTACGCTCTGCGCCTGCAGGGATATGCGTGAACCCGCCTGGGCAGTCTGTCTGGGCGTCGACCGCGGTCCCCGTCGCTTCCAACGTGCGAGCAAGACAATGTCCAAATACGCCCCCCTCGCAGACTACCTCCGCAATCTGGACGGGAACGAGGTCACGCTCTCCTTCGAGGAGATCGAACGGATCCTCGGCTTCTCCCTTCCTGAGACCGCCAGCCGGTTCAGACCATACTGGTCAAATTCCGGAGTGAAAGACGGTCATCCGGGCCGGCTGTGGCGCGGCGCCGGTTGGCGCCAGGTCCGTCTCGACCTCACTGGCCGGCATGTCTCCTTCCGCCGCGCCGATGCGATGACATCCGACCTGGAAGGCCTGAAGCCGCAAACCAAGGGGCTGCTCTACGACCTGTTGCAGGATGCGGGTTTTTCGGTGGAGGAGTGGCATCGCACCTCGCATGGCGACCCTGTCGAAAATTACAGGTCCAACCCGCGGTTCTGCTACGAATGGTGCTTCGGCTCGGTGAGCGAGGGGTTTGCCATGTGCTTCTGGTACGAGAACCTGACAACCGATCCACTCGGCCGGATCGTCTTCGACGGCAATGTGCGGGAAACGCTCGATGCCCTGTTGGTGATCGCGAGAGACGATGCGTCCGACGCTTCAATGCGCCTGCGCGCGCACGATCAGGCGGCGCGGGCCAAAGCCCTCGATGATGCAATTCACGAGTCGTTCCGGAGGGGGCTGGCGGCGCGTGTCATCCTCTGCGAAGGCAATCGCCGCCGGGTTGACGAGCTGGGAAAGAGTGCCTCGTCGGTCGCACGACGGCATCTCGACGTCGCGGAGTGGTACGTCCACGCTTACGATAGCCGTACGGGTGACTGCCTTGTCGTGAGAGAGGTGGAACCGGAGGATTCGGGCGGCGCCGCTGACGGCGACGTCGAGTACGACGAGGACGCAACTTACGACGAGGTCCAGAATCGCGCGATCAAGACGCGGCGCGGGCAGCAGCGGTTCCGCAGGCAATTGCTCGACGCGTACCGGAAGAGCTGCGCGGTCACCGGCGCCCGCGTGGTGGAACTGCTCGAGGCCGCGCACATCGTGTCGCACTCGCTCATGACGGACTACTCGACCCGAAACGGCCTGCTGTTGCGCACCGACATCCACACCCTTTTCGATCTCAACCTCATGTCGGTCGACGAGCGGTGCGTCGTCCATGTCTCCAGGACGTTGTCCAACACGGACTACTGGCAGTATCACGGAAAGCGCCTGAAGACCATTCCGGATCGGTCCGAGGACCAGCCCTCGGCAATGGGCCTGGCGCGTCGCCACGAAAGCTTCCGCGAAGCTGAAAGCGACCGATAGTCGCACCGCCTCGCGGCGAGCCCGCCGTCAATCGCGGATAGATTCCTGGTAGGAACTTGGGGTATATTGGAGTCTCACTTCGACGGTAGCTGGGCCGACAGCCAGCCAGCGGGATATCCCGCGATTCAATCGCACGTCAATGCACATCCAACCCAGCGGGGCAGATTCCCGTTGGGAGCCTGCTTCGCAATTTTTCAGGAGCAGGTCTATGAACAATTACGTCGGATCGGTCCAGAAGCTTTCTGGGCGAGCCATTAAGCGGATCGAACGGGTAGCAGAGACACCCAGCACGATCCTGCGAGACGCCTTGCTTGCGTCGACCCGGAAAGTGAATTTTGGGGCATATGTAGATGAGTGGCCCGATCCCATCGCTCAGGATATTCTTCACTCGCGAGATTTTTCTGCGCTTGTGAACCGCATCCACGAGATCGGAGTCGTGACGTTGGAACCTCTGGGCGGCGGCGCGTCGTCGGTCGCGTTGAAGGCTGGCGAAGACAAGGTGCTGCGATTGGGCATGGGCGATCTTGCGATTCGTCCGGACATTCCGGAAGTGTTGCAGACGCTGGCAAGCGGCACCGTTGGATACCTCCGGTATGAGCTCACGGAACGCGCGGATACCGAATCCGTTTCCGATGCGGATGCATTGCGGATGCGTGAGGTACTACGCACGAAAGGCTTTGATTGGGGCGAGATGGGTGTGGACAACATCGGCCGTATCCATGGCCGTGTCGTTGTGTTCGATCCAGGTGGAATCACTCCGATCGCAAGCCGTTCGAGCGATGTCAAGCCGAGCGTGAGTCGGGAGTCGAATGCGGAAATTCTCACCCGACTTCGCTGGGATGCGTTCCAGATTGGGGAATCACTTGCGTACACTGGAGAAGCAAAATGCAAAACCCAATGACGCTTGACGATCTGGATCTTCCGGCGGCCAGTATTCCGGTTTCGCTACGCGGCCGGCTCGAAGTCGAAATGACGGACAACAGCTATCCCCAGGTCGGCATCACGCACGACGGCGTCTTCATTACCGAGCCGTACTTCGACGTTGGTATGGCTGATTCTGCCGTCCCGAGCGACTATGGACTGACCGCAGAGGAGGCGGACTTCATCGTCGAAACCAATCAACGACTGGCTTCTCGACCGCAAAGTTGACGATTCGGCCAACCGGTAGCATCTAACCTTAAACCATGCCCGCTGCGCCCCCTTGGGAGCAGCGGGCTTTTGTTTTTTCGACGCCCAGCGGCAGGTACACTTTGCACGTCATTTCCTGATAGGAAGTATATTGGATGCAGATTCGAACACGGTAAATCAGGCCACCTGTACGGCTCGCGCGGTCACCTTGATTTGCCTGGCACAACGGGTATCGTGGGCTTCCAACTCGGGGTGGCGGAATCGCCGCCACTTGCGGCAATGCTCACTGAGAAGAGGTCGATGGATACGAACATCAAGAATGCGCCGCAGCGCATATATCTGAACGTCGGCGATCTGCCGCCCGGTGAATTCGAATTCGCAGGCCTCCACGAAGTTTCGTGGTGCGCCGACAAGCAGGGTGACAGCGACATCGAATACGCGCTCGTTGCTCCCGCCCCTTCCGGCTCCCAACAGGAAGCGGGGAAGGCATTGTCGTCGGAGGGTCCGCTGGAGCGTCCGTTCAACGACGTCATGGCCGAGATATCGGCCGTGCGCCCGCTGGTGGACAAGTTCATCCAGGCTCGCGGTGGCGACATCAGCGGCATCAGCTATGCGGATTTGCTGGCGTTCGCCTCATCGGTCCGTCGCGAGACGCTGTCCGGCGATCGCGCGGCGGTGCACGCCGGCAGTCTGGATGATGCGTAGAGGATTGTATGGTGACCATCGTTTTCGATCAGCCGGGCGATTTCGAGGCGAGCAACGCCGCCGAGAAGTGGTGCCGCGAACGCGGGATCTCCGTTGGCGAGATGCAAGGCCCCGCGCCGCGCGGTCTGCTGGTGGGCGAGTTCTGGATTGCCAAGTGGCGCAACCTTACCGCTGCCGAGAAGCGCGCCCTCAACGGCCGGATGACGGGCGACATGCGTCACGGGCCGGTCACGATAAGGTTCGACGGCGATGAGCACGGAAATCCGGTCGGGAAGCAGCGTGAGCAAACGAACCGCACGAATGGTAGCCACTTCCCCATAAACGGGAACCAGTCTGACACTGCACCAGGCGCGACACTCGCCGCCAACGTGCATGCATCGGGAGACAAATCTTGAACCTGCGCATCCTGAAGAAGCTGTCGAAGCGCGCCGCGCCGTTGCTGCAGCTACTTGGCGATGAGCGCGAGCAGTTCCGGGCGGATGACTCGTGCAAGTCATTCACCAATGTCGGCGGACACGATTTCAAACATTGGGACCGGATGAGCGTCCCTCACGGCAGACGGGACCACGGCTCATTCAAGTACCAGCCCAAGCACGGGCGCAACTGGATCGTGATGAGCGAGCCCTGGCAGCCGTGGAAGGGGACGGTGATGGTCGGCGAGTCTGTCGGCTATTACGAGCCCGAGTGGGAAGAACACACGGCATGGGAGGCGCTTCAGCGGGCTGTGATCGAGCACTACACCGACTGGAACGAGGACGGGCCGATCGCGCTCCGCACGTTCGACACACCGAGCGACTACTTCCGCGCCGCGCACGAAATCATCGCTGCGGCCGCGCGGGCACAGCAACAGCAGGCCGCGGCCGATCGAGCGCGCGCGGTAGCTTCTCCGGTTGGCGCCGGCGCGTCCGTGGCGCGCGAGCAGGCCTTGATTTGAGGGGCTTCCCCGGTATCGTGGTCTATGAACCCCCGGATGGTCCGGGTCAACACCAATCGATGAAATGAACGCGACCGACATTGCGCAGGCATTGAAGCACCTCGACTGGACGGGTGTCCCGATCGGGAACAAGGCGGTTATCCAGCAGGCGATCACGGCACTGGAACAGGCGTCGTTGCAGTTCCCGGGCGAGGCGGTCGGCTACGTCACACCCGAGGTGGCAGGCGGCTCGAAAGACTGGGAGCAGGCGACGTTGCTGGATGCTCCGGAGGGCGTCAGCACCGAGCCCCTGTATGCTGGGCCGGTCACCGCCGCCGCGGCTGTCGCGATCGCACGAATCGACGCGCACGCGAAAGGCCTCGGGGAGGCGCTGCACGTCTGTCTCGACAGGGTCAACGAATACGAAGCGCGCGAGTGGGCGGGCGATGCGAGCGGCGCCCGTGCTTGTGTGCATGTCATCGAGAGGCTAATACGGGAGCTTCCGGACGAGCGCGACGAGGCCATCTCGCTGAGCGAGCTCGCTCAGCGCGTCATCGAATACGGCAATGCTCGTGAGGCGCGCGACGCGAACGCCATCCAGGCGACGTACCACGCGATTCTCGCCGCGCTCCCCTGCGCTGCGGCCATGCGCGACGCCGGCGGACAGACGGTGAGCGCCGACGGTCAGGCACTGCGCGAGCTGGTGGCTCGGATCCGGAACGCAACGTACAGCCACGAAGCGCTCACGCTTGGTGCGGAGGAGGTTGGCGTGCTCGAGCGATGCGCCGGCCTGCTCGTGGAACCGGTCACCGAACCGGAGTTCACCGATTGGGGCCGCGCCGCGCTGGTTTGGGTGCTTTACCACAACCTGGACCGCCGCAGCCCGATCGGCCGCGCCATCCGGTTCGCGCTCGGCATGGGCGAGTCGCAACCGCTCAACGCGGTTCAGGTCGGCGAGGCGCTGCGCTGGGCGCAGTCGACGAACACACCGGCGGCCCGCGGCGCGCAGGTTTTCGACACGAAGGGGTTCTATGTCGCGCTGAACGCCGTGCGTGAGCAACGAGACGTGCAGTGGAAGCAGGTCACCAACGAAAGCGGCGTCACCAGCACGCAGTTGACCCGGCTCGCCATGGGGCGACGTCTGGAAGACGAGCCCACGCGCAGGCTCGCCCATTGGGCGAATCTTCGCCTCGCCGACTTCGACGGCTCGGCGGCGATTCCCGACGAGATCCAACGTGACCTCGAGCGGAACGACTGGACGCCCGAGGCGGCGCTGCGCTGGTACGCCGCCGGCAAGCACTTCGATACGGTGGCCGGGCGCACGCGCATCATCGATACCGGCGCCGTGGCTTCGATCGCGCTAAAGCGCACGGACGCTGCCTATCACGCGTTGAAGGGCGCGGACGCGAGTTTCCCGGCTCCGGATCCGGCGCACGACGGTGAGCGCGTGGCCCTGACGTTCGCCGAGTGGCGCTGCACGCACGCGGACGAGATCAGCGACGAACAGGCGGCTCGAGACGCGTGGGATGCCGTGCAACGTGCGGCTGACGCACGTGGCGGCGTGCCGAGCCTGCAGCAGATCTGCGACTACTTGCATGGGCTCGATGCCGCGCGGCGCGAAATGGTCGAGCGAGAAGCTCGTGAGCTGGCCGCCGGTAGCGCGTCGGGAGCCCAGACGATGGCGGCGCGGGGTGAGGAGAATCGGGCGATCTACGTGAGCGCCGAGAATCTCCGACTCTTCGACGCGGGGCTGTACAGCATCTTCGACGTCGGTCTGGAGACGCCCAACCGAACGATCCGCCTGTATCGCGCGGCCGCGCTGCCGGTAGCCGCTGGTGCGGCGCGCAAGGTTACGCTCTGGGAAGCGTTCGAAATGGGCTTCTCGTTCCGCAGCGCACTGCTCGGACACGTCCTGGACGGACGGGACGTCGGCCGTTTGACGACGTGCGAGTTCTGGGCCGAGCCGATGCTTGGCATGCACGAAGGCACGGATCTTCACGTCGGGTTGAGCGTAGGGCAGGCCATCGTGAGGCTCAAAACCGAAGTGCGCCGCCGCCTGGATGCGCTTGACGCCGCTTCGAACGAAAGCGTCACGACGCCTTCCGCCAAGACAACCGCCGCAACTCAACTGGATTGACCCGCGATGAATACGACCCAACTGCCTGAATCGCGAATCGAAGCAATCATTTCGAAGGCCTGCGGCCAATATCGCACCGGCGACAGCTACACGTTCGAGGACGTCTGGAACTGCATCGAAGCGGCGCTTGCCTCTGCCAACGTGAAAGTGGGATCAGTGCCGGTCGGCTTTCGCACCCGCGTGCCCGGTTTTGACTGGACGCCGTGGATTACGGACGATCAAGCCACGATCGACAAAGCGATCAACGATGCGCACGATCACGGCTTCGAAGGCGAAGTGCTTTTCGTCGAATCAGCAGCCTCTGCCGAGGCGACGCTGAACGATGCGCGCGTGAATCTCGAACACACCATGTGGCGCATCGCGACGCATGGAGAGCCGCAGATTTCCGTAACGGATGACGCGGACGAAGCGCGTGCACCCATCGCCAGAGCAGAGCGCAAAGCCTTCGAATATGGACTGCAACGGGGATATGCGCTCGCCTCTGCCTCGACCGTGCCTACGGGAGCCGAGCCCGACGAGACGCTCTCGTCCAAGGCCAGGGCTTTTCTCTACCCCGATGTTTCCGATCTGGTGGCCGCGCAGCACGCCGGCCACGCGGCGCGATACCTCTGTACGCCCAACGCCGGCGGCGAGGGCGTCGTGATCGATCGGGCGCCCGATTCGTTCGAGCTCCGGGAATGCGCCATCGTCGAACTTCGGGCGGACGAGCCGTCCGTCCTAGCGCTGGTGCAGAACGCCATCCGAACTGCGAGCCGCGGCGGTGACATCCTCCGGTGCGCGCAGACGGCGGCGAGGGCCATCGTGCCGCTCTTTGCCGGTACCGCCGTAGCGGAACAGGCAGTGGTGACCGGCCGCGAAATGTTCGCCTGGCATGACGATCCTGCGAACACGGGCGTCGGCCCTTACTGCCAGCCCGGCGATCGGCGCGATCCGCGGTGGTTGCTCATGTTCGACGATGCGGATCGAGGTCTGGCCATCTACGAATCCGAAAAGGAAGGGCGTGAGGCGTTCGCACACTCGGAAGGCCGTGGCTGGAACTGCTGGCTGTTCTCGCCCACGCCCCGGGTGGCATCGCAAGCCGAGGTGACAAGCGAGGACACAGTGCGCAAGATCTTCGCTGCGGCAGGAAGCAACGCGTGGTTCGCGTCGGACCCACTGAGCGCTGCCGAAGTGGTTCGCGTGGCCCGTGCAACGATCACCGCCGGACCCGTGAAAGCCGAGTCGATGGACGAAGGTTGAACCACGAACCAGAAACGGTGCAGGGAGGATTGTTGGGTTGGCCTGCCGTCCAGAGGTCGGTGCTTCTCGACTGCAGCTCACCCAACCGGAGTAGGCACAATAACTTCAAATTCCCATCACGAAGTCAGGTGCTATATACTCGTCCCGCATAGGGAAGACCGGTCCCTACCTCCCACGTCATGGTGAAGCCTCAAGCAGGCCCGGTGCAGCAAAATTTCGCCGATTTCTCAGACCCCAGAGAATGCCCGGCCAAGTGGGAACGCAGGCGTTCAACCTACTGGAGTCCGTCCATGCGTACCTACTTTCGCAACACGAAGCGACCAAAGCTTGTCGCGGAAAGTCTCACCGCCGCTTTCCCCAATCTCCAATACGCTACTGCGCTTGAATGGGTAGCGGAGATCTTCGGGTATCGGAACTGGCATGAGTTGCAGAGCTCTGTCGACGAGTTTGCAACGCCTACGCCTCTTTTCAATCAACTCGATCCTGACGCAGAGGATTTTGAACGGTTGCATGAGCTCTACGAGCACCAAGTCGAAAAGCTGCAGGAGCTTCTTGGCGACGAAGCCCCCTTTGCCGAAGACGTGGCGGCCTGGACGCTTCGTGCGGACAATCATTCGATTCTGAGGCGTCCCAAGCGGCTGATTGACGTGCCGAATGGCACGCCACGGCTTCAGACTTTTGCCGCCGACGATCGCTTTTTCTCTCGCGAATCCCCAGGTGTCGACTACGGCTCGAATAATTACGGGAAGGGTGAATGCTTCGCCTGCTACGAGAGCCTGCCGCGGGACTTAGACGCGAACGCGTTGATCGCGAAATTCGTCGAGCGAACTCGGGCTGCGCGCGGCGCAAGCGTGGCCGCTATTGTGGAGAAGGTGTGTCGGGCGGAGGTGACGTCGCCAGTTGTCGAATGCGATGTGAGTCTGTCGTCCGTCATTCAATACAAGGATGTCCGCCTAATCTTGGTGGACAGGGAAACCAAGAATATTTGCGGATGTGGCGTGTTTCGGATTGGAATCTATGTTGGGTCGCCACGGAAGGGCTGTTTGCTCACGTGCGACGCCAAGGCTGTAGTGATCGAAGACGGATACGACTACCTGAGCCTTCAGCTTGGGACGGTCGTATCTATGTTCTTTCAGTACTCGTACGATGTCACGAGGTGGATGCAATACGGTGAAACCATCGAATCGATAGAGGTCGAAATTGATGAGGACGCCACCGATCAGCCGGAGGCGACTGAGGTATTGGACGCCGTGCACGAACTTTGGAAGGACGAAATCGACGAGCGCATACGCGAGAGAGCGGACCGCAGATCGCTTTCGCAGCGCAGAGCCCGGTGACGGTAGACACTCGACCGCCGGGCACGCCCTGATCGGGACGACCGCAGTTTATTCCCGATCCGGATAATTCCCATCAGGAAGTCGAGTGCTATACTCGGACCGCTTTCCATCGGTAGCTGGTCCGTTTTCCAGCCTGCTCGGTCGACTCCTCGTCCGTGCTTCGTGTTGCCGCCTGCCGGCATCTTGTCTTTCCCTCTGGGGCTCCGTTCCCCAAAGGGATCGGTTTGCCTCTATTTGTCATTCAGGAGCAAACCATGTTGAAATTCGCAATGCCCCCGATCGCCGCGAAGGCGCTGAATATCTCGGGAGAAGCTGGTCCCGAGATTGAAGCGCATGGGAAACTGCCGGAGGATGAGCCCGCGATCGAAAGCTACTGCCAGCAAGTTTGTGGTGGTGGTGAATGCGGGACGGGTACGGTTTGCCAACACGGGATCGACCCGACTACCGAATTGCCAGTAGTCTCATTTGACGGGAAACTACCGGAACGAAAGGTGTCGCTCGCCAGTATGTCGCTCAAGTTTCAATTGCCTGATGACTTTGGGGCAGGTTGGGACTACAGGCGGGTGATTTGCTATCCGCAAGGCCATGCCTATGCGGGAAGCTACGATCGTGACGAAATCGGCAACTTCGCCCACGACGCTCTTGGCCGTATCGAGGGCTTGTCGGAAAGCGCCTTGTACGTGGGAGCCAATTGCAACGCTACGTTCGAGGTCGACTCCCTGGCCGAGGCGAATGGCATCGAAACGGCTCTTCAGAGGATCGTCGACGCATTCCCGGTTCGCCCCGAGCGTCACATCGATATACGTGGCGCTAACCATTGGGATAGCCGCGTGAGCGAATACTTTGACGACCAAGAGAACTCCGTGGTCGAAGATGTGCCATTCCGGGCCTATCTGGTGCAGCATGTGCCGTTGTCCAGCGAACACGCCGCAATCGATGGCGCGTCCACCGATGACGTGCTCGCGGAGTACGGTATCTGTGCCAAAGCATCGGCATCGATCTCGCCGCGCCCGTAAGCGCTAACCAGCAACTCACGCCCGCCACGCCTCTCTTCGGAGAGCCTGGCGGGCGTTATTTTTTGTGGGTTCCGGTCACAACTCTGGCCGCGGAATTTTCCGGCATAGCGAGGCATAGGACACGGAAAACAGGGCGACGAAACTCTCGCTAGCGGCTATCGCGCTACTCGACCAGGCCGGATGCAACGAAGTTCTCGACGACTTTGTTGTCATCGGCACAACCGACGTGCGCGTGCTGCTATCGAGCCGCGCCGTCGTCGATCTGAATCAACAGGCTCGCGAGCGGGCCGATGACTGAACGGAAAATTGAACGTAGCGTCGTGCTATCCATATCCTACGTACAGGAAACCGAGCTAGATATGGACCAGATGCACTCTCTTCACTTTTGACGTCGGGATTCTTGACTATTGCAACAGATATTAAGCCATTGATTTATAAACAAAAATGTAAATTTTCAACGTGAGTTTCTTGCATCAGGTGCAGGAAACAGCCGTTTCCTGCACCTGATGTGGGTTCCGTCAAAAAAAGCTAAAATTCAAGTGGAATCAGTGACTTAGCGCGCAACGCCAATCCTGAACGGTCGATCTCGCTTTCCCGCATTGGATGTCGGATACTGACATTGAACGTTAGTTTCTAGCATTTCATGTCGCGTCAATAGTCAACAGTCACGTTCTCGTTCCCCCGAGGTGCGCAACCGTGAAGCTGGCCAAGCAGTCCGCTGCGACCGATCGCAAAACGGAGCGAGCCATTGCAGCGCGGCCGTCCGCGGAAGCCCTTCTGGTCCGTCAAATGCTCGACTGCGGAGCAAGTGCGGACACGTTCTGATAGGGACGTCCGCCGCAAGTTTTTCCAATCAGGATGATTCCCATCAGGAAGTCGAGTGCTATACTTGGAACCGCTTTCCATCGGTAGCTGGTCCGTTTTCCAGCCTGCTCGGTCGATTCCTCGTCCGTGCTTCGTGTTGCCGCCTGCCGGCATCTTGTCTTTCCCTCTGGGGCTCCGTTCCCCAAAGGGATCGGTTTGCCCCTATTTTTCATTCAGGAGCAAACCATGTCGAAATTCGCAATCTCCCCGATCGTCGCCATTTCGTTCGCCGTCGCAAGCATGCTCGCCGGCGGAAACGCCTTCGCGCAGCAGGCCGATCAGCAGGCGATGCTTGGCGGGACCGGCACTGTCGTGCGTGTCCGTCTCGTTCCGGCGCCGGTCCCGCAAGGGAACCATGCCGTTCAGGCTGTATCCGCGCAGGATCTCGTCGAAGTCAGCGTGCGCGCAAGCGACGGTGAGTTGTACAGCGCGACGGCGGATCGCGTGCATCAGCCGCGCCTCGGTGCGTCGGTCAGGCTGGTCAGCTTTGGTAACGGCCTCCGCGTAGCGGAGTGACGGCGCCTGGCTTCAGTCGCAGGATGGGGCCGCAAGGCCCTCTTCCTTTGTTGTGCGCCCTTGCTGGGCGTGCATGGAAAGGGGAGTCAGTGTCCTGAAAGTCCTCTTTCTATAACCCTTGCGGGGAAGCGCTCCCTGCCGGGGCGCTTCTCACACACACGGTGGAGAAGTAAATGGAACAACAGCAAATGCCGGAAGGAGCCACGGTTGCTCGGTATCGTGAAGAGCAAATTCGGGAGAATTTCGGTTCGCCATCTGAATTCCTGGAGACGATGGAACACGGCGATGCACGGAAATTGCCGGAAGTGGGCGATCCCGTTGAGGTCAACATTCACGGGGAACTCATCAAGGGTGTTGTGACAGGTCACAGCACCAAAGATGGGAAGCCGGTGATCGACTTCGAGTACAACCACGTCCCGAGCGAAAGGTCGAGAGTAGCGTTCAAGTGGGCATGGCTCGACCAAGTCGTCTCGTTCGGCGCAGCAGTCGACAGGAAACTGCTGCAAACGACCGATCGTGTACGCTTGGACTGGCATGAAGGTACATCTGCCGATAACACGCCGTTTGTCGGACTGCTTTTGACCACCAAAGCGGCCTACGATGAAGGCGATTCGGCGGATGCACCGGATCTGATTCAGTTCGAGATATCAGTCGGCGATAAAGCAGCGGCGGAAGCAGTCACGGAACTCTTCAGCCGGGTTTGCGAAGCAGCTAACGCCTCCGACCCGGCAACGAAGGACGATGCCATTCGTGCTGCTGTAGCGTTCGTAGACGGACTCAACGCAGACGCGTATTCCATTCGATTGCGTGGCCTGTTGGACATGCAATTGGACCGGAAACTGCATGAGCCTCGCAATTCGCTTGTGGAGTCCATCGGGATAACCGACCTGGAAGTCGTGGAAGGCGCCGAACGGATGGCGCGCGTCCTGCTGAAGGCCTGGGGTTTTGAATTCTCGGGCGAAGCAGTACGGAAGAGCGAAAACCCTCGCGCAATCTCGGCTTGGAACGTCGTTTCCGCGATGCTTGAGGAATACAACGGCACTGACCTGTCCAGTGCGGTCGACTCCGTCGATTGCGGTGTGCAGGAGGTTTCGCAACCGGATTCGGTGACGCAAGGTTCGACTCCGGATCCGTTGCAGATGCTGCGCAATGCCCTCCGCTTCAACGAGCTTGGCAAACGCCATGAATCGGCCGAGGCCATCTCCGCCGCGATTGGCGTGCTCGAGAGCAAGTAATCGACTCGCTATCCGTTGCCCCCTAGCGGGGCAACGGGTCTCGAGTGAATTTTCAAACCCTCGCGGGGACGCTCCCCGATCGTGGGGAGCGCTTCTTGCAATCAACTTTGGAGAAGCAGCATGAATCAAGTGAAATTGCCGGAAATCGTCTGGGTGTCCAACGGTTTCGCTACGGAAATCGCGAAGGTGGATGGAGTTGCGATCGGTCACGTAGCGCTCCGCGGCCGTCCGGATTACGACGACGCATACGAGGTGGTTCTTTACAACTCGGAAGGCGAAAAGAACTCGTGGTCCGGGAAGCCGGATCCGGCAGCAACTGCCCATGTGGGCCCCGAGCAGGACAAGGCGACATTCCTGAAGATGGTCGAAGAGGCGCTGGAACGCGGCACGCCCAGCGACGTTTTGACGATCATGAAAAGGAACGGGCAGCGCAATGGCTCCTTCCCGGAGCGCGTGCGATTCAACTGGGGCTTTCACGATGGCACGGCCGAAGCGGAACGTGCGGCGGTCAGGGACATGGAGGGTCATCAGGATCGCGCCTATGCGCACGGCTATGTCCGTGGCGTACTGGCGTGGAAGAACCTGGGATTCCGTCCCGAGACGAGCGATGAAGCATGGTCAGCCTACCAGAACCATCCCTTCGCAGGACAGGCAACGGGGAAACTGCCGGAAGTTACGGTGGCCACACCCGCGCATTTGCCGAAGACCTACCGCGTCGAAGTGACGGGCGGCGGCGATCTGGATAACCAGCCTCGGGTCGCAATCTTCGAGGTGAGTGAGGCGTCGGCCCGGGATATCGTCAAGCTGTCCTCGGTGGTCAGAGCCAACGATCTGTACACGGTCGAGAAGCACGACTGTCGTGCTCAGTATCTTCAGTACGATCCGGAGACTGATCCTGAAGACGCACTGGATGCGGGCGAAGAGAATTCCGTCCGTTCCGAGTGCGACATGCTGGTGGTTACCGATGACGAGTTTTTCTTTCGAGCCGAAGTGAAGCACACGGACGTTCCCGTGAAGTGCGCGTCACAATCGATCGCGGAACTGGCGGCGCACTTCGCCATTCCGTTCGAGAACCCGAGGCACATGCAGGGCAATTCGTCTTCGCCCACCATGTAATCCATCAACATGAAGTTAGCCCGCCGTCTGCTCCGAAAGGAGCACCGGCGGGTTTTTTATTGGTGCGTCCAGTTTGCGAAATTTCGAAATTTCGCAAGTTCGTGTCGGGGAACATTCGAGCTGCCCGCGCGTACGTCAGAAAGAGGCCCGAATAGACGCTCATTCCGGATTCCTGCGCGGAAGCGGCGTCAATAGAATTTTGGCCAAGGGTGCCTGTCGCTGCCGAGAACAGCGACACGCCCATATCGGATAACTGACAGGAGCGTGAATGCAACCGGAACACCTTTGGAACATGCTCGTGGGGACCACCATCACGGATTCCGTGATGTCGGGGTATGCGACTCGCGTCGGCCGGCGGCCCATGCCGCAAAGGCTGAAAGAATTCCTTGACCTCCGCAATCTCCCGCCTGACAGATGGACTGACAACGACCGCGCGCTCGTGGAAAGCGTGCGCGGTCTGGCGAAGGTACTGATGCACGGACCGCTCCTGCAGGAAGACGTGGCCTCGATGGGTATCGGCCTCGGCGTCTCGAAGGAACTGATGGTCTGTCTCGCCGCATTCGCCGAACCTGGGGAAGCCTCAGACGAAGACGGGGTCAGAACGGACCATCCGACACAGAACACGCGTGACGTCATGCTCTCGAATCTCCGAGTTCTCTGACGGAGCGAGACGATGAATTTCGATTCGATTCTCAGACGGTTAGGGCTGGTTCGGCACAAAGACCTGACTGCACAACTGAACTTTTCTCGCAGCGTCGGCAAGCGTTTGGATGAACATCGGGAAGTGGTCGAAACGCTTTCCCAATCGTCGTTTTTCGATGAGCATTGGTGGCACGCGGGTCATCTTGCGACTCAAGATGACTACCTCATGCGACTGTATTTCATGGTTCATGGTAAATGGCCGGTGGATGATCCGGCGAGCGGCCATCGTGGCTTTCAACGGAACGGCGAGTACGTTCGGCCACGCCCGCCCGTACTCGGCCAATGTCGCTTGCCTGAGTTTAAGGTCGCCAAGGCAGGGGAAAGTCGATGATTTCGTCGCCCCTGCTGTCGATCGAGGCAGAAAGCGAAAGGCGCCGATCCGCATGTATCTCTGCACGTTTGTCGTTGTAGCAGCAATCGTCCTGCTGAAAGTCATTGGCATTGATGAGTTGCGTAGCTTGGAAAAACAGCTTCCCAATGAGAAGCTGTTATGCCATACTGAAGTCCTCTCAGGTTCTAGCACGGCCCTCGGATTGGCTAGAACACTTTTGAAGCGTCGCGCTGGAAAGTGCGACGCTTTTTTTTTGATTCGTCGTACCGCCGGCGTCATCGCCTGTCCCGAGTCGTGCAGCCTAAGCACGTACGATTGGCAGTTGGTTCCAATCGGTCGTGTAGGCTGGTGTTAGCCGCTCAGGTCGGTGCCGCCACTCCTGCGCGAGTCCGGCGCCGGCTAACTTCACGGTGCCGCGACCAAAGCGCGCGTTCAATGCGTCGACAGTCTGCATCAGCGCTTGCGGATCTCGGCCATTGCCCGTCATTGTCGGCTCGTCGGCCCCGAACAGCTCCAGTTGCTCGACATCAACCGAACTGAGGTCGAACAGCATCACGCCCGCTTTCGCGTAACGCACCCCTTGCCTGAAAATCCCGCGTAGCGCGTATCGTGCGGCTTGGACGATCTGCCGGGTGTCTTGGGTTGCCGGTGTCAGCCGGATCGAGGTCGACGCGGAGAAAGGTGCTTCCCGCTCCCGAAACGGGCTGTTGCGAATGAAGACCTGCAGTGCGCCCGCCCGCGAGCGCTGCGCGCGCAGACGGTGCGCAGCGCGCTCAGCAAATTCCGCGATCGCCTCGGCGAGTTCGGCTTGCTCGAGCACGGCGCGGCCGAACGAGCGCGACGTCATGATCTGCTTGCGCGGCGCAGTGTCCGCGCCCAGGTCGATGCAGGGCGTGCCGCGCAGCTCGCGAACAGTCCGGGCAAGAACCACCGAAAACTCACCAGCGATCGCCTCGGGGTCGGCGCGTGCGAGGTCCAGTGCCGAAGCGATACCCAGTTCGCGCAGCCGCGGCGCTAAGCGCGGCCCCACACCCCATACGTCGCCGACGTCGACTTCCCTCATCAGGGTCGCCAGCGCACCGCGCGGCATCGCAGTGAGGTCGCACACGCCGTTCCAGTGCGGCCGCTTCTTGGCGACATGATTGGCGAGCTTAGCCTGGGTGTAGGTTGAACCGATGCCGACGCACGTTGGGATGCCGACCCATTGCAGCACGCGAGCGCGCATCTGTTGCGCGTAGTCGGTCAGGTTGTCACGTATGCCGTCGACGAACAGAAACGACTCGTCGATGCTGTAAATGTGCTGGTCGGGCCCGAATTGCCCGATGATAGCCATCATGCGATCGCTGATGTCCGCGTACAGTTCGAAATTCGCGGACAGTGCGACGAGGCCTGCGTCGTGCTCGAGGTGGCGAATCTCGAACCAAGGCTGGCCCATCTTGATCCCCAGCGCCTTGGCTTCTGCAGTGCGTGCGATCGCGCAGCCATCGTTGTTCGACAGAACGATCAGCGGCCTGCCGGCGAGCGCCGGGCGGAACACCCTTTCGCACGAACAATAAAAGGCGTTTCCGTCAATAAGCGCGACGGGGCGCGACGTTCTCATGGCAACGCCTTGATGCAATACGTCGCCACACCCCATATTTCGAGCACGTTACCGTCTCGTGGGCGGATGTCCGGGAACGTGGGGTTGGCAGCCTGCAGTTTGACGATGCCGCCGCGCTGATAGAGCCGCTTGACGGTCAGTTCTCCGTCGACCACCGCCACGACAACATCGCCGTGGCGCGGTCGCACCGCGCGATCGACAATCAGGCGGTCACCGTCGTCGATGCCGGCGTCGCGCATTGATGGGCCGCTGACGGTCAGGAAATAGGTCGCAAGCTGGTGGCGGATCAAGACCTGGTTCAGGTCGATGCGCGAGACGGCGTGGTCCTGCGCGGGTGACGGGAAGCCAGCCGGAACGCGCGCCAGGACTTCGGCCACGGGCACGGGCTTGCCACAGTCGATCTGCGGCACGGTGTTGGGATCCGGGGTGGCGGACATGGCGAATCCTTGGGGCACTGTACAAAAACACAGTATTCTGCACCAAGAGATGCCGGGCGAGAAATTTCGCATTGCAGACGCAGCATTTTTTGCCGATATGCCCTGAACGGTGATTTCGTCCTCGTACCCAAACTCTCTAATCTTGCGATTTTGACGACGACAACTATAATGTTGGCAGAGTCGCAAATTTTGGGAGGGAGTCATGATTCAAGTCCATGAAGACTCAAACACGAACGTAGTGTTGAGCCTGCCGCTCCCGAGCGGCACCGATCCGGTCGTTGCTTCCTCGCTGCAAAAGGGGATCGAAGAGTTGCTGGTTGTCCTTCTGGCCACGCCTCAATGGGAAACAGGGCTGTTCCAGCGCGCGGATGAAATCGCCCGGGTTTTTTCGGGCCTGTCGGCGCCGGCGGCACCGTTGATCGAGGAGCGTATCCGGCGCCAGAAGACCATGCGCGAGGTTTTCGCGCGGGGAGACTGGCTCACGGCAGAACAGATCAATGCGCTGCAGGCGACGCCCCCCACCAACAAGGCTCAACCCGCGAGTGACTGGAAGCGGCGAGGGCGGGTATTTGGCGTGACGTTCAATGGCAAGGAATACTTCGCGGGCTACCAGTTCGACGCGATGTGCCAGCCGCTGCCCGTGATCAAAGACATCCTCGAGGCGCTTGGGCCAGTGGAAGATGCGTGGAAGATCGCGGCGTGGTTCCATTTCCCGAATGGATGGATTGCCGGGCGAGGCGTACATGAGGCCGAACCGGTTGCACCGCGGGACGCACTCGACCGTCGAGATGACGTCGTTGAAGCCGCCCATCATCTGCACGGGGAGTATGTCGCCTGATGGCCGGCCTGCACGCACCCGGCGCTGCGGAGCCGTTCACCGTCCTGCCGATTTCCCGGGAGGATGTACCCGTTTGGTATCACGCGTATTGCACTCACCCTCACAGCACGTCGGCGACCACGTTCTCCGAAGGCTGGGGCAATACGCGGTTCGCACCGATCAATCTTCTGGACGGCTCGCCCGTCCACACGTGGTACGGGGCGAGCTCGTTCGAGTGCGCCATCATGGAGTCGCTTTTCCACGATGTGACGCTCAATCCGCCCGGGGTCTTCTATCTTGACCGCTTGACGCATTACCGGATCGCGAAGGTGCTTCTGCCTGATTCGATCCAGTGCGTTAGCTTCCATACGCCGTATCTGCCCGCCCTGGAGCTGACGCGGGCCGATTTGATCGACAGCATTCCGGCCAAGTATCCGCAGACCCGCCAGTGGTCGCAGGCTGCACACGATCAATGCCCGACGGCGCACGGGATTGCGTACGGATCCCGCAGGAATGACGCGGGCCGGTGCGTCATGCTTTTCGGGCAGAGGCTGTCATCACCCGGTCTCCACGTTCTCGGCGATGACTCACTGGCGGTCGATCCGCTCCGGAGCAAGGTATTGCAGCTGGCGGACAGCCTGAAGATCTCCGTCATCTGACCGACGGCCCTCGCATGGGCACTGTTTCGCAGTCCGGCAACAGCGAAGAGGCACGGCCCATGCGATTCGTTGCTCCCGTCGGAGGAGCTTGATCCAGGCGCGCTGTTCGGTACAGTGTCGATTCGAAACGCGCTTAGGCGACGAAGGAAAATGCGATGACGCTTCCGATCAGACCGCAGAAGAAGGTGAGGCGGATTCACCTGGCCAACGATACCGGAGGTCGATCGCGCTGCCGCTACACATCCAGGCCGAGCGTGCGCGCGAAGTTTGTTCCGCTGGCCGAATTCATGACGTTGCCGCAGGAGGTGCGGTGCGTCGAGTGCGAACGGAAGGCAAAGGACGCAGATGGCGGTGCCGCGCCGTCCGTATATCGAGGAAAATCGGAGCAGTAACGATGCGCGCGGGGATGTTCATTTTGTCATGCATGTGATCGTAGTCATTGGTCACGCCAAGCGGCGCGGGCTCTACGGGTGGGCCACAACATGGGCGATCGCGACCGGAGGTGTGGTCTGGTTTGGCATCGTGAAATTCTGAACCACCAGTTCGGGGATTGAAAGGAAACCGATGGAAGCAATCTCGCCCAAGCTGACGGACGCACAAGTCCGCGTCATGCGATGGCTGTCTCGTGGTTGGCCGGCCGAGCCGGGCGCCGGGTCAGCCGTGATGGTGAACGGCGTGCGTATCTGCAACGTGGATACGATGCAGGCGCTGTATCGAGCTGGTTTCGCAACCCGTGACAATCAGGGATGCTGGCGAGCGACGCCGTCAGGTTTGGCGCTGCGTGACCGGCTCCAACAGGAATAGGAACAATCAATGAATCTGTTTAAGACAGCAGCACCGGCGATCGGCGACTGCGAGCGCGAAGGTCGCGCCGCATTTCGCAAGCACGGGGTCACAGGGCAAACGAAGCACGACTACCCCGACGGTAGCGTGCAGAAAGTGGCATTTCTCGATGGCTTCTCGGAAGAGAGGTTCCGGGCAGGCGAGCGTGCCCTCGATGAGGCTCGCGCATATCGCGCCCTGACGGTACGTGATGCTACTAAGGATAGGGCGTGGGCTGAAAAACTCAGTTCGGGAATTTGCCATTGAAGGCTTATGTCGTAGAGGCCGGCAACGGCAGACGCTGATCGAGGAACAGTGATGGCGACGCCCGGGCAAATCTTTCCGGAATTTTGGCTTGGCTGCGGATGCGGTGAAGCGGTGTTCGGGGGCAGCACGAAGCGCGAAGCATCTACCTTTGGTAAAGCGCATGGTTGGACATGGACTCGCGCGACGGGCTGGCGCTGCCCTGGTTGCTCAGCGCCGCCCGCGACGGCCAAGGAATAGGAAAAAGCGTGACGAAACCTCACAGCATAGATGTGTCCTCGAGGGGAGATATCGTATGGGTGACAGCGCACGATGGCTCGTGCGTTGGACGCTTCAGCAAGCGCTTCGGGATCGATGTGCATCGAACCGTGACGGAGCAACTGGAGGGGGCCGATCAATGCCTGCATTGTACGCATGAGCCAGCCGGGGAAGCCGAGTGGAGAGCGTTTCGTGAGGCGGTTCTCCAACACCACGGGATTGATGTTCCAGTCGACGTGATCGATTTTTGAATCGGAAAGCATGAGCGACTTCTCAACTATCAAAATTTCGCGTGACTGCGAGCATTTTCCCGCGGCAGCTCGCGCGGGCGAGCAGTTTCAGTCGAAGGATATGCCGGACGACGATGAGCTCACCTGTTGCGTTGATGGAGATATCGACGAGACAGGGTTGTTCGTCCGTATCGACACGAGGGGGCGATTCTGGAACCCTCGCCTGAACGACTGGATTCATCTGCTCGGCGAGCGTAGCGGGCTTGAATTGGTATGCCGTTTCGTTGATGGCCGAGTCGTCGAAGTCCGCGACGGGTATGGCGTGATCATAGAAGATGGCTCGGAGTTGCCGGGTGCGTACTGGTCTCCGAGCGATTGGGTTCGGCTTTAACGGAACGAGTCATGCCGAGGATTTGCCACGAATGTGTCGGCGAAGCTTATCTTTCCGCCGAAATCGCGAAATCTGAGGACCTATCCGAATGAAAGGGACTTCCCCGTCCCGAGGCAGCGGCGGAAGCCGCGAGTCGGCATCGAAGTGCCATGATGGAGTGTCGAAACTTCATCAACACCAACAGGAGGGGAAGTCCGTGCCAATTGTCACCGTCGGGATCGATCTTGCCAAGAATGTGTTTGCCGTCCACGGCGTGGATGAGGCCGGCAAAGCAGTGTTGATCAAGCCACGTGTATCTCGCGACCAGCTGAGCGCATTGATCGCCCAGTTTCCGCCGTGTGTGATCGGCATGGAAGCGTGTTCGGGAGCACATTACTGGGCGCGCGTGTTCCAGAGGTGCGGCCACACAGCGAAGTTAATGGCGCCAAAGCTAGTTGCGCCATACCGGATGTCCGGCAAGCGCGGCAAGAATGACGCGGCTGATGCGGCCGCCATTTGCGAGGCGGTGACACGACCCAGCATGCGTTTCGTGCCGCTCAAGGACGAGCACCAGCAAGCGACGCTTTGCCTACATCGGACGCGCCAAGGATTTGTCGAGGAAAGAACAGCGACCTACAACCGGTTGCGAGGCCTGCTCTCGGAGTTTGGAGTGGTTCTACCGCAGAGTCCCGAAAGGCTACGGCTAGACATCACGACTCACATGGATTTGCTGCCTGGCTGGGCACAGCGGTGCATCAGCGATTTGCTGGAGCATGCCGGCAACATAGAGGACCGGCTGGGTGAATATGACCGCGCGATTGCCGAGATTGCCCGAGAAGATGAGCGCAGCAAGCGACTGATGCAATTACGCGGCATTGGTCCGACTACGGCCAGCGCTTTGCTGGCCAGCATTGGCGCTGGGCATGACTTCCGGAATGGCCGACAGGTCGCGGCGTGGCTTGGGTTGACGCCAGGACAGCACAGCAGTGGCGGCAAAGCCCGGCTGGGTAGCATCACGAAAGCAGGCGACGCGTATCTGCGTAGCCTGCTGGTTCTCGGAGCCCGTGCCGTGATGGCCAACCTGGGCGACAAGCAAGACCGGTTCAGCCGATGGATCAGAAATTTAATGGAGCGTCGCGGTTACTGGCGGGCAGCCGTCGCCATCGCCGCCAAGAATGCACGGATGGCTTGGGCCGTGCTGAAGTACGGCGACGATTTTAGGCACGGGCCGGTGGCGACGTGAGGCATCGGACCAATCTGCCAACTATTCACGTGAAAACCACGATGGTACCCATGACAGGATAAAAGATCACTTTGCACTGCCAGCGGTGATGTGAAGCGGGTTGGACCCGCGCGGGGCATACCTGGACAAAATACTGGGAGTTCAATCCCGATATCCGAACGAGGCCCTCGCGCGCGTCTTTCATCAGGGTCCGGACCATTGGTCCAATATGACCGCTTGTAGTACCGCAGTCCTTCACCTTCTCACTTGCACCAGCGAAGCAGCGCAGTACTTAAGGTTTCAAAGAAACGTTGAGCTTGCGACCAACGGGGAGCCCTTGTAGTCATTTTGTGGGCGGGGCATATCATGAGGTGTAAAAGCCATGGATATGCCGATGAAGAAGAAAAGACAAACCGTAGCGCGTCAGGCAGCGGCCCGCGGGCCGCTGCCTGAGTTGCCCAAGGAACTGCTGGACCAACTGGTCAAGGGGCCGATGACGCCGACCGAGGTCCAGGATCTGATGCTGGCGTTCAACAAAGCGATCATCGAACGCGCAATGGGCGCCGAGATGAATCTGCATTTGGGCTACCCGTCCGGCCAGTCCAAGCCTACCGGGCAAGCCAACGAGCGCAACGGCGCCAGCGGCAAGACGGTCATCACCGATCGTGGCCCGGTTCGGGTCGAAGTCCCCCGCGATCGCGACGGCAGCTTCGAGCCGATTCTGATTCCCAAGCACGAGCGCCGCTTCACCGGCTTCGACGAACGCATCATCGCGATGTACGCCCGCGGCATGAGTGTGCGCGAGATTCAAGGGTTTCTGGCCGAGCACTACGGCACCGAAGTGTCGCCCGACTTCATCAGCTCGGTCACCGACGAGGTGATGGCCGAGGCGCTGAGCTGGCAGAACCGCCCGCTCGAGCCAATGTACCCGGTGGTGTTCTTCGATGCGCTGCGGGTCAAGATCCGCGACGACGGCGTGGTCAGCAACAAGGCCGTCTATCTGGCCTTGGGCATCCAGGCCGACGGCCAGCGCGACGTGCTGGGCCTCTGGATCGAGCAGACCGAGGGCGCCAAGTTCTGGCTCAAGGTGTTCAACGAACTCAAGACGCGCGGCTGCCAGGACATCCTGATCGCCGTGGTCGATGGCCTGAAGGGGCTGACCGAGGCCATCAGTGCAGCCTATCCGCGGACAACCGTTCAGACCTGCATCGTGCATCTGATCCGCAACAGCCTCGAGTACGCCAGCTACAAGGACCGTAAGGCGCTCGCCACAGCCCTGCGCCCGATCTACGCAGCCGCTAGCGAAGAGGCGGCAAGGCAGGCGTTACAGGACTTCGCCGACGGCCCGTGGGGCGAGAAATATCCGACCATCGTGCAATCGTGGCAGCGCGCCTGGGAGCACGTCATACCGTTCTTCGTGTTTCCGCCGGAGATTCGACGGGTCGTGTACACAACGAATGCCATTGAAAGTCTGAACATGCAACTGCGCAAGATCATCAAGACCCGTGGTCACTTCCCCAATGACGAGGCGGCGATCAAGCTGCTCTGGCTGGCGCTGCGCAACGTGCTGGCCAAGACCGTGCGGGCCGCCTTCGACTGGAAATCAGCGATGAACCAGTTTGCTATCCTGTTCGGCGAGCGATTCACGCAGGCGCGTGGATAACCTGTTGTTCAACCGCCTCGCCCACAAAAATGCGGACAGGTTCAAATCTGATGAAGTGGGCGCATGCGACTACTGCGGCCAGACGTCGCCATCCCTGTCTATCGACGATCTCGCGGAGCGTATCGAAACAGCATTCGAAGACCACTATATCCGCACGCCGGACCAACCAAACTCGTGGCAGGAGCGCCTGCTTGCAGACAAAGAGTCGGACTACGAATGGGACCGCGAAGGAATTCCGGTGCTTGACGCCATCGTCGAGGCCGCGCTGATTCCTCAGAGGGCTGCGGAGGACGTTCTCGCAATCCTTGAAGAACGCCACGGGGACTTTGACATGGACGCTATGGGTGAGGAATCCGAGTTCTCATCCGACTCCTATTACGAGGAACGAGGCCCCGATTATCGCGGGTGGCAAGACGAGTGGCTGGGCTTTGTGAATTCGTTAAAGACTCAAGCGCGGTTCTTCAGTCTCTCTGCCGCCACTCACCTCACAGAAGTCTTTGGCGATATCGACAAGCTCAAAACGCGAAATGCTCGCCCCGTGGTCGTCAACGCTGGGCCGAAGACCTCTCTCGATCACCTCTATCGCGCCCGGGTGTTTCAGACGGATGGATCCCTTGAAGAAGCCCTGCGCCTGCCTGACCGACAGCTCGGATCTCCGCCGCACAAAATGGCGCGAGCCGGGCGCATGAACGCTCAGGGGATCTCGGTCTTCTACGGCGCGACCAATGCGTCGGTGGCGCTCGCAGAAGTGCGTGCGCCGGTTGGAAGTAGAGTCGCCGTCGCGAAGTTTCGCATTACCCGGCGCTTACGTCTCCTCGACCTGACCGCGTTGAAAGGCGTACACGTCGTGGGCAGCATTTTCGACGCCTCGCTGAAACATCGCCTCGAGCGGGCCGCGTTCCTGCGGACCCTAGGAATGTGGATGGCACGGCCCGTCATGCCAGACGATGAAGCGATCGACTATTTGCCGACTCAGGCGGTTGCCGACTTCTTGGCAACGATGAACGAGCCGCGCCTAGACGGGATCGTCTTCCCTTCTGCTCAAACGAAGGCCGGGCGCAATGTCGTCCTATTCCATCACGCGGCCAAGGTGGCGGACTCAACACTTTCGAAAGATGCGGAGATCACGGTCAACTTGGGACAGTGGAGTGATGATGGCTGGGAAATCGATTATTCGGTCCTGGAAGAGATGCCACCACAGCCAGGAGCCAAACGATCAGATTCTGATGGAGGGATATTGGACACGCTGTCTGAATATCCCGCCGAGCCGGCGCGGTGGGACGACGATTTCCGCGAAGTGGCGCTCGAGCTCGAACGGGATTCGGTGAAGGTCCACCACGTGAACTCAGTCAAGGTTAGCACTACGTCCTACTCAGTTCGCCGTTCCCGCTTTGAGAAGCGAAGGCAAAAGTTCTAGCAACTCTCGCGGACGCCTTATTTATGCCCCATCCAAACGGAGGCACAATGCTTCGAAGACTGCTGAAGACCATCAAAACGGCAAGGGAACCGGAAGACGTAAAGCGGGCACGAAATGCGGCAGAAATAGTCGCGCGGGGCGCGGCGCTAACGCTCAACCATGTCGAACTGGACTATCGGAGGCTACCGGCATTCATTAGCACCAAGTTGGTAGGGTATCTCCATGGCTATTCTTCGGTCATCTGTACTTCGTGGGCCGTTCAAGATCCTGGTATAGCTATTGGTGCCACGATGTTTGCGATCGAGTCGATTTTTCCCGAAAGGCGTGAATTCTTCATCGAACTGTTGAGCGCCGAATCACTAAAGTCGGCGGCCTTCGTCGAAGGGGGGGAAGGCGGGTTGGTCGGACGCTGAGAGGATGATCGCTAGAAAGACTGGCTCGGTGGCATTGCTTGATCTGCTTGTCAAAGACTTCAAGGCGTTCTGCAACTATCGGGAAGCTGCTGACTTTGCCACCAAAATCCGCAAACTGGAGGAATTTAAACCGGAAAAGGAACAATGAATCGCTACATTCAGATCGCTCCCGGCGTCCTGTTCGCTGCCGAGGTGCTGAGCCCCGAATGGGGTCGCGAACATCGACAGTATCCACCCGCTGCGCAGCCTTCGTCTGTCACGCAATCCGCGCGGCGAGCGACAAGCGCAGTCGCCGAAGTCAAGTGCGACGCCCAAGAAGCCAACAGCGGTCAGATGGAACTGTTATGAAGGAAAAGCCACGATGCGTGAATTGACCATTGCCGACGCGATGTGCCTTGCCATCAATTTGCTTCGGGATTCTGCGGAATCCCGAAAGATGCCATCCGGAGAGCCGCTTGGCGACGATGCAGCTGCGGTTCACGCAGCTGCCGCGGACGAGTTGAGTGCGTTGTTGTCGCCTCGGACAGGGCAGCCCGACGCAGCTTTTCCGGTCGAGTTGGATCCATCGTTCATTCGAGTGAGCATGGACATGTGGCGCGACGCAACGGACATGAAGATCCCCCTGCACGATGCGTTCAAGATTCATTTCATGGAGCGGCGTAAATCGCTCCTCGAAGGTTTCGAGAAGACGGGAAAAGCATGGCTCGCGATGTTGAGAGCCATGAAACCCACATCAGACGCGAGTGAGCTCGTGGCTCTACGCGCCGACATCGAGGAGTTCGTGAGGTGGACTGAAAACGGCCTCGAAACGCTGGCGCGTCTCGGGAGCGGTCACGACGCCTGACGCCCCGTTCGGTTGGCTACGAGCAGGTCGGCCAGCTTGGAATCTGACCGGAAGGACGCCCGTATGGGCACGCTTTCGAGATTCCACACAGGAAGTGCTCTCCCTACAATTGCTTGCAACTGGCCGCAAGAGATTGATCTAGGCGTGGGGTTGCAGGCTGCAATCCGCGGCTTACACGCGGCCTTGGTACGTCGTGGCAATCTCCGGATCTTGTCGCAGTGCTGTCCGCCCGGTACGGATTGACCGCTTCCTAACCGAATATGTCGAACCCGCATTGCGGTCAAAACGCCGAGGAGCAAACATGATGGTAGCGAGCGGGATGGACACTCAGAGCTTCATCCCTGGTGACGGGGTCTTTTTGGTGATTGCCGAGCCAGCGACCGGCTGCGCGTCGGTCTCGGTCGGCGCGACCCACGAAGCGGTGATGAGCGCATTGAAGGCGGTTGGCAAATCGGCGTTGCGGATCATCAACCTGACGGAACTGGAACACTGGATGGAGAAGGCGGTCTCGACCATTCTCAATCATAAGGCTCAGGCACTACCGGCAGGCACCGCGAGAAGCATGAATGATCTCATTCGAGACGGCATGGATGGCTATTTTGTAGCTTTCGGCGATCACGTCAAGGGTGCTACCGATGCCACACTTGGCAAGGCCACCAGTGAAGCGGATCGTGGCCGAGTAGTGGGGAAGATGTTGGCTGCAGGGCGAACGGTAACGCTGGCCGTGCCGTTCGACCTATTGAACGTGACGATGCAAAGAATGTTGGCGGTGCAATCTGGTCAAGCAGACCCCGATCATGTTATTTGCGATTGAAGCATGTCGCGCCGTCCTTGCGATCAACGGCGAAGTCTATTGAGAGCCGATCCATTGGTTGCTTCCAGATAGGGTGAGCTGAACACGCCTGCAACGCGGGCGGAGCCACGGCGAGACATCTAGAAGTGGAAACGCAAGTCAATAGAATGAGAGCATCGAAATCGGAGGGAGAGTTTTGATGCAGAACACCACGGTACTGGCCACGAGGAAAGATTTCAATCCGTTCACGCTCGCGCTCAAGAAGCGTTGCGAGGCCGAAGGTGAAGTGCTCGTGCGCATGCGCAATAGCGACTACTGCAAGGTCGCTTACCGGCCGGCCAACGCCGAGGATTGCACGGGCGAGGCTTTCCACAAGACGGATCACTCGGCCTACTGGGATCCCAACGGTGAATCCTTCACCAGTTCCGATTTCGATATCGTCGAGCTCGTTGACGTGCCGGCTGCGACGCACACGAAGACGATCCCGATCGACGAATTCCGCGACGGTGCCCGCGATGCGGTTCTGAAGGCGCTCGACACGTACATGCGAGAGCAGACCGGCTGCGATAACGCCCGCGGCGCTCGCGATGCGGATCTGCCGCAGTTGTTCGCGGGCATCGACGCCCACATGGACCGTGTTGCGGCACGACTCAACCGCCCCGACAGCGACGAGGTCGGCTCAGCCCACCTCTCGATCTCCCCCTGAACAGGCACACCCGTCGCGGCGATCATCGCCGCTGGCGGGACTTCGCGACCGAATGATGTTGAGCACATATTCCATGACCCGCGCGGTTCGCTCCGCCGGCGAGCAGATCCGAGCACGAGCGTTACTGCTCGTCATGTTCGTCGGCTCGATGTGGCTGACGTTCTTCCTGTCCGTTGCCATACCGGGGCTGCATCTCGACCGGCATGGCGTCGTTCCGCGCACGCTGAGCGGTCTGCAGGGCATCCTATTTGCTCCCTGGCTGCACGCGAACATCGGGCACATCGCAGCGAACACGGGCGGCCTGCTGATCCTCGGATGGCTGGCCATGTGGCCGCGCATCTCGAACTTCTACAAAGCCCTGATCGGCTCGATGCTGGGCGCCGGGCTCTGCTCCTGGCTTTTCGGCGCGGCCTGGTCCGACCATATCGGTGCGAGTGGCGTCGTGTTCGGATTTGCCGGATACCTCGTAGGGCGAGGGATCTACACGCGCAACGTCCTTGCGATCGTGGTGGCGCTGTTCGTCGTCGGCACGTATGGCTTGAGCATGCTGCTCGGTGTGCTGCCGATCTATCCCGGAATCTCGTGGCAGAGCCATCTGGGCGGCGCGATCGGTGGAATTCTGGCAGCGCGTGGCTCCCATCCCGAGCGCTCGTAAACGAATCCGATCGGGAATCTCAAAGGAACCCCATGAACCTCGCTGTTGAGAACGAGAGGCAGGCAACCCCTAAGATCATTCATTGGATCACCGCGGCGATCGCAGTCATTTCCATGGCAACTGCGTATGCTGGCGCACCTTTCCAACCGGTCAGCATCCAGTCGGAGACCCCGATCAGCAAGGTCTTGATCGGAAACTCGATCGGATGGCTCGTCCGCGTCCGTGACGATCATCGAGCGGTCACGATCGAGCGAAATACGCAGTATGCGACTGCGACGGACATGATTTTCGTGACGCCGACCGGGCTCGTGACCTACGACATCGCAAAAGACGGCCGGGTGGATCTGAACACTGACCGACGGATCATGCGGAACGGTGGCGCGCTCGAGCTCGCGCCGGTGCGGGTATCGGTCCTCGAATTTCCGGACATGGTCAAGCAGGTCGAGTGGACGCGCCCGCTCGCTCTTCAGGTTCAGGCCGTGATCGATCATCACTACGTCGCCCTGAAGTACGCGCCGATGATCGGCGGTCCGAAGATAAGCGGGCCACGCCGCCTGACGATCACTACCGAATCCGGGAAGTATTCGTTCGACGTGGTTGCGGGAACCAGCGGGGCGCCGGTGTACAGGGTAGTCGACGGGAACTGAGACTCTGATAGTTTCAGTTTCTCGTCGAGTGAATCGCTCGAGGCGATCGCGGATAGACTGAGTCGATAAAAGCAAACGGCCCGCTGCGTGCTCCCCTGAGGAGTGCCAGCGGGCCGTGCGGCTTGATCAACGATCGATCAGTGTATCGTGGCTACGCCGTAGCCGATGACGATCAACACGGCGCAGATCACCTGAATGACCAAGCCCTTCCAGCCGGCTCGCTTCAGGTTGAGCCCCATGAGCTCGGACAGCCTGTACCAGATCATGATCGTGAATATGAGACCGATGAAGGTCAGGTCCACATGCTTGTTGATCATGCGATCGATTCCGATCAGGATCGCGAAGACCACGGTGTTGGATAGTAGTAAGGCGAGTACGTCGCGTGTATCCGGCTTGTGGATGGCTACGCCTAAAACTCTCATTTGAATATCCCCGAAAAGCAGGTCACCGCGCTCTCGTTTGACGGTCTGGTGGCGGCATTGTACCCAGAAGCCGTCATGCCCTCTATGGGCGCTTATTGCGGCCGAGTAGCGGGCTGCACCAGCGCGTAGTCCTTGAAGTCGTACGGGCCGAGAGAAGACCGGAAAACGGTCTTGTTGCCGTCCTGGATGGGCGAGGCAAGTTCCTTCTCTGCCGAGTAGGCGTTGGCCCAGTCGACGTAGATGCTCCCGTTGATGCTCACGGTTCGGATGACACCGTGAACCTTCGGATCGTGAACATTGAAGATCTCGCGGCCGCGCATCGTTTCGACGTACCAGGGAAGCTGATCGAGATGGATGTTGCCGGCCTCTCGGGACGCCTTGATGGTCTTCGCCCGTGCGGCGTCGAATGCGGCGCTATCGAAGGGAGTATTCGGGGCGGCCGGCGGCGTGCTCACGTGCGGCTGATCGGGCAGGACGGTTTCGTATGCGACGTCGGTCATGGGCTGGCGCTCCGGTGAGGAGAGGCCAGAGTGCCATGCCAGCGCGCCATTGCAAGACGGTACGTGGAAGCCCACGTTTGGCTTTCGGCGGCACATCATCTTCCCACGGTTGGCGTGGCGAAAGGTGCCCCGTATAGACCCTGATTCAGCGTATCTGACCGGTCCGGCGGTCAATAACATCCAGCTATCCGGCCGCGACTGATGACGCCTGGCCGGTCGATATCTGGAACGGAGCCCTCTACATGAAACGCAGCTTTCTGGCCACGCTGGCTGTTGCCCTCTCATTGGCTGTTTCGCCCGTCACTTGGGCACGCGGAGGCGGAGGCGGGGGTGGGGGCGGTGGCGGCCACTCCGGCTTCAGCTCAAGCCATTCCTCGTCCAGCTCACACAGTTCGTCGAGCGGTAGCAGCCAGGGCAGCGGCTTCGGCAGTTCGCGTTCAAACGGCTCGAGCGCGAGCGCGAGTGTCTCCCGTTCGAACGACTCGAACTCGAGCGCAGGTGGTGTCTCCCGTTCCGGCCCGTCGCTTGGCACCGCGCTTTACAACAGCCAGGCGTCGCGGCAGGCCGCGGCCACGTACAACCGTCCGGCTGCACCGGCACCGGTCTACACAAACGCTGGCGGCTCCGGCGACTATTCGGGCGGTGCACCAACGGCGAACCGCTACAACTCGCCTGCGCCGATCGTCGTGCACCACTACGACAACTCGGGAAGTGGCAGTAGCAGCTTCCTGTTCGGATGGATGCTTGGGCATGAAAGCTCGCGCTCCGCTCCGGTCGTGATCGAGCAGCAGCCGTCCCAGCCGGCCTACGTGCAGTCCGGTGGCATCGCGAACACTGGTTCTCAGCCGGCTGGCAACGCTGGATCGTCGACGGACGCGGTAGCGCCGACCGCAGACCATACCGGTAGCCAGATCCTGCACGTCCTGCTGTGGATCGCAGGTATTGGTGTGATCGGATTCGCGTCCTACAGGCTCTGGACCAACTGGTTGGCCCGCAAGGACAGCTATACCGCGACGAACCACTACAAGCTGTGAGACTGAACGGGAAACCAAGCCGGTAACGCCGGCTTGCCGGTTCCTCCTCATGGCAACTCATGCACATCACGATTCAGGGACATCAATGAGCCTCTTCAATCTCGCCAGCCGCATTGTCGACCAGAAGCTGGACGACGCTGCTCGTGCCCATGCCCCGAAGCTCGACCGCGTGGATACGGGGTTGCCGTTCAACGCGCAGATCGGCGCGCTGCTGGTGATCCCGCGCGCTGAGTTCGCGCTGCTGGACGCAAGTCTTCTGGATATGCCGAAGGACGCTCAACTGCCCATCGAAGCGGCAAGTCGTCTCCATATGAACGGCGACGAAGACCTCAAGCTCTTTCGGCTCTACACGTCGTTAGGCGAGAGCCGGCTCGGCATCGGCGGCACGTTCCTGCAGGTGCTCTGCGGCCCGGACACCCTTGAGGATATCCGCGACATCGCGTATTACCAGTTCCTCACGCGCCAGTTCCCGGTGACCGCCGAGGAACAGGCGCCGTTCCTCGGCGAAGGCTTCGGGCTGGGCGAGATGGACTACTACATGGCGGAAGACCAGCTTTCGCAGATCAACGGCATGAGCGATGCCCGTCTGGACGCGCTGCTGCCCGGCGACGTCGCAGAGCTTCATTTCACGCGCGAGGGCGGCGCGGGCCAGTACGTGTCTCCCTTCCGTGCAACGGAGAACCGGCTGGACGACGCGGTAGGCGATCGCGGAATGAAGAAGGATCTCTCGTTCATGCAGTACACGCGGACGCTTGCTGGCGGTCAGTCTGAACGCCTCCTGATCTCGTTCGAAAACGTGCGCAGTCTCGACGGCCAGCCGTCTGCGGCGGTGTACGTCGATTTCCTGGCCGGGCTCGCGCTCGACCGCAATAAGGTCAAGGTGCTGTAGCGCCGGCCATTTCACTTTCGCCATCCCTTTCAAGGAGTTTTGCACATGTCTGGTTGGAGCCTCACGGCAAACCTCATCAAGAAGCATGTCGGTGTTCTCGGCGACAGCATCGCCACGGCCATCGCCTCGTTCGACCCGGAAACCGCGACGCAGGTGGACCGGGACAATCTGGCCGCGAAGCTGCGCGAAGTCGCGATGAAACTCGCCGACGCGAAGCACAAAAACGCGGCCGCGCAGCAGGCGGCAACGGATCTGGCGACGAGCATCGCGACCGACGAGAAAGCGGCCGAGATCCTGATCGCGAAGTTCGACAAGAAGGAGATCGACGAAGCAACGCTCAACGAGTTCACGAGCAACCTCGAATCGAACAAGGGGAAGCTGCCGGGCCTGCAGCAGGATGCGGCCGCCACGCAGCAGCTCGTCGACACGCTTCAGGACATCCTGAACACCGTCGAGAAAAACCTCAACGAATTCGACGCCAAGGCGAAAGCCGCGATCAGCAGCCTCAACCAGGCACGTGCGGATGAAGATCGCGCGAACCTGCGGCGCCAGGAACAGGACGAACTGAACGCACTGCGCTCGGGTACGGGCGGCGCGTCGACCGGGCTCGCCGCGTTGAACCGGGCGGCCGACGCAGCTCGTGTACGTGCTGATGCCGCGACGACGATTGCCGACATCGGCCAGAAGCCGATCGATCGCCAGAATGCCGTTGAAGAAGCTCGGCGCATCGCCGCCGGCGGCGCAGACTCGGCGACGGAGTCGGCCGTGGAGCGGCTGCGTCGAGTGGCCGCGGCGGGCAAGTAGGCCACGCGGCCGCAGGACGGCCGGGCGATGCCCGGCTGTTTTCGGGCATTCGCATGTCGCGGCTGACGTCAACCACCGAAAGAAGGGGAAAGGGGATGGAAGAGCCGACGCAGCATGGGCAAGATGATGCTGTCATCAAGGCGGGGACAATGCTGGTCGCTGTAGAAGACCCACCGGAATATGTCGTGAAGGGTGTTTGCGCGTTTTCTGTGGTGCGGGCCGAAGGTGAAAGCGCCCAGGATCCATTCGCAGCCGTACGCGGCGCGTTGAAACGGCTACCTGAAACGTCCGTCGACCGATAGCGTCCGGCCGATGGTTGGTAGCCAGTATCAGGAATCCGCATTCGGTGGTTGACGTCAACCGCGAAATGCGGATATCTCTGCTTCCTTGTCCGGAGTGCCAGCAGCAGGCGCCTGAAGCAGTGTGGCGCTGCTGGGAGAAGGTTATTCGACGATTTTCCCAGCCAGAAGCTTGAGCGTGCTCACGTTCTCGGGTGAGGCCCGCACCCATTTACCGGCCTCGTTGCCCTGCCATACGTCGCCGGTTTCGAGATCCACCGACAGCCACTTCGACGGGACGCGGGAGGTGATTTCGAGCGTCGTCATTGCTGTTTCCGCAACAGGCCGACCGTCGATCAGTTTGCGTGTAACGCCGACGAAACGCCAGTGGACATGCCCTGACTTGACCAGCATCTTGTCTTTGCGGGCTTGCTTCATGAACTGATCGGCCGCCTTGATGGCAACCTCGCGTTGATCGCGCCTCACGCTATTCGCGAGGAACTCGATCACCTGCGAGCGGCGAATGTACGGCTGTTTCGCGTTTAGCGACATGAACATCGCCCAGGCGGATTCGAGCTTCATTTCGGTTTGAGTCTTGGGCATGGGAATCTCCGGTGTGGATTCGGGGCTGCTCAGCGCGATCGCGGGGCACCGGCGCGCACGAGCTCGTCGCGCATGGCAAGGATGCGAGCGATCTCATCGTCGCTGTGCGGCGTGCCGCCGCGGTTGAGCGCTAGGTAATGCTCCAGCACGTCGATCTTGTACTGGAAGCAGAACACGGCGAAGCGTAGACGGTAGGCCATGCCCTTCGGCGTGAAAGAGGTGCCGGCCAGGTCGTCGAGAGTGAGCCCGAACGGATGAACGTTGCCCGCCATGAACTCGCGGACGGCCGTCAGCCGCTGCAGGCCGTCCATCACCTGAAAACCGTCCGGCAGATCGCGATCCTTAGCCAACAGACGCGATTCGAAGGTCGGGCAGTTGAACTGGATCGTCAGGCCGGCGGTGGATATCGCGCCGCGGAGAACGCCCTCGACGTAGGCTTGTTGTTGCGCCGACGTCCAAACATGCCCGCGCTGGTAGTCCGGGTTTAATTCCAGACCGTAATCCTGGGTCATGTCAGCAAGTGTCTTGTCGAGCATCCCCCAGTGGGTGTCAACTTCGTAGCGGGCCTGAGCCAGCGGCCGGATAATCGCGAGCAGTTCGTCGTTGGTTTTTGGCATCGTGTCGGTGGTTGGAATTCGGTTAGGAGGGCAGTGCGGCGCCTAGTTGTGTCGCTTGAGCCAGCGTGCCGCCAGCTTCGTGGAACGAACGTGCTCCCAGATCCGGGCCCGATGCTGATTGGTCAACGTTGCTGCGGCGAGAACGTCTTCCCAAGTTCGCATTGCCGCGTCCACTGTTTCGGAGATGGTCTTGGACAACGCCGCTTCCGGAAGTCCCCAATGGTTCGCCCACTGACGCACGATGGCCGGAGAAATCTCGCGGGTCTTAGTGCCGTCGACCAGCTTCAAGCCGTGCCCGGTCGAGCCGTTCCATGCGCTGTACGCGACGATATCGTAGGCCGGCGAGAGTGACGCGGTGCGAGGTGTCCTATACAGCAGACCGAAATTCTTGAGGTGTGCGTCCGGGTTCCCGAGCAGTTCGTTGACGGTCAGCCTGCGCAGCATCTCATGCACATCGTCCTCGCCGCGCGTTGAGCGCGCGAGCAGGACCAGGCCGAGATCCGCATAGGAGAGCGAGTACTTGTTCTGCGGAAGCGTCGACGTGACCTGCGCCATGTCCTCTGCGTGCAGCCGGGCGTTCGGTGTGCTGGCGTCCCGGTCGAAGCGATGCACCAGCAGGAACCGGGTGGAATCCTCCCGCATAGCCTCGTGCAACTGACCGGCAATCTCCGTCAGCGGAAGCAATTCGTGCTCGCACGTCGTTACCCCGGCCGCCCGGGCAAGGTTCAGCGAAGCGTGCTCGACTTCGGGCATCTGTGGGAAATCGGACGCAGGCAGCTTGCCGATGTAGTGGCCGCCATTGTTCTTCGAGCGCATGACGTACCGCCCGCCGGGCTCGCGCACGAGCGCGACCTTGGGTTGCACGCCGGAGAGCGACGTCGATTCAGGCGCCGGCATCTGGGCTGAACTCATCTCGAAGCTGTCGTTGCCCTGCGTGAGCAGGCGGCCGAGCTGCTGTTCGGTGAGCGTTTCCTGAACGGCCTGGACGTTGCCTGGCAGATCCGATCCGCAGTAGGCGAGGAGGCCGAGGCTATCGCGCTCTTCGATACCGGCGTCCTCGATCAACTGGCGACGCAGCCGCCCTTCTGGCAGCAGGTTCTCGAAAAAGGGCGGCAGGCCGCGCTTGCCGTCGCCGCGCGTTTCCTCGAGCGCCGGGTCGAGCAATTGCGATCGCGTCTCTGCTTCGGTTTCCGCTTCGAAAGCCTGGGACAGAACCGGGCGCTCGGCTTCGGGCATCATCGCGTAGCCTTCGTCGAAGCGGAAGTAGCTGCGGCCGTCGTCGAGCTCGAAGAGCGAACCGACGTTGACCGTGTCGATGACGATGCGCAGGGAACGGACAAGGCTCATGGAACGTTCCTGCGGCTCAGTGGCGGAAGAAGGAGCCGTCTTCGATCCACTGGATGAGGTCCAGAGTCAGACGGAAATCCCCGTATGCGACGGCTGCTTCCTGCGTGGCCAGCGGCCCCGTCAGTTGAGCCGTGCCGTTGCTCGGGTTGAACCCGTGCTTTTTCTGCAGTGCCTCGGCTCGACGCTCGAGGGCCGCGATCATGTTCGGCTTGCTGAATCGTTCGCTCATTGTCATTTTCCAGTGCGGATATTAGGGCTTTCCTGCTTCGGGCTCTCAGCCCAGAACTCACTCCTTTGGCTTGGTGCGATCCCGCCTGGTGGCCAGGAGCCGCTTGAGCGCTCCGCTGCGAAGGTTCGTATCGCTGCCGACCATCGGCGCCAAGCCGCGCGGCAGGACGTTCAGATCCAGCTCGAGAACGTGGCAAACCGCCAGCAGCGTGCTGAGCCGGGGATTTCCGGTCCCGGTTTCCAGTTCACGCAGCGTGAGGCGGTTCACGGACGCCCGGTCCGCAAGCTCGCTTGCGCTCATCCCGCGGGCTTCGCGAGCCCGACGAATGTCGGCGCCAAGAGTGGCTGATGTGGTCATCATAGTAACCAAATTGGCTAGATGGTTATCATAGTAGCATGGTTGGCAAAATAACCAAGCCACCCAGTTTGGTTACTATACCTGCCGCTTGCGAAAGGCGGAAAAGTGACTTCGGACTGGATTTGTACGCGCAGGCGCCGATATCAGAGAAGGAGGGCCAGAGATTCCGAAGTGGAATCGCGCGGCGGGTGACATGAGCGGCAGGGCATCCGCGAGGGCTAGAACCGTTGGGCTGCGTCGCTAGAATTGGCATCGATAGAGGGAGAAGCTAACCATGACTACGAGGTTGACGAAAGTCTCTGGGAGCGAGAAGTCTGCGCATCAGCAGGTCCACGTGGGCGAAAACGCCATCGGGGAAATCTGGCGCGAGAAGGTCAAGGTCGTCGTGAGCAAGATCACGGCGCCGCAAGTGAAGGCCGATCGGTGGCGCTGGTTTGCGAAGCAGGCAGGCTGCACGATTACGCTGGGTCGCGGCACCCGTGCAGCCATGCTGCTGGGCCCGGGGTTCAAAACGAAAGACGAGGCGGTCGCCGTCCTGGTGGGGACGACTTCGCGCGGCGACGACTGATGATCACATGAGCAAGTACGAAACGCTGGACCAACTCATTCTGGAACGGATTGGTGCAACGCCGGCACCAGGGCTTTTGACGCCGGCCACCCCGGTGCCGTTTTTTCTGATCAGTGCGAATCCCGCGATCAGCGCCGAAGGCGAACGCCTTGCGCAGATCGAGAAGGCAGAAGCCAGACACGGGAAAAGCAGCGCGCCGGGTTGGCGCATCATCGATCGACGCCTGCAGGCACTTCGCAAGGCTGAGAAAATCCGGTCGACGTCCAAGGGCTGGGTGCTCGTTGGCGGGGCCGCCTGACGATGGCCCAGAAGCTCTATCGAGTCGTCGAGACCGTGTGGAAGGGAGAGGGCCGGGTGGCCGTCGATATCGGCTGCGCCTGGAAGCCGGAAAGGGCGGCGCGGAAGGAGATGAACGACCTGGCCGTCAAGAACCCGGTGAAGCTCTATTCGCTCGAGCGTCAGAAATAACGATCAAGGGACTACGAATCATGAACATCAAGGTTCTCAAGGCATCCGGGTTTGCTCCCGTGGAATACCCCGATCAGCAGGGCACCTTCTACACGAAGAAGCTCCGCGTAACCGATATGCCGTACATGCGCACGCATGCGATCGATCACGAGACGATTTTCGAATCGACCGAGATGATCGTCGAGGTTATGCCGGATGGTCGGGTGCAGATGATCGCGACCAATGCCGAATATGTTGAAGCTGCGGTCGGAATCGATACCGAAGAGGGTACGGGTCTGCTGCGCGATGCAGGCGTCGATGTCGACCTTTTTCTGGCTCGGGAGGCTTGATGCGCCTACAGGACTATGCCCCGGGTACTCGTGCGCAAATCTCCGATCGGGTCTTTCGAAGAACGACGACTGGCACGTTTTGGCGCGAAGAGCACCAGATTCCCGGCAACTGCGTAAACCGCCCGTCCGTCAGCCTGGAGAACATCGAGCAGGCTGCCGGCGTGAAGCACGTCGTGCTCGCGGAGCGCGACGACGACATCTAGTGATTGAACGGAAGAGAAATGGGAGAACCGGAGAACGACTGGATCGAGGAGCTTGCCACGAAGTTGACGCATGTTCGCGGGGATTTCGTGGCCGAGGTCAAAGGCATGAGCCGCGAAGAATTGCAACGTCGAGTGCTGATCCAGGCTGACTATGTTGGCTTGTTCGCCGGTAGCCTGGATGGCATTCCGGAAATCCGCTGCATCCCGGGAAGCGGTGTTGATCGGTGCCGCGATCATGGCAACATCCGATCGATTGTTGCCGAGCTGGTCAAGCATTGCCCGACAACGTGGGAGCGCACCTGGAAGGGGCAAGGGAAAAGCGATATGGATCTGACTCAGTTTGCCCGGGTGGGCGATATCGTCGAATGCCAGGTGAGAAATCCTCAGCCGGGCGTTATTCGCATGCAACTGCTGACACCGGAGGCCTGCGTACACGCGAACGATTTGCTGATGGACCCGGCCAGTGGGTGGAAGCTGGTTCCGAGCCAAGGCTGATGCGCGGAACAAGAAAAAGCATGTTGCTGAACAAATGGAAGGACGGAAGCGCAGGCTATGGGAAGGCAATTGCGGCAGCATTTGCCAACGCCCTCTTGTACGCGGGGATCTCGGGCATTGCCACGCTGATTGTGATCAATGCAACTTGATTGAAGGGAAAAACGACATGCGTGCGGTGTTCAAGGGGGTGGTCGTCGCGACCTTGCTTGTGATTTCTACGGCAGCTCTCGCGGAAGGTTACGGTGGCCGATCGATTCGTATTGGCTGGCATGTTCGTCAGCCGACCCGCTTTATGGTGTCTGGGGTGCTGCGGAAGAACGGCAGCACCGACGTCATCAAACCGATTCAGGCGATTTTGACGGCTGACGATGGTGGCGCCGCGCTTCAGACCTTCATCAAGAGCGCGCAAACGCAGTATCCGGGGTACGCTCTGATCGCCACGCTGGTGTCGCCCGTACCTATTGCCGGAACGTGCGAGAACGCAATATAGGCGAGCCAAGAAAGGGGGGAGTTGCAGATGGAAATCTCGGCTTGAACGATGACGTGCGACGATAACGCCCTCCGCGCACATCACACCACACTAGGTTGAAACCAATCGGAGAACTATATGGGACGCATATTGGGTCGCGTTGAATATGGAGTCAACGCCAAAGAGCCAAACCGGTTCTTTATTCATTGCGACACGTCAGGATGGTCTATGCCGCCGCTTTTTGCCGAGCCAGCCGCGGCGTGGCGCGTCTATGACCGGGACGAAAGCGGGAAAGCGTTGGATGCAGCCGTTCCGAAGCGCAGCACCATCGTGCGGGTGATTCGCAAGGTATTGGCTCACGGGCGTAGTTTTTCCGCGAACGGAGAAATTTATGGCGAGCCGCAGTTCGGGTTGGCAACGGACGATCGACTCCTGTACCCGCTCAGCAGAAGATTCGAAGAGAATCGGCGCTGCTTCCTAAAAGCCGGCGGTGTGCTCCATGTCGCAGAAGAGGTGGACGGCGGATTCAGCGGCTATTACGACCATCCCCTCTGCGCGGAACGATGGGATTGGAGCAAGGATGATCAGAGAATTGCGTTCGAGGAACTGTTCGACCAGCCCCTCGATCTGTGCCCTCGTTGTGTTGAAGCGTTGCTCGCGAAGAGCGGTTGCTATGACCGTTGAAGCGACGATCAAATTTTTACACTTGGCGATCGCCGAGGACGTCCGTACGCTTCCATGGCGCTCGAATTGCGCCGGCGAGATTTTTTCCGATGACGGATCCGAGAATGGCTTGCGCATTGGCCATTTTCAGGGTGATGCTGCGATCGCAGCGTTCGTTGTGGCCGCCCACGACGAGTTCCAAAATGGCGGATAGGCAAGCAATAGACCTGTGGGCGTCCAGGAGGAGCGCTTAGGGAAGATCTACGTGCTGGCTTGAAACGAAAGATGACATCGCTAGTATTGGTCACGCAAGCGTACTGCTGCCAATCACGGGGAAAACAGCGATGTCCAAACAGGTCTGCTACTGGCACGAGGAAATGAGCGAGGAGATCGCTCGCCGTGTTCTCGGCTCGCATTTCGATTACGCGATCGAGCAAGGTGTCGTTTTCTGCGAAAGCCGCGCGACCAGCGCCTGGCAGGCCAACCTGCAGGAATCCTTCGGCGCGTTCAAGACGGCTGCACGTGTGGCCGCAGCCGGCCGTAGCTGACCGCGAACAAGTACGATCCCTTCCAGCGAGTCCCGACCATGAACAAGAACCAGTATCGCATCGCCCGCCGAATGATCCGCGAGAACGGCCGCTACGCGCTCCAGTGGATGCGCAAGGACATCGGCCAGGAGATGGCCCGCATCATCGAGATTCGCAAGGATGAACTTGCCGATCGCGAGGAACTGTTCCGCGACATGGGTTGGGGCATTCACCTCTCGAAGAGCATCGCCCGCGATATCGCGTCGAGCCGCGGCCGGCGTACGGCGAGCTCGCTCGAACGGAAAAATCCCGGCGCCGCGACCGCGTCCGGGAATCCACTCGTGATCGCGCTCGCCGCCTGACACGCAGGCCGATTCTTCCGAGCCTCGATCGAGAACTTGCCGGTCTTATCCGGCGATATCGTATGGCACCGTGCGCATGGCGCGGAAGGCCGAGACCTGGCTGTGCTTGACGCGGCCCAAGGGCTATTGGGCGCAAATCCCACGAAAAGACATCCCTGATAGGTCACGATTCAAGATTCCTGACAAGAATCGATCTCCCTAGAATGTTCGGCTACGAGGCAGAGAAGGGTCTATGACCAGCCTGCCGCGTCGTTTGCGCGCTCGTGCGTCGACGTGTTCAGCCGTGGGGAGCATCATGCCGGAAATTTCCCGTCAGGAACTGAGGCGGGCGTGGGGCAGGATCATCCAGCCGATTGAGCCAGCCTACATCTATGAGCAGGTCAGCCAGTTGGCGATGGAAGCATTCGAAGCGGCGATCGAGGAACTGACCGCCGCGCTCGAGGAACTTCCGGCGGGAGTCTGTGCGCAATTCGACATGGCTGAGGCGGAAGGGGAGGTCTGGACCTTCTGGCTGGCCCGCGAGCGCAGGTCGAAGCTGATGTGGGCGTTTGGCTCGCGTGATGCGGTTTTCGAGGATGCGATCGATCCGGGGCATTTCGAGGGGATCAGCATGCACGACGCAAAGGTCGCCACGCACCTGATCCGTGTCTGGCTCGAATCCGCCGACCGAAAGATCGCTTCCTACCCGGTCGCGACGCTGAGCGATGCGCGCGAACGACTGACAACCGAACAGCAGTGATGCTGTGTGGAGGCGTCGGCTAGTTCCATGCCTGATGTACGAACGGTAGGTGCTAGCGGGCGCAAGTTTGGATCTTTCGGAGAAGTCGATGACCCGTAACGAACGTAACAAGGAACTGCATCTCGAGCGCCGTAACCTCGCCGCGGCACTCACATGGCCGGAGAGCACCCCATTTCTGCTCAATCCGGATCCGGCTCAGCGGAAACGGCTTAAGGCTGTTGGATGGATGATCGCCTTGCTCGTATTCGGCGTTCTCTCTCCGTTCAAGGGGCCGATCGACTCCTGGTCGAAGTCGTACGAAAACCGGCAAATCCGTCCCGCGATGGAGACTGCGATGCAGGCAGGCAACCGCGCTGCCGGCACGTGGCTCGCGCTGCACTTCCGCAAGGACTATCCGGGCCTGCTCCAGCAGGAGGTCGACGCAGGCGAGCCGACGGCGATGTTCCTGGTCGGCCGCCTGATGAGCGGATCCGACCATCCCGAGCGTGTGATCAAGATCGATCCGTCGATGTCGGCTTCTCAGGTGAAGGCGAAGGGCTTTGAACTTATGCGTCGCGCGGCAGCGGCCGGCAATCAGGACGCGTTGAAGTACCTGATCCAGAACGGCGGCCTGTAAGCGGCCCCGAAACTCCATCCGAAGCGGAGACAAGACCATGACCAAGAACATCAACGAGCAGATCACCGGCTCGGCGCGTGAAAACGTCTGGCGGTTCGAAGGGATATTCCACCTCGGCGCGATCGCCCAGCACGACTCGCTGCCGCCCGCATTCCGCGATGCGATTGACGAAGAACTGGTCGAGATCGCGAAGGCCGTGGGCGTTCCCGGCAAGAAGGCGCTTCGGATGGAGACGGATGAATTCGTCGAATACGTGCTGGACAAGAACCTGACGGGGCTACTCGTCAACGTCGCCACGCCGGTGCGTGAGTACTTCGAAGGCGACGACAGCAGCAGCTACGGTTTCAGCTGGGGCCATTACGGAACGGAATGGTTGTACGGCGATGATCTGGCCGCGCTGCTGCCGAAAATCGAAGCATGGGTCAAGGAGCGAAGCGACGAGGACCGGCGCAAGTCGGCACGCAAGGCGGCGTAACCGACCTCGGATGCGCGGGCATCGGCTGGAGCCTGTTCACGGGGCTCGTGAGCGAGACCCGCGTGTCCGAGCGCAAGCCGTCAGCTTGATCGGTGTTCACCAGAGCAATTCATTCAACCCATCCAATCAGGAAAGGAAATCTATGAAGAGCATCCTCATCTTTGCGCTGCTAGCCGTGGTCGGCGTTGCGAACGCTGAACCGGTCAAGCGCACTGCTGGCCAGTCGATTCCGCAGACTTTCGCGATCGCCGGCGCCGACGAGTTGCGTCCGAACGCGGTCACGAGCCCCGACGGCAGCATCCATCTCGTCTTCGGTCACGGCCCCATCCTTCCGCGCCCGCAGGTGCTGCTCCAGGACGAGGAAGGCAAGAATCGGCTGGCGCTATTCCAGGAAGTGGCCCAGAAGGGCCGCATGGAGTATGTCCTGTACCGCACGCCCGCGGATGCGCCGATCGTCATCGTCCTGAAGGAAGGTCAGCGCCAAGCCGTCATTGTGACCGGCCCGAAGGCTCCCGACGTGACTGCCACCGCCGGTGTGGCCGGCGCGGCAAGTGCCGCCAGCGCGCCCGAGGCCAAGGTCATTGGCGCGAATCGCGACATGGCCGGTACCGAGCGGCCGAGGTGTTCGCTCGACGGTGTGAAGATCGAAGGCACCGCCCGCATTACCTGCGCTGAGTGACCGTCCGAAACTCGTCCTCGCTAGCGGAGTAACGACCATGAACCACGTCATGCACAACTGCAGCCCGCGCGGTATTGCGCGTCGGGTCGCGCTCGGCCGGTGGGACTACTCGACCAAGCACATCCTTGGCTTACAGTTCACGATCAATTTCCTGGGGCAAGGGTTCGAACTCAAGGAAGCGCATGCAAGCTTCCTGAGCACGCGCCGCTGGAAGCTGACACGTGAGACATCGCAGCACTTCAGCCAGATCGTCGAGATATCGACCCGCAACGACAGGCTCGTTGCGACCGGCTATGCCATGTATCCAGGCGGCTGGCTCTGCCAAGTGTACGAAAAGGATCTTCATGTTCCGGACGTAGACAGCGAGGACGCGAGGTTGAGCGGCGACAAAAATGCGTGGCTCCTGCTCGACCAAATGAAGGAGCACCTCGAAACCGGGTCGACCATTCGCAATCGATAAACCACGAACGGCATGGCCACGGCGACTCACGACAAGACATGACTGGCGGCACGATCTGATGGAGGTTCCGATGTCAAATGCAGAAGCAAGTAATGGAATGGAAACGAACGGCTTGCCGGCTGGTGCGCAGTTCTTGCCGTCATGGGCGCTCACGCGGACCGGAGTGATCCGTTCCGACGTTGACGCCCAGAAGATGGCACTGCGCGACTACGGCGCAAACCCGGGCGATTCAGCCGAATTCGATTTCGGCGCGGGGTTTTCGCGTGGCGTCCAGTTCGGTCGCGCGACGGCCAGCGCCGACGTGCCTGCGTTCGCCTGGACGAAGGAACCGCCGAAAGAGCAGGGCCTGTACTGGCATTGGACCGGCGACCTCGACGCCCGGCCGGTGCCGCTGTCCGTGCTCTGGTCCGGAAGCACCAAGAAGTGCTTCGTCAGCATCGGCCAATACGGCATCACTACCGCGATCGACTGCGATGCCTACGGCGGTTACTGGCAACCGGTCATCGAACCGAAGATGGACGAGTCGATTGGCTACTACGGGAGCGACGCATGAATCGGAGCGTGGAGCAATCCATTCCGGATCAGAGTCTCGACGAACTCGTTGCCGAGCGCAACCGGCTCAACATGGCAATCCGTGCAAAGCTGACCGATCCATGCACAGACCTGACCGCTGAACAGTTGAATCGCCTGCGGCAAGAGGCTCTGGTGGATCTCGTGCCCGACTTCGTAGACCGGATGCTCAGGTACCTGCGGATGCATAGCATCGCGCTTGTCTTCCATGACGGTCGGATCGAGAACGACGCAACAGGGTACACGCCGGCACTGGCGGTCAAGAAAGCCGTCATGGAGCACGGTTGGCAAGGTTACCCGGATACGTTCCGCAAGACGCTCGCCGATGCGCTGTTCGCCAACATCTTCGACGTACGGGCGGATCTGGACAAGGCGCCGATGGCACGCTGGAAAGCCCACGATACCCCGTCCAGCCTTTCGTAATCCCCAAACCTCACTGGAGAATTCCATGCAGGGATCCAATACGGCGAGCAGCGCTCCCGAAGAATTTCCCGGGTATCCGGAACTCGTGCTGCGCGAACTGCCGGACGGCCGCGTGACCGGCGTCGCAATGCGCGAGATGCGCTCCTCGTTCCATGTCACGTTCGCCGGCAAGTTCGTCGAGCCGGACGAGGTCGAACGAGGCATCGAGATCCTGCGCAGGCTCGACCCGAACGACGCCTACGGGACGTGGAAGAAGGAATCGGACATCGACGCAGCCTCGCTCGACGACGCGATCGCATCGAGCCCGGAAAGCTCAGTCGGCCAGAAGTTCGTGTTCCTGTACCGCGGCAACGAATGGCTGTGGGGAATCTGGAACAATCCGGATCATCCGAAGCGCACCGAGGTTCTTAAGCATCTGGCAGGCGTGGATCTGCGCAGCGTCGCAGACTTCCACGGCACGCGCGTCTCGGCCGACAAGCGCGCCGCGCGACCGGGTCTGGATACGGTGCGTGCCAACCAGACCGTCGCCGGTCCCTACCAAGTGCTCGAGGTGGCCATCGACCTCCTCGAGCAAAGCCGTCTGCGATCTCGCGACAAGCAGGACTACGAGGCCCATCCGGCTGTCCGCTATCTCTGCGACTGGTGGAATCTTCAGGCGCCGGAAGGAAGTCGTGAAGCCGGCTTTGTTCGTCTGTATGTCTGGAATGAAACGGATCGGATCTTCAACGCCTGCGATCCGGAAGAGCCTGTCGCGCAGGCTGACCAAATCGACTCGTGGCCCAGCTACGCGCTGTTCGATCACCCGGGCATGCCGACGGTTCTTGCTTGCTTTTATCGTGGGCGCAGCTTCAACAAGGACGATGGGACTGGGTACACGACGATCTTCGCGGCCGACGGCAGCGAGGTCACTTCCATCGGCGCAGATGTGGCGGAGGTCGACGAGGCCTATTACTCGCTGCTCGGCCTCGAAAACCTGGCCGAGCACGACGTGTTCGCCGTCTGAAGCAATTTTCCATCAGGAGGTCAGGCATGTTTAGAAGCATAGCGCTGTGGGGGCTGGCCGAGGCTATTGCCACGTACGGTTTTGCCACGCACATGGGGCATTCCACGAAATCCGCGCTGGAAATTACTGGTGCTTTACTCGTCGGCCCACCGGTGCTTTTCGTCCTGCTTGGAATCTTGGCGAGGCCGGTTGTTACCTTCATGGCGATTCGCGCCGAGCGGCGCCGCATCTCAATCGAGGCGCGGTATCCGCGCACGCGCGTTACGGCGCTGTCCAAGGGTAAGTGGTTGGTCACGGACCTCGACACCGGAAAGACCCGGTGCGTACTGGAACGAGACGGCGTGTCCGTCGCCGACCAAACTCCCGCCAAGCTGTGGCGGCGCGGTCGTAAAACCCAGGTCGGTTGATTGCCGAGACTTGAACCGGAAGGCTCGTTCGGTAGAGTGGTCGCAGAACGGGGCAATCCCACCACCCCGGAAGGAGCCCCATGTCGAATAGCAACATCGTGACGCTGCTCGCCGAGGCACGCAGCGCGTTGTACGCGATCGCCAAGACCTACGACGATCACGAGCTGCGCGCCCGCGCGCTTGAAGTCTACGAGAGCACCGCGCCGGAGACGGCCAGCGAAGATGCTGACCGCACGCTGAGCGTAGGATGGTGCCGCCTGACGGACAGCCTCCCGGACTCGGACAGGTATCCCCGCGTACTGATCTACACCGAGGGCGTGGACTTCAACGGCGAGCAGTTTTTCGACGTGAAAGCGGACTCGCTCAACGAGAACTCCTACGAATCGCCGGACGATCAGCCGGAAATCTGCCGGGCAGCGACGCACTGGATGCCGCGCCCGTTCGTCGACTCGAACGCGCAGATGGCGGCACCGGCAGGCCGGTGGGTGCATTGTTCCCCGGCTCTGATCCAGGCGGGTGTGAACTGCGAACACACACCGCGGCGCCCGTGCCAATGCCAGCCCGAAAACGGCGGGCACGATCACTTCATCGCGTTCAACGTCAACGAAGCCTCGAAAGTCGGCGCCGAATCGCGCAAGGATCTCGCCAGGGGTGTTTTCGGTGGCATCAATGCGCTGCGTTGGCTGCTGAACATCACCACGGAATTCGATCGGAAGGATGTGCGCACGCGCCAGGCTGCGAGGCTGCTGGACGAGTTCTCGCCGAACGACGGTATCACCAACCGCGTTCATCTCGAACGTCTCTGGAAGGCGCTGCACGACCAGCTTTCTACCAAGGACGTGATCGCGTGCCTTCGAGCTCACGCGGACTGGAAGCCGGAGGATCCTGCATTGTGGGCACTGGAGGTGATCCGCCTGCTCGGCGCGTGTCGTCTTAATTTCAACTGGCCCGATCTCGACGCGCTCATGAAAGAGCTTGAGGAGCGAGGCAACGCCATCTTCTCCGGCAAACTGACCGCGAAGGCCGCGCCGCAGAGCGGGGAGGGCGAGCAGGCGGGAACCGGTACGTGCGAGTCGGACCCGTGCGGCAAAAGCACCGTACGGCCAGCCGGCGGCGATCCAGCCGCTTCATCGGCGCCATCCTCCCCGTGCCATCGGTGCGTTTCCTGGGGGTACTGCGCAGGCCACGGTTGCATGGCATTGCCCGGTACCGACGTCGGAACATGGGGGCCGCAGGCTTCCTAACGTTCTAAACCTGCACGTCCGACGTGCAAAACATTTTTCTGTAACGAGTGTCGAGGTATCTATGTTCGAATTTATCGCCGGAAATTTCCTGTGGATCATCGCGATCATCGCAATCGCCGTATTCGTGACGAACTGCCTGCGCGTCGTGGGGCAATTCGAGCGCGGCGTTGTGCTGACACTCGGCAAGTTCAGCCACGTCGCGGAACCGGGGCTGACCCTTCTGCTCCCGATGCTGCAGACCATGTCAAAGGTGGACGTCCGGATCACGGCGACGAACATCAATCCGCAGGACGTGATCACGAGCGACAACGTTTCGGTCAAGGTGGATGCGAGCACCTACTACCAGGTGACGGACGCCAGGAAGGCGCTGCTCGATCTGCGCGACTATGCGGGCGCGATCAGCCAACTGGCCCAGATCACGCTGCGTTCGACGATCGGCCAGCACAAGCTCGACGAACTGCTGTCCCAGCAGGCGAAGCTGAACGACGCACTCAAAGCGACGATCGAGGAGCGTTCGAAAGAGTGGGGCATCCGCGTCGATCACGTCGAAATCCGCAGCGTGGATCTCGATGCGACGATGATCCGTGCGATGGCGCAGGAGGCGGAAGCCGAGCGCGGCCGCCGCGCCCGCGTGATCACTGCTTCGGGCGAATACGAGGCGGCGCAAAAGCTGAGCGAAGCGGCTGATATCCTGGCCAAGAACCCCGCCGCGATCACCCTGCGCACGCTGGCTACGCTCAAGGAGATCGGCGCCGAGCAGAACAGCGTGATCATCTTCCCGGTGGCGCAGGAGACCCTGTTGCCGACCAGCAGCAGCGGGCTCAGCGCAGCCGCGATCGCGAAGGCGCTGGCGGACCAGATGGGGCAAGGGAGCCGCACGGCGCCGGCCGCGAGCTGATTGGGGAGGCGCTTTGACGGTAGGGCCGTGACTAAGAGGCGGGATTGGGCCACCGTCAGGCCTTTGGATACCCGTTCCGCTGCAGCGCCTGCAGCACGGCGACCGCATAGGGCGAGAGTTGCCCCTAGCAAGCGGACAAGACCGTCGCTGCGGCGCGGGTGCCAACTGCCCAAACTGAGTTATCGCGAGGCCGTTCAATGGACAATTACCGCTTCTTCTATCGCATCGACGGGCTCGATCTCGTGCCGGGCAACAAGACTGCCGGCTTCTGCTTTTCAGTCTTGACCCAGGCGTTGGCCGATCTGATCCAGATTCAGGTCCCGGCCATCGAGATCGAGCGCCTGATGTCGGACGTCCACCAGCGAATCGCGAGGGTGGGCGGTTCCGTGTATGAAGCGGGACAGCAGGCCCAGATCCTGTTCGTCGAGGGAACGGCATGCCCGAGGGCCTTCATTTCGGATTCCCTGTTTGGCGGGAGCCTGGGCGCCGATCCTGAGACGTTCGGCCGGCTGCACAGACCCGATCGGCTCGACTGGATCGGTCCTGAGGTGGAATACACTCCCCACAACTGCGACACACCGGATCAGGCCATTATTTTGGTTGTGCTGGTGCAGGCCTGGGCTGAGTACGCGCGGGCCAAATTGCGCCAGCTTGAATGAGGAAATTATCTGGGTATAGTGGCTTAAGAGTCGAGCAATCCCAGCCGTTAACCCTGGGGTGCAGATTGATCACCGTAACCGATATCTTGCAGCAAGATCGGTAGGAAACAGATAGAGCCATGAAGAGACAGCTTATTTTGTTTGCGCTGGCAAGTTTAGGAGCGGCGACCGCTGTCGGTGCTCATGCCCTGGATGCACAGCAGATCTTGAAGATTTGCGGCGAACAGATTTCGCTCCTCGGTGATGGAGGCGATACGTGCATGCGGGCAGCCGCCGCCACAACGGCGCACTCGTACACAATGCGGATCGAAATCGATGGACAGCGTTACGCGGTTACTGCCGAGGATGGCCTGATGGCAACCGTTCGAGCGGCCGGTGTGGGAGTTGAAATTATCCCCAAAGGGGTTGACTCGGAGGGGCGCGTCAGCCTTGCCTACCATGTCGTCGATTTTGCTGACGACAAGGATGTGTACGGACGTGGATTGTCCCCAGATTACGCCTTACTTCCGCTCGGGATGACCGCCAAGATCGAAAGTTTGGCCGGCCGTCAGATCACTATCACGATGGAATCGATGCACGATTGACGTGACAATGCGGGCGAGATAACACATCAACGGGACAAACCGTGTCCCGTTCCGAGGATCGGCGATGACGTGTTCGTCAAACAGGCTCACGCGGATGGTCTCGAGATTCTCGGTGGTGATCGGGTTGGTGACGCCGGTACAAGACACGATTTTGCGATTGATCTGAGAACGACATGGCGAACAATATGTGGAACCGGCTGAAGGGTCTGTTACTGCTGGCATTTTGTGCAGGCATCTGGGCATGGATGCTGGGATGGTTCGCGAAACCGCTTCCGCCCGGCTGTCTCAAAGACGCGCCAATGTTAGCGGCGTGGATGGCGCCAGGCATGATGGGTTTCCCGGTACTCGTCTCAATCATCGCTGGCGTGGCCGGACTGCTTTACGTGACGGGTGTCTTCCCTTTGACGACTTCGGCAAACAACGTTTCGCGCCAGTAAGCATCAACACTGGCGAGGCTCAGCCCAAACGCAAAGCTAAGCGAACAAAAACAGGTGTCGGGACACCAGATACGAACTACGAGGATGATCGAATGAAGAAGCTGCTTGTGTTGCTCGCGCTGGCGAGTGTGTGGTCCGGGGCGATGGCGGCAGACGGAGATGGAGAAAGCAGTGCGGGACGCGTCGCCGAGAAGTTCCTCGCCAGTAAGTTCATCGCGATGGGCGCTCCCGATATTCACGGGGACGGTGCAACTGTCTATGCGCAAGTCGCGGGTCAGAAGTGCAAGGTCGAGCTCCGTCGGGACATGATTGCAAATCCGGAGGGGTGGCGAGTTCAGGCGCTCGATTGCGCACAAGGGCACTGGCCAAAGTAGCGGCAATTCAGATGCCGTGGCCCAAAATCGAACATTCAACAGGAGTCGAGACAATGATTGAATCGAAGACCTTCATCCCGAAATCCACCGATACCGACCAAAAGGACGCGTATCGGCAACTGGCGCTGACGCAAGAGGAATTCTCCAGGATTTCCCTGGACCGGACTCGGGAGACCGGTGTTTCGCCGAGTCAAAGCGAATAAGGGCTCTGGGAAGACGATAGAAGGCGGTATCGCCTTCCGGGAGTAATCCGCCTCGTTTGGAGAGGGCAAGCGCAGCAGAGCTGGTCGGCAGTATGCAACTGGCAGGGTGCGTGAGCCGGAATGCCCTCTCCAAACGAGGTGCCCTGTAACCAGCGGATGACCATGACGAACAAACTGATGGGCATCATCAATGGCGGAGAACCGACTTCGATGTTGAGTCGCCTCAACGACGAAGAAAGACGATCGCTGGATGCGTGGGCGACGCAGCAGCCGGCAGAACCCAACGGCTCTGTTGATCTGCGCAAGTGGCCGGGTTGGCTGGATGCGTTCGTTCGTCGAACCTCCTCGTCCGACAAGGCGAGCCCGACCGAAATCAGGAAAAGTTGACGTGAGCATCACATTTTGGGCGCCTGATGCGCCGACTCGAACTGTTATACACCAGCCGGAGGGATACGAAGAGTACACCGAGGAGGTGTCCGTGCTGCCGGAGATCAAACTGGTGGATAGCAACGCGTTCGCAATGCTCGAGGCTCTCGGTGTCGCGCCCGATCAATGCGGCTCGTGGTCTGCAAGCGAGCTCGGGGAGCTGCTGCGTCGCGCACTGAAGGTAGCGAACGTTCAATCGCTGCGCGAACCCGCGACGTCCGAGACGCTCGACACTCAAGGGGCGGTGCGAGTCGTTGACCGATCCGGGGGCGTCGTCTCGATCGGTCGGGGGCCGCGCATCGTGTCCTTCGGGCGGACAGACGACTATATTCGGCGCGTTGCACTGTGTTTTGTGGCCCTCTTTCAGCAGGCGCAGGCGGGCGGATACAAAGTCAGTTGGGGTTGAAAAGCCCTTGCGTGCGGCTAAATGTAAGGGCCTGCCCGCTAGCAAGGCCAAAGCAAATCGGCGCTCCAGCGCCCCGCATGAACGGCCGGTAGCCGGAACTTGCAAGACCAAGATGAACAAATTCGCGATCGCCTCATTCATTGCGGCTCTGCTAACGAGCCCGGCTTTCGCCGCGGATGTCGGGGGCGTTGTCGATCGCACTGCATATGACGCGGCACTTGCTCAAAATCAGCACGTCGCTGTGCCGATTGTAAAGAGGCTGGTGAAGGAAGAAGTAGTGAAACGCGAGCACGCCAAAGTTGAACGCGTCGATATTGTCTCGCCTGGCATGGCAAGAGCCGTTTTTGCGGGTGGTATTGCAACCGTGAGGTTTGGCTTCAAGTCGCCCATGGACTGTCCTGTCAGCGATAACCGCCAGTGTGAAAAGAAGTTCGAGGCCAATCCGTTCGGCTTCGAAGTTTTGTCCTATCAGGCGCATCGCAATTGAGCACACGGGAAACAGGAAAAGACGGCATGCGCACGTGCGTCTCTCATACACACCCGATCGGAAACGAGTCTCTGGCCACCGCACTTGTTGATGGCCTTGCCGCCGCACGGCGAGCACGCCCGATCCAACATGTGCGACCAGCAGCCCAGCCTCGGCCAAACTGTCACGATGCAGTCGACGCGTGGGTTGCCACTCATACGGGCACTCATGCCGTGCGCGGGTGGCTCGCGATCGAACTTGACGGCGCGTCGGTGCGATTCGTTGCGCATTCAATCGTACGCAGTGTTGACGGCATGCTGTTGGACCCGACCTTCTCGGAGAGCGAGCCGGGTTTCCCATTCGTGCCGCATCCGCGGGCGGCCGGAGGATTCTTCTCGCTCTTATGTCGGCCCGGAGCACCCTATGAGCTGATGGTGTTCACCCATAGCGATGATTTCTTGCCTGACTAGGAAGATGGGAAGCCCACATGATCAAGGCCATATTCCAGTATTTTGTACCGACGCCTCCGAACGAAATATCACGTGAATCGGTTGAGGCCCTACGGGCGGACGTCAATGCGGCTGGAGCGTGGGGTGAGTTCGGCGATGCCTACAGGAGTGCGGTGAACGTCTGGACGCGTCACGCTGATCGCCAAAGCCGTGAGGCCAACCTCGAGTGGCTGAAACCACGTGCCAAGTCATTTGCCGTGCGATGGGCAGTCTTGTCCTGCGTCCTATGGCTGGGTGCATGGATTGTGTCGGGGCGACTCGTAGCAGAGGTGCCCTTGACTCTTTCAGGATTCTTGACAGGAAGCGTCGCAATGGTGTTCATCTACCTCCATCTGGCATTGAACAAGTAACCGTCGGAAAAAAATGAAGCGAACATTGCTCGTATTGTTCCTTTGGTGCTGCACTCGCGTAGTTTGCGCCGGCCAGCTGGCTAATCATTCGGATGAGGGCGTGCCTGCATTCGCGGTCACCGCCCCCAACGGACGACAGAGTCTCTTGATTGGTGTAATGCACGTCCCTGCCAAAGGGCTGTTGCGGCCGTCCCCGGCAGTGCTTGCCGGAAAACGGCACTTCGTCCTCGAGCATGTGGGAGAGACGTCATCGGAAGAACTCGGTGTACCGGAGGCGGTATCGTCAAAACGTGCCGAACCTGCTGCATGGGCTGCCGGGCTGAGTGCGGCCGAGCTCGATACGTATCATCGACGAGCTGCCTGTTCTGGCAAGACGCCCGAGCAGGCAGACGAACTGCTCACACATCCCGAAGTGCGCGATGCCAATCAGGTGGCTTATACGGTGTGCGGCCTGAATCAGTTTCAGGCAGCGGATTTTTCGCTCACGCTATCCGCGATGCTGGACTACCACCTGAAGCCTGAGTATCTGGAGGACGACGCATTCGTCCAGCGTCAACGACTCGCGGTACCCGAGGGCATCGAGCGGCGCGGGTTCAGATGGGCGCTGTCCCATGATCCGGCCGCGGTGCTTGCTCCGGTCGCTGGAGCCTTCAATGCCGGAGACTTTGATGCCCTACAGCGTCTCGTAGACGGTTCCTTTGCCAATTCGACCGACGCCGCCACGCATCGGCACATCATGGTCGACGAACGCAATGCCGCATGGATGGACCGCCTGCGCGGTTATCTGGATGATGGTGATGCTGCAATCGTCGTCGGCGCCCTTCACCTGCCTGGCCCGCATGGACTCGTCGCCCGTCTGCGCGCAGACGGCTATGCCGTAGATTTGGTGCGAGTGCCTGCCTTGCCGTGACGCTGCAATTCGAATTGATAGGAAAAACAAACTGGCGCACGAGCGCCCGGCACGGCCCGAAGCCGAAAGCAAATGGATGCTGGATGAACCAATTTGTCGTGATGGGCACAGTAATCGTGACAGTCGCCATAGTTCATTGGGTGGTACGCGGCGATGTACCTCGCCAATGGCGGCTAGAGCGACGGATAAAGCAATCGACCCGGCGTCGAGAACGTCAGCTCTTGGAGTGGATGGTCAAGAATCGAATGGAACTCGATACAGTCCGTGATCTCTCGATAGACGGCTTGTTGGTTCGCGAGTTCGGTTATCTGCTCCGCCACGTGACAGACGGTCAGCTGGATACATTCAAAGATTTTGAGAAGGTTCACGATTTGTACCCCTTGATCGTCGCGGGGATCAACAAAGATATGCAGGACCCACTTGAGGTCGAGCGGAACCTCGCCGACTTGGAAACAGCACGTGCAAACCTGACGAATCTTCGCCGGATCGTTGACGTTATTGCTCGCTATGTCGAAAAATGCCGGGACCTGCATTTGACTGATCGACTAGCCCTCGACTGAGGCCGGAAAAACAATCGGTGCCAGCGGCGCCCCGCGCACGGCCGGCCGCCGTGAAATCAAACGAAGAGAACTATGAGCACTCCCGTAGTCACCATTTCCGTAGAAACGATCAGCGACTCCCTTACCAAACAAGGGAATCCTGCTCTCTTTGAAACGCACATCGTTGGACTCCTCAACGAGGGCTATACCGTCGGCATCAGCAATGAAGGTGCGCTGACCAAGGTGTTCACCGACGCCGCTGAGTTCGCTGCATGGTTCAACAACTTGCGCGTCGACATCGAGACTGCGTAAATTCTGCCTGATGCCCGCCGCCACGCGGGCATCAGGTGAGCGGTATGCCGGTTGGCATCGCGTGGGCGACCATGTCGCTCTCGCCGGCGTGGCAATCGCGACCTAGCGGTCAAGATATTCCCGCAGCAACGAGGGCTTACGAGCTCTTGTCGGGATCTACCGGGCAGGTATGCTGGCCGTATGGAAAACGCGGACACGCTCTACTATGCCGGCATCGGCTCCACCGATACCCCAGTCGAGATCTGCAGACGCATGACGGCGATCGCCAGGCGCCTCTCTGCGCTTGGCTACGTCTTGCGCTCCGGCGCAGCTGATCGGGCCGATGCAGCTTTCGAGGCGGGATGCGACGCCGTCGGCGGCGCGAAGGAGATCTGGCTTCCGTGGCCGGGTTTCAACAGCCATTCCGCGGATCATGCGCAATTCCCAACACCCAGGCACTCCGAAGTAGCGGCAACGGTGCATCCGGCCTGGTCTCGGGTGAAGGAAGGCGATCGTCGGCTGCATTCGCGCAACGTCGGCCAGTTTCTGGGGCCGAACCTCGACAGGCCGGCGCGGTTCGTCCTCTGCTGGACGCCGGATGGGTGCGAATCAGAGGCGACTCGATCTCCCGAAACGGGCGGAACTGCAACCGCAATCGTCTTGGCCAGTCGCCATCGCGTGCCGGTGTTCAATCTCGCCAACGACGGCGCATACGATCGTTTCGTGCTGTGGATGCTGGGGCAACATCGGATTTTCCATCTCGACGGAACCCTGCCGAAGGATGGCGAAATCTTCGTGTTCGGATCGAATCTTGCATCGCGGCATGGCAAAGGCGCGGCGCTTGTCGCTCGCGAGAAGTTTGGCGCAGCCTCAGGAAAACCGGCAGGCAGAAGCCGCCAGAGCTATGCGGTCCCGACGAAGGATGGCCGGCCGACGCCAGGAAATCCCCGTCCGCCACTGGACGATCCCGAACAGACCCTGCCGCTCGAGCAGATCGCGGGCGCGGTCGCAGAATTCATCGCATACGCGAAGAGCAAGCCGGCCGAGCGGTTCTTCGTGACAAGAATCGGTTGTGGACTGGCGGGGTACCGCGACAGTGAGATCGCACCGCTGTTCGCCTGGGCACCGATCAACTGTTCCCTGCCGGAACCGTGGAGGGAATGGCTCGTCCGAGTCGAGCCCGTCGCTCAAGCCGAGGAGGCTGTTCGCACGGGTGAGACGTCCCGCAGCGGGCAGGCGGACCTGTTCGGCGAATAAGTCGGTCAGCGCGACAGCGGCGAGGTCAGTGGTCGGTGTAGATGACGTGACCGACGACCTTCCCGTTCGCGATCATGTCGGCCGATGCGTAGTGAACCGGATGTTCCTGGTCGCTGTTCATTCGCGCCTGCTTGCCCAACGTCACAGGGTATAGCTCCCCGTCGACGTCGCAGTACAGGAACTCGGGGATCGGACCATCATCGCAATCGGAAAGATCGTGGCTGCGGCTGATGTGTGCCTCGGTAGTCGGCCAGAGTTTCTTCGATCCGTCATCGAGAATCCGGCGCTCGAAGAAGCGCGAAGACCACAGGCCGTTCATCTCCTCGGTCTGCTGGCGGATCTTGGCGCATGCAGCGTCGTAGGCGGCGTGGATGCCTTTCTGGTCGAAAATCCGGGCGATGTGTTCGGTGCTCATGTTCAGGCTCTCCAGTGTCGTATCCAGCGGCGCAGCGTATGCCGCTGAACCATGACATGAAGATACGCGGCGAGCTCGCGCATTCAAGGCATGTCGAACGAACTGAGTTTTCGCGCAGAGGCTTGAAACCCGGCGCCGGACCGGTAATGTGTTCCCATGATCTGCCCGTCAAGACAAATGGAGGATTCGGCAATGTACAGAAAAGCGAAGATCGAAAAGTGGAAGCTCGATATCCGGTGGACCTATGTGTTCGAGCACGGCACCGGACCGTATCTCGCGGTCCAGGACGATTTCGGCAATCTCGTCGAAGTCGACCCGGACTTCACGATTCTGGAAGTTTGACTTCTCAAGCGATAATGACGCGGTTGGCGATGTCTCGCCACTGCACGCTCAATCCGGACGAGAAAAATGCACGTAGACCAGAGAATTCCCACGCTTCCTGCCGCGATCCTTCGCCAATTTGCAGGGGGCAGGAACATCGCCAAATGCGAGATCAGTGACGCCAATGACACGGCGGTCATCACCTATGGCGAGCAGCAGCCGGGAGACAGTCTGAGCCTCTCGCTCAGCGTCATGGATGCACATACTGCATTCCTGTACCTGTATAACACCCACTCCAGGGTGGCGTCCCATCCGACCTACCAGCTCGATGACCGCCGGCAGACCGCGAAGCTGAGAGCCAGGATCGACGGATCCGTGATCGACCTGTGGTTTGCCGCGCTCCCGACGAAGGTCGGCAAGACCGTGATTCTCGCGAAAATGGGCGATGGGGACATGCTGTTCGAGCGCGAAACGCAGCTCGTCGAAGGGGAGGTGCTCGGCGTCGATGCGCTGGACAGTTTCGTCAAGTGGTGCGCCGACAACGAACCCTTCCTCGCGCTTGGCCGTAAGCATGGTTACCAGATCGCCGTCAGCCAGGAACTGAAAGACGCAATCGAGCGCCGACTGGATCCGCTGATGGCGGCGCGGGTCAACGCATTCCTGCAGGACATCAAGGCATGATGGGGGGCACGTCCATGTCGAACTCCAACTACCCGAAAGGGTGTTTCGTGGACGAAGACGGCTTCGTCCGTGATGTGGCGAACCCGGGACCGGGCCTCTCCTGCCAGGTGACGGAACGCACGGTCATGTTGTGCGGATCCTATGAGGAAGGCGACGGTGCCGAAGTGCTCGGGGAGTTCACCTATTATCCGACGCTGGACGCGCTCAGGAGCGTGGGCTATGCGCCGGGGATCAACGGAGAGGCCGTGCTGGTGGCAGCATCGGGCCGCGCCGAGGTTCAGTAAAGGCGACAAGTAATGGCTGACAATCCGCTTCACCACATGGCCAAGCCGTGCGCCTCGTGCCCCTGGCGGCTCGACAGCTCGGCGACCGACATCCCGCAATTCGACATGGAATTGGCGGAGAATCTGGCGGCCACCTGTCCGGACCATCGCGGGATGGGACCGGAGATCGGTGCCGGGATCTTTGCTTGCCACCAGTCGAGGGTCGGCGCAGAGCTCGCGTGCGCCGGTTGGCTGGCAACGGTCGGCCACAAGCATCCGCAGGTTCGTCTTGACGTGTTCAAAGGTCGTCTGGATCCGGGCGCACTCGAGCCGGGTCCGGACTGGCCAGCGCTCCACGAGAACTACCAGCAGGTCATGGAGAAGCTTCGCGCTACGCAGCCCGGTCAGGCAACTCGGGATCGTGTGGCCGGTGCAATCTGCTCGGCCTGTGGCGAGCAGCCCATGCATCAGGGCGACGCGGCGGGAAATGAATACAGATGGCAGGACTACCTCAACGTCGCGGACGCTGTGCTGACCGAACTGACGGCTGCTGAGGGAGGGGAGCCGGGCCGGAGCGCGGTGCCGCATATTGCCAGCGTGATCAGCCGCGCATGCGACGACAGGCCTGAGAACGCTCGACATTACGAGGAGGCCGCCGGCGACGCGGTGCGGGCCGCCATTCGTATTTAAGGCTGCTCCGTTCGAATCCGTTAACCTGTAGTTGCCGAATTTCGGCCAACCCGAAAGAGTCAGTCATGCAGATACTGGGAGTAACGCTTCGCCGGCCGACATTCAACGATGTGACATTCGCCGCGGCGATGGGCACGGCGGTCTTTGCTGTGTACGAGCTGGCGGTAATGGCCCTGGGCGTTCACGAGACGACCAAGGGCGGGCTGCTGTTCTTTGTCGGAACGGTATGGGGTGCTTTGAGCAACCGAATCGGAATTGACCTGGCCAAGGGCTGGCGGGCGAAGGTGTTGTTCCTGATCGGATTGGGGCTGTTGATCATGGTGCCAGCGGTCGCTGTGATCTTTACTCGATAGCTGGCGGCGCGAATCCAGACCGGAAAAACGATCGGTTCGGCACGCTGCGTTGTCTAGATTCGTGGGAACGGGCTGGCAAAATTTGGTCGTGTGCCGATAGTCCCTGACAGGAGTTGAGAGATGCCGAGAAATCATCAGGTCAATCGGGTGATCGCAGTCAATTCGGTAAGGAATGGGGAAGGTAGGATCGACATGGTAAATGTATTCACTTCTGCGCTAGGTAAGCTCGAGCGTCGAGCACGTTACGCGGCAGTAGGCATCACCGGCCTTATCGTTGTATTGGCCATCGCGTTTCCGTACGCGCGGGATCTGGCTCGTGAAGTCATGGTCCAATCCGGTATGGGTAACCCTGACATCATCATTCAGCCGGGATACAAGGTGCAGATTGACGGTCATGAGACTGCGATTTTCGGTTTCGATCCTTGCCCTGATGATCCTCGTCCGTGGAAGGACTATTGGATCGGAGGCCGTCCGGATGATAGCCTTCGCCCGTTCACCGGATGCGTCGTCGTCAAACCAGGCACGAACACCGTGCGGGTCCAGTTTCTGACTGGTGGTGAGCGAGTGGTGGAAACGTGGACCGTCGAACACCGCGAGCACGACGGAATGCCAGCGACGGTCGTCAAGCGCCCCAACGGGGACTACGTCGTTCCGGCACACTGACGGAAGAACGACGATGGATTCGATGAACGAACCCTGTCCGCGATGTGGAGCGCAGCCGGTTGTGACGAAGGGGCCAACGTATTGGACCGCGTACTGCACCAAGTCGCACTTTCCGGGGGGAGTCCGGGCAACCCCGATGCGAACAAAGTCGGCTGCGCTGCAGGCGTGGGACGATGGCGTTAAAAGCAAATCGATCCGGTAGGAGGGGCGTGGTCGTGTGTCCGTACGTTTAGTCCAGCCCGCGCGAGGTACTGCATCCGCTACGCGCAGTGGATGCAGCCGCAGCGGAGAAACAAGCGGATCTTCGAGCTGCAGTCGCACGAGCGGCCTCGGCGGCCGGGGTCAGCGTTGAAGAGCTTAAAGACCTCGAAGTGGCCCAGGTCGAAACCTAGCCACTCCACAGACAACAAGAAGGAAAGGGCATGTTGACCGAAGCGCAACTGAAGAAAGCGGTAGAGGCATTTTGCAACGCCCTCCCAGCGGGCCAGACGTTTTATGCAATGCACGCTCTACCCCGCGTGGGTTTCGGTGACACGGAAGCAAAGCCCGTCATGGCGCTCGTGCTTGCCGAGACGGAGGAGGATTTCAGGCGCTTCGAGCAGGTATTCAACCGGGGCATCACTTCCTATCGGGAGGAATTCGGGCTGAGCGCGAAAGTTTGGCGTGAGATCGACATGCGGCGCAACGGCGAAGCACCTTTAGATGTGTCTCCGGAAAACAAGGGCGCACTCGAAGACGAGACTCGCCCTGGCCAGCGACCGGCGGGCGAACAAGGCTGAAGAGAAGCGGCGCACGGAGCCTTCAAGCGTTGCGGCAAACCAAGACATCACCATGCATAACCTCGGCAACAGACAGGGCGCAGACGCTCCTCCGGTCGGATCTATTCCGCGACCATCGTGGGAATACGCTCAGGAACCGTTCGATCCGAGTCTGACCTTTATGCAAGACGGTCAGCGGACTCGGCACATGGACACTCCTCTTGATGAGAGGTATGTGACCGAACCCTTCGATCACTTTGCAGTGGGCAGCATTCCGCCAGAAGAGCGCGAGGTCAGAGACCATCTGATCGCGGCCGCTCTACTGCGGCGCAGAGTTTCCACGTTTGAATTTTGGTGGAGTCAGTTCGTGCGCCAGACCGAAAGCTATCGGACGTCGTGTGAGGCATTTGCAAAGCTGGAAGCGCTGTGCTCGAGATCACGAGAGCATCGGGCAGCCTTCATCAGGATGGGGAATGGAGAAACGCTCCCGAAATTCATTCGGGCCGAGCTGCTGAGAGTGGTCGCGCGCACTGATGCTCGCCCCAACGCCGGCAGGTAACAGTGTGGTCGGGACGCGGACTGTGTCCCGACAGACCTTAGGCCGGTTGAAGTACGGTTACGCCGGCTCCGTTACGCCAGTCGTCATGAGCCGCACGACCTCGATGCCGAGGAGCGTCAGCTTGACCTCGAAATGCTCGCCGCGGCCCGGCTCGCCGTCGATTGTGAGCAGGCCCTTGTCCTGGCACGCGCGAGCCGGGCGTAGCTCGTCCGGCTCACAGCACCAGTTCGTGCCCGTCTTGATCTCGTCAGCCGGGTCGAAGGTGCGCATAAGCTTGGCCTGAGGGGGCGTGAGCTTGACGCGCTTGGCGCCGAACTCAGCGATTTTCTGCACGACCTGGTCGGCCGGCACTTCGGCCTTCGCCCATGCCGCGAACGACTGGCGTGTGGAGTGGGCGAGCGGATTACCGTCGGGCGACTTGCCACGCTCGACAACGGACCCTGCCGCCGCGCTCGCGATGACCTCGTATTGGAGGCAGTCCGTTTCCTCCTGGCCGTCGTACAGCTTGTATTGCGGACCAGCAGCCGTTACCCGGCGCAGGCCCGCCTTACCGTCGGTATAGATGCTGCCGACCTTGATGTCCTGTTGTTTCATCGTGTTCCTCTCGAAAATGGGGAGCGATAGCCGTCGATCAGAGCGGCACGATCGGGATGTTCCAGCCGAGAAACGCTGCCCGGCCGGGCGCCTCATCAACGCCGTGAGGCAGACGATCGTCGAAGATGAAGCACTCACCCGCCTTCGGCTTGTGGCGAACCTTTCCTTGTCGGAAGGTTAGACCGTCGTTGTGCAGCACTACCATCAGCACCAGGCCCTCGTCGTCGGTGTGCATGTCTACGTCCGCGGTCGCCACGAGCAGTTCCTCACGGCCCCGGAAGCCGCTGTCAGCGCGGCGGTAGCCGAGCGCGGCGAGATCCGGAAGCCACGCGGCACCGTCGCGGCTGGCCCACGGCGGGATCGCGAAGGTCTCGACCTGATCGCCGCAGAACTCGATTTCCTCGGCGGCGGTGTAGAACTCGCCAGCCAACTGGTCAGAGAGGCGAATGACGTGACCAGGAACCTGGACCGAGCCGAGAATGGAGCCGGGTGGCAGGGCTCCGGCGGCGCGTGCCGTGATCCGGCGCTGATCGGTGTGAGCGAGATGCATGGTGAATTCCGTTCCTCGTGATCGGGTATGGACGGATTATCCCAGGAGGCGCGCGCCATTCAAGGTCCGGCACGCGGGCCCGGACCGAATACTGCGTGATCTGATTCCCGAAAAAGCTCACCTAATTCCGAACAGGAATTGACACCTCAAGTGGTCGAGGGAAAGCCGGGGAATGCGAGTTTCGCGGGCTCTTGTATGGGGTATCCGCGCCGCTATAGTGGGCGCATGGCAAGTCAGCCACCAACCAACAGGACATCCATGAACGAATTGAACCACGTCCGTATGGTGCCCACGGAAACAACCGCTCCCGTGCATGCGCCGGTTGCAGTGATCACGGACCACGCGGGCAATGCTCTCGAAGTCGGCGCGATGTACTGTTGCACCTTCCTGGATCTCGATTCGCAAGGCGACGAGTTCGAGATCCACGGCAATCTGGTGCGCTACATCGGCGCTGCTGATCGCGGCCGGCTTATTTTCGCCGACGCCGACGACTGGATCGAGATTGACTGCGAGTTTGACAGGCTCGTCCGGCAGGCCTGTCCGGTCATTGATCCGGCCGCGCACGGCTGGGGCGAAAACCTGCACTAAAATTCGATCACGCCGTTTAGGCAATCTCCGGATATTTAGAAAATGGGCCAGAATGCTACCCAGGTCGCGACCACCGGCAACATCCCCGAGCAGGACGTCTTGCCGAACGTCCTCTGCGAGCTCAAGGCGATGCGCGAAGTCGGCATGAACGTCCCGGCGAAGGCCGAAGCGTACGTGCGCGAGAACGAGCGATCGCTGCAGGACTACTACGATGGCGGAATGTCGTATTCGGAGATCGCGGACCACGTCTGTCTGGTCGCGTAAGACTTCTCAACCCTGACACGCAGGAACCGAAATGTTCACGCAAGCAAAGAATGAACTGAGGGAGCTCTTCAAGCTGGTCGCCGAGACGGAGCGATACGACGCGACGCTCGCGGCGAAACGCGATATCGTCCCTACCGAAGAATCGCGCGAGGATCGGCGCCGCAAGGAACGCCGGAAGCTCGAACTGATGGAAAAATACGAGCTGCTCTAGGACTCGCAATGACCACGACCTACGCGAAGCTCGATTCGATGATTCTCCACGCGATCGAGACCGGGCAAAACACCTACCGCAAGATGCTGGTGGAAGGTATCGAAGTGGAGTGCAAGCGCATCGCCGAGGCTACGGGTGCCAGCCAGTACGATCTCGTGCTCGACCGTCGTGTTCAGGCGCTGCGGAAGGCCAAGAAGATCATGTATCAGGATGGTCGCTGGTCGGTCATCAAGGCGCTTGGCAAGGTCGACCCGGAAGAGGCCGCGCGCATGCAGGCGTTCGCGGCCCGACCGCTGGGCGAGGACGAAGATCAGCAGAACAACGGGGGAAAGTGAACATGGGAATCGTGGTCGAGAAGCTGCAAGGGTTGCGTAAACAGGTGCAGGGCTGGCGCGAAGATGGGAGGCTTGGCGACGTCCTGACCGTCCTCATGATCGTCATGGCGACGCTCTTGAGCATGATCGGGCCGGCGGCCAGCGGTCTTTCCCCGTCCGTCCTGACCGTCTACCAATGGGCAAAGACGATCGGGTCGCTGTGGATTGCGCAGTGGGCAATCTTCAGTCTCGTGCGTGACGGTCGGGACGCGAACATCTGGAGTTTTGCGGCGCGTTCCGTGGAACGGATCTGCGCGCTGTTCTTCCTGCTCGGAAGCATCCGCATGTTCGGGCCGCAGATCGATTCCCTCATTGATGTCACGCTGGCATCGCCTCGTACGGCACTCGAAATCGTGTTCGCCGTCCTCGGATTGGCTGCAGTGTTCTTTGCTACCAGCCGTCCAACGTCGACGACGTCTCTCTACAGAATCGGTTGGGCGTCGGCTGCGGCGCAGTTTGCTCCTCCGCGCGTGCCGGTTCCGGTCGAGGATATCCGCAGTACGAGCGTTCACGAGGCAGGGCATGCACTGATTTACGCAGTGCTTCCGGAATTACCGGACGACTTCGAAGTGTCAGTCATGACGATGCTGGCGCCGACCGACGTGTTTGCCGGGTATGTGCGGCATGCGGCCGTCGACCTCAAGACGACCGAGTCCGTGGCCTATCTGCGTATGATCGTCTACCGGGCCGGCATTTGCGCCGAGAAGGAAATTTTCGGGGAACGTTCGCTCGGTGGTCAGAGCGACAATGAGGAGTGGATGCACATCGCAACCCGATACCTCGGCGGCGGCCTGGGTAACGAGACCTACTTCAAGAGCCCCGAGGAAGATGCCCAAGTCGCCCACAACCGGCAGGTCCTGAAGGCTCTCCGGGATGAACAGGACGCCGAGCTCGCCGCGTTCTTCACGGCGAACCACGAATTGCTGGATGAATTCGCGCAGCAGCTTGCGCGAGCCGCGACGATGAAAGCCGAGCAGGTCGCTCCATATCTGGCTCGTGTCACTTTCACCGGCCGGATCGCCCCGATGAAGAGCGAAAGATAAGGATCAACCGATGACCGAGCCGAAGACTGCAAAGCCGAATCAACATGACCAGGTCGACGTCGCCCGGCTTCTCCGGCTCGCGGAAGCCGCGACCCAGGGTCGATGGAAGTGGTGGACGTCCAACAGCGTGCGCCGGCTGACTGCGGCCGATGGTCCGGACGGCGGCGTGGCGCAAGCCTACATGATTCCAGGCGAGAACACGGCCGACATCCGGATCTCCGCGGAAGACATGGCATTTATGGAGGCATTCAACCCGGAGGCGATTATTGCTCTGTTGAAGCGGCTCGAAACCCTTGAGCAGCGGGTGCGAATGATGCCGGTCGCAACGCTGGCCATTCAGGGGACACTGGACGAGCTCGGCCAGAGCGAGGATGGCGGTTACGACATGACGATTGGCGTCGACGGGCGCAAGATTTCCGTGAGCGGTCTCGATCGGGAATCGACGCGCACACTGGCACGCGGACTGTTCGGATCCATCCGTATGGACGTCACCGTGGAGAAATCCGATCTGGAAGGCAGCGCTTCTTGACGCGCGGCTTCACCTGTTCCTGCCCACTAGAATAAGCGTGAGGTACAGGCATCCTTGTTTCAGTTTTGGCCATTTTCTGAAACAAGCTCATGATCCCAGCCCCGAACCAGCTCCCTGTCGCTGAAACTCCCGAAGTCGATGCGCTTCTTGCCGCCGGCGCCGTATGCGCGATCGGCGTGTCGGGCGGGCGAGACAGCCAGGCCTGCGCGCTCGCGACGCACGAATATCTGAACGCGATCGGGCATATAGGCCCGCGCGTCCTGGTCCACGCTGATCTCGGTCGCGTCGAATGGCGTGACAGCCTGCCGGTCTGCGAGCGTCTCGCCGAGTATCTCGACTATGAACTGCTGATCGCGCGAAGGGCAGCGGGCGATATGCTGGCTCGCTGGCAGGGCCGCTGGGCGGCAAACCTCGGCCGCTACCAGCAACTCGAATGCGTCAAGCTCGTGCTGCCGTGGAGCACGCCGTCCATGCGCTTCTGCACGTCCGAGCTGAAGTCCGCGCCCATCGCGAGCGAGTTGCGCAAGCGCTTCCCGGGTTTGCCGATCGTCAGCGCGACTGGCGTCCGGCGCGAGGAGAGTCCCGCGCGTCAGCGGATGCCGGTGTCGGCTCCCATGGCAAAGCTGGAACGCAAGAATGCGCCGGGATTGTCCTGGAATCCGATCATCGAGTGGAAGGCCGGCGATGTGATGGCTATTATCCAGCGCCATAACCTCTCTCTGCACGAGGCCTACACCATCTATGGGACATCTCGTGTCTCGTGCGCGTACTGCATCATGAGTTCAGAGGCTGATCTGTTGGCGGCGTCGACGTGCGCGGACAATGCCGATCTCTATCGCGAGATGGTCGAACTCGAGTGTGTATCGACATTCGCTTTTCAAGGTAGCCGCTGGCTGTCTGATGTCGCGCCGCAACTTCTGTCGGCGGATCAGCGAGATCGGGCCACCGCAGCGAAGGTTGCAGCGAGCGCTCGGCAGGAAGCCGAGGCGCGCATCCCTCGGCATCTGCTGTACAGCCCTGGATGGCCGCATGCCATTCCGAACCAGTCCGACGCAGAGTTGCTGGCCGACGTCAGGCGCGACGTTGCGGCCGCGGTCGGAATCGACATCGAATACACGACAGCGGGGGCCATTCAGGAACGGTATGAAGTGCTGATCCGCACAAAGAAGGCGAGTCCCACGACCGTCACGGGATTATCCGCACATCTAGTTTTCGCGGTTGATTCGAATCGACGCTGCGCAATGAACCCCGAGTCCCACGAACTTGAAGGAGCAACCTCATGAACATTCAGAAGCTACGGTCTCGGCGCGACAGCCCGATCTGGTACGGGTGGAAAATCAGGGTTGTCTGGCTAGTTAGCCATGTTATCGGTCCGTTCAGTAAAGAGGCAAGAAGCCGGTGCCAAGATTGGGCGATGGCACGCGCGTATCGGCTTGGTAGGGCAGATTACGGCGTGTATTTCAACACGCCTCGGTTTTCGCGAAGGGACGAACTCACGAACGCGTACGACAGTGGTGCCTATGATTTCTGGCTGGGGTGCAGTCATGCCGAGGACTGGTTGAGTAGCCTTCTCTAGGTCACCTGGTAAAGTCGATCGAGTAGTATCCCAAGCGCTTGATCGACCGTAAAACCTGGAACCTTGCGTGATAGGCTGATATGGTCTGCTGGCGTTCGTGTTTGTTGTCTTGGCCGAGCGTGCAAGGCTGGCCTGATGTGGCGCACCTTCAGGAGCTATCGGCGGACCAATGCCGAAAGTGACGAGCGGAAATAGTGAGAGGAAAGATACCGTGCAGTGGAAAGAACAAGCAGGCCATTTCAGCTTCGAGGTCAAGCCGAGCCTGACCGGGAAATATCGACTGAAGGACAGGAACGGAAACGCCGTGGAAGCGGAGTTCCGCAATGGAACGTGGTCGATCGACACGGCCGGGTATGTTGGCTGGTCCGGCCGCTTCTGGGTATCGGACAAGGACCAGATCCTCGCGGCCAAGCGCAAGTGCGGCGGTTTTCGGGCGCACAAGGACAAGTCGTACAGGCCGGCGGCGCGTAACGCAGTGAAGCTGGCGCGTTATTACGCCAATGAGAAGGGGAAGAAGGTCAGGGCAGTGGTGTACTACTTGATCGCCCACCGGATAGATTCGACCGTTCTGCAGCCATTCGATCTGGAATGGCAAGCGGCAAATGCCGCGAAGCTCCAACGCTACCGGGCCGGCATCGACGCACGGGTCGACAAATTCTTCGTCAAGCGTGGTGCGCCGGTGCGGCCATCGGCAAGTGTCTGACGGGCGTCTAGTAGAACTCCATGGCGACGCTCGAGCGCGCAATCCAGATCATGGTCGAGGTCCATTCAGGACAGGTGGACAAGGGCGGCAATCCTACGTCCTGGATCCGATGCGTGTCATGCTCGCGGGGGACATCGACGACGAGCGCATGGTTGGTGCGCTCCATGACGTGATCGAAGACAACCGGGGAGTGTGGACGGCAGCGAGGCTGCGGGAAGAAGGTTTTTCCGCGCGTGTCGTCGACGCGATCGTATGCGTGACGCGGCTTCCGGGGGAGAGCTACGGCGACTTCATCCGGCGGGCCGCGACGGATCCAATCGGGCAGGAAGGTCAAGCTCCGCGATATCGGCGACAACAGCGATCTGTCGCGAATTCAAAATCAGACGCAGCGGGATCTCGATCGTGTTGTGAAGTACCGTCGCGCAAACACAGTGCTCGCGGCTAAAAACTGAGTTCTTGGAAGGAACTTCAACAGAGAGATGCGGCGTTCACGTTGTAATTCTGACAAAAGTTTCCTCCTGATATAACTTCCCAACAAGAAATTCGTATAGCATCGGTTCCTGAAAAATCTCACCTGACCTGCGCCACTCGAAAGCGCGGCTACCCCGAAACAGCGGACCTGTAGAGACGGGTTACGCGCTCAATCAGGTACAGCACCGGCCATGCAATCGAATTACGACATCCCGACCGAGATTCGGGAACTGAACATGTCTTATCTCTTGCTCGCGCAACGTATGCTGCGCGAGGACCGCGACGCCGGAATGTTCCGGCTGGGGATCTCTGCGGAGGTGGCTGATATCCTGGGCACTCTGACAATCGCCCAGGTCGTCAAGGTCGCGAATATCAACCAACTGCTATGCCGGTTCAGGATGGACGATCGAACGTTCCTGTCCGCGCTGGCGGACAAGGGGCGTAGCGAGGTCCACCAGAACAGGCATGCTGCCATTCTCATGGCCGGCCAGCCGGCAGAACAACTGTAAGCCCATCGGTTGTCAGCGGCCAGTCAGATGCTTCAAGCATCGAGACAGTGCCATGCTGTACGGCCATTTCGGATCCGGCCTGACGGCGGGTTTGCCGCAATGCGAGCACATCTCGATCCAGCGCCCCGCGGTCTCTGCTTCCTGCAGTTGCGTCGTTTCGAGATCGTCGTCAAGCGTTGCGGCCGACCAGCACTCGTCATCCAGCAGAACGCGGAAACCGTCCCGCACGCGCGGCGATCCCGCATAGAGCCCCGTGGCTAGGGCGGCGATGCCGGCTTCGAGCTGAGCGATCGCAGCTTCGTCGTCAGGTTCGGGAAAATGGCCGACGAAGGCGCAACACGCGCGGCCGTATCCGACGTCCAATGCTCCATCCGATCGTCGAGCCGTATTATGGCGCCGGCAGGCGCAAACACCTCGTACACCGCGTCGGAAGTATCCCGGACACAGATCGACGTTTTCCCGTCATTCAGGCAGACGAGGTAGACAAAGCCGAACCCGTCGGCATGTGGGGCTACATGCGGCGCCCACCCGTACAGTTCGCAGCGTCCGGTGTTGTCGGTTCCGATCACGCGCTCAAGATCCTGGGATTCGCGGGAATGCGCGACCGCCAGCGCCTCGACGGTGAAGCGGTGTTCAAGCGCCGCGGGCGGAATGCTGAGACGGCCGACAATAGCAAGCGGGGAAGGGGACGTACTTGGCATGGCAACGAGGATAGCATCGGCCTGCTGCGCAGCAAGGCACCACGCGTCGGAGCGTTGGAATTCTCACGCGCTTCCTGACGGGAATCTAATGGAAAATTTTGTGCGATCTCGAAAAACTATTTGGAGGGGTCTGAAGTTCATGTGTATATTGGAACCGCTTCTCCCGTAAGTGGTAGGAAGTTAAAGGAAGCACGGACGGATGCCCGGTCTGGAAACCCCAGCCGGGCATTTTTTTCGCCCTGCCCGAGCTGGAAAAATCCTTCCGTCTACTTCCCATCAGGAAGTATAGAGCGAAATTTGTGGTAGGATCATCTCGACGGATCTTCATTGCCGTCCCTCGATTCGACGTCAATACGTCGATTGCCCTTGGGCCCCACGCTGGTATCCCCGTACTCAGCCTGGGGCCGATTTTTTGTCGGGGCTTGAACTGGAAGCGTCGCCCGACACAATGAGTCGACACTATCCAATCGCAAGGCTCGAATGCCTGTATCTACCCGAAAACCCGTCATCCGCAGTCGTGCGAGTTCCGGCAAGTACGCTGATCGCGTGTGCTACGAGCACGACGCGACGGGGAACTACGACATTCTGATCGACGGCGAGCTACGGTTCCGACTCGAGCGCGAGAACCAGTTCCCGGAGTTCTGGTACCTCTACCCGGTCGTCAACGGTGCCCGAACCGATCCGAGCATCGCATTTGAGATCCAACAATGGGACATCATTTCCCAACTGGAACGTGGAGAGCACTGGCTTCCGGCGGACCAAGTCGAACGAGAAGAGGGGGTGGCGATCCATGCAGTACGGCGTTTCCGATGGGCCTGATCATGGAGCGTCCGGGAAGGGTGAGAACTTGCAGGATGCATGGGCTTCAATTTCTCCGCAAATCTGCCGTTAACACCTGCGTTGATCTCATGGGCAACGTCGCTTCGGCGCGGCACACTGTTAGCTTCTTGTCCGGAAGGGATATGGCAGAGCCAAAGGGAGGACTCCCGGGATTCAGGCTTCCCGACTAAAGCAGGCACACGTCGCCCCTTGAAAAGGCGAAGTCAGTTTTTAGAATCAATCCGAATCAGATAAACCGAGGAGCCTCAATGAACTCTTTCATTCCGAATGTAAGCCCCGAAACGGCTCGCAAAGCCAAGATCGTCAAGTGGATCGTGATCGCTGCCGGGGTGGCGATTGCGGCGCCGGCGGCACTGCTACTGCTGAAGGGGCTGTTGGCCCTGATTGCCGCAGGTGCTGTAGGTTTGGCGGCGATCTATTTCGGGCCGGTGGTCGAGATGAAACTGCGCAACACGCAGGTCAAAATGGTCGTCGCCGAAGCGATGGCCAACCCGATCGAAACGCTGATCAACCAACTCGCCGATAAGCGGCGTGCGGCCTCGGATTTCGCCGACCGCATCACCCTGTTCCGTACGGAGGTCAAGAACTTCCAGGACAAGGTCGGCGTGTTCGAAAAGCAGTATCCGGACGATGCGCCGCGCTTCCGTGCGCAACTCGCCACGATGCAGCAGCTTTTGCATTTCCGTGAGGATCGCTACAAACAGGTGAACGCGGAGCTCGACAATTTCGCGCATGCGATCGACCGAGCCAAGGCGATGTGGGACATGTCGCAAGCCGCGCAGCGCATGAACAAGGTCGCCGGTCAGCAGTCGGGCAACACGTTCGAGCAAATCAAGACCGACGCGTCGATCGATTCCGTCATGAAGTCCGTCAACATGGCATTCAGCCAGATGGAAACGGCTCTGCTCGACAACCCGGAAGTCAAGCAGGCGCAGCAGGCCGCGCTTGCACAAGACACGCAAACGGCGATCGCGACCGATCCGCGCGTGTCGTTGCCTTCGCAACGCCCGCAGCAGTAAAACGTACCACAACGACCTAGCGAGGAAACATGAAGAATATCGGGAAAATTCTCGGCGCCGCCGCGTTCATCGTGGTCATTGGCGTGGTTTGGCTTTTCCAGCAGGGCGGCCTGTCGAAGCTGACGGGCGGTCAGCAATCGGCCAGCATTCAGACTCAAGGTACGCCGAGCGGATTCGACGCGAGCTCCGCAGCAGCGGCTGTGGCACGGGCGCCGGCGGCCAATACGGTGGCCTTGCCTGGCGGTTATAAACCGGACTCGGACACGCTCAAGGCGATCACCAAGAACGGCCTCGTGAGGGTCTCTGTCCAGAACCCGAGCGCACCGTTCTACGACGACGAGAACGGCGGCCCGGCTCACGGCTTCAATGTCGATTTCGCCAAGTTGCTTTTCGCCGACCCATCCTTCAGTCCTGATGGGAAGCAGGTGCAGGTCGACATGCATCACGAGGTCGATACGTACGCGGGTGTGCCCAAGCAACTGCTTTCGAACGATACGGACGGCAATCATGGCGTCGATATCGCGATGGACGGTCTGACGTTCCAGGACAATCGTCCGGTTCAAGGGGTCGTGTACACGGTTCCCTACATCGATGACTTCGGCTACTCGCTGATCGTGCGCTCGGGTTCACCGATTCGCACGGCGGCAGATCTCGCAGGCAAGCGCGTTGGTATCCTCAAAGGCGATCCGGACGTACGCGCCTTCGTGACGAGCCAGTATCCGAACACGACGGTTGTCGAGGAAGACGATTCCGATCCCGCCTTCATCCAGAAGAGTGTGGACAGCGGTGCAGTGGACGCATTCATTTACGACTACCCGTTTGCGGTCGATTCGATCAAGGGCTCGGACCTGCGGTTTGCGATCACGAAGCTCGACGGCTCGAACATCGCTTACAAGATCGGCGTGCGCGCACAAGACCAGGAGCTGCTGATCTACTTGAATGCTGCGATCGCGAAGGTCAAGCAGTCGCCCGCCTATCTCGATCTGCTGCGCAAGTACTTCATCAGCAACCAGACGCAGACCAGGGCCGCGGGCGCCGGCGAGCACGCCTACACGGTGCGCCAGCGAGACACGCTCAACCTGATCGCGTCCAACCAGCTGGGCGACGGTCAGCGGTACCGTGAAATTCAGACCCGGAACAACATTCCGAATCCGAATTTGATCCTGGTCGGGCAGAAGCTGGTGATTCCGGCGCGCTGATTGTTTTCTCGGCTCAAGGAGGTGGCTACCTCACCTCGATCGAGGTAGCCGACTCCGAACCAAGCGCAAGCGGAAAAACTTTCCAACTCGGCGCGATCCAATTGCGCGTCGAACAACGCTGAAGTACTCAACGGCATGATCTTCGACGATTTCGATAGCTGGGATGGACTGAGCGGCCTGGGCGCATTTGCAACCATCTTCGGGTGGGGCGCCGTGGCGTACTTCGCGTACGCGTTCGGATACCAGAGTGGCGTGGGTGCGGCAAAGCCTTGCACCGGATCCCCCCGCGGCAAAATAGTTGTCGCCCCGATAGAAACTTGAATCTTTCCTGAATTCAAGTTTCGTAGATGGTGGTGGGTTGCCGTCGCCGAAGGCGACGGCCCCCTTGCCACCGATTTCCGCAACAAGGGGGCGATGATGAGAGAACAAGTTGGCTCGATACGGACAAGGTTTTAAGGACAGAGCGGTGGCGCGGTTGCTGCCGCCGGAGAGCGCCCCGCTGGAGGTGGTGGCTCGGGAGATTGGGGTGAGCACAGATACGTTGGAACGCTGGCGCGGTGAGGAACTGGCCAAGCCGGCGCGAGAACGCAGCTGGACGGCAGCGGCTCGGCTGGAGGCAGTCATTACCACGGCAGCCATGGACGAGGCCACCCGCAGCGCCTGGTGCCGCGAACACGGCGTGTATCCACAGCAACTACAGCAATGGCGTGACAGCGCAACGCAAGCGCTTGCCGAACCCGCGGAGAAGCGCGCCAGCCCGCAGCAGACCAAGGAAGACCGTCGGCGCATCAAGGAACTCGAGCGCGAGCTGCGCCGCAAGGACAAAGCGCTGGCTGAGACGGCAGCGCTGCTGGTGCTGTCAAAAAAAGTCGAGGCGATCTTCAACAAGAACAGAAGCGAGGACGAATGATCGGGCTCGAAGATCGCCAGACCCTGGCCCAGGACATTGAAGCGGCTCAACAGGCCGGTGCGCGGCTGGCGCAGGCCTGTGAGGTCGCCGGCATCGACGAGCGCAGCCTGCAGCGCTGGAAGGCCAACCATGGGCTCGTATCGGGTGATGGCAGACCCGGCGCGGTGCGGCCGACACCGGCCCACGCGCTGACACCCACCGAGCGCGAGCAGATTCTGCAGGTGGCCAACGAGCCGCGCTTTGCCGACATGCCCCCGGCGCGCATCGTCCCGATGCTGGCCGACGAAGGCGTGTATCTGGCCAGCGAATCGAGCTTCCAGCGCGTACTGCGCGAGCATGGGCAGAACCAGCACCGGGGCCGCGCCAAGGCACCGCGCAAGAGCCGCCCGCCAACCACGCATATCGCCACTGCACCGCGCCAGCTGTGGTGTTGGGACATGACGTACTTGCCTGCCGAGATCGTGGGGCGCTGGTTTTATTTGTACCTGATTCTGGACGTGTACAGCCGGAAGATCGTGGGCTTCGAAGTGCACGACAGTGACGACGCCGACCATGCGGCGCATCTGGTCAAGCGTACGGCGCTGGCCGAAGGCATCCATGCCATGGCGACCAGGCCGGTGCTGCACGGCGACAATGGCTCGACCCTCAAAGCCACGACTGTCCTGGCGATGTTGAACTGGCTGGGTGTCAAGCCTTCGTACTCGCGCCCGCGCGTGAGCGATGACAACGCCTACGTCGAAAGCCTGTTCCGCACGGCGAAGTACCGCCCCGAGTTCCCCGACAAGGGCTTTGCCAACCTCGATGAGGCTCGCCGCTGGGCTTCGCACTTCGTGCATTGGTACAACCATGATCACCGGCACAGTGGCATCCGCTACGTCAGTCCCGCCCAGCGTCATGCGGGTGAAGATGCCGCGATCCTTGCCGCCCGTCACGAGGTATATCTCCAGGCGCGAGAACGAAATCCGCGGCGCTGGTCGGGCGCCACCCGGAACTGGACGCCTATCGGCGCGGTAACACTGAACCCCGAGCGCGACTGCATCGTCAAAACGTATACGCGCTCGACCGATATAGAGCCATTGGCAGCATGACCGAGACGACAACTAGCTTGACTCGCGCCGGGATCGACGCCGACGTGTGTTGTTCAGGAAAAGCAGGGTTGGTTTGGTATTGGCTACCACGTCGTCCAACCCCTTCAGGCGAGGCCGCCGAATGGCTCCGCACCCGTGAAAAAGCAGGGGTGAAGGGCGGAATTCATTCGCCATCCCGCTGGCAGACGGTGTCGCGTCGAAACGAATCCCCGGTTCGGCTGCGCCGATGCCTTACAGAGCCTAAGACTTACTACGACACGCAATATGACCAAAAAATCTCTCGTTTTCCGTTGGATCATCTGGGGGGCAGCCGCAGCAGTGACCATGGCGCATAGAGGCCTCGCGCGATCCTTCGAGCCAATCACGAGCCTGCGGCAAGTGGAGCTGGGTCTGGGGCCGAATATGCCAACGCAGTTCGAGCACTTTGCCTCCGGAATGCTGTACTTCTGGCTCGGATTACTGCTCGTTCCGGTAATCGCGATGCTCGAGGGCAGTGTCAAGCAGCATTACCAGAATCGGTCGCTTCCGAAGGATCAGTTCCTGGCGTGGTTGCTGGGCTGCGCTGCTATCCCGGTTGTTCTGCATCATTGGGCGAATTGGTCTCCGCTTTGGATGCTTTCTGCCGCGCTGGCCGACCTGAGTGTCCTTGCGTTCATGTCTGCACCGGCACGTGTGATCGACGTGACTCGCCGGCATCCGACGGGTATCGCGTTGTTCATCTCGCTGATCGTCTGGAACGCGTTCGGGCTGTCGTGGGGGCTTGGCCAGCACATTCGCCAGACGCAAACGAACGAAATCATCGCCATACAGTTGCTTGCCAGTCTGTCCGGACTGCTGGTTGCCTTGCTGATGTCGATTGCGTTCCGCAGGTTGAAGACGACAAGCCGTTACACGGACTTGGTGTTGAACGTCGGGATGTTTCTGGGGCTGTGCATGGTGATCGCCGCTGCGGCCTTGGCCCCGCATGCACCGGAAGTCTCTGTCAAGACTACGGCCGCCTCGGATTCCACTGTGCTACACCCGGAAGCGATCGGGTGCTTGATCCTTGGGCCAGACGGCAAAAAGCTGGATCTGAATCCCATCGGGAAGCTGCCGGGCAACGCGATTCTCTTACCGAAGGGCACGAGCTTTACGGCTGCTTGTCTTTCGCCAAAGTAACGTACCGACCAGTGGTCGGGATCTGAAGAAGGAGCCGAACTTGAAAAAGAGTGTTCTCGCGATTCTGACGTACGCAGCGTTTAGCTCAATGGCGCACGCCGGCGAGCCGTTTAGCACGAAGTACCAGATCGTCGTACCGCCGGCGCCGCAGTTCACCCCGACGAAGGTATGGGATGACGGCAAGTTCACGTACATCCAACTCCGCGCCCCGTATCACGGCGAGCTCCCGGTCGTATTCGAGCAGCTCGACGATGGGGAGTTCGCGGTCGTGGACGCCAGGTGGGACGAGAGAACGTCCCGCTTCGTGCTGCCGAAACTGATCGATCGCGTGGTACTGCGGCTCGAAGAGAAGCACGTCGAGATCGACCGTTCCTGACAGGAGAGTGGGACATGTCCACCATTTCGATTCAGACGAAGCTTTGGCACCGCCTGGCCGACGTCATTTCAGACATGGGAAGCCACCACCCGGCGTTCAAAGGAACGGCGGTAGGCCGCGATCTTGAGGTGCTGGGCAGTGCGATCAAGTATGGCGTTCCACCATACGAAGGTGCGAGTCTGAGCGCGCATCACCAACGGCTGGTCCATGAAGCGAAAGCCGTGGCCGAAAAGCATGGTGGCATCCGGACGGGACTCTCCCCGGTCGAGGGGTTCGTCGAGACTGCAGAGAAGCTGCTCGGCCTGTGGAGTGACCGCTGATCAACGCGGCGAGATTGCCAGGCGATTTCCCCAACCGCCCGGCGAGAATCTCACTCATCGTCACCGGCCGCTGGTGCTGAATCGGCGTCGTCGGCGGCAAGAGGCGGATCATTCTTCTCCGCCTCGCTGAGCCTGTCCATCAGCTCCTTGATCTTCAGGCGCGTCTCCTCTTTGAGATTGCCGTAGGCCGGGTCAGCCTCGAGCTCACGAACTGCCGTCACGAGACGGGGTGCGATTTTCTTCGTCACGCGCTTGACCAGTGCGCCCGGGAGGTCGCGCGGCCGCACGTGCTCCTTGCCATCCGTCGCGCGCTGCAGGAACGACAGCGCATTGGCCTTGTGCTTCCGGATCTGCTTGATCGCCTCAGTGCCGGAGATCTTCTCGTCGGCGACGATTTCGTGGATACCGCGATCGGCGCTTGCCAGCAGAAGCAAGCCTTCGATGTAGTAGGGGGTGAGTTCGCCTTGGCTGTCTTGCATCTCCACAGCGATCTCCTCCGGGGACATACCGTCGACGGTGTTCAGGCGGTGGGCGAGGATTGCCTTCTCGAGAACAGTCAGGGGCTCCTTGTCATTGCGCCGGATCACGCCGAGGTTGAGCGACTTGCTGTCGGCTTTGTCCGTAATGGTGACCGGGACGCGCTCGATGCGCGGCTTTCCTTCCGCCACGCGGTACTGGTTTGCCAGGAACACTGCCTCGAGGCGGCGGTGGCCGTCATGCAGGCAGATGATGTGCTGGCCGTCCTCGTAGATGAGGAAAACCGTCAGCGTCTGAGTCTCGTCGAAGCCGTCGCGGGCCATGTCGCGAGCCAGCTTTTCGATGCCGAGGCGGTACTTCTTGGTCTTGATGCGCGGGTTGAAGTTGTCGATCACCCGGATCTTCTCGATGAGCGGGCGATACAGGTCGGCAGACTTCGTACCCTCGAACGCTTTCTTCTTCACGCCGGACTGGAATGCGAGATCGACGTCCAGAGGGATGACAAGCTGCTCGCCCATCACCGGAGAATTGCCCTTCCGCTTGTTCATGTTCAGCTCCTGTAGGTTAGGCCAACTCGCAACGCACACGTCGCTGCGAGCCAGACAGATCCCATGCTAAACATCACAAACTCAGTTTCTAGGGGGCGCGCGCCGATTTCGCACCGACTACAGGGGGCTGGTTTCGGTTGTATGGCGTGATAGGCTTTCATTCAGTCGATTGAGTTCCCAGCAGGAAGAATCTCGCCGCTGAGACTCAAGTCATGTCGTCCGACTGCCGTAAATTACAGGACGGGAATTGATCGGGTCATCGAGCGGAACGGGCTGGCACGACGAGTCGCTTGCGTACGAGGGAACGGAGCTATATGGGAAGGTATCAAGCTGAATATGCGTGGGAAAAGATCAAGCGATTTGATCTGGTGCTTGCTGTCGAGGCCATGCTGGAATCCGAGGTCACGACCTTTTCCCGGCCGGTCGAAAACGGCGAGCTGGGCGTGGTGAACATTCAATTCACCAAGGATCCGGAATACCTGAAGGATGCCGGGGAGCACTTTGGGCGGTTGGAGTCGCTGCGGATTTTGTTCAAGGACGTCGCGCCGGAAGACCGATTCAACTTCCAGAGCAGCTTGGATGCGACTGATGCTCAGTACAACATCAACGTCAAATACAGGCTTCCGCTTCTCAGTGCAAAGTTTGTGCAAGAGAGCGAACGGACATTCCTGAAGCGCATGGCGCTGTTCGACCTCGGCTTCTTGCTCGGGCAGGCGCTCGATAGTGATTATTACCAAGGCCTACTGCTCAAGAAGTTCCCGGATCCACGGCACAAATGGGAGCGCGCCATTCGTAGCCGCGTTCCCTTCCTGGACAACGCAGCCCGGATCTACGTGCCGCCGCGTCCCAAACACGAACCGCTTCAAAACAGAAAGTACTTCGACCGATAAGGGCCGGTATGCTGCATCATCTCCACCACACGATCATCATCAGCGCGATCACGGCGCTTTCCGTACACGCTGCCGGGGCAGTCATATTCGGGGAGCGCGCGAAGCGTTTCCCGATCGGAGTCGTCCTCTCTGCGCTCTTTGTTGGCCCGTGGTGGGCAGCGTTATCTGCAGGAACGATGGCGCACCTGCTGGCCGTCATCATCGAGAATCTGTTTCGCCGTAAAAAGTCCCCGAAAGGCCTGCCTTTCGCGGCCGGCGCGGCGTGCCTTGCGTTGACCTTCGGCTTCAATATGACCTTGGAGCACGCGGCTGACGATGTGATGAAATCGATCAATCAGAGCAACGATGCAGCCTGGACCAAGATCTCCAGCAGCGGCGAAGCAGGGCAGATGGTGGCCGCTCACTACAAACCGTGCGTCGACGAGAAAACGGTCGTGACGCAGGGCTACGGCCGGTTCGCGACGATGACGCTGGAGCCGAAAAACGGCCCGAACCAATGCGAGATGGACGTTGTCGCCCTGGCAAGGGTTGAGGGCGGTGATGGCTTCGCGCGGGACGTTGCGGCGGTCATCGACAATCTGCCGAACAGCCTGCAGCTGTCCCCGGATGCGCAGGCGAAACTGGACAGTCTCACAAAGGACACGGCGGGCATCTAACACGCGGTTTTTCTGGACAACCTCGTAGGCCGACAGGTTCAGAATGTCCGCGGGCGCGTATTCATTTTTTGTAGCCATGAACGAAATTGAAGCTGTCGGCATGAGGCATCGATTGCAACTTAGCCGAGCATTTCTTTCATGCTCGATAGGTCCTGATACGCGTGCGTCACCGTGAGACCGGAGCTCCTCGATTTCGAGAACAACGCACTCATCGCCTCAGCTGGTGACTTCGGCTTTTTCAGCGGGATAGGATCGCCAACCCGAATGAATTCGCCCTGCGCTTGGACGCGCTCCGCGGCACATTCGATTCCACGCCAGTCTCCGACATCCTTTAGCTGCTTTTGGGCGACTTTCAGGAGGCGCTCGACCGCGTAGGCGCTCTGATACCACGTGCCGATCTGTTCCTTCGTCCAATCGGGGCGACCGCTGCCCACGCCAAGCACCGGAGCGATCGCACACGTCAGTGCGAGCCAGGATACTTCACGGGCGCCCAAGGCCTCGTAAATCAACATCGTCGCAAGCGATCTACTCTGGGCGCCCCAGTCTGTCGTGGCCGGCGCGTCGACCATCCCCTGATATCTGCTCCCCGGATATTCGCCGTTGGCGACGAGGATCATGTATCCGAGCGACACGACCGAGTAGGGCTGCAAGCCAGGCATGTTGGCTTTGACTGTAGCCCCCAGTTGTTCGGCAAGGCTCAAGGCACGTTGCCGCTCGTCTACTAGGACTTCGTTATCTTCCGTGTCTCCCTCATACCGCAGAGGCAAGCACTCGCTGATGGCCTGATCGACGAACCCATCGAGCGCCGAGGAGTTGATGTTGTCCAGTACAGCCGCCATCAATCTGTCGATACCCGCCCGCGTTCCCGCTGCGGCTTCGACTTCGGCCTTCCGCGTGGAAAGCATGTGCTCAACCGCGTCATGCCAGCGATTGCCCAGCGCAGGAACGCCAAGTTCGGAGCGAACCTCATCGAGCAACGCCGTGCCCAACGTGAAAGTCTCAAATAGAGACTCTTCGTCCAGCGTGCGTTGCTGTTCGTGCGCATCGAACGAGGTCATCGCGAGATAGGTCTGCCCGCGTTCCGAAAATTCGGTCGCCCCTGCCAGCTGACAACCCGTCTCAACACGATACAGGCCGATGGTGGCAGGCCATTGGTCGTGATGCCACAGCGTCTTCAGCAGATCGCTTTCCTGTCCGTCTTTCAGTCGTTGAAGGCGGTAGCGCTCGATGAACCAGACGGGTTCGGACACCAGGGTGCCCACCGCACGACTTGCGGCGGGCGGCACGACGTCACCGCACAGCAAGCTCGCGAGGGCCGCATAGGCATCTGCTCCATCCGGGTCGAATACTCGCGGAATCATGCCGCCGAGTTTTTCAGCGACGATACAGCAACCTAGCACCTCGGTCTGCTGGGTGACGATCCACTTCACCTGCCATTGCTGCTGCCCGCCAATCGACGCGGCCAGATCACCACTGACCAGTGCGTCGGTCAGAGGCTGGCACGCTGCGGGCATGAGCGAATCGATCATGAACGAATCAACGGCATCTGACTCGTTTCCCAGCTTGCCTGCTTGCCGAAGGTCCTCAGCGAAGTCTTCCGGCAGCATTTCGATTTGCGCGACGAGCTTTGACCACAGGAAGACTCGGCGATCAGGATAGATCGCCCACTTGTACGCCGGGATGCCCCTCTCAAGCAGGCGTGGGGTCTCTTCCGGCCAGGGCTCACGATGGTTCATGAGATCCCCCATCTCGTCGTAGAAAAAACCCTTCTTGGCGGCGTCTTCGATGGTGCGCCGCATCTTTTCTTCGAGACTGATTCCCGTCACGGCCAGTTCGTCCAGATGTAGCTTGGCAACAAGTCGCCGAGCCAGCAGCAGGTCGATGCCGTAGCGAACGAACATGCGCCACGCGACGCCTCTCGCAATTTTCTCCAGGCTCACTGAGCCGTCCGGTACCGAGAACGACGCGGTCGCTTCGTGCTGCGCGTCGTGCAGGCTGTTGTAGCCCAGCACGATGGCCAGCGAATTCTGAGCCTGCATCAGGGATTGATCACCGAGCGGCCATATTTTTCGCAGCGCCTTGGCGATCTTTGTGTACGAGCCATGCTCGAAGTCGGCATGAAGCAACGGGGTACGCATATCAACTCCTTCCGTAGCGCGGATCAGATTTCAGTGGCTGGCTCACCGTTATGCGCTACGCAGGGTTGTGTGCGTCTAACGGAATGGGGTGTTGCGTCTCACGGCACTGCCTTTGCCATTACCAGCGGCACGATCGAGATAGACCGATCCGAACAAGATACCGCTGGCCTTCGCGTTGCGTCAACCGCAGAATCTGGTTTTATGCTTCAATGTCGTGAGCCGTCATCAACCGCGTATTCCGGATACCCGATTCTTCGCATCTCCAGGTGAAGTGACCGAACTATGGAGCATCCTGCCGACACCGCCCCGCGCTTCACGAAGTGGCACTGTCACTTCGAACTCGACTACCTGCTCGCCCAGTCCGACGCCATGCTCGCCAAGATGCTCAAGGGCGGAACTCCGGTCGAAATTCGGGTCCAGCTCATCTGCATGAAGGCGTCCGGAAAGCGTTTCCTGATCGTGGGCGAATGTGATCACATCGGCCACGATGGGAAGTGCGCAGGACACCCCGGCAGCGACGGGGAACAATTCGATTGAGGAGGCTGGCAGCGGCTGGTAGCCAAGCGTTCGAAACGACTGACCGGTCTCTGATCTACCGCACCAGGATTTTGTCGGGCCGACGGCACTGCCACCGGCCCGAGTCGTTTCAGTCGTCGATGTAGGGGATCTCGAAGCCTTCCCACTCGGCAGACTTGCGCATGAGCCACACGCGCCGCGTGTAGTTGAGCAGGTCGTACTGGGCCGGATTCCCGGGGTAGATGTCGCTTTCGTCGAGCGCGAGCATCCGTTCGACTCCGGTCATGCTCGAGTCGGCCCGCATAGCGGCTGCCTTGCGCGCCTTCGCTGCGGCGATACGGTCTTCACCGTGCACCACGATGATCGGGTTGATCGGGGCGCCCCAGCCGCCGAAAAGCACCTCATGGCGCTTGGCCGGCACCGGGCGATCGACGGCATAGCGAAGTCCCGCGCCATTAGGCGACAGGCCGGTGGTCAGCTCCCAGGCCGGCCACTCCCCATGTTTGAGTGTCCAGATCGGCGACTGGTCGGCCAGCTCAAGGAACTTGCGGCCGTTGAAGCTCTCGTCATCGAGCAACATCGTCATGATCTCTTCCGCAACGGAATTCGTCCCGACCAGCGCGTAGAGGCACTGGTTCACGACCATGCTGGTGTTGCCGGGAGCCCCGCCAGTACCGTTCAACATACTGCCAAGGGTCGTCGGCCCGCCCAGGACGACATTCCGGACCTCCGGCTCTTCGACGAGCTCATAGTGCGGATAGGAGTGGGAGGTCGGGGGCCGGAAGCGCAGAGGTCGCTTGTCGTTCATGATCCGCAGCAGCAGCGCGGATTTGCTCGGGGCTGAGGGGTTAACGTGGCCGCTGCCGGGCAGGCCGCCGGACTTGACCACGCGTGCGTGAAGATCGAGCGCCTTCGCGATTGCGTCGCGCGAAAGCTTGATCCCGGGAATCGAGGCTTCCAGATCCTCGCGGCGAGCGAGGAGGTTTTCGACGACAAGGTCGACGTCTTTCGGGCTATATGGCATGGTGAAACACCTGTTTCTGAAGAGGGCACGCCACATTGGGAATGTGCACCCCTCAACGATACCGGCGCCACCGTGGCGAACAAGCTCGATTCGGATCCTAAAGCGACACATTTCTGCGCCATCTCCGGCTCAGGATCCTCCTTTCAGGACTTCCTTCGCTTCGGCAATTGGGGTACGTAGTCAGCGATCGCGCGAACATGCTTGCCGTGGTGCGACGACGGCCAGAGCCCGAGCTTAGCGAGGCCCTGAACATAGTAGCGAAGCACGTCGTCAACGCACATGCCGGTATCGACCCGGAACATCGCCTCGTGGAAGCGCGAGAGGAAGTCGAAGTCGTGATGATGCTCGCCCGCCGACGTCTCGGGGTGTGCGTATTCATGCACCAACAGGGATACCAGCCAGGCTGCACCACGCTGGCGGATCCCGAGGAGGGATTCGCGTGCTACGGCGATGAACGTTGATCCGTCCGTCCACGCTTCCTTGGTGTCTGAGAGGCCGGCAACGATCTTCCGCGGCTCGGTACGCCAGTCGCTGCCCGGGTAGACGACGCGCTGGACTCGATGGTTGATCGAACGTAGGCACTCGAGTACGAGGCGCTCCTCTTTGCCGAGATCCTCGTCGTCGACGAATGACGCGGTATCGTTCAGCTGCTCGACGAAGTGGAAAAACGGTACGACCTTGATCGGCGCGTCGCCATCCCAGCTAAGGTGAAGCTTCGTTCGTAGCTTTGTGAGGACACGCGGGAGATTGTCGTCGGCCGCAGCAGCATTGGCGATCGTCAGCAGCTTCGGCATGACGACTTTCGCCAGTCCCTCGCGCTCAACCCGCTCGGCAATGCCCGTGTGGCGGCCATCGAAGAGAGTGAAACACCGGCCGGCCAAACCTTCTTCCGGCGAAACGAGTTTCCCGAAAATATCGGGAATAAACCGCAGTTTGAAGATGGCTTTGACAGTTTTCCCATCCAGATTGGCAGGAGAAAAGTAGATGTCGCGGAGGAGGGCGGCGGCCTCGTTGTCATTGAGCTTTTTCACGCGCGTGAGCTGAAAGGCAAATCTCTCACGCACGACCATGTCGATCGTCTGCCACACTTGGCACCGATCCTCAAGCACGCTGTTGCGAGCAAGGTTGACCGCTAGGGGCACGTTCGACGTGATTGCCCCGCCGATGCCGTATCGATGGCTCGGATAGCTGTTGACTAGGATCCCGCGGTTGTAGACTCGCAACTCGTGCGACTCCCGATCGAAGCGATATCGCGCATGCTCGTCTTGGAGATCCCACTTCGCGTCGGCCGGAAGCGTATTGATCTGTTGTCCGTTGACGTAGATCGGAATCGGAGCGTACCGGACAATCTGGCCCAGTTCGCCTCCCGGCCCAACGGGAAAGCCCTCATCGTCCCGAGTGCTACCGACGAAGTACGTCCGAAGGGAGTAGTCGCTCGTTTGGAATCCAACCTTGAAATTGTAGAACTGGCCCGTGATGCGGCAGCCGGCGTACGGCTCGGCGTGCTCAACCAGGTCGTAGCCAGATTCAATGGATTCGTCTTCCAGATCGACGCGCATTTCGAATTGACCGCTGCGCCATACGGTCGATGCATAGGACATGATCTGGCCGCGGCCGCACCTGAAACGACCGTAAAGAGCGTCGCCGTTGACGTGCGGCGTACCGAAGGTCTCGAAGAACTGCTCGATTTCGTCCCGAGACTGGAACCCCTTGCCGTCATCGACGAATTCGAACGCTCCCTTGGCATCGACGGTCAGGTCAATGCGGGTCGCGCCGGCGTCGATACTGTTCATCACGAGCTCGGCGACAGCTTTCGGCAGACTGCCAGACTGCTCATGGATGAGCGTCTTGATGATGGAAGAGTGGATCTTGAACGCGCGGCGCTGGGCTCCGGTCGGCGCGGTGGAAGGGCTCATAACTGATTGCGTGCTTGTTCTCAGAAGCTACAGACGATACCAGCCTGACTCGGATCAGCAACGGCGATTGGTGAGCTGAAATTGGGGGGATTCGGTGTTTGATGGACTGCCCAAGTGACGAGAGCCTCATAATTCAGAATCCGGATCAGATAGCGATCGGGAAGAAGTTGGGGACATACCGGTCGATTTGGAGGGTGCCGTGTCAGACGAAGCAATCATCGCAGCAACGACGCAGGTCGTGTACGCAAGTGAAATTAGCGAAAGTGACTGGTCCGCCGTGAAGCAACGTCACGTCGTGGGCCAATTTAAGGCTGCATGTTGTAACGCAGCAATGGTCCCCAAGACGAGCCTTGGTGGGCTCCGTTTCTTCGCGCATGCGTCCGGGGAATGTGGAAACGCACCGGAGTCGGTGTGGCACGAAGAAACGAAAGCCAGCGTCTTTGACGCCTTCGCGTCTGTGGCCTCATTGGCGTCAGTCGAGTCGCCGGGGCGCGGCGCCGTCGGTCGATGGATTGCGGACGTGCATGTTCGCGTCGGCAATAGGCAGATTGCAATCGAGATTCAACATTCGCAGCAGACATTGGCCGAATATCTCCGCAGGCAACGTCGTTACCGCGATGGCGGCTGGGAGTGCTACTGGTTGTTGTATAGGCCAAGATTTTTCACCCTAGCCAAGGCAGTTGCAACGCGAGTCATCAAAGAGCGATACGGCGGTCGCTGGCCGGACCCGAGTCCCAAGGGCTTCGGATTGCCCGAACTCCCTTTTGCGTTGATCGAAAATCAGGGTAGCCAGATTGTCATGGGCCCGGACTTGAGCATTGACCTTCTTCCTTGGGCGCAGGCGATTAAAGATCAAAGGTACCGGTACGAAGAAGGGCGGTGGATCGTCGCCGATGTCTAGCAGATGCACAAGAATGCAACCGCACGTGTTGGCCCCGAAGCTCACAAAAAAGTTCGTGCTCCCTTGCGATCCAATCCGGATTCCGTCAACGCGACTGCATCGAGGGCTAGGCGACAGCGAACTCGTCGATCTCCACGATGGCCTGATTCTTTCCGGAAAGAAGTCGGACTTCATGATGGGAATTCTGGCTTCCCGGCGCATCCGGAACACGGCGGCACTCGATGTGATTCTGCCGGCTCGCCAGCACGCTCAGAGACGAGGCACCGTAGATGCGCGTATCGAAGCCCGGTTGGGCTTTGCGGAGTTCCGCGCCGACATGCGACAGGTTCACCCAGCTGCCATCTTTCGCCGCGGCGCGCACGGCGCTCGCAAAGAGCCCCTGAATGTCGGCCTTGACCAGCGGCGTTACAATGGGCGGCTCCGCCGGCGTCCGCAGGTCCTCGACCCACGTGAACGTGTCGCAAGCAGCTACGAACGCCTCGCAAGCCTTGCGCTCGCCGAAGCCGTAGACGGCTTTGCCTGACTCGCGCAGGCGAGTCGCGAGGCGCGTGAAGTCGCTATCGCTAGAGACGATGCAGAAGCCGTCGACATTCTCGGTGTAGAGAGTGTCCATAGCGTCGATGATCAGCGCCGAGTCGGTAGCGTTCTTGCCCGAGCAGTACGCGAACTGCTGCACCGGCTGGATCGCGTTGCGGTGGAGCTGGGATTTCCAGCTACCGAGGTTCGAGGTGGTCCAGTCGCCGAACGCGCGACGGATGATCACCTTGCCGAACTTCGACGCGGCCTTGATCACTTCGGTAATGACCGATGCGGATGCATTGTCTGCGTCGATCAGCAGGGCGAGGCGGGGTTGGTTGGTGTCGTGCATGTTGGTTCCGTTCGTCATGGAATCCACGATACCTGGGGCCGTTCACGTTTCAAGGCCGTGCGCGGCGCGAGCAGACGAGATGTATCATCCGGGTGTCAACACATCCGGACAAGAAGCATGAAGAACGAGAACGGCGGTCGGCGTCAGCGGGACATGACTCCAGGCCCGTTCAGTTGGCACCACACCTCACGACGCTTTGTCGGGTACTTCATCTTCTGCTTGATCGCGGGCGGCGCGCTGCTGTTCTGCCTATGGTTCAAACACCGCTTCTGGAATGAACCGTTAGGCTTCGACGGGATCATCTTGTGGTTCGCGATCGTGCTGATCATTGTGGGTCCAATACGGATCGGACTTCTACGATTGATGGAGAGTGGGTTCGACCGCAAGCGATAGCTTGGACTGCCGGGCAGCCTTGCTGGCCGGGAATGCCGATTTCACCCAATTCCAATACCTCGCCCAAGTGGTCCACGGGCGTCAGATTGACGCCTTCAGGCGGCTGCAAGCGCCAGAGCCTGCTGTTGCGGGTCGAGCATCTTCGGGTAGGGCCTTGCCTCAGCGAATGTCCGCTCAAGCAGTCGCTTCTCCCCTGGCCGACCGATACTGAAAACGTAGCAGTGGTTGCCAGGGTGCTTGACGCGAGCGAATGCCCCACTGGATAGGACCTCGTCGATCCATTCCGCCGGCGCCTGTCCGAATCGTCGCTCCGGAGCACCAAGCCGCACCAGATTCCTTTCCGCTCCCTGGGCGCCTTGCTCCTGACGGCGAATCTTCGAGATCGCGCGGGGGGCTGAGCACATGCCCACTCGCGGACAGATGCAGGACGCGGGAGGCCGACCGCCCGACGTAGCGGGCGCTACCTGCTTGGTAGATGATGCCGACGTGCCCTGGCATGACAACCCGCCCGGCAGCGGTGTGTCGTGGCACCGGATCGGAGTAGGCAATCACGCCCTTGATCTGCGGCTTGGACTGCTGGAGCGCAACAAATGCCCGTTTGAGGAAGTACGTCTCCCCGTTGTACGGGACGTTGTCCAGCAAGATGAAGCGACCGAGATCAACACCGGCGGACGGGGCCAGGCCGGTGTACTTCGGGATTGCCGCGTTGTTCATGGGCACGCTGAACACGCAAACTCCCACGAGCTCCGTGCCGCGGAACAGGCCCGCGCGCTCGACCGCGGCGGGATAGCTGGCCGAGTAGTGGTGTTCGACGACAAACTGTTTCGCGACGGAATCGCTGATCAGGTCGACGGCGTAGTCCTGTTTCCGGAAACCTTCGTCCCGGTCGACGCGCCAGTAGTCTCGGCCGAGGCGCCAACGTTGGACAGGGCATGCGTTCGTGGTGATCTGCATCGACATTTCCGCCTCGATCAAGCAGCCGTTTGGGTGAACAGCCGCTCGTGGCCGAAGTTGGCGCGAACCAGAGCCTCCGCCTGGACTGGGGAGACACTGTTGCCGCACATGCGAATCCGCGCAGTGATCGAAAGCGGGATGCGCGGGATGTCGCGCGGATCGCCGGGCACCTGAACGCCGTCTACAAACAGCAGCTTCGGATCGGGGATCTCATGGATGATGTAGCTATCTGGGAACGCCTGCCCTCGGTAGAGCTCGCGATCCTTCAACATACGCAGCGTGATGTCGACGAGAACCCACCAGGCGCCGTCGTGAAGCATCATCACCATGTCGGCGTCTTCAGTGAATTCGTCCGGAAGATGCTCGCGCAGCAGCGCAGCGCACATGCGGGCCTTCGCGCGGTGCTCATCCGGCAGGCAGGCAGCCGGGACCTTCACGGCCTGCACAAGTCCCATGCGGGCCTTGGTCGGCAACGTGTGCATCGGGGCGCCGATGTCCTGCCACTGGCCGCCCGAGCTGTAGTACTTGATCAGATAGGCCGTGATAAGGCGCTGATTGGCACCTTTTGACGCGATCGTCGACAGCGGAGCAGTTGCGGGGCGGCCGCCGTTATCCTCCCAGAAGCCGCCGTTTGCCTGCTCGAAGAAAGCGGTGGCCAGTGCCTGCTCACCGCGATGCGCGCCAGTGATGGTCGGCAGCGGATGAGCCGGCGTGCTGCCGGCGCGCTCGCCGTGATGGGTTACATGCATCAAGTGCGCCGACACGATGCCGAGCGGGGCTGATCCGCCGGGCCGCTTCACGAAGCTGTTGGCCGTGACGGTCGGCATCGGCTCGTCCATCGATGCGCCGGAGCTGCCGGTACGGAACTTCGTGATGTGCGCGGCGACGATCGCCTGCTTTACCCCGCCGGCTACAGCAGTGCCGAGCGGGGCGGTGATCTCCTGCGTGCGTGGCCGCTGGCCCGGGCGCTCGCCGTAGCCGACCGTGATCAGGTGCGCGCTCGCCAGTGCGTGCTGATTCCCGCCAGCCGACACGGTCGACAGCGGCTGCTCGACGCTATCGGCGCCGAGATGCGCCTCGCTCGTGCCGCGCAGTTTCACCATCGTCGGCGCGACGACGGAAAAGTGGCCGCCTTTGACCTGCGCGCAGATCGTTCGCAGGGGCTCGTCGGCGCGCATCGTCCGCTGGTTGCTGGCGTTTGCGTGCTCGTTGACAAAGGGCGCCGCCACGGCGTCGCCGGATGGGACGATAAACGGATTCGGGCTCGCGAGCACGTGGCGCCACATTCCCTTGGCGACGCGGCGCAGTGTGTTGCGCACGAGCTCCTTCTGTCGGCCGAAGATGCTTGGAGCGCTGATGCTGAAATCGATGCACTCGGCAGCCGTGCGGTAGGGGGCAAGCATACCGGCGAGGACTTCGCGCGAGGCTGGTTCACCATGCGTTGGCTCGGGGAACACGATGGGCAGGCCGTCACGCCGTCCAACGATGAACAGGCGCTTTCGAAGCGTAGGCGCTCCGTTGTCGCACGCGCGCAGTTCCCGCCAATCGACAGTGTAGCCAAGGCCGGATACAAGCCGCTTTGCGTCGGGGCTGTCGAGTTCGATCCCGAGTGCTTCGCATGCCTCGGCTAGTGCGGGATGTGTCGCGTCGACGCCACTGGTAATCATTCCGATGAACGCGCGGAATGTCTCGCCCTTCTTGGACGGGTCCGGCACCCAGATCCCCGGAGACACCTCGATCAAATCCCCCCATGTCACAAATTCTTCGACGTTTTCGATCATGAACGTCCGCGGCGACGTTGTCAGGAGCCATCGCAACGTGACCCAGGCCAGCCCGCGGATGTTTTTGGAGACCGGCGTGCTGCCCTTCGCCTTCGAGAAGTGCTTGCAGTCCGGCGACAACCACACAAGGCCGACCGGGCGATTCTGCGTGACCTCGATAGGATCGACGTCCCACACGGATTCGCACAGGTGCTTTGTGTACGGGTGGTTCAGTGCGTGCATCGCGAGCGCTTCGGGATCGTGGTTGATCGCGATGTCGACGGGGCGTCCGAATGCGGCTTCCAGCCCGGTGCTGGTGCCGCCACCTCCAGCGAAGTTATCGATGATCAACTCGTTCCCGAGATCCAGCGGCAAGGTAAAGGCATCGCGCTTCATTTTTTCGTGGTCCTTTGTTCTTAGGCTCGATGGCCTTGAAACCACGATAACAAGCGAGCCTTCTGAAACAAGAGGGGACGAGCGCCGAGTATTTCTGCCTCACATTGACGTCAATTTCCCAGCAGGAAGTTCTTGCCGGTTCCATCTGTTGAGTACCTTTCCCCCCTCGAATAGCGGCTGTTTGACGATTGTTTGGAATCTGGATGGTGGGTAAGGTGGCATCTTCCGGAAATTATTTTTTGGGATGTCCAGAATGAAGAAGCTCATCGTTTTCGCTGCTGCCATCGGCATGTTCTCGGCGGCTCATGCGCAATATGTGTCCAAGCCGCCCGTTTTGGCGCCAACTCAAGGTGCCCATTGCAATGTCGGCTCCGGGCCGTTTCCCTTGATGGCATACGATGCAAATGGCCATTCGATGCAGTGCACGAACACTGGGACGAACGACGCGGGATCGTGGCAGTACGTCGCTGAAAGTGACGTCGATCGCGTCACTCGAAAGCTTGACCAACTGAATGCCACGGATACGCAAATTCTCGCGAAGCTCACGGAGCTGCTCGCAGTCCAACGCGCCAACGTCCAGAAGTAAATCAACCGGGGGCATCTGCGATGGTCGATTTCAGAGCCGAGGCAGAACGTGACCTGTCGCCGAATTTCCTGAGTGGAAGTTTGCAGGGTGCATCCGAAGTATGGCGGCGGATTTGCCGACCGATCACCCGCCGCGCGGCGCGAGGCCGAGCGCTTGCCTTCCTCGATGGTGTGTTGGCTGATCGGCGGCGCGGATCGGACACGGCAGCCCTCGTACTTCCGGAAAAGAATTCGCCGAGCAACGATGACCAGATGGTTATCGCCGATTTTGGCCATCGCCCCGAGCGGGTCCCCCAGTGTCCGTCCATCCGTAATGCTCAGATCCTGAGCATGAACGTCCGTGAGGAAATTTCATGAAAAATCAGATCGTGGCTTCCACTGCCGCAGTCCTGCTTTTGTTCGCTGCCGGCTCCGCCAACGCTGATCCGCTCGGTGTGATCGACGCGCCGAGCCAGATCGTGCCGGCGGTGGCCGCGCCGGCCAACGGATACGATGTCGTGGTGATGCGGCGAGACGCTCGCGGCGCGATCAGCGATTTTGGCGAGCGGCAGACGCACGGCGAGTCCGTGAATTTCGGCGAGCAGTTCAACTATCTGGTTGCCACGAATGGTCCGCGCGACGGGCTCGACGGGTACCGGAAGATGGCGGTCAGCGACATCCAGTCGATGCCGTTCGGCCTCACGACGTTCCGCCTCCAACTGGAGGAAAAGGATTCCGGCAGCGAACTCACGGTCAATCGGCGAGTGTGGCTGAACGCCGGCGAGGATACCGCTGTCGTGCATGGGCTCAACGGCCAGGACTATCTGGTCAAGCTGCGCCGCGTCGACGGCTGATTCGCACGACCTCGCGATGACTAATTCTCTCCCGAAAGCCATACCCGACGGTCGGAAGACGGATCAGGACCGTCTTCGGCAACTCGCGAAGATCGAATCGACGATTCGACTCTCTCGGCAGTTGGCATCGCATCCAATCAAGCTTGGCCCGGCGGGCTATACGGCTCTTTTTGCGGCTGTTCTGTACGCCGTGCTGGTGAACGCCCTCGAGGCGAGCCTGGATCACACCCGGTGGCACGTCAGTGGCGACGTGGGCATCCTCATCAGCGGGGCGGCCGCCATTCTGGCGGGCGTGGTCGCCTATCGACGGTCCCCGTACAAGACGTATACCGGAAGGGTATATGGGTTGCTCGCGGAGTACGAGCCGGTCGACGCCGAAGGCTTCCGCTTGATTCAGGGTCAAGCCGAGAGCGGCTCTCTGAACTCGGACGACATTCTCCAATGGGTCGGATGGGAGCGCCAGGAGATCCGCAGACGATCCGGCCAGACCGAAACGCTCAGCCAAGACACGGCCGCTCGACTGGAATTCATTCGGAAACGCCTCTAACCCCTGGACCGGATGGTAATCCGGCCCAACTAAACGCACCGGGTACCCGGTCAGGAAGCCGGTAGCCAATCAGGCCCGCCGATGCGGACCGGGAACTTCTGAGCAGGAAATCGCTGATGAAACGAGTATTGCTGTTGGCCCCGATCTTTGCCGCACTCTCCGGTTGCGGTATTGCTGCGGCACCGTGTCGAATCACGTCAGCCGGCCTCGATATGATCCCACTGGTTGGGCACGTTCTGGCCGCCCCGAGCAACGCTTGCGCGGCCGTAATCGATTGAGGACTGCCCCATGATCCGGCGTATCTTCCGAGCGCTCGACCTGAGCTTCTGTTTCACACAGCGTGCACGGGATGCTCAACTCGCGAGCGTCACGACCGGGATTTCCGTCTCGCTCATGTATGACGGTGGGCTGGAGGTTCAGGCCGACGATCTTGTTCCCGCTTTCCGGAAAGGACAGCCGAAAGTCGAAACCCTCTACGTCGTCGGCCGAATCCTGGAGGGAACTGGCGGCGCATTCAACGCCTTCCACGCGATGTATGACCCCAAGGCCGACTCATGGATGACGCGAGCCAACGGTGTGAGCCGCAAACGTGGGTGCGACGATTTGTGGCTCCAGATCGAAGAATACGAGGATGCGTATCGCGCGGCGGTGGGGCGAATGCGAAAGCGCGCAGCGTTCGGCACAGACACGTGACGACAAGGGCTGCCATCGGGCATTTCAGCGACCGGTATCGGAAACTGTGGGATCTGACGCTGCCCCATAGAACGGTACCTGAGTCCCCTTGAAATCCGGCTTCTGTCTGCCAGCATGGTTCCGACCAATCGAGGCGCGGCTTTTTCAGGCTGTTCCCGGTTCAATCCTGACAGGAACCATCCGTGGCCAAAGCAAAGACCGTCTATAGCTGTACCGAGTGCGGGGCAACCGCCCCCAAGTGGCAAGGCCAGTGTCCCGGGTGTAGCACGTGGAACACGCTTGTCGAAACTGCTGCCGACACCGGATCTGGATCGCACCGCTTCCAGTCCCTCGCAAAGAGCGCCCCGGTCCAAAAGCTGGCGGACATCGAAGCGACTGACGTGCCGCGATTCTCGACTGGCGTCGGCGAATTTGACCGCGTCCTCGGTGGCGGCCTGGTGGCTGGCGGCGTGGTGCTGATTGGCGGCGATCCGGGCATTGGGAAATCGACTCTTCTGCTGCAGTCCCTCGGCGCGATCGCTGGCGAGCGCAAGACGCTCTACGTGAGCGGTGAAGAATCGGCAGCGCAAATCGCCCTCCGCGCTCAGCGCTTGTCGCTGCTCGAGGACGATTCGAAGGCCAGTGACCTTCAGCTACTCGCCGAAATTCAACTGGAGCGTATCCAGGCGACGATCGAGGCTGAAAAGCCCGACGTGGCAGTGATCGATTCGATCCAGACGATCTATTCGGAGGCGCTGACCTCCGCACCGGGGTCAGTGGCCCAGGTTCGTGAGTGTGCGGCGCAGCTCACGCGGATCGCCAAACAGTCCGGTACCGCGATCATCATGGTTGGTCACGTGACGAAAGAGGGCAACCTGGCGGGGCCGCGCGTGCTCGAGCACATTGTTGATACGGTGCTGTATTTCGAAGGCGATACCCATTCGTCTTTCCGGCTCGTCCGGGCGTTCAAGAACCGCTTCGGCGCAGTGAACGAGCTCGGCGTGTTCGCCATGACGGAAAAGGGACTGCGAGGCGTGGCGAACCCGTCGGCGCTGTTTCTGTCTCGTCACGATCAGACGGTTCCGGGTTCCTGCGTGATGGTCACGCAGGAGGGAACGAGACCGCTTCTCGTGGAAATTCAGGCGCTGGTCGATGGCACTCACTCCCCGAATCCGCGGCGCCTCGCTGTCGGCCTCGAGCAGAACCGGCTCGCGATGCTGCTGGCGGTGCTACACCGGCACGCGGGCGTCGCATGCTTCGATCAGGACGTGTTTCTCAATGCCGTTGGTGGAGTGAAGATCACCGAGCCGGCCGCGGATCTTGCCGTGCTGCTCTCGATCCACTCGTCCATGCGAAACAAGGCGATGCCGAAGGGGCTGATCGCCTTTGGAGAGGTCGGCCTGGCGGGCGAAATTCGTCCGTCACCGCGCGGACAGGAACGCTTGAAGGAGGCTGCGAAACTCGGTTTCTCGGTGGCGCTAATCCCCAAGGCGAACGCCCCGAAACAACCTATTGATGGGCTTACTGTGGTCGCGGTCGACCGGATTGAGGAGGCGATCGACAAGGTCAAGGGGCTGGAATAGTGGGGGCAGGGGGATTCGGAACTATCTTGAATGCTTTTCGGAAACAAGTTGAAAGATCAACCGCTGGACCGTACTGGGCATAGCTCGGCAAGCCAAAGTCAGAGTTGATTTCTTGTACGGACGCCTCCAGTATTTCGAATCGCGGGTCAAGCTTGGGCGTTGTAGGCCGATAAACGGATGAATGTGGCGGGGATGCAAAGCATGAAAGGCGTCGGAGAGTTGAAAAAGAAGGGAAGCGACGGCCAAGTGCCTGGCTGGACGCTGTTGGTCGGTTTGCTGGGCTGGGTCGTTGCGCCGATGATTTTGGTGGCATGCCAAGATCATGCCCTCTCGTGGAAGGTTGGGATTCCGGCTTCGATCGCCGCGATCGCCATTGGCGCGTTTCTGGAGCGATGGCTGGATCGCAAGTACCAACCGGCGTGCGAGCGCGGTTAGCTATGGTGATTTCCTGGCTCGAGTGTTTTGCGAAGCGGCGCTACATTGACGCATGGACCTGATCGAACCGAAAATTCGCCCCGTATGCGATGCGCTGAATGCCATCGCGGACGTCCGCACGCTCTGGTCATGCGAGGGCCATGCTTCACGGCCTTCTCGCCCCTATGTCGTGTTCGAGGCGCCAGAGACGATCGCTCTGCAGATCCACCGAATGATCGGGGATGGGCATGCCGGCGGCGCGCTGAATTACTGGTGGAACATGACGGCAAACTTCCGGGAAAATGGCCAGCTACAGTGGCTCATCGAAGCGCCGACGATTCCGGGCTGGCATTACCTACCGATCGCCAGGCGAAGGATCGACGCGGAGTTGCGAACGTTCGCCTCGCTGCTAAATGATCGCCAGTGGGCGTGATCGAGATTGGGGAAATCAGGTGACCAGCGCCATGATCAAGTCTCTCCCCCTGTATAACCGACAGCGTTGGCTCTCTCTCGGCCTGGCGGTCATCATTGCCGTCAGCATCCCCATCGTCATGAGGCTCGAACCGAAGTGCTCACCTCAATTGCCGATCGCCGGCGCAGTCGCGTTCGTCCTGTGCATCCGGGCGGCACGAGGATATACGCTTCGCGCGAGGAAGAAGTAATCTGCCTGCCCGGCTAGACCAGCAGGTTGTAGCTTTCGTGCGAGAGGAACTTCAGAGGCTTGAGAGATGCTGCGTCGACCAGCAGGCGGTACCGCAAACCCAGCGGGATCGAAAAATCGCCGCGTCGGGACGTCAGCATCTTCCCGCCAAGAGTAAGGGGATGTGCTCCCTGCTTGAGTCTGCCTAGAACCTCCAACGCACGCTCGAGAACGGCCGGCAGATGCATTGCTGCGCTCAGATCGATCGGCGCGTTCGCGGCGGCCGCGACGAGTTTTGAGCGGTGCGCAGCAGCTTTCTCCGCGGCGCGGCGCGATTCATCCGCGATCGCAGCACGCCGTGCATCGACTTCGGCCGCCGCCATGGCCACTGCTTCGGCGTGACGGTCTCGGCGTGCCTCAGCGGCCTTTGCCGCCATCAGTGCAGGACGTGCCTCGTTTGCGCATCGATGGCAGAACTTCCCCAAGCCGGAATGGCCGCATTCGAATCGTTTTTTCATGGCTGAATGTGTGTGGCTGCGTTACTCGCTCTCTACGGTGGCGAGCCACGCCATCTCACGCGCCTTGTCTACAGCGGCATCCATTTTCGGCGCAGTGTCTCGATCGATCCACCGCTGTACGTTCTCGTGCCACGTCTCGATCGCATACCATTTCACCTTGCATGCGCTTCGCTCAACCACCCGGACGGGATGCGGGCAGGTCTCATTCTGCGGCAGGAACAGCACGAGCTCCGAAGTGGCCGGCATCATCGACCTTTCCTCGTGGAATATGTACGCGAAGTGGGGTATGGCAGGCTCGTCCTGCACTGGCGCCGGTTCGACTTCAGGCGTACCACCTGCAGGAGAACTCGCCGGGAATCCATGCAGAACCAATATGCGAGCCAGAGCAGCCAGCGGGGAAAGCGTTACCTGGTTTGGTTCAGACAGCGGGATGTTTCCGGAAAGTAGTTGATTCAGCATTCATTCTCCGATGCAGCCGGCGAGCGCGATCGCGCGGGATGTGCCCGTAAATTACGGCAGCAGATGCCGATTATTTAGGGTCATCGCATGTAGTCCTATTCCAAGGCAACCTGACGTCCTAGAAGGGTTGTGCCTGTTCTTAGTGTCCGATACTTCCTGACGAGAACGCAAGAGATGCTTCCCACCAGGAAGGATCTGTATAATCGGTCGTGATTCGACCTATCGGCAGCTGGGCCGCAACCAGCCAATCGGCCTCTGGCCATGAACTTCCGACGCCATCACGCCGTCACTCACCTCAACCCATACGGGGCATTCTGTCCCGCTGGGCGTCTGCTTCGTAATTCCCAGGAGCAGCTACTCATGTACGACGCAAAAACTGCAACCGACTACGTCAAGGGGGCGTTCCCCTACAAATTCGACAGGATCGAGGTCACCGGCGGCGTGTTTTCCGGTCCCCCGCCTGGCGATTATCTGATGGCCGATTTTCAGCGCCCTCGCGAGCCCGTTTCCTTTTGTCTGCTGGGCGAATGGTATTGCGACTACCCCAGCGGTCCTCATTTGGGCGTCCTGGCCCACATGGTCGCTGACATCGTCGGTGGCGGTGGATTCTACGGATTGGCGGGTGCTCGCCGGATCTCATAATTTCCGATTCACCAGCGGGCGTGTGATATCGGACGTCCACGTCGCAAGGTGATCGCGGACCGGCACTGCAATTTATTTCCTGACAGGAAGTTTTTCGCCTATATTTAAGGCGTTTTCAACGGTAGCTGGACCCAAAACCAGCCAGTACGGCAGCTGTAACGCCGTCATCCTTTCACACCACTCTGGTGTTTTACCCTCGCGGGGCTTTCGTCCCGGAGGGGCGTCTGCTTCGCTGCCCTCAAGGAGCAGACCATGCCTTTCCTGTACGTTGTGCAATGCGATCGCTGCGGCCATTCCCACCGTGGGGTATTCAACGGGGATTGCCGTCACAACATCGAATGCCTGACCGGCGACCATTTCGACGCTCATTTCGGACCGGCCGGCAGGCAGATCCGTAAGTCGTCCAAGTGACTGTTCACATGATCCCTGCGGAGCACGCCCGCGAGGGCTAATTCCGCTGAATTCAAGGAGCAGTCACCATGGACGGTATCCAGTATCGAAACGGCAGTGCGATCAAGCACTTTCTGTCCGCATCGGCTGCAATCAGCTATGCGGCCAGGAATGAGATCGGGGATTACAAGCTGCGCGAGGTCACGAAAGATGCAATCGTGAACGTCGCGCTCGAGTGGACCCCGGATCCTTCCAAGATCCGCGAGCAGGAATATCCGCAGATTTTCGATCTCAACCCGCACGAGCGGAGGGGGATGGAACTGCTGGCGATTTCTAAGCATCGCGGCTGGAGTCTGTGCCAGCACGATCCATGGCTTTACGAGGGGACGCTCGACGCTCTCTCACGATACGTGCTCGTGCAGGCCTGCGCGATGATTCAGTTTCCGTACCCAACCGGAGACGAAGACAAGCGTCGCAAGGCTAAGCTTGACGCGATGATCTTCGCGGATGCGAATCCGCTCACGACACGTCGCGTGGGCAGTTTTTGCTTCGCGGTGTGTCCGAGGGTCGTGTACTTCACGGCGCCCCGCTACGCGGCAGGGTGGATGCGAGGTGAAGTGGCCACGGCAATCATCGAAATGATCGAGGGCGACGACGGCGAGGAGCTTGACGCCGTTCTGAAGGCCATCCCCGTGAACGGCGGTCCCCGCGATTTCACGGCGGTGGTCAAAGCCACCCTCGAGCAGTTGGAGGTGACGTATGGCTGATCCGAAGCTCACGCCTGCAGCGGACTGGCAAACACCAGTCCGAGGTGCCAACGACGACGAGTATCAGATCTACGTTGCCAACGCAATTGCGCTGGGCTGGAAGGTCAAGAGCTACGACGACTGGCTCAACAGCTAGGCGCCCGCGGTCTTTCAGTTTACGACCAGCGTGGGGCAGGAGATTCCCTCGGGCATCTCCAGCCGCCTGTCTCGACACGTCGATTGAAGTGTCGATCATACGGCCCGTGGCGCCCCCGTTTTGGGGGCGCCACGGGCCTTTTCCATTTGTCGGGTACGCCGGTGCTGAATTTCGGAGATTCGCGTCGGCAGATCCTTAGGGGGACGTACCTGATGACTCTGGCAGCTCTAAAGCTGTGCAGGGGGGCTCTCCGTTAACAGGGTGTGAATTCCTCGCTGCCGCCCATTGAAAACGAGGGCGCGGTCTGGATAATGGCTCAATCGTGGGATTCGAATGGCAGGGAGGAAAGGTGATCGAGATAAGACGCCGGCGGCAAGGGATGTTCGACGTGGTGTTCGGCCTGGACGAGCTGGAGGATCTGCTTCGCAAGCATGGCTGTGCCGGTGTCGTCGATATCGATTCCGGCATGAAACTGGAAGTTCATGACGTCTACGGCCGAATGACCGTGTTCTCGCCCGGAGCGATTTCGAGCATCTCGGCTACAGCGGCAACAGTCATCGCCATGGCCAGCAAAGGGAAATTCGTTCAACGCACCGGGAAGCCCATTCCGCTGCGATCCAACATTGATATCGAGCGTGTCGACCAGGTCGCGGTCGTAATCGATCGGGACGAGGGCGGCTGTAGCGTCACGAACGACATTCTCGCCGTGGTGGATCATCTTCTGCGCAACGGGCACGTCCGCGAGGACGACGCGTTCGTGTACCGCGACAGTATGAAGGTCTACGACGGCGTGCAGGTGGTCAACGGTGTGTTCGGTCGCTTCATTGCGCTGCAGGAAACTGATGCGATGCGCGCAGTTTCCCGTCTCCGGGAGAAGATGGGACCACTTCGTAGCAAGTAGCCTCCCGCTCCGTGAAGCGCCCTCCCAAGATAAATTTTCTCGGGGAACAAGACAGGAAGCGCATGGCAGATTCGAATAGGGGCGATTCGCCACCACTGCATACCATGGGACTTGCTTTCGTGAAACGCCTTGTTAGCCTGACGGGAACAAGCATTCCTGGGGAAAATGATGAGCGAAAAAGATGCGAGCGCCGTTTTGGGTGGTAGTGCGCATAGTGCAAGTGACGTCGGCCGAGATTTACCTGCTACGAACAGCGAAGCCAAAGTCCATCAGTTTGCTCCCGGCGATCGGGTGCGTGTCTCCGAAGACGTGAAAACCAGATACTTCCCTCAGTCGGAGCAGGCCGGACGTGCCGGGTGGACTGGGACAGTCAATACCCTGTGCAGCCGCCCCTTCGAAGATCACGTCTATGTGGACTTCGACCTGCGCCCGCGGCAAAGACGTCAGCGTCTCAAGGAATTCATGGACGTCCGGGATCTCGAGCGGGCGCCGGAAATTCCGTCGGCCAAGTAACTTAACCGCCCGATTCAGCGCTGTCGGTGCTCCGCTTGGCGGATTCCCATCAAGAAGTTATCGTGTACAATCAACCTGATTTCCCACGGTAGCTGGTCCGTATCCAGCCTCGGCCCTTTTGCGGCTGTAATTCTGGCATCCCTAGCTGGTGCCGAATCTTGAACCCTAGCGGGGCACACAGCCCTGCAGGGTTGTCTGCTTCGCGTTCCCGGAGCAGAGCATGAATCAACCTCGACCGCGGTCTCGCCGCAAGGTCTCGCAAGACCAGATTGTTCTGCCGTTACTCGATTGCATCGAAAACGAAGGCGGCAAGGCGCATACCCACGACCTTTACGACGCGATCGCACTCAAGTGCGGCGTGCCGGATGTCGAACAGCAAGAAACGACGCTACTCGCAGGACGAAATGTCAACGTGTACCAGCGATCTGTCAGGTGGGCGCAGCAGCGCGCCCGTTTGATGGGGCTGATCAACTCGTCCGGTCGCGGCGAATGGGATCTGACGGGCAAAGGGCGAGACGCACTTCGTCAGGCCGCACCTGGCATCGTCATCACCATCTTCACGACGAGCAAAGGTGTGGCGCTGTTCGGCGAAGCGAAGGAGGCCGTCGCGCACATCGACGACGGATCTCTCAGACTGATCCTGACGTCGCCTCCGTATCCGCTTCTCCGCGAAAAGCAGTACGGCAATAAGCCTGTCGAAGAGTATCTCGACTGGTTGATGCGGATTGCCGAACTGTGGCCGCAGAAGCTGGCGGGCGACGGCTCGGTGGTGCTCAATCTTGGAGACGTATTCCAGAGCGGCGAGCCGATGTTGTCGACGTATCAGGAACGGTTGATCATCCGGCTCGAGGACGATCTGGGATGGAAGCTGTGTTCCCGATACGCCTGGCACAACCCGTCGAAGATGCCAGCGCCGGCGGAGTGGGTTACCGTGCGCCGCGTCCGCGTCAAGCCGTCGCTCGAGCAGATCTACTGGCTCGCACCGAACGGCGATCCGTATGCCGACAATTCTCAGGTACTCGTGCCGTACAGCGAGTCCATGCGATCGCGCATTGCCGCGGGTGGTGAGAAGGCGGCTGTACGACCCAGTGGCCACGAGCTGTCGGCCGGCGCTTTCGACGTCGACAACGGAGGGGCAATACCACCAAATCTGATCGTCGCGGCGAATACCGAGTCGAACAGTCATTACATGAAGGCTTGCCGTGAGCAGGATCTGCCGGTCCATCCGGCGCGGTTTCCGGGCGCTGTCCCGGAACACTTCATCAAGCTGTGCACGATGGAAGGCGACACGGTCTACGACCCGTTCTCGGGTTCGTTCAAGACTGGAGCAGAGGCTGAGCGGCTTGGCCGGAACTGGATCGGAAGCGAATTGATGCTTGACTACGTGTTGGGGGGAGCAAACCGCTTTCCGGATGCAGTACTGACACGGCAAGGCATCGGTGATTTCCGGCGGGCCGCGGATCTTTTCGCCTGCTAAGCAGGCATGTCGGCACCACTCCCGGTGCCTCATTTTTTTACCCTAGCGGGAAGCTGTTCCCGCTAGGGGGCGCTTCTCACACGTATCTTGGAGTAGCGCATGAACAACACTCAATCCCAAGTCATCGAAGCTTTCGAGGGTTACCTGGCTTACGACGGTATTCGAATCGATGTCGGGTTTCAGGCGCCGGCCGGCGCGACGACAGCTCAAAAGGACGTGGCTTTTCTGGCGGAGCTCGCTCAGCAAGCGGAGATCAACTATCTGTCGGTTGGCACGAGCACCGTCCCGGTGACCTCCGCAACGCCTGCCGCCTCGTGCTTCTCGACGGCCGATGCTGACCGTCTCCTCGGTCTGGCCGACCAGTTCCTCGAGGACTGGAAGGAGACCGATCGAGACGATCGCCGAGACGGCGGGGTGGATCCGGAACTGGTCGAGCGCCAGGCAGAATACGCAGCCATCCGCCCTTTGTTCGTGGCGGCACCGGAGATGTTCGCGGCAATTCAGGAGCTTTTCCCCAGCCTCGAACTGCTGCCGGACGGTGCATTTCGCCTGACCGTCGCGAGCAACGGCGAGTTTCGCCAGTGGATCTGTATCGTTCGACAGTCCAGCAGTCAATGGATCGTCGAGCACAATTTTTCCACTGAGCAGTTCGAGGTGGAGTCGTTACTCGAAGGCCTGCGACTCGCAGATGAAATGCGGGACAGTCATATCGAGGACATGGCCCGCTGCGCGAACCAGCTTCCCCGGAAGCAGGTTACTCAAGGCGAGTCATCGCGCCCGTAAGTGAAGTGGTAATCCCGCCCGCCAAACGTCCCGCTCCGCGGGGCGTTTGGCGGGTTTTGTTTTTGTGGCAGTCCAAGTTCCTCATTGGAATCGGAAAGCATTTATGAGGATCGCTTGTCTCCACGCGTTCTGGCGATAAAATGTGCGGCGCGGACCAGTGATAGAGTTCACTGCCGAGATAAATAGGGAACATACCTGGTATGGCCAATCGTTACAAAGACCTTCTCGCCCAACACGCGGCGCTCGAAAAGCAAATCGAAGAAGCCCGCAATAAGGAGCGTGGCGACGCAATCAACACCATCAGGCAACTGATGCAAGACTACGAGATCACGACGGCCGATCTGACCGTCAAGAAGCGCAAGGCACGGAGTCCCGTCACGCAGAAATACAAGGATCCGAACTCGGACAAGACCTGGAGCGGCATGGGCAAGCCGCCGGCATGGATCGCCGGCAAGGATCGTCAAGCCTTCCTGATCGCATGAGCTCCACAGCCATGCACGCGTGGAGCATCGCTCAGGGTGTTGAGGCCGCGGCGCTGGCTGGCGCCGGCGCTTGGTGCTCCCGGGCCGGGAAATGGAAGCTGGCCTTTGTACCGTTGGTCTGCGCGGGCATGATCGGCCTGGTCGCGGTTACTGGCTATTAGGGGACGGGGATGTCGGTCGAACTACTTCATGACCGGGTGTACTCGAAGAGAGAGATTGAAAAGTGGCTGGCCGGGACGGCGCAGGTCAAGCCGCGATCGCGCGCATGGAACAATGCGCTGACGTCGGCCGGCAGCACGATTGTGGGCGAGGATACGTACCTTTTCGTGCCAGTCAGCGAGACGCACTACAGGGTGTCCCGGGCGAACGCAAAAGAGGTTGTCGAGGTCTTCAAGGTCTTGGACGAGGTTTCCGGGATCAAGAGTTGAAGCGACAGTGGTACGTCTGCGCGGCGATCTTCGCTGCCGGTGTCGTTTTCGTAATCGGCGCAGCGATTCTCCAGCACTGATCGGCCGCAGCGACAGATTCACAGCTTCCTGTCAGGAAATTTTTGGTATGATGGGGGCGCTTCTCACGGTAGCTGGACCGAAACCAGCCAAATCGGCCGATCTTGGGCCGTAACCTTCCTCGCACCGTTCGGTGCTCACCCTCGCGGGGCGTTCATCCCGCGCGGGACGTCTGCTTCGCATTTTTCAAGGAGTAGACGATGCCCTTCATCGAAGTGATTGACTGCGGTTGCTGCGGCTATTTTCACCCTCAGAAGTCCGATGGTGACTGCCGAGACAACGCTGATCGCCTGACCGGCGACCAGCTCGACGCCCAGTTCGGCACGGCCGGCTGGCAAATCGCGGAAAAGGCTGAGTAAGCCACTCCTTCTTCAGCCCCCTGGGGTCCATGTTCCCCTGGAGGGAGCGTGGACTCCGAAAAGTCACTTTCTTTTAGGAATCCATCATGCGCAAATCGAAGAACCGTACGATCGCATATCTCGACGAGCAGCTGGCCAGACAACGCGCACAGCGGGAGGCGTCCGTTCGCGCGGGCCCTGCAGCTCAGAAACCGGTCGATCCCTACGAAATCACGTTCGCGCCGGCGGAGCAGTGCGACGACGCTGCCCAAGCGCTCGACGCAGCGTGATGTATCCGTTCGCAGCCAGCCAGCGATGCCGGTTGGCCGTATCTGACGTGGCCGCAAGGCCGACTTCCAGGAGCCGGCCATCCCGCAAGGGGGGCGGGCTCCTTTCCCCGGGCGGGGCACTTATCTCTGTCCGGGGTGAGTGCTTCGAAAAGCACCAGAAGGAGAACGTCATGGCAGAAAGCGCAGTTGAAGCGGCGGTATCCGGCGAATCGGCAATGGACCGTCTCGACCGGATTCTGGCCGACTATGGTTTCAGTACGGACAGCCAGTCGCCCCGGCAGTACTTCCTCGTTTCGACGGTAAAGGAAAACGCCGAGGAAGCCAAGGACAAGGACCTCGTCGAGGCCTGCGTTCAGAAGCTGAAGTCCATGCGCGAGTCGGTGTCGCGCCAGTTGTTCGCCACGAGCCTGGCGCACTGATTCCCTGAAGCACGAAATAGACGCCCGCATTCCGGTCCCGACCGGATGCGGGCGTTTGCATTTCGGGTATGCTGACGGAAACTTCGTGGCGGGAACCGATTCGGCGAGAGGGGATCATGGCAAGCGATCGTGGATATGATTTCGACGCAGCGTATGTGCTGATGGATCTGTTGCAGAGAGTAGAGCCGGGCGCTGTTACGGGTGCCCTGCTGGCGGAAGCTCGCGCAATATCCAGCGGTAGTTCGGATCTCGCCATGCTGGAGCAGTCCGATTGTCTAACACGCATCGCTCGAGGCCTGATGGACGGGAAGGTGCAGGAGCGAATCAAGGATCTTCGCGAGCAAAGTGGTCGGGTGCATGATCACGAGCAGGCCATAGAAAGCATCTGTGGCAAGATTGAGACCACCGCAGGAGTCGTATGGGCAATCCTGTTCAGACTCTCCGAGGTGACGCAGTTCGGCGGAAGGGACGCGATTCCACGCGCGATGCCCCGAAATTTCGAGACGTCCAGATTCGACCTAGATCGTCTCCTCGCGGCATCCAAGCCTTACACCGAGTGGAGTCCGGAGACACAGGACTACCTCCTCAAGGGCCTGGCCGCTGACTTGGCCGCTTATCGAGATCTGTTCGATGCCTTTACGGGCGGCGAGGAGTACATAGAGAGGTTCGAACTCATTGTCCGACCAGGGCAACTGTACCGGCTCGTTGAGTTGAGCGATAGCCGTGAAGAACTGCATGCCAAGGCTGAACAACTGATCAAGAGTCTCGATGCGCTGAAGAAGGAGATGGCTGATATCCGCGATCTCGGCCCGCACGTCGATCACTGGTGGCGAGACTTCCTCAACGGCTTGAGGGGAGAGCTGGTCGCCGGCGAGCTCAGCCAAGGGCTCGCACCATTCGTCCAGCCGATGAAAAAGCTCGAAGTCGGCACTATGATCCAGGTCTCGAACAGGTTGTTGAGTGACGATCAGCAGGTCATTCCAAGACACGAGGCGACCGCGGCGCCGGCCGGCTGACACCGAGCCGCGCACGCTGATCATCGCAATACCCTGTCGCCCGCGCCCCTGAGCGCGGGCGATCGCATTTTGGGTGAGCCGCGAAAGGTCTAGAAACCGGTGAGATTATCGGTATCGTCGGGGCTTCCCGTGGATATAACAAGGGTGTGGCAGACTGCTGGAAGCAGCGAGCGCCGATATTCGATCCAATGAACAAACGACCCAAATACAGGCCGGGTACGCTCGATCGCGTACTCACCTTCTTCAACGAAATTGGCATTCCGGCGCGGTATGAGCCGGGTGCGACCGGCTTCACCGAGAGCGTGCGCATCGAGCGCGGCGAGCTGCTGGTGGATCCGGCGTGCCGGATTTCTGTTCTGTTGCACGAGGGCGCGCATCTAGCGATCACCCCCAAGCGCTTTCGACATCTGATGTGCGGCAACCTGTACGCCGGTCGCAGTGAAATGTTCCGCCAAGTGGGGGAGATGGGCCTGCCCCCGGACACGCCGCTCTACAGGGCGGTCATTCAGAGTTCCGATCCGGAAGCGACGGCGTGGGCCTTCGCGGCGGGACTGCACCTCGGTTTCTCCAGAGAGGAGATTATCCAGGACGACCAGTACGACGGGGATGGGGAAACGATCCGACTGGCCTTGTTCCTACGCTCCTACGCTGGCATCAACGGACTCGCGCACGCCGGCTTCTGCGCACTGCGGCCCGGTCACCAGCTTCCGGTTTGGCCGGAGCTCGCGTTTTGGACCCAGGAGGTTGACGCGGAAGGGTGGCGAGACCGTTAAGATGCTGCTCGCCGCAGGACACGCCTGCCTCCGGCGAAGAAGGGCACTTGAATCCGGGTTCGCCACCGATAAGATGACTTTACATCCGACGCACCCGCGTCGATACAAACCGCTTACGAGGACAAAAACATGATTCGCAAACTGCTTGTCGCTTCGATTGCCGCCGCCGCTCTGCTGAACGTCGCCGCCTGCTCTTTCACGCAAGGCGTCAAGCCGGACGCCAGCGTCAACACCAGTTTCGTCAAAGGCGTGAGCACGCTGAGCGACGTCGAAGCCAAGCTCGGCCAGCCGATGAAGACGGTCACGAACGCGGATGGCACCTCCACGGCCACGTTCCACTACGGCGAAGCGCACCTGGGAGCCCTGGCGCTGGTCGGTGTCGGCGCTGCCACGGGCCAAGACATCATCACCGTCGTGAATTTCGACAAGCGCGGCAAATTCCTGACCCTCACGCAGGAAACCGACAACCGCAAGACGTCGGGCTTCTAAGCCGGCCCGATCGCGTCTCGCTGTCCCAGACAGGCCCGGAAATCCCGTTGCGGGAGGTTTCCGGGCCTTGCTACATTCTTCCCATGCTGAAGAACTGCCTCCGGGCGAATGCCTTCCGACTGACGGCGGCGGTCGGGAATCGTTCTGGCTTCCTGTCGAGAAATTCCGGGTATAATTTCCCTTGATTTACCCGGTAGCTGGGCCGAAACCAGCCATTCCCGGCCGTGTTCTCGGCCGCGATCTCTCTGCACCGTCAACGGTGCGTTCCATTTTTTACCCCTGCGGGATGTTGCTCCCGCGTGGGCGCTTCTCGCTCGTCCCAGGAGTAGCGTATGAATATCCAGTCTGCTATCCATCAGGAAGCCCCGCTGTCGGGCGTCGCATCACGGCCCGCGCGTGTCGTGTTTCTTCCGGAAGGTTACAACGGACACACGATGGCCTTTTGTGCCGAGCCGGACGCCGTGGAGGGCAACGTCGTCAAGCTCCACTGCGCCGAGCCCGGCAAGGAGTACCTGATCGCCTGGCGTTGCAGGGCCGCCTTCGAGGCTGCGCTCATGTCGCGGGAAGGCAGCGCGGAGGTCACGCTGGCGGAACGCGGAATCGCCGGGTGGCGCGGCACGAACGACGACGAGTACCAGATCTACGTCGAGTCGGCCAAGGCACTCGGGTGGAAAATCAAGACACACGACGAATGGCTCAATAGCTGACCGTCGATTTTTTAACCCTGTGGGGACGCACATCCCCGCTGGGTGCGTGCTCCTCACGATTTCTCCATTGAGGAGTACAAGATGGCCGCTATTCTCTGCTCCAATGCTGCACCCGGTCTTCCGATCGCCGTCACCAGCGTGGACGTACGACAGGCGTTCCGAGCGGCTGGAATGAGAGCTCGTGTTGCCGATCTGGGCATGAAGTTCCGGATTTGTGACCTCGACAGGTCGCAATACGGAACCGAAGTCGAACGTGTTGCGAGGGATCTGAAGTTCACCGATTCCCTCGGGCATCTGGGCGGACAGTGGAACACATCGACCGAGTTTGTTGCTTACAAGCCGGGAAAGATCGTTCGTTTGTCGGCGCAGTGATGAAACTCAGTTTCGATTTAGAAGTCAGCGCCGCTCGTTCGTAAGGCGACGGACGTTGAATCACAACTCAACCCTGGTGGGGAAGCATTCCCGCCGGGGACGCTTCCTTGCCCAAGTTATAGGAAGCGTCATGAAACACATCATCGAAGCCACGGGAAATCTCAAGTTCCTGATCGAAAACGATCGTGACCGCGAGATACTCGAGGACATCAAGGGCCGCGTAGGTGGTAACGACGTCCGGTTCCTGGACGACATGCTCGATCAGTTGGGCTTTCTGGGTAACGCGAAGCTCTTCGGGATCGCCCCTGTCGACGTCGGTGCCCTGACGGACGCGCCGATGCTCTCCGATGCAATCGATTTGCTGGACGATGGCAGCATCGTTGTTCTCGGGAACGTCTGGTGGTATCCGAACTACCAGGTCGAGGACTTCGCAGAACGGCTGATCGAGCGCGGCAGCGTTACGTTTCAAGCTGCAGCCTGATTCGCTTTTTTGGAGCCGCCATCGAGGTGGCGCTCATGTTTTAACCCTGTGGGGACGCACATCCCTCAGGGTGTGTGCTCCTCGCAATTTCCAATGAGGAGTACAAGATGGCAATTTATCTCTGCTCGAACGCCCACATCAGCACGCTCGCGGCCTACGCCGTGCAGCACCAGATCTGTCTGCCGCATCTGAAGCTGGATTACCGCGGTGCAGCGGCCGGAACCTGGATCGCGGGCGAGCTGTTCAAGGCGAACGTCAAGGCGGTCACCAAGCAGTATGGCAAGTGCGAGATCCAGGTCCCGCACGCCTACCTACCGATGGCGACGCTGCCGGAGCCGGTGGTAATCCTGAAGCTTTGTGAGGGATACGAGTGCCAGGTCGAAGGGCTCGACGACTACCCGTCGTTGCTCGCCGGCAAGATCATCTCGGCCCTCCGTGCCAAGGCGATCCGGATGTTGCCCGGCTACGAGTCGGCGCCGTGGTGTATCTCGGATCAGCGGTTTGCAAGCTGGTCCGATCTCAACGGGGCCGTCGCGTCGTCTGCGTTGGCTGTTGTTCACTAACTCATCGGGGAGCAGGCATCCCGGATGGGGTGTCTGCCTCTTCGAGCTACTCAGGAGCAGACTATGGGCTACAGCGGTACCCGGAATATTCCGGGCAAATCGGCAATGGAGATGTTGCGGCATGTCGACACCCACTACGCCGGGAAAAAGGTGGAAAACGACGTGGCGACCTACGAGGTTGTCGATGGAAAGCCCGGGCGAGGCGGTCTCTGGTTCGTCGTGCGCATGACGATCAAGGTGACTGGCGAGGGCTTCAACTATGCGGAATTCGTGAAGATCTCCCGTGACCAGAAAGAGTTCTGCTGGAAGCCGATCTGGGAGTTCTCCGACCCGGGCGAGACGTCCATGCCGAGGTCGCTTTTCAATCAGCTCACGCCGATCGAGAAGATACCCGCCGGATCGGGCCGAAACCTGGACAACGCCGCAGCTTGGCGTGACGCTCAGCGCAGGGCATACGAGCAGAAGTCGCTCGAGAGTGCCGCGGCGCCGAACGCCGGAGATGTCATCGTGTTCCGCGATCCGATCGATTTCCAGATCGGAAACGAGACCGTGACGATCCAACGTTTTCGTGTCCGTGAGTGGGGGCGTGCCCGGCGGTTGACCCCGCTGGTCGGAAACGGAGAGGCTGGCTTCAATGCCAAGCTGAGACGCTCGACGTGGGACACAAACCCGTTCGAGGTGGAAGGGCGACTGGCGGATGTCGTGCCGGTCGTTGATATGGCCGTACCGTTGCCAGCTCAGCAACGCCAGTTGCAGCAGGCAGCGCTGTTCTGAAACGTGCGGAGATTTCGTCCGTTCAAGATGGCCCGGCCGCGTAAGCGTGACCGGGCTTGATGTCCAAACCCGCGCGGGGATGTCTCCCCGCGCGGGAGACATCCTCGTCATCTTTGAAACCGCAATGAGCCGAAATCGCGAAAACGTAGTGTGGCCCAGCCGGAACGGCACCTGGAGTCGGGGATTCTTCGACTACTACCAGACGGGTGACGATCCGGAATGGGATGTCGAGTACGACTACGACACCTTCATGTGGTGTTCGACGGGGCATCCGACGATGGAAGCCGCCTGCACCGCCTGGCGTGGGTCGAATCCGGGAGGCATGAACTCGTACGACACGCCGAGCGTCGAAACCGACCGACTCGATACGATGGCCGAGAAGTACGCGGCCGCCCAGACCGTTGCAAAGCAGCGCTCGTAGTGATCTGATGCAGCTGACGACCCGCCAGTCCCTTCGGGGTGCTGGCGGGTTTCCTTTTTTGTGCGATTACTTCCTGTCAGGAAACTATGGCACAATGCCTTTGCTTTGATTGGTAGCTGGGCCATTTTCCAGCCAAACGCGGATTTTTCCGCACTTCCATGTCGGCCGGAACCCCGGCTATCTACCCTTGCGGGGCATTCATCCCGCCGGGACGTCTGCTTCGCGTACATTGCACAGGAGCGGAGCTATGAATCAGCAATCCAGTCCGGAAACGGATCTCAAAAAGGCGAGTGTCTCGCGCGAAGTCGCTGGCGCAATCCTGAAGGCCGAGGTCTCCCCGTGTTCCTGGATGAATTCGAAGTACGGTTTCCAGATCACGGTGACCATGTCGGACGGCGGCGGAAATGCGTTCGTCCATGAGAAAGAACTCGCTTTCGCAGATGCGAAGGTCGGTGACATGAGCCGGCTGCTCGAGACGATCGGCGTGATCGCGTGTGTGAAGTGCGGCAAGCCCGCCTTCGATCCCGATACCGTGCGAACGAACCGAGAGAAGAAGTGCGAGCGATGCTTCATGGGCGAGCTCAATGCGGAGTTCGAAAAAGGGCGGGAGAAGGCTGCCCGTCGAATGGCCAACAACGACGCCAAGTACAAGAAGCAAGGCTACACACATCGCGTCGACGCATGGATTCACCGTGACGGCGGCGATGACGTCGCTGTCTCGTACTACATGAAGGACCCGACGGACGCTCAGATCCAGGCGGAACTTCGCAAGGCACGCAGCGTCGTGCTCAATGACTACAAGCTGATCCAGCTCTGAATGAACCCGCCGCACGTCTCGATCTTCGGGGCGTTCGGCGGGTTTTTCATTTCCGCGGAGGGAATTGCTGCGCCTGGGGGCGTGTGCTAGGCTATCCGCTGGATGCCATCCCAACCTGCCGGCGGGTTAAACAGGCGGCTTACTCTCATTTCGCAGGACGACCTTTTGTCAGGTCTGCATGGAATCGCCGGTATGTAGACCTTGATCAAAAGGACTCGTCATGCCGTCAGCATTTCTCAGCCGGAATTCCTTCAATCAACTCAAGCGGGCGGCCAGGCAACAGTTGCCGGGCGTTCAACACGCCCATGTCCTTGAAGCTCTCGCGCGTGCGCTTGGCCAGAACAACCTGGCTGCGCTGAACGCCAAGTTGGCGGTCGGTGAAGATAACGCGGTGCGATTCTTTCTGTTTTCCGACCACGATCTGCGTATACGCTTGGCGGAACTCGGGTATCCAGATGCTCTGACGTGGGACATCGACTTCTCGAGCCTCACGGACATTTTCAGGGTACCGAAGCCTTTCCCGACGACGCTCGATGCTTTGCAGGCGGATGGGACCATTTCGTTCGAGCAGCGCCGGCACTTCGAGCAGCTGATTGACCAGCGCAAATCGATTCTGATCATCGGTACTGTTGGATCCCGAAAGACGACCCTGATGCACGTCCTGCTCAATGAGATGTCGGTCCGGGCGCCGCGGGAAGAATTCGTGCTTTGCCAGTTCGTTCAGGAGGGCCCGGAGTTCGGGCCGAACGTAAAGCGATTTGTGCATAACGAATTTTGGCCGGGTGGATTTCCCGCCTTTGGCCATCGCCGAGTGGCTTTCGATGAAATCAGGGACAACACTGCACTCCGCGTTCTCAATTCCTGGCTTTATTATGGTGCTGGCCTGGCGACTATGTATGCGAGCAGCGTTGACGAAGCACTCGCAAGAATGACGCGAGTGTTGGGCGGCCCCGGGGTCGAACTGATTCGAGAAGCTGTTGATGTCGTTATCCGCATGGAGCGCGGCGAAATGCCCAAGGTTGCAGAAATCGTCACTCGGGACGAGCTCCAGAAGCGGTCCGAGCCGCCAGAGTTCCAACAGGAATTGCGTCAGCCGGCCAATTACCGGATGCCACCTCCCGAGGACGTCGGTCGCTACGTCCTTCAGGATTTGAAGACCCTCATGGGCGGGCGATTTTCGTCGGGCGAACAGCTTCCCCTCGACCAGAATATGCCGATCACCAACGACGATCTGCGCATGCCGGACGCTCAACCTCACCAGGATGGTCTTGCGTTCACGCCGAAGCACTGGTCGCAGACTGCGGATGGCAGTTGGGAGCCTTCGCCAGCGAGCATTTTCGGAACCAGTCATCAAGCGCTGCATGGCCGGCAAAATGACGTACTGACGCAAGAGCGAATGGATGAAATGAGCCGGATCATCGCCGAAGGCGGCAGAGTAGTTTTCTTCGATCCGAAGGTCGACACCGACGTTGGGAGGGTTTTGAGCGGCACATCCGGATCGACGACCAAGACGCACCAGAACAGACCCGTATCGCCACCGGATTCCGACACCACCAGTGACGTCAAGTCCGACTAGGCCCGGAATGCCGCTGTTCTGGTAAGATTCTCGGCAGTTTCGACGGTAGCTGGGCCATTTCCAGCCAGAAGCGGCTTTGCCGCCTTTACTCAACCCATGCGGGGCACGTTCCCGCTTGGGATCCTGCTTCGCGTCATCAGGAGCAGGATATGCAGACCAACACGGCAGACACGGTTTCTGTCGACATCAAGGTTCCGGCAGAGATGCCGGAGTTCTCCGAGGACCTGATCTACAGCCCGCGCATGCGGGTTGTGCGTGTCGGGCAATCCCTCAAGACGTGGCGTGTTGCAGACCAGACGTTCGAATCCGATCCGGCGACTCCGGTAGGAATCGAGCAGACCGTTCTCGGCATGCTGGCGGACCTTCGCTTTCTGTGTGACGAACATGGGCTCGATTTCGCTCGAATCGATCGAATGGCTTATGGCGACTACACGGTGGCGAAGAACGAAGCTCGCCGCGAGGCGGCGAAGCAAGCTGAATCCGCAGCGGCAGACAATGTGCCGTCGGCATCACTGAAGTTGCAGGTGCTGGGGATGTATAGCTACGCCGCGGTCTCTCCGTTGGATGGGTACCAGTATCTCGCAGGTTTCGTTCGAGCTACCACCGTCTCCAAGGGGACCGGTATCTTCGTCGTCAACGGCGTACTGAATCGCGCTACCTACAAGAAGCTGATCGAGGAAGCGCGTGCTGCGCAGTTGCAGGTCGATCGCGTCGTGGTGTACGGCGAAATCGCAACCTACACCGGCGCCGGCATCAGTTTCACCAAGTTCGACGAGCTTCCCGGCCTCGATCGGGGATGAGCTTCGTCGTGTTCAATCCCGAAAGGAGGGGTATGCAGACTCAAGCAAAGCCGAAACCGTTTCGGGAACTGACCGGACTTGCCTTCGTGTCAGGATTGATCGTGTTGTCGCCGTTGTTTCCCGGTGCGTTCCGCATCCTGTTCCTCTGCATCAACGTCGTTGCCTTCGTGATGTTCGTCGAAGACAAACGCCGGGCAGTGGAGCGGGAGAAGCGCATCAAGGAAACATGGCTGCATCTGATCACCCTCGGAGGTGGTTTCGTAGGCGCCCAACTGGGCAGGGCTACGGCCAGGCACAAGACACTGAAGCCGGCGTTCGACGGCGTCTTCTGTGTCGCATGGCTGCTGTGGCTCGTGGCGTGCGTTCTCTACTGGCTCTACGTCAGGAGATGACGAGATACCGGTACCGGGTCGATGGCGGAATTCCGCTGTCGCCCGGGATCGGGATTTGATCCTTAGGCTGGGTTCACCGGCCACTATTTCAAACCCATGCGGGGCATCTCAGTCCCGGTGGGCTGTGTGCTTCGCGATTCAATCAACGGAGCACATATGAACCAGCAAAGCGGCAAGTCGGTTGTTGCCCAGTTTCACGAAGCGGCAGTACGTGTAGCAATCGCCTTCTGCCGTCAATTGGCGTTGTCGTTGACGGAAGCGGAACTCACACTCGTCCGTGAACGGAACCGCGTCGAAGAAAGCGCAGGGGTATGCCATACCCATGACTTCTGTGACGCGAACATGCTGATGCTCGATGCCTTTGTAGAATGCGGCCGTGCCGAGAATCAGGAAGCCTGTATCGGCGACGAACTGCATCCTCTCTGGAATTCTGAGTGGAAACTGGCTGCTGAGGCTGACTTCCGCGTTGATGCATTTCGCGGGCCCCGTGGATTCCAGGCTGAAGCGGATTCCGCCGCGGTGAAAGCCCCTTTGAACCCCATTGCTACGAGCATCCTGGCGGCGGTGCAGCGCATGCAGGCGTTGAACGTGGTGATCGACGTCAATGAGACAGCGCCGTCGGTCAAAATCGACGCTCATGCGGTCCCGCACGTTCGGCAAGGCGGAATCTTCACGGTTGAGGGCGAGCGTGCCGATGGCCTGATTTCGGAGGCCCACGCCTACGTCAGCCTTGCCCAGACGGTGACGTTTGACGAAGCGATAGCGTTCATCGTGGAAGGCTACCTTGATGACTTCATCGAATTGCCAGATACGGTGCGACACGCGATCAATTCGGCCACTGTTCAGAGAAGTCTGGTTGTCGATGGAACTGATCCTTGTGGCAATTTCGCTGGTGACGGCGAAAATGCACCGTTCGTTGTCTTCGACGTTGACCGGCAGGAAAACATCGCCGGACCATTCGACACGCGGGACGCTGGTGAGAAGGCCCGATTGGCGATTCTAGAGGGTACCGCTCCGATGCTGGATGTTGGAGCCCTTCAGGCGTATCTGGAGCGCGACGAGAAACCGCGGGCGAATGGGTATCGAGAGATACGGCTCGCTGCCTATGACATCGTGATTACGCTGTTGCCCCAGGGTGGCGGTGTGATCGAGTCTTCGCTGCACGACGACGATGACAGTTCCGAAGCCAAAGCTGCGCTTGACGGCGTGGAGTCGATGATGTTGGCGCATGCTGTGGCCGGAATCGACGTTAGCTTGCCCGCGTATCTGGAGGGGATCGAGACGGCCGTTGAAGCTATCTGGAACCGATATGACGTTCTGGACCAGAAACAGCCTGAAGTGACCGTTCGCGACGCTGCAAAGGCACTGCTCAATGCTTTCGGCGGGGATACACCGTCCTGGCTGCGAGAGGAGGCTTTCGCTCTTGAAAATGCCTTGGCTCGCGAAGCCGGAGCAATCGAGGGGAAACTGCCGGCGGCGCGGGAAGGGCGCAAGCCTGAAATCGCGTCTACCGAGGTGAACTGGAAGGAAGTGGCCGGATCGCTCTACGGTGCAGTCGATTCACTGGAGACTCAGGTCAACCAGATGAAAGGGCTGTTCCCGGACGAGGACGGTCTGATTCAGGAGGCATTGGAGGAAGCCGGCGAGGCGACCCGGAGTTATCTGGCGGCGTCTCGCGCGAGTCGCAACAGCGCAATCGGACTGCTGGAAAAGCCGGTTACGTCGCGAATGCTCGCTGAGCAATATCCGATGAAAGGCTCGATGCCTCATGCGGTCGTGCATCAGCTGTACCAACTGCGCGAGGCCGAAATCGCCACCCTGAGTCAACAAGCGGTGATCTTGGAGTCGGACCTCCGCGAACTTGATCGAGGTGGACGGACTGTCGTCGCAAGCTTGCTGTATGCGAAATGTGATGACGTCGCCCGTAACGCGCTCTTGCATGACGAGCACCCGCACGTGCGTAGCTGCGCAGTGATTTCGCGCTCGGAACTTGAGCAGGAGACTGGGCACAAGCCGTCGACCCCATCGATCGACGTGTAATCGATAAGCCTGAAATCCGCCCGCCGTGTGCTCCCTGAGAGTGCGCTGCCCGCACCACAAAGAAGGTGTTGTCACGGGGCGGCGCTATGGAGCCAATGCGGGGTCGGCATAAGGGCGCCACTTGAGGGGCGGCACATAGGCGCCAGTCCAAGGGCGGCGTAATGGCGCCACGTTAGGGGCGGCGCATAGGCGCCAGCAGCATCAGGGCGAGAACGCGGTTCGAACTTTCCGAGTCGGTACGCTCCGTTCTTTTTGAACGGAGCGTCCATGGCCAACAGGAGGTTCGAATTGTTTGAATACCGCCAAGTCCTTGTCCGCATGCGGCAAGGCGATTCTGACCGCGACATCGCGCGCGGCGGTTTGATGGGGCGCAAGAAGCTGACGACCGTGCGCCGCGAGGCTGAAGCGCGTAGTTGGCTGGATCCGGTGCAGCCGCTGCCGGACGACGCTACGATCGCGGGTGTCTTCGGGCGCACGCCGCACCTGCCGCACACCTGTGTGTCGACGGTTGAGCCATATCGCGAACAGGTCCGCGAATGGCTTGCCGCCGGCGTTCAGGGCACCACGATCCATGCCGCCCTTCAACGCAATCATGGCTACGCCGGCAGCTATTGTGCCGTGAAGCGCATGCTGCGCCATCTGGCTGCCGAGCGCAGCGTGGCCACCACAACGATCCTCGACTTCGCACCGGCCGACGCCGCGCAGGTCGACTTCGGCGCGGGACCCGTGCTGACGGTCGAGGGCATTGCGGTCCGGACGTGGATCTTCGTGATGACGTTGTGCTGGTCGCGCCACCAGTATGCCGAGATCGTGCTGGACCAGACCGTCGAGACGTGGCTCGCCAGCCACCGGCGCGCCTTCGAATGGTTCGGCGGCTGTCCCGACCGGGTCATCATCGATAACGCGAAGTGCGCGATCATCCGGGCGTGTCGATACGAGCCGGCGGTGCAACGCTCGTACGCCGCGCTTGCCGAGGGATATGGATTCCGGATCGACGCCTGTCCGCCGCACGATCCCCAGAAGAAGGGCGTCGTCGAATCGGGCGTCAAATACGTCAAGAAGTCCTTCGTGCCGCTGCGCGAGTTCCGGGATCTGGCCGACGCCAACCGGCAACTGCGCGAATGGGTGATGCAGCAGGCCGGCACTCGTATCCACGGCACCGTCCACGAACGGCCGCTGACGCGCTTCGGCGTCGAGCGCCCGTTGCTCGCTGCATTGCCGGACGTGCCGCCGGTACTGTCGGTCTGGAAGGAGGTGGCGGTCCATCGCGACGGCCACGTCGTCTACAAGCACGCGCTGTACTCTGCACCGTTCACGCTCGTCGGCAAGTCGCTCTGGCTGAAGGCGACCGATACGGTCATCCAGCTGTTCCATCGGCATGAACTCGTCGCAACCCATCCGCGGCAGCGGGCCGGCGGTCGCCACACGGTGCGAGATCACCAGCCGCCCGAAGCGCAGGCCTGGCTCGAGCACGATCCGCAGTGGTGTCTGGCGCGCGCGAAGGAGATCGGGCCGTCGTGCCACGGCGTGATCCTCGCGCTGTTCAACGACAAGGTGCTCGTCAACCTGCGCGGCGCGCAGGGGATCATCCGGCTGCGACAGAAAGTCGGCGATCAGAGGCTGGAAGCAGCCTGCGAGCGTGCGCTCGCGTTCAGCAGCGCGAAGTACAGCACCATCAAGGGCATCCTCGACAAAGGCCTGGACAGCGAACCGGTGCCGCGTCCCGCGTCGGCCCCGACTGGCGCTTACCAGAACGGCGGCCGCTTCGGCCGTGATCTCCAATCCCTGCTGATCCACTGACACCATGAACCCGAGTCCCGAATTGAATTCCATCCTCAAACAGCTGCGCCTGTCCGGCATCCTCGACTCGCTTGAGCAGCGCAACCGTCAGGCGATCGACGGGCAGCTCGCCTATACCGAGTTCCTTGCCATGCTGCTGCACGACGAGGTTGCCCGTCGCGAACACAAGAAGCTCGGCACCCGTCTGCTGCGCGCCGGCTTCGCGATGGGCAAGACGCTCGAGACGTTCGACTTCGACCGGCTGCCTACGTTGAACCGCTCACACGTTCATGATCTCGCGACAGGCCGGTATCTCGACGAGAAGGTCGCGATCCTGATCGCCGGTCCAACCGGCACCGGCAAAAGCCACTTGGCCCAGGCGCTGGGCCACTGCGCCGCCCGCCAAGGCCGCGATGTGCTGTTCATCTCGCAGACCGAGCTGCTCAAGCGATTGAACGCCGCGCGCGCCACCGGCGCCTATGACCGCAAGTTCCAGCAGTACGCCCGGGTGCCGCTGCTGATCGTCGATGACTTCGCGCTCAAACCGCTACGTACCCCGCAGGACGAGGACTTCCACGATCTCGTCGCGGCCCGCTACGAGCACGCGGCGACCATCCTGACGTCGAATCTCGACTTCGGTGAATGGGGCGCCGCGTTCCCCGACAACCGCATCCTCGGCACCGCCACACTCGACCGACTACGCCACGGCGCCTACCGGCTCGTCCTCGAGGGCGACAGTTACCGCACCCCGAAACCGATGCCAGATCCCCCTCAAAATGCAGTTGCCAAAAACGGCAAAAAACCGCAACCTTGAAACCGTTCGAATCCGCGTTTTACCCCCGGTTCTGCTGGCGCCATTACGCCGCCCATCCCCGGCTCCTTTACGCCGCCCCGCGACAGGTGTTGGCAATCGTGTTGGGCGGTGATTCTCACGAGCCTCTTCGGAGGCTCGTTCTTTTTAGTCGCCAGCATTCGGCTCAAAGTACCCGACGTTCTGTCCTCGAATCTGCCCCTTCGCCATCAGGCCGGCGGGCGCGCGAGGCTCATCGACAAAAGAGTCAATTCATGTCCCCGATGCACCCACGGCAGATAGGGAACGTCGAACACCTCGATGTTTTTGTCACACACAAACGTTCCAGAGCCTACGCTTCGTCTGAAAATCTCTTGGACTTCCAGGACAGGTGAACACAATTCTAGTTGCGGCCCCTCGGCGCTTCCTTGGGCGGCTTTTGCGACCCACTCTTTGTATGGATGAATCTTCATTTGGAGCGGGCAAAGCCGGCAAGCCAGAATCGAGGGGGTCGCCAATCCCCGAATGCTTCGACGTATCGCTTCGTTAAGCAATTTCTTGCCCAAGCCCTTTCTTCGATGGTCCTCCCGAACCTCCCAGTCGCGTAATACCATGACACGGTCGAGCAAGCTCTTGTTGACGTCGAAGCGATACGCAGCTTGCGCCAGTCCAAGTCCCGCTTCCCGTAAGTCGTCGTGGTCGTGTTCGTCTAGACACCAGGCCAGTTCGTAGGGAGACGTCTCACCCTCGCCAATGAAGAGCGCAAGTCCTAACTTGGCGATGAGCTCATCGTTACTGTCGTGAACGACTGCTTCGAATTCGTAAAGGCGCGGACCATTGGTTTCGAACCAACGGCGCACTCGGAAAATGCTCAGTTGGAATTCACCAAACGGTTCCCGAAAGGCGACTCGTTTGATTGAATCAGGGTCCATGTACCCGTAATTTTCCGCCCAATCAGTTTGCACCTTCTCTGGAGAGCCTGAGTAGAAACTCTCATAGAAGCCCGTCTCTCCAACGTCTCGAATCAGCGCATCCTTAACGGTCAAGCTGAGGAGAGGTTTGAGCGTATCGATCAAAAAATCACGGCAAATAATTCGAGACAATGGCGACGAGACGGCGCGATCGACCTCTAACGTTCGATTTCTCAAATCGCTGCTGTCTTGGTCGAACCAAGGTGAAATCTCCGAAGCAGGGCCGTATTTGGCATAAATGGTTTCAAGCTCGTGATGGACGTCAACGACCGCGTGCGCCCATCCGGAATACCCAAATCCCTTGTCGTACCTTGCGTTAGCTAGAGACAAGTCCATCATCTGACCGACCGTGATTGCGCTCAGGGACTTCCACGGAGCGCGCCGCCCGTTGACGACTGGTACTCGTGCCAAAACCGAAAGCAAGATGCTAGCTGGCGTGATTCCAAGATAGTACTGGAGTCCATGCAAAACGATTTGCATAATCTCCTTGTTTTCTCCCCAGTACACGCGCTCGGGGTCCTTCTGGAACATGATTCTTCGAAGAATTAGCTCGGCGGCCGGACGGTCGATTTCCTCGGGGCCAGCAATCAGTAGCGCTTCGAGCATGCGGCTGAGGATGGCCTGGACAAGCGGGCACACTTCGTCGGCTGGTGTCAGTTTCCAGAGCGCCGTTGTCATCAAGAGACTTTGATACCACGCACCTCGCTCTGCGTCTTCCGTTTTGGCGAAGTTGCGCGCAAAGCGGCTAAGCTCATCCCAGCTTTGAAATCCCCGCAAAGCGGCGCTCAGGTCCAGAAGTTCGTGATGGGGGTAAGAGCTTGACAGCGTTTTGGACAAAAGTTCTGCCTTTGTCTTCACTCCTCGAAGACAGGCGTCGGCAAATTCTTGACCTTCTGTACGTCCCGCAGGTACCGAGCGCCGCGCAACAGCACACGCTCTTTCAAAAAGCGCAATGTTGCTCGCTCGGCCAGTTGCCGATTCGACGGATGGCATGTTCATCTCCAAACAGGCTAGACGGCTGCTTGTTCTCCAAGGTGCTGCTCACTCGCACGCGCCCAGCCCAATCGAAGATGAAAGGGAAACCGCGTGTAAATCGTCTGCTTTCAATGCTGCCTCGGGCTTCGCCTGTGTGAGCGGCGGGGGCGCATCGGACCCGCCCAAACGCTAACATCTTTGGCCCAGTTCCGCAAAGAACCGGTAACAACCCGCTTTCACCGTGTGCTTGGTTCCGTTCGTTGGCCTCGACAACAAAAGGGTGCGGCTCCAAATCCGCAGAGGGGAACTTCAGAGGGTGACCAGGGCGGTTCGTTCCGGCAAAATCGAATCTCATGAAACGTAGCGTTCGGGGGGCTTTGGGAAATCAACCTACCCTTACCAACACCATTGTGGTAAGGGTAGGGAGTGTCGGCGGAATATTTGGGAGTGTGCCGATCTGGGGAATTTTCCCATCAGGAAGTTTGTGGCAAAATAAGTCCGTTTTCCCAACGGCAGCTAGTCCGAAATCTAGCCTTATTGCGGTGCGGTCTGACCGCAATCGATTCTCACCATCCGGTGATTCTCAACCCATGCGGGGCATCTCGGCCCTGGTGGGCGTGTGCTTCGCGGTTCATTGGAGCACACATGAAACAGCAAAACATCAAGTCGTTCATCGCCCCGATTCTCGTGGGGAAGGTCTTTCCGTACGCAGTCTTGGTCAAGGCAACCGATGCCGATGGCCCGGGTGAGTACGAGGCCAATGGCCTGATGTACGAAAACGGCCACGTGCTGCTCGAATACCCGTTCCGTCGTCCGGGGCAGAGTATCGAGCAGGCCACGGTCGAAAGCGCCGATTCGGCGAATCAGAACCAGATCGATATCACCACGGCCGTGTTGCCCGACGGGACTGAACTGACCCGCGGCGAAGCCTGGGAAGAGATCTCGTATCCGTCGAGCTGGGCCGATCGCGTCAAGGCGGCGATCGCGGCTCACGGTGAAGCGTCGTTCCTGCGCGGCGACCATCGTCTGTCCGACGATGGGCACGCGGAAGGTGCACGACTGTCTGCCGAGCTCAATCAGGCCGAAGACAATCTGTACCGTCTGCTCGGTCTGAAGGCGAACGTCGATGAGGAGCGCACCCGCATCAAGGTGGCGGTCCTTTGCGACAACTCGCAAGGTATTCCCGAGATCCGCACGTTCGAATTGCCCGTTTCCGACGTCGATATCGACGAGGGCGAGCACTACGACGTCGCGATCGAGCGTGCCGTCGCGGAAGGCTACGGCGGCAAGATGGTCGCGTTCGACGAACACGACCAGGCCGCGCGGCACCTCTTCGAGACTGCTGCCTGGTTCACGAAGTAATCCACCTTGTTTTCAACCCTTGCGGGATGCGTTCCCGCAGGGAGCGCTTCTCGCACGTACCCCCTGGAGAAGCATATGAAATCCCTTCAAGGCATGGAGATTCGCAAGCTCGGCAGCAACAAAGGCACGCCGCGCCTGTGGATCGAAGGCTCTCAGGCGAGCCGTGCTGGCTTCCTGCCGGGCATGAAGCTCAAAGCCAAGCTAGACGAGGACCGCTGTATGTTGGTCCTCGAGGCGTCGGACGACGGCGAGCGTGTCGTATCCAAGAAGGTCGTGCGCGAGCGCGAAGTTCCGGTAATCGACATCCAGAACGAAAGCCTCCTCGGCATCTTCGTTCGCATGGGCCTGACGGCCGTCCGCATCGTGGTGCAGCTGCGCCGAATCTTCGTGCTTCCGATCGCCTCGGAAGTCCGCGCGAAGGAACGGCTCGACCGGCTGAAGTCGAAGCTCGCGAATGACGAACCGCTGCTCATGGGTTCGTTCTCGTCGGGAATCGGCATCCTCGACCGAGCCGCTCATACGGGGCTGGAAGAGGCAGGCATCCGCTCGCGGCTGGCACTCGCGAACGAGATACGGGACGATTGCATGGAGCATGCGATCGAGCACAACCCGGTTTTCGACGCGCAGACTATCCTGCTGACGGCTCCGATGCAGGAAGTGGTGTTCGACAACTGGGTGATGTCTCAACTGCCCAAGCTTGACGGCATGGTGCTCGGTATCCCGTGCAGCGGGGCATCAAACGCTGGGCGCACGAAGCGGAAGCTTGAGTTCCCAGAGTCGCACCCTGACGTTGGGCATCTGATCGTACCGGCACTGGCGGCGGTGGCTCAAACCTCGCCGGCCTTTGTTGCCATCGAGTGCGTGCCCGGCTGGCTGAACACGGCGTCGGCCGCGATCGCGCGCTCGATGTTCCGAGACCTCGGGTATGTCGTCCACGAGACCGTGCTGAATGCGGCCGAATGGAACATGCTCGAGCATCGTGAACGCATGTGTATGATCGCGGTCACGCAGGGCGTCGAGTTCTCCTTCGATCTGGTCGAGCGTCCCGAGCCTCAGGCTCGCAAGCTGGGCGAGATCATGGAGGTCGTCGCGCTGGACGATAAGTGCTGGTCGCCTCTCACGTATCTGAAGGACAAGCAGGAACGCGACGAAGCGGCAGGGAAGGGATTCAAGATGACGATCGTCAACGAAGAATCTCCCAAGGTGCCGACGCTCAACAAGACGCTCGCGAAGCGTCAGAGCACCGGAACCTTCCTGCAGCATCCGGCCGACCCGGATCTTCTCCGCATTCCCACGGTACGCGAGCATGCTCGCTGCAAGGGGATCTGGGAGGATCTCGTGCAAGGAGTCACGCAGACGTTCGGTCATGAAGTATGTGGCCAGGCCGTCAGCGTTCCGCCTTTCGTCTCGGTTTTCAAGGCCCTCGGCCATGCGCTGCTGGCGTTCAAACAAGCGACGTCGATTTCATTTGCGTCGTTTGTGCGGGCCGAGGCTGTCGCGGCATAAGTTGCATCCACCCTTGGCGGGACATCGCTTCCGCAAGGGGGATGCTCGCTTCACTTTTACCCATGCGGGGACGCGCTCCCTGCCGGGACTGCTTCCCGCAGATTTTCTGAGAGAAGCAGATGAGAGCCGCAAAACAACCGAAGTTCGTCCGGTCCGACAATTTCCTGACCCGATTCGCTCACGCATGCGGGTACCTCGATAGTGCGACGCTGAACGACGACCGTCAGGCCATTTCGTTGGGAGTTGACGGGGCTTGTTATCACGTGAGAGCGCGGCCGTACAACGGCCATGCGCGCGTGTGGGAGTGCTTCGAGCTTGAAGAACGGGGAGACGCGGTCAAGTTGTTCCGCCGCCTCATTCGTGAACGCAGTGCGAAGCGCAACGTCAACCGCACGTATTCCTGACCACCCGAATGGGCGCTGCCGTCTGGAGATTCAGGCAGGGCATCTGTCAGCAGCGTTACGGAAAGTCACATTCAACCCTCGCGGGATTTCGCTCCCGCTGGGGGTGATGCTCGCGATTTCGGCCTCACGGCCATGGAGAGCATCTTGGAAGCACTAAACGGTCGGCCTCCACAGCAGCAGTTGCTGTTCGAGGTGGAACCTCCTGCGGATGCCGACTCACCGGTCGCGTTTGATCCGCACGCATACGACAAGTACGTCGTTATGTTCAGCGGGGGAAAGGACTCGGCGGCAACGGTCCTGCACCTGCTCGATATTGGCATCGATTCGAGTCGCATCGAACTCTGGCATCACGACGTTGACGGGCACGGTGAATCCTTCATGGATTGGCCGGTGACCAGCGACTACTGCCGGCGGTTCGCGGCTGAATTCGGTCTGCCGTTGTACTTCAGTTGGCGCGAGGGTGGTTTTCTTCGGGAGATGCTTCGCGAGAACCAGTCCACCGCGCCGGTCATGGCCGAAACGCCGGACGGGTTGATCCAGGCCGGCGGAGCTGGGCCGCAGAACACGCGGCGCAAGTTTCCGCAGGTCACGGCGGCTCTGTCTCAGCGTTGGTGCTCGGCCAGCCTCAAGGTCGACGTCGGCGCCGCGGCGATGCGGAACCAGCATCGCTTTTTGGGTATCCGCACCCTCGTCTGCACGGGGGAGCGCGCTCAAGAGTCCGCAGCGCGGTCGAAGTACCGAGCCAACGAGCCGGATCGTTGCCACACGCAGAGCCGGCACGTCGATCACTGGCGTCCGGTACTGCAGTGGTCCGAGGAGCAGGTGTGGGACATCATGAAGCGTTTCGGTGTACGTCCGCATCCGGCGTACTACCTTGGCTTCAACCGTGTGTCCTGCGCGCATTGCATCTTCTCGGACTGCCACCAGCGGGCGACTGAGCGAAAGCTGATGTCGGTGCGCTTCGTGCGGATCGCCGATCTCGAAAGTGAGTTCGGTCTCACGATTCACCGCACGAAGTCGGTTCATCAACTGGCCGATGAAGGCACGCCGTACGGGTATGAGGAAGAGACCGCTGCCCTTGCGCTCTCGACCGAATATACGGTGCCGATTCGGATCGCCACGACCGATTGGACGCTGCCGTCCGGAGCCTTCAAGCAGGGCGCCGGTCCGCAGTGATGTGGAAAGCAGTTCGCAGCAAACCAAGCCCGCGCGTCTTCTCTCTTGAGAAGGCCGCGGGCTTTTCCGTTCAGGAAATCCCCCGTTATTTGTGAACGTTTATCGATTGTTCACGTGAACTGTCTGACGGAAAATTTCGCATTATGCAAAGCGTCGCTCCCCGATGCGTTCCCCCGCGCAACGCCCTCGATTGGGTGCGGGAGGGCGCTCGCCTGGTGTGGCGAAAAATCATCGTACATGTGGCGGGTTCCCGAGACGACTTCCTCGGCGTTCCGCCGCAGTAGATGCCTAAAACGATTCCGGTCGAGAGCCTTCCGGCTTAACGACTGGCCACGGAGTGGACATGGCAGGGCAGTACTGGATCGATGCGGTTCAACACGAATTGGCGGTCGGGCTTCTGCGCGAGGCGCTGAAGCACATCAGTGACAAGCCATGGGAAGAGTCGACGCTGCTCCATGCGCGGATTTCGGAATTTCTGGGCGAGCCCATCAAATACCCGGATGCTGTTGTGCTTGCGCGGGCGGGCCGGCTTTGACCAAGGGAATTGAGCATCTGTAACCGGCGGGGAACACACCCGGATTCTCACTTCCCCCTTGAATCGGGATCTCCCCCTGATACGGTGGTACCACCCGGATGACAACCCGGCGCAGTAAAATGCCGAGCCGCTGGTTACGCCGCATGGATCGCTCCGGTGCGGCGCGCAGTCCGCTCGAGTGAGCGGGATCACCAATTTCTGAGGCCACTATGCCGTTTCTCGCTATCACCGCCTTCCTGATGTACGCGAATATCTTTGCCGCCATCCGGCAAATCGGAAAGCCGGGGAAGGGACCTCTGATCGGCGGCGCGCACATGCTGACGTGCCTGGTGGCATCGATCGCCTTCCTCGGTGGAACGGAGCTGATTCAGTTCAACCTGTTTGGCGGCATCGGCGGAGCTGCCTACAACTGGACGCCGCTGGCGTATTTCGTCGTCGGCTTGCTGAGCCTGATCCTGTTCGGGATCAAGTTCGTTTCGGCTACGCGGGCCGGCCAGTCGGGCGGGAATCTGAGGTTCGGCCTGTCGCTTTGGGCGGTCTTCGCAGCTCTCTATGTCTGCGGGACGGCCATCGACCACTGGATTTTCTTTCGTGACGTCAACAGATCCGGCTCGATGGACGTCGGCTTCACGGGTGAGCAGATGACCTGCAGTGGCGACGAGATCCTTGTGCGCCTGAAAGCCGATACCGCTGTTTATCGGTGCCCGAAATCGATCAGGCTGGGGCGCGACTACGCCCAGCCGTTCGTGCCGTGGCCGAGCTACGTGCAAGGCGAGAGCGCCAAGCTCAAGGCGAACGTTGATGCGGTGCAAAAGGCGGCTGCCGAGTCGAAAGACGGCGTCGTACATCTGCCGGACGGCGTGACCAAGTATCTGTCGCAGCCAACGCAAGACTCGGACTGACCTGTGCGGCATCGAGGAACTTCTCGTCAGGAATTCCGCGATATACTGATGCCTGATTTTCGACGGTAGCTGGACCGAAACCAGCCCAAAACGCACTATTCCGTGCACAACCCTAGCGGGGCAGCTTCCCGCCGGGGGCCTGCTTCGCACTTTTCAGGAGCAGGATATGTCTCAATCCTCCGTGGTTTCCCGTCGGGACGTGGTCCCGTTCAATGTCACGTTCGAGGCGACGGGCTTTACCGACGCCGATCTGTGCACTCGCGAGTTCGCTGACGACGAAGCGCGAGGTTTCAGCGAAGTTGCGATGACCGAGGGACAGTTCCCAGCCGGAATCCTTTCCGTCGTGCGGGGATGGATTTCGGAAGACGATGCGCAGAAGCCGACAGATCGCAAGGTGTTCGTCTGCGTCACGTTGCGGGTTTACGCCACGAGCGTCGACAACGCGTCTCGCACGGCTCCGCCGGCGGTACTGCTCGCGCGAATCGTAGACGCGATGGCATCCACCGAAACCGGTGAATGCCTGGTGAGCCTCGAAGGCAATTGGACGGTCACAGAAGTCGTCCCGTTCGGTGAGCTGGCAGATGGTCAAGCTGGGGAGGATCCGGCCGAGACGGTCCGTCAAGGTCGTCCGGACGGGGAATTGCGGGAAAAGCGGATTCTCGCCGTCTTTCTTCCGCAAGCCTGGGTGAACGACTACGCGACGTACGTCGACGGCCAGCAAGCCGTGGATGTGACGCAAGTCGTGCTTGAGATGGATCTGCAGAAGATTCATGCTCTCCGCGACTACTCGGATTCAACAGATGCTCTTGTCGACACTGTTGCACTCGGTCATAACGGTCCGTTCACGGTTCGTGCCAAGGACAGCATTTGCGATTTCTTCGAGGCGAAGGACCTGTCCAACATCACCGAATCCATGCTGCTAGCTGCTCGCAAGGCAGCGCTGAAAGTGCCGGAAACGACGCCTCCGTTGTGGGATCGCGATGACATCCAGTTCCCGCGCCTGCTCGCTGAAATCATGGCGACGCAGGAAAATCTCGATATGAGCGCGTTAGCGGAATCTATGGATTTGTCCGTTGAGGAAGTGTCGTCTCTGTTCGATCGTGCCGACAAGGCATGGGAAATGATCAAGGCGGAAGCATGCCCGGTCCATTCGGCGCTGGACGGTGAGCCTTCACCGACCGACGTCCGCAAGGCCGTGGTTCAGTTCGTGGTATTGCATGACGACGGGGCCGATCTGTCTTCGTGGTCGCTGGAGGAACTCGCGCGCTTTTGCGACGATGGCGGCTACCTCGGTGGCGGTCTCTCGATTGTGTCGAGCACGCCGCTCACACGAGCGCAGCTAGGCGTCGAAGCGGCCAAGCTCGGCTCGGAAGCGGCGTTCTTTATCGATCCGGATGACGAATCGCCGGGGCATATTTCGTCGTCGCGCCCGTAATCATCAACCTGCAGTTCCTGCTCGCCGCGCCCCCGATTTCCAGGGGCCGGCGGGCGTTTCTATTTGTGGTCTCGTCGTTACCAACTTTCGAGGTTGGGCTTGGTCGACCGACTGGTAGGTTTGGATATGAAGTATGTCGATAGGCCTTGGTGGAGGCCTCTTGCGAAATTGACGCCGGTCTCGCCCCCCGCACGGATTCGCCGTTGACCGACGGGTCGGGGGCATTTTGCTTTTCGTGGAGGCTTTGGACTCCGACTTACTTCCTGTCTGGAAATTCCGATATACTTGACCCGCTTTCACTGGTAGCTGGACCATTTCCCAGCCTGGCGGCGTTGCCGCAATCTCATCTATCTGCCTTCGGGCAGTATCTCAACCCAAGCGGGGCAGTTACCCGCACGGGTAAGCCTGCTTCGCGACATCAGGAGCAGGAAAATGACGGAACCAACGGTCAAGCCCGAAAGGGATGGTGTGTATAACACCGAGAACTTTCCGACGTTCATCTGTAACCACGGCAATTGGGACATTTACACAAACTCCCGAGGCCATTGTGCCGCAATTCCAACGAGAGACGCCGCAGGGATTGGATGTAAAGCATCTCAGTTTGGAGACCAAGCATACGTGAAGGCAACCCTGCCGGCGGAATATGCCGCATGGGAAGCGCTTCAGCGTGAACTGCCTCATGTCGATGTCAATGTGCATGCGCACGACGACCGCGGACAAGCCAGTGACCTCGAGCAGTTCATCAAGATCGCGGCCGACTCGATCGACCAGTTGCGCAAGGTGGACGTGTATCGCGTACTCAGTTCGGTACGTGCAGACAACATCGACGGCGTAACGCGGCTTGATCTGGCGACCTTCATCGCCGTAAAACGCGTCGATCTCGTCGATGAAGTTGCGGAGGTGATGGGCGAGGAATTCCCACAAGATGGCTGGGAGCGGACGGCGGTGTGCCAAAGCCTCGAACAGGCGAAAGCCCTCGGCTTCGACAGCGTCGCCGCGATGCGAGAGCATCAGGAATGGCTGAAGAAGAATGGAACGGCGGAGTACAAGTCGTGGGCTGCGTCGGTCGCGCACGAGCAGAAGCAATCGCGGCGCCATATTGAAGCAAAGCCGGCGGATCTCCAATCCGGGGACGTGCTGCCGTATCACCAGAACGAAGAGGTCAAAAGGGTGGAGCTGATCAACAGCCGAACCGTCTGTGTCTACTTCGTCGGCGGACGCGAGCGCAACTTCGACTCGAGCGTCATCCTCACCGCCGTACGCGTCGTAGCCTGAAGGTCACCCCAGGCGGGGCAGTTACCCGCCCGGGTTTCTGCTTCGTGTCACTCAAGCAAGGAGAAAGAGAATGCACGAAACAAAGATCCCGCAGTCTGTTCAGTTCTACGTCAAGCATGCTTTGAGCGTATTGCGCGAGCAGGAGGCGGCTCTTCATGGGGTGCAGCTGGCGCGAGGGAAAGGCCATATTCTGGCGTTGGAACTGCAAGATCGCGAAGGGAAGATCAAGCGGGCCATGGAAAGGCTTGATGAGTTTCGAGGCCACGCAGCCATAAACGGCGTGGACGCTGACACCTTCCTTAATGAATGTGGCGGCGTTCCGGATTTCGAGAAGTTCGGATATCCGAAGCCGGTACAGATCCGTCGAATCGAGCAGGACGCATACGATGCGACAGCATGCGGCATAAAGCTGGTAGGGCGCCCGATCCACGTTGGCGAGCGGGACCTGCTCATCGGTCGTGAAAACGCGGTCCTTTCTGTGCGAGGCCCAACCGGGAATGTCGTTTTCAGCGTCTCGCCATCCGTTCCATGGACGGGTGACGCTATCGTCCAGTCGCTCAACCATGAGGACGTTGTGCATGCCGTAGATGGCGACGTAGCGGATGCCTATCTCGGCGATTGTTGGATTGGCGGAACCGAGGTTTAACCGGCCACATCTGGAAAGTCACTTTTACCCAAGCGGGGCAGTCACCCGCCACGGGGCCTGCTTCGCGTTACTCAGGAGCAGGAACATGACACAAGCAGTTCAAGGTGCATCGTCTGGCCTCAAAGGCGGCATGCATTTCTTCGTTTCGACGCCGGTCGTGATCGACGGTTACGAATGGCGATGCGTCGTTCGCCAAGGCGAGTCGGGCCGGCCGGAAAAGCATCACGAGTTCCGTCCTGTCGGCAGTCAGGCATGGCATGCCGATAGTGACTGGATGGGCGGCGACAGCCAGATCGGGGACCTCCCGGTATCGATCGGGCAGAAGGTCGATTCCCAGGTCAACGAGCAGATCACGAAGGCCATGTCGGGCGAGTTTGTCCCGAATGCCAACATGATCCGGGCGGCAGAGAACCTGCTGCTCTCGATGGCCCATGAGGATGTAGTCCGCCCGGTCGTCGTCGCATACGAAACGGAGATCCTGACTCGGCATCAGTTTCGCATCGCGCGGAAGTATGTCGAGCATGGGTGTGAGGACGTGGTCATTCTCGACCGGAAGCGATCGTACATGCTGGAAGAGTCAGACTTCGCTATCTTCCTCAAGCAGTGTTTCGAGGCACGCGATGCGGCAGGGCTCAAGGTCAGAGCGTCGGACAACTGTCCGCTGCTCGAAGCCGAGAACACCCGCATCCAGGCCGAAAATCTGCTGCTGGAAGCGATGGCGGAGCTCCCGAGTCTGGCGGCGATCGGCAAGCCGTGGCTGACGCTCGAAGCCCGGAAACGGGCTATCGACCTGACGCTCGACATGCTGGCGCCGTTCTGTGGCGATGCCGACGGCATCATCAAACGACTCTTGGCCGCATAACCTAGGTCAGAATCGTACCCAAACAGCCCATTCACCCTTTCGGTGGATGGGCTGTTTGCCTTTGTGGAACGGCTTGTTCTGCCGGTGCTCGCTGCTATCATGGGCCGTCCATTGCCACGGAAACATGACATGCCGCAACAGCCTGATCCGCACGCCTGCCGAATTTGCGGCCAGCAGCTCGACCAGCCCGGGAAACCGGACACCGGTGACTGCGGAGGTGATTGCGTTCGGTGCATGGCGGACTACCGGGATCCGGATGCGCTGGAAACCATGCGCAAGGTCGAGCCTGACAATCCGCAATGGAAACCGGCCAAGGGTCACTGGCCGGGCCATCAAATCGCCGTTGACTGTGACCCGGACCTGCAAGAAGTGGCACGGCTCACCACAATGATGCGGGATGTGTTCGATCGTGTGCTCTCTGCCAGCAACATCGCGAAGACTAGGGGGACGTGCGCTTACGGCGCGATCCTGCTGCGAAACTCGCTCGAGCAGTTCGGCAAGTGCGCGGCGACTGTGCGCGGGGGCGATGGAGATCTCGGTGAAGGCGCCATCGACCAGCCCGGCATGTGGAATGGCCATTACTGGGTAGAAGGGAAAACACCGGCCGGTGTGGGCTTCGTCGCGGACATCACCGCCGACCAGTTCGGCTGGTCGAAGGCAGTCGTGCTTCCGATTGACCAGGCCGGCGAACGCTACCGGGCTGGCGATGATGAAATCGTCGCCGAAGCCGTGGCCGAGCTCGAGGCGCAGATTACCGCCGAAGCGCGAATGGCGATCCGGTGCCTCGATGACTGAGGGCGTGTTCGAAATGCTGCGCGCAGCGGTCAACATCGCGCGGTTCCAGCAGATCCGCAAGGTAACGACGCTGAGGGCTGAGCTTGTCCGCAGGTTTCCGGACCGGAACGAGGATATCGACGACGCAATCCTGGCCTGGGCAAACTACGAGCAGTCGAAGGGGAGGCCGGATTGAGCCTGACCCGTGAAGAGGCGCTTGAGTCTGAGGGACGCGCCTGCAAGGTGCCGGAGCCTACGGGTGGCTTCGTCTACGGTTACATCGTCGAGGTTCACCCGAACGGTGACTTCGTCAAGTTCCAGAAGGGCGTGTCGAGCCGTGTCAGCCCGCAATGGGTTCGGCGCGAGGACGTCATCCTGCAGCCGCTAGACGCTGAAGCCGGCGAGCAACTCCGCTTCCGGTTCGACCCTCCCTCCAACTGATCCCCCTTGAATCGGCTTCGATCGCCGGTAATCTGAAGGCGAAAGTACGCCCGGATGCGCTTTGTTTTCGAGCGGTCCAATCCTACCGGATCCTCCAGAATTGAAAGGAAGCGGCCAGTGGGCGCGCGGTTTAGACGGGAGAGAGTGAGGGAACCCATGTTGAGAGCAGCAACCGTATATATCGAGCGCTACGAAGTCCGCGATGATTCTGCCGGAACGGTGGAAGATCATGGCCACGACTTTGACGGCGCGGATCAAGACTTCAACGAGAGGGTTGATGCGGTGAAGGCTCGCGGCGGAGATCCGTCCGATGTGACGCTGATCGCCGTGCTGGCCACCGGAGATTGACGAGGTGCTGACCCTGATCCGCCGGATTCCATGGCAGGCGAAGGAAGCCGTTTTCGTCACTGGGCTGATGACGCTTCTGGGCGTCTGCTTTCCTGACGATGCGAATGCGTTTGCTGTGCTGTCGATCATCGTGTTGTTCGCAATCGAGGATCTTTGCAAGACCGCGCTGCGGCTCGCGATCGAGGAGCAGACGGTCGGTCAGGCACAGGAAGACGAACACCTCTATGTGATCTTGCCTCAATGCCGGTACAAGCTGCTGGTTCTGCGCCAGGTGCTGGTGTTGGGAGAGGAAAAGCTGGCGCAAGCCCGTAAGACGACCCGAAAGAACAAAAAGGACGATTGATGATTGGTGCGTTGCTGCTTTTCCTGGGGCTGGCGCCGGCGGGCGCGAGGTCGAATCCCTGCGACATGCCTGGCTGGACGATGGGCGAGAGCGTGGCGTTCGTCTGTGACATGAACGATGCCAAGAGAGAAGCGCACAAGCGCCTGCCTCTGGAATACCACGGGGCGCGCAGCGAGGTGTCGTTCCGTGCGGCACCGGTGGGCGGAAAACCGGGGTTCATCCTGATCGTGACGGACCGAATCGTGCCGGTGGAAGATGCGCCTCGCGAGGCTGCGCTGCTTGGCCCTTGGGGCGGTTGGGTGGACGAGCTAGGCAAGGTACATGGCGCAAATGACGCGTGGATCATGCCGATCGCCGTGGCTGGCTCGTCGTCGAAGCCGGCGGGCACGGTAGTCTATCTCGTGAATGCGCCCGTACCGGTTTCGAAGATGCCCTCCGTGGCGGGTGAGCCACCTCAACCCGTTCAGGATGCGTTTGCTCGGGCCGAATTGACGGCTGTGGAACCCGCGAGCACTCCCTGCACCCGACGTTGCACCGGTACCTCTCTGCGGTGAGAGCTCTGGTTTCGGATCGACGAGCACACGCGGCTGGTGCATAGCACGCAGCGGCAGGTTGCGATGGCGGCGAACGCATCCCGAACGGGTTTCATTTTTTCTCGTCGGCGATGGCGGCGCGCGTGAGCACCCGATCCTTTCCGACAAAGCAGGCAAAAAGCATACACAATCGCGCAAATCCCCCCTATTTTGCAGCCTGTTTCCGAATTGTCGGATTTTCCCCGATCCCGATAATGGGTGGCTGATTCCACATCAGCCTAAGGCTTGTCCATGAAATTCGTGAAGGCGACGCTGGCAGCTTCCTTCCTGATCGCGGGTCCGGTCGCTGCACAGACACAGCAAACGGATCTGCCGCATCCCTGCCAGTCGAGCACCGGCCAATGGACGCTCTGCATCGGCGACAGTCCGATCGACACCACGGGAAATCGCGTCGACATGGCCAACGAGGTTCAGCAAGTGAACTCCGCGTTGGCGCCGTTGCGGCAGAAGATCACCGAATTCGTCCAGACCGAGCACCAAGCCGCTACAGCCGGTCGGTGAGCGGTCACGCATCAAGCTTAATGAGGATCACCAATGGATACCGCTGTCGCTTTTCCGAAAGAACGTCATGTCGAGGACGTGGTCTTGCCCGAGTTGGCAGAAGGTCAGCAGTGGACCTGTGAGAACGGTTGCGGGAATTGTCGCCCCGAGCAGGCGGATTTTGAATATTCCCGAGACGAAACCCAGGACGGCGTTCTGCTGAGCAGCAGGACCTGCAAGGTCTGGGTTAGCCACTGCTGCAAGGCAAATCTGGTGTTGTGGGATGAACGGAACGAAGTGGAAGTCGCGTGGGCGGGCGGGGATTTGAATCTGGATGGCCTCGTGTCGAATCGCGACGTTTTGCTGGATTGAGCGGGCCAGATTTGCTCAGCCAGCTATGAACAATTTTTGAGGAGTGAAGAGATGAAGTGGAACGCTACGCGTCGCCTCGGTGCTATCGGGGCCGTGCTCGCTCTCGGCATGTGCGCTGCTGCGAATGCGCAAAGTGTGACGAGCAGCAAACCTGCCACCACCGATGTGAAACTCGACAGCGCCTGTACGGTCAACGGGACTATCACGCTGGATGCCAGCGACGCCATCGTCGAGTGCCGGGACAAGAAGTGGGAGGCGCCGGCTGCTCGGGCAGTGTCGCCGGCAAGCTCCAAGGTCGTGATGCTCACGGTGACCGTCCAATCGAAGAACGAGAGACTGGCGAGCGTCCCGTTGGTTCTGCGTGACGGGAAGTCGGCTCACTACCGGTCAGTCACCCAGGGGACCTACGTCAGCGATGTGGGGCCGTGCAAAAAAGAAGTTTCGTCGACGGCCGGCGGAGGGCTTGCGGGCGGGACGCCCCCGAGCAGTGACGAAATGTGCGTGACCACCTCGCCGCTGGTTACTGGCCTGGAAATCGCCGCGGAGCCGCATGTGCTGGAAAACCGCGACGTCGTGCTCGATCTGAAGGCTTCCAACAGCCAACTGATCTCGCTGGAGAACGTCACCAATGAGCTGGGTACGGTGCAGATTCCGAAGACGTACACGTGCGGCTTCGAATCCGCAGTGAGGCTGAAACCGGACGTTGATACGGTCATCGAGACCTGTTCGCACAATTCGATGGCGCAAACCATTTCTGTGCTGGCCAAGGTCGTCGACAGAAACTCGACCATTGCGCAGTGATCCCAGCGGGCTGGCGGACGCGCACCGTGATCTGCCAGTCGCAAGCAAGCTCTGCTTTGAACTGAAACGTGCGCGCTTGCATGTCGCCGGCGTGACTTAACCTGGAGTGACACATGAATCGCAAACCCACCCGAGCCCTTTTCGCACTGAGCGCCGCCCTGATGTTCGGCTACTGCGCCACGGCGTCGGCGGACATTCCGTCGGTGTCGGCAAACGCCAAGGTTGTGCAGATCACGCTGAGCATCAAGGGCGACAAGGGCGACAAGGCGACCTCGGTCGTGCTGACCGCGGCCGACGGCGTGAGCACCAACGTCGACGAGCACACCAGCATTTCCTACGTCAGCGCGATCGCTCCGTGCAAGGACAATCCGGCCAAGACCTGCGTGTCGTACGCGGATCTCAAGACGGGCTTCGACTTTGGCGTGCTGCCGCGCGTGCTGCCGAACGGTGAAGTGCTCCTCGATCTCGTGTATGACAGCGCCCGTCTGAACTCCATGCGCGACTTCAAATCGGACATTGGCACGGTCCAGCTTCCCGACGTGTCGAAGAATGGTTTCAAGTCCGCGGTCAAGGTCAAGGCTGGCGTCGAAACCGTCGTCAACTCCGCGATCGACGCGAACGGCAAGCAAGACGTCGCTGTGACGGTCAAGCTCGTCGATCCGAAGAACGGCGACGCGATCTGATTCGCCGTCGGGTGGCAGGGGGCAATGCGACCTCCTGCCAGCTTTTCTTTTTCTCTGGAACGTCTCTATGAGCAAGCTAGGCAACCAGATCGCGCTGCTGGCACCCAAATGGCATGAACGTGCCCTGAGGATAGCGTGCGATGGGGCGTCATGGCTTGCCGTAGCGGCGGTAGTTCTCCTCTTGCTTCCGCGTCCCCCAATTCAGGGAACCCTTACGCTCGACCTGTGTGCCGACATCGTGTTGGTGGGCCTCTTGTGGATCGGGCTGACGCAGTTGATCCAACCTGACGGCCGCAGGGCTCTGCTCCGGGCTCTTGCGCTCGCGGTCGTCGTTCTCTTCTTGAGCCTCGGCGCTCCGGATATCTCCGCGCTACTTTCCGCCTTGAGTGGCTCCCCGCGAGCTGCAATACCGGCTCTAGCTGCCGTTGCTGTTGTTGCTGTGGTGGAATCCTTGGTGACCAAGCGTCGATCTGCCCCGGTCGCCAAGAAAGTGGCCGTGCGGCCCTACACTCAATCCCCCCAGGAAATGCGGCGCGTCGCAATCCATGAGGCCGGCCATACGCTGCTTTACAGGCTACTCCCCGAACGGCCCAGCGACATGCGTGTCGTGGTCCGTCCTGTTATCGACGAAGAGAGTTCAAGAGGTGGTGAGGTCCTGCTGACTCCAATGCAGGTACCGGCAACTTATGCCTATGTCGCGATGCTGATCGATCTGGCCGGCCTCGAGGCGGAATTTGCAGTGTTGGGCTCCCGCGGCAATGGGGGCACTGACGACTACGCCGAATGGATCGATCTGGCGACACGGTTTGCCATCGCCGGAAGCGCGGGAGCCTTCTACCGTTGCCCGGTTACCTTCTGGCAACGGCAGATCAACCGGGACACGATCAACGCCCTGCAGGAACGTCAGCGGAACGATCTGCGCGAATTCTTCGCCGGCAACCGGGATTTGTTGGTCGAGTTGGCCGATGAAATCCTCGCGCGTGGCGAACTCGGCCACGAGCAGATCGGCGAGTACCTCGATCGCGTCGACGTCCGTCCGCTGGCATATCGGATCCCATCCTGACGAAAGGAACCTCGCTCGCAACTGAGCGACGAGCCATGTATCGGGGTGCTGGTCCAGTACGCTGGTTCCATGAGCCAGTAACAACCCCTACTCGATACCCGAAGGGAATCCCGTGGACAATCATCTCGCATCGGATCCACCCGCAACAGGTTTCCCCGAAGGGGAGTCATCCGCGATCGTTGTGTCATGCCCCGGCGAAGGGTGCGGTGCGCGGATCTGGATCGGAGCGTCGCAGCTTCACCGTCGCGGCCGCCGTGCCGGAACGGGCTGCAAGGGAGATGGTTCCTGCGCGCAATGCGGTTGCCGCGTTCACATCGAGATGAATGGCCTAGGAAGGATCAGCGTCGAGAAAGAATTGGACACGGATCATTCCGCCAACATTCCACCGTCCCTTTAGTCCCCGCTTCATACCGGTTCGCCAAACCGAGATGGGGATTCTGGCGACATTCCCCCCGCAAATCGTTGTTTTCTCAGACTTGTTTTCGCGGCGAGCCGGTGTAGATTACCTCTTAACTTCTTGCCACGAAGTGATTTGTTGCGTAGTCCACCCCCCTGCATGAACGCGCTTTGGCGCGTGGACCGTGGCTCCTCCCGAATCGGCAAGATCATTTTGGGGAATCATCATGGCGACGAACGCTCAAGCTCAAATGCGCTGCCGGCTTTGCGGCTGCACGCTGGATGCCGGGGAAGGGGGTCTCCTCGTTTTCAGTGCAATAAGTGACGGTACGCAAAGCTAGCACTGGCGCGGGGGTGGTCTGGGTAGACCGTTGATTTCATTGACTTTCCTGTTCGCTTTGTAAACGGGTATGGTGGCCTCCCACTTTTGAGGTTCACGATGCAGGGTTGGCACACAACGTTTTTGGGGATGCGTGGGCTCCCCCGCGATATCAGCGACTTCGAGATGAAGGCATTTTTCACCTTCGATGGTGCCGAGCGCGACGCAATCAATGCACGCCGAGGTGATTCCCACAAGCTTGGTCTGGCGCTCCATATTGGTTTCCTGCGCATGAGTGGGCGTTTGCTCGGTGCCTTTCGGGTAATTCCAGTAGCCTTGTGGCGCCACCTTGGCAACGAGCTTGGCATTGCAGCACCAGAAGTCGCCTCGCTGAGAGCCATGTATGAACGCGGGCGCACGCTATTCGATCACCAACAAGTAGCCTGCACGGTCCTTGGATTCCAGTGGATGAGCGAGCACCAGCGCCGCTCACTGGTACGTGAACTGCGCGACGAAGTGGCGCGCTGCGCCGACCGCGATCAGCTACTCGTGCGGGCGCGTCAATGGCTGTACAAGAACAAGCTGGTGATCGTGCACGAGCGGGCAATTCGGACACTGATTGCGGCGGCACTTGCCCAGCTTGAAGTTGAAACAGGCACCGCCATCGCCGCCAGCGTTGATCCAGCAACACTTGATCGCTGGCGAGCCTCAGTTTCAGAGCTGCGCCCAGATGGACAAACCCAGCAGAGTTGGCTATGGGCTGCACCGGCGAAACACTCAACCCGCCAAATCAGCGAGGTACTGGAGCGCATCGACCTGCTTTACACGCTGGACGTTCATAAGCACCTGGCAGACATCCCCGATCTCATCTTGCGCCGCTACGCGCGCCGACTTGTCTCCAGGCCGCCCTCAGCCGGAGCCAAGATCAAAGAGCCAGCGCGCACCGTGGAGGTCGCATGCTTTCTTCGGTATTGCCTGTTCACCACCACAGACCAGTTGATCCTTATGGTGCAGCGCCGGATCGCCGATCTGTGGCGTCAGGCTGCCGCCGATGTCCCCGCTACCGTCAATTGGGCCGCAATGTACAAAACGCTGCTCGGCGAACTTGTTGCCTTGAGCGCGCAAGGTGCGGTGCCAGATGCTGAGTTGCGTGCCCGTCTTGAAGCCTTGATCACCGAAACCCAGAAACGCAAACCACCGAGCAGGGCCTCCCTGGTCCGCGAGGGATTGATTGATGGAATTCGCCCCGTGCGGTCGTTGCTCGTCGCCATTGCAAAGCTGCCCTGGCAGGCCACCGGCGAGCATCCTGCCATCGAGTACCTTGCCAAGCTGCAAGCTTTATATCTCAAAGGATCCAGAAAGCTGCCAGTTGAAGTGGTGGCACCAAGTCTGGGAATGATCTGGCAGGTTTCGATCTCCAGCCCAGACCGGGAACGGGCGTTTCAGGCGTTGGAGGTGGCCACCCTGTTTGCCCTGCGCCGCGCGGTGCGCAATGGCTCGGTCTGGATTGAGCACAGCCTGAGCTTTCGGGGTCGTGCGCGCTTGTTCTTCACGGACGAGCGTTGGCAGGCAGAGTCCAAGAAACACTATGCCCGTCTATCGTTACCCAGCAAGGCTGCCACTTTCTTGAAGCCTTTGCTGGCCAGAGTAACTGCCGGTGTCGATGCGGTGGCCGCTGCAGCCCGCAGTGGCGTACTGCGCGTGGATGATGAACTCCATTTGTCGCCATTGCCCGCAGAGGACGAAGACCCAGAAGTGACCAAGCTGCGCGCGGCTTTGGATCACCGCATCGGTGAGGTTCAATTGCCGGAAGTGATTCTGGCCGTTGACGCCCAGGTGCGCTTTAGCTGGATCATGCTCGGACGTGAGCCGCGCTCTACCGACGAGCTGCTGATGGTCTATGCCGGCATCATGGCCCACGGCACCAGTCTGACTGCGGTCGAATGCGCGCGCATGATTCCGCAATTGTCTGCCACCAGCATTCGCCAGGCCATGCGCTGGGCGCGGGACGAACGGCGTCTGAGCCAGGCCTGCCAGGCTGTGCTGGAATTCATGCAGCGACACCCGATTGCCGCCACCTGGGGGCGGTCCGATTTGGCATCTTCTGACATGATGAGCATGGAGACCACCAAACGGGTGTGGCAAGCCCGGCTTGATCCTCGGCGCAACACACCTTCCATTGGAATCTACTCCCATGTAAAAGACCGGTGGGGCATCTTCCATGCGCAGCCCTTTGTGCTCAATGAGCGCCAGGCGGGCGTGGCCATTGAAGGTGTCATCCGCCAAGAAAAGCTGGAGACCAGCCAGCTTGCTGTGGATACCCATGGCTACACCGACTTTGCCATGTCACATGCCCGTTTGCTTGGTTTTGATCTTTGCCCGCGGTTGAAGGAACTCAAACAGCGCCACCTCTTTGTGCCACGCGGCACCAAAGTGCCCGCAGAAATCGCTGCGGTGTGCGAAGCCAATGTCGACGTCGCTTTGATCGAAAAGCATTGGGATAGTCTGGTGCACCTGGCAGCCTCGGTCATGAGCGGACATGCCAGTGCGGTGGCAGCTCTTGCGCGGTTCGGTTCTGCCGCCCAGGGCGATCCAATCTATGAGGCTGGCGTGCAATTGGGGCGGTTGCTGCGTACGGCGTTTTTGGCTGACTACTTTGTCAAGGACGCTTTCAGGAACGAGTTGCGCCGGGTGCTCAATCGGGGCGAGGCTGTTAACGCCCTCAAGCGCGCCATTTATACCGGCCGGATCAGCCCGGCGCAGGCCAAACGTGTCGATGAAATGCAGGCTGTGGCCGATGCGTTGAGCCTGATGGCCAACATCGTGATGGCGTGGAATACCTCACAGATGCAGGCGGTCCTGGATCGCTGGTCGAACCGCCGCCAGGTCATTCCACCGGAACTGATCGGGAAGATTGCGCCCACCAGGCTGGAGAGCATCAACTTGCGGGGTGTGTTTCGCTTCCCGGTTGACCGCTATGCTGACCAAATCCTGCCTTCGCGGCCAAATGCATCGATAACTGGCACCAATGGATGAAACCGACCACGGTTTGACGCCACGAATCGCAGATTTGAAAGTGAACAGGAAAGTCAATGAAATCAACGATCTACCAACACCACCTCCGCGCCAGTGCTAGCTTTTCGTACCGTCACTTATTGCACTGAAAACGAGGAGACCCCTAGCAGCCCATCGGGGTCCGCAAGCCCCTGCAACGCATTCATCCGCATGTCCAGCGCGGCCTCGCGATCATTGTCAACGCCTGCCTGTGGATGGATGTTGTCCGGAAACGTCTGCAGCCATGTCGCGAGCAGTCCCGTACCTTCCGCGAGTCCGACCGCACCGCCCAAGCGGGTGCGGCAACGCGTGTAGAGCGCTGCCACACGCATGTCCTTCGTGCGCAGCATCAGGCGCCGGCAGTCGCGTTCGATCTCGCTCCAGTTGAGCGGATCGGGCCCACCGACGAACGCGCCGTATTGCACGTCCTGCCTGGGTGCAGCGCCCGCGAAGAGGACCACGAAATCGTGGTCGTATTCGAGATCCGGGCCGCAAGGCGCGCCGTCGCTCACGGGCGTGAGCCAGTCGAAGTGCGACGCGCCCGTGACGGGCGCGTGGCCGGGTTTGCCGTGCGTGGCGGATTGTTTCTTGCTCATGTTCAATTTTTGGAGTCAGTGGCACGGCGATCGAAATGGCGCACGTAACGCTCGGGCTCGAAACGCATGCCGGTAATGGGTTTATGCGGGTCCGGACGTCCCAGCCATCCGGACCAGCCCATGCGCTGCCGGCCACCCATCACTGCCGGTGGCGCACTCTCAGGGGTCGTCTCAGAAAACGGAAAATAAAGCACGCTAAGCGTGCGTGGAGGCTGGCACCCAGCGGTACAGCGTCGGAATGGACACGCCGAGGTTCTTGGCCACGTCCTTGGGCGGCACCCCGCTGGCCAGCAGCTTCTTGGCCGACTCGATCTTGCTGTCGGTCATCTTCGGCTTGCGGCCGCCTTTGCGGCCGAGCTGCTTGGCGACTTCCAGCCCGGCGCGGGTGCGCTCGACGGTCAGCTCGCGCTCCATTTCGGCAAGGCTCGCCATGACGTGGAAGAAGAACCGCCCGGATGGTGTGCCGGTGTCGATGGAGTCGGTGAGGCTCCTGAACTGGACACCGTGCTTGTGCAGATCGCCGACCAGATCGACCAGTTGCTTGACCGACCGGCCCAGCCGGTCGAGCTTCCAGACGACCAAAGTATCGCCTTCGCGCAGCATTTCGAGCGTCTTGGCCAAGCCAGGCCGGTCTGCCCGCGTGCCACTCACCTTGTCCTCGAAGACCTTTTTACATCCGGCCTTGCTCAAGGCTTCGCGTTGCAGCTCCAGGTTCTGATCCTGCGTCGAGACGCGCGCATAGCCAATCAACATGGCTTGTCTCGCGCCCGGTCGATGCGTTCCTGCATCGCCTGCATCACTTCTTCGTGGGTGTACGATCTGGCGTTGGCGTCGGTGGCTTGCCGCAGGGCTTCCTCAACCTCGCGCGTCATCCGCTCGTAATCCTCCGGCCACAGCGCTTGCTCCATGCGCAGCGACGCCTGACCCAGCAGGTGCAGCAGGCTGAACAGCCGCATGTCGTTGGTGGCGACGATGCGCTCCCGAATCTGCTCCTGAATAGCTTCGCTAGCCCGATGCGCTTGTGGTGTGGCAGTCCCCTCGTAGTCAGCGGGGAATTCCGCTTCCTCGGCAATCCTTGCCCAGGCGCTGGCCAGCGCCTCGATGGTTGACGTGCTCATTTCCGCCGCTCCTGAGGTCGGCCGAAAAAAGTGGACGCCAACATTCCGTAGAATTGAGGAATGGAGGCACTGATGAAGCGAATCCCCAAGGCTGTGTACACGAAGGAATTTCGTGAAGAAGCAGTAAAGCTAGCAATGACTGACGGCGTCGGCGTGTCTGAAGCTGCACGTCGAGTGTCAATATCGATGAAGACGTTGGCGAACTGGGTTCGCGCCGCAAAGGACGGCAAGCTGGAGACCGTGGGGCAAACCCAGAAACCACTGACAGAGATCGAGGCGGAGCTGGGCCGGCTCAAGCGAGAGTTGGCAGAAGTGAAGATGGAGCGCGATCTGTTAAAAAAGTTTGCAACGTACTTCGCGAAGGAGTCGCGGTGAAGTACGGCGTAATTGAGCAGATGCGACAGCATTACCCCGTGCCGCCGATGTGCCGGTTCCTGGGCGTGTCCACCAGTGGCTACTACGCCTGGCGCAAACGGCCGCTGTCGTTGCACGATCAACAAGAGCCTGGGCTCGAAGCGCAGGTGCGTGCAGCTCACGAGCGTAGTCGACAAACCTTCGGCCCGGAACGGCTACAGAAGGATCTAGCGAACCACGGTGTCCAGATTGGTGTTCACCGCATCAAGCGTTTGCGGGCAAAGCTCGGCCTTCGCTGCAAGCAAAAGCGCAAGTTCAAGGCGACGACCAACTCGACGCACAATCTGCCAGTCGCACCGAACATCCTGGATCAGGACTTCAGTGTGAGCGCACCAAATCAGGCCTGGTGCGGTGACATTACCTACATCGCGACCGATGAGGGATGGCTGTATCTGGCCGGCCTCAAGGATCTGTTTAGCGGAGAGATCGTCGGCTATGCCATGAGCGAGCGCATGACAAAACAGCTGGTCATGCAGGCGCTGTTTCGGGCTGTCGCGTCGCACCGGCCACCGACGGGCCTGATACAACACACGGATCGCGGTAGTCAGTATTGCGCCCACGCCTATCAGAATCTGCTCAAACAGTTCGGCATGCAGGCATCAATGAGCAGACGTGGAAATTGCTTCGACAACGCACCCATCGAATCATTCTGGGGCTCACTGAAGAATGAACTCGTCTATCATCGCAAGTTCGCGACCCGCGATCAGGCCAGCAAAGAAATCACGGAATACATCGAGATCTTTTATAACCGGCAGCGCACACAGGAGCGTCTGGACTATCTGTCGCCGGCCGCTTTCACGCAGCGATTCCATTTGAGTAAAATGGCTGCTTAACCCGTTGGCGTCCACGGATTCCGACCGACCTCACTCCTGTGCTCTTTGGCGAATCAACCGGCCAAGGGGCCTCGACGCGAAAACCAGCAGCATCACGCCTATCGGATACCAGGTCGAGAAGACCACCAAGGCATCGAAGGCTGGCCGTCCGGTGTTGGTAGGCAGTACGGCGGTCACAGCCATCAACCCGCCGACCGTCCAGATGATGCGCCACACGTAGGGCATCACGCGGGGCACGTAGCCGTCATCGAAAGCGGTCTGGTAGTAGCGGCGCAGGCCGCGCTCGGCAAGCGCCTGGCGCTGCCGCTCCGACAGCGCATCCGTCCGGCCATACCAGCGCCGGAATGGTGGACAGCGCAGCAGCAAAGGGGTGAAGAGGATCATCACCGCCACGATCGCGACACCCCACGCCATGACGGCGCCGGCATCGGGCCGCTTGGCGTTCTCGATCACGGGCGCGAAGACGCCCGGAGCACCGATCATCCAGAACAGCGCAATGTGCTGATGGAAGGAGAGCTTCATTTGCTCATCCACTTGCGCAGCAGGCGCTTTTTCAGGGAGGCGCGTTCTTGCGGGTTGCGTCCCTTGTGATTGGCGATGCGATCCGCCGTGGCGGCCTGGCGCTTGACGGGCCAGTAGGAGCGGCCATCCTTGCCCATCGACCAGACGCTGCTGGCCTGGTTTTCCAGCAGGGGCAGATGGGCGCTCAGGGCTTCGGGCGACGCGCTGGTCAGCGCCGTGCGCTCACGGGTGCGCCAGCGCTGATGCCAGAGCTTCTTGTCCTCGCGCTCGCTGCCGCAGGTCGTGTGCCCGACGATGGGTGTTTTGCGGCGGCTGCGGCTCATAACGTAGTGGTCTCCAAGAACATTCAGGACTGATCCCAGGCGTCGATGGTCAAGACCTGATCGGCAGGACAGGCGGCTACGCGGTCGGGAACTGGATGGTGTTCAGTCTCATGCCGACCCCATTCGATTGATCGCGTCGCTTGCGGCACGCTGCGACGCAAGGAGGTTTGCGACCTGGTTTAGCAGCCGTGTCCGCTGCATGTCTGTTACCTATCTCCCCGACCGCTCATTGGACCAACTCCAGAGATTGGGCTCTATCGCTCAGCCAATACGAAACCGGCATTGGCTGATGCCACAACCGAGACGAACACAAATGGCTCGGTACCTGTATTTCGCGCCCCGTGCACTTGGCCCGGTCTTGCCACGGCTATCTCACCTTCCCTGAGGGCACGAACAATCCCATTGCCCTGAAAGTAATCAGCCATTCCCGACAAAACAGTCCACGTGTCTTGGCCGTGAGGATGAATGTGAGCCGCAATTTCCTGCCCGGGATGGACATGCCAAACCACGATAATTGAGTCTCGGGTTTCAAGCACAACGGAACGAATAGGCTCGCCTTCGGACGGCTGAACATACTCGGCTACAGAAAATATTCTCGATTCAACAGTCATCGGAGATCCCTCTTTCACAGTGCCCCCAGACAGGCTGGATATGAGTTCTAACTCGAATTTGAACGGGAGGCTGGTCGTGCGGTCGTGCAGTTGCCGATGAGCGTGTCGGCTGCTGCCTCCTTGCCCACCAGCGAACTCACGTCCGTTGCGGCCATCCAGAAGGTCTTGCCCGAGCGCGGCTCATAGGTCGCGGGATCGAACACGCCAGAGGGGCCGAACATCGGCGGCTTGATTGGTCATGGCTCCATGCCTTTGTCGTTACGGTCTTCATCGTCGGCATCCTGACGCACGGCGGGCAATTGCTGGAGCAACGCCGGCAGCCATTCCTGTACCGTCTCCCACACCACATCGAGGTTGATGTCGAAATAGCCGTGAGCCATGCGATTACGCATATTGCGCATGCTGCGCCACGGCACGTCGGCATGCGCCTGGGTGAACTCGACGTAGCCATCCATCACCTTTGTGGCCGCCTCGCCGATGACGATCAGGCTCATGATGACGGCCTGCTGGGTGCGCTTGTCGGCCAAGAAGTCGTCCTTGGCCATCCCTTCCACGAAGCTGCGCGCATCGGTTGCGGCCTGCTGAATGTGGTCGAGGTAATCGGGCAGGCGGTTCTCGCTCATATCGGTTGCGCCTCCGCGAGCACCTTGGCCCGGAACTTCGGCGGCAGGTCGCCGGGAGTCAGCAGATCGACGTCAACGCCGAGCAGCGATTTCAGTTCTTCTTCCAAATCGCCCAAGTCCAACAACGTGGCACCGGGCAGCGCATCGACCAACAGGTCGAGGTCGCTGCCATCCCGGTCGGTGCCATGCAGCACCGAGCCGAAGACGCGCGGGTTCGCGGCGCGAAAGCGGCCTACCGCTTCACGCACTGCGCTTCGCTTCATGTCAAGCACAACAGACGGTCGCATGCGCATCCTTTCTTATCGAAACTCGTTGAGATGATATGCAATCAAGAATAGAATTTCAAGAACTATTTTCGAGAATCGCAATGCCTTGATTCCCGTGCCGCGCCTGTCATTTTCAGAAGGCGATAGCACGAATTATCAAAAGTCGGCCGCACGGTTTTTTCTGACGGTTGACGTCACCTCAGAAAACGGAAAATAAAGCACGCTTAGGCGTAGTTCCCTTGGCTACACCGCGTCGGTACTGCGCGGTTCTTTCTTCCCTTGCAGTGAAGCAATCAGCGGGCAAGAAACATTCCCCTGCCGCAGGTGGCAGGCACACACAAGTTCGGAAAGCACCGACTCCATACGCGCCAAGTCAGTCATTTTTTCGCGCACGTCCTTGAGCTTGTGCTCGGCCAGACTACTGGCTTCCTCGCAATGGGTGCCATCCTCCAGCCGCAGCAGTTCGGCTATTTCATCCAGACTGAAGCCCAGCCGCTGGGCTGATTTCACGAACCGCACCCGCGTTACATCCGCCTCGCCATAGCGGCGGATGCTGCCGTAAGGCTTGTCCGGCTCCGGCAACAAGCCCTTGCGCTGATAGAACCGGATGGTCTCTACGTTGACCCCGGCCGCCTTGGCGAAAACGCCGATGGTCAGATTTTCCAAATTGTTTTCCATATTGCTTGACTCCGTACATGACTACGGAAGTAAGGTTACGCTATCCAATTTAAATTCGAAAGGACACGCGCATGTCTGAACCACAAAACGGGCGCGGGGCGCTCTTCGCCGGCGGGCTGGCTGCCATCCTCGCCTCGGCCTGCTGCCTGGGGCCGCTGGTTCTGGTCACCTTGGGGTTCAGCGGCGCTTGGATCGGCAACCTGACGGTATTGGAGCCGTATCGGCCGATCTTCATCGGCGCGGCGCTGGTTGCACTGTTCTTTGCCTGGCGGCGCATCGTCCGACCGACCGCAGCCTGCAAGCCGGGCGAGGTGTGCGCGATTCCGCAAGTGCGCACCACCTACAAGCTCATTTTCTGGTTCGTCGCCGTGTTGGTCTTGGTCGCGCTTGGTTTTCCCTACGTCATGCCATTTTTCTACTAATCAGGAGTTCATCATGAAAAAGCTGTTTGCCTCCCTCGCTCTCGCCGCTTTCGTTGCCCCCGTGTTCGCCGCCACTCAGACCGTCACGCTGTCCGTGCCTGGCATGACCTGCGCCTCTTGCCCGATCACTGTCAAGCACGCGCTTTCCAAGGTTGAGGGCGTGAGCAAGACCGACGTAAGTTTCGACAAGCGCCAGGCCGTCGTCACCTTCGACGATGCCAAGACCAACGTCCAGAAGTTGACCAAGGCGACCGAGGACGCGGGCTATCCGTCCAGCCTCAAACGCTGATCCGTTAACCGAACTCGGGAGCGACACATGGGACTCATCACGCGCATCGCTGGCAAAACCGGCGCGCTCGGCAGCGTCGTTTCCGCGATGGGCTGCGCCGCCTGTTTTCCTGCCATCGCCAGCTTTGGCGCGGCCATCGGACTGGGCTTCTTGAGCCAGTACGAGGGGCTATTCATTGGCATCCTGCTGCCGATGTTCGCCGGCATCGCGTTACTCGCCAATGCTATCGCTTGGCTCAATCATCGACAGTGGCGACGCACGGCGCTCGGCACGATAGGCCCGATCTTGGTGCTGGCAGCGGTGTTTTTAATGCGGGCTTACGGCTGGCAGAGCGGTGGACTGCTCTATGTCGGCCTGGCCTTGATGGTTGGGGTGTCGGTCTGGGATTTCATCTCGCCAGCACATCGCCGCTGCGGGCCGGACAGCTGTGAATTGCCAGAACAACGTGGCTGACGGCAACAGCCGTAGCCACCACAGAAAAGGAAAAATACATGACCACCCTGAAAATCACCGGGATGACCTGCGACTCGTGCGCGGCTCACGTCAAGGAAGCCTTGGAGAAAGTGCCCGGCGTGCAATCGGCGCTGGTGTCCTATCCGAAGGGCACAGCGCAACTCGCCATTGAGGCGGGCACGTCATCGGATGCGCTGACTACCGCCGTGGCCGGACTGGGCTACGAGGCAACGCTTGCCGATGCGCCACCGACGGACAACCGCGCCGGCCTGCTCGACAAGATGCGCGGCTGGATAGGGGCCGCTGATAAGCCCAGTGGCAACGAACGCCCGTTGCAGGTCGTCGTCATTGGTAGCGGTGGCGCGGCAATGGCGGCAGCACTGAAGGCCGTCGAGCAAGGCGCGCACGTCTCGCTGATCGAGCGCGGCACCATCGGCGGCACCTGCGTCAACGTCGGCTGCGTGCCGTCCAAGATCATGATTCGCGCCGCCCACATCGCCCATTTACGTCGGGAAAGTCCGTTCGACGGCGGTATCGCGGCGACTGTGCCTGCGATTGACCGCAGCAAACTACTGGCCCAGCAGCAGGCGCGCGTCGAAGAACTGCGCCATGCCAAGTACGAAGGCATTCTGGACGGCAACCCGGCCATCACCGTTGTACATGGTGAGGCGCGTTTCAAGGATGAGCAGAGCCTGGTCGTCCGTTTAAACGATGGTGGCGAGCGCGTGGTAGCTTTCGACCGCTGCTTAGTCGCCACGGGTGCCAGCCCGGCCGTGCCGCCGATTCCGGGCCTGAAAGAGTCACCCTACTGGACTTCGACCGAGGCCCTGGTCAGCGACACCCTTCCCGAACGCCTAGCCGTGATCGGCTCGTCGGTGGTCGCGCTGGAACTGGCGCAAGCCTTCGCCCGGCTGGGCAGCCAGGTCACGATCCTAGCTCGCAACACGCTGTTCTTCCGCGACGACCCGTCCATCGGCGAGGCCGTCACAGCGGCCTTCCGTGCCGAAGGGATCAAGGTACTGGAACACACGCAAGCCAGCCAGGTCGCGCATGTGAACGGCGAATTCGTGCTGACCACGGGACACGGTGAAGTACGTGCCGACAAGCTGCTGGTCGCTACCGGACGGACACCGAACACGCGCAGCCTGGCACTCGACGCGGCGGGAGTCACCGTCAATGCGCAGGGTGCCATCGTCATCGACAAGGGCATGCGCACCAGCACGCCACACATTTACGCGGCCGGCGACTGCACGGACCAGCCACAATTCGTCTATGTGGCGGCAGCGGCCGGCACCCGTGCCGCGATCAACATGACCGGAGGGGATGCTGCCATCAATCTAACCGCGATGCCGGCCGTGGTGTTCACCGATCCGCAAGTAGCAACCGTGGGCTACAGCGAAGCGGAAGCGCATCACGACGGGATCGAAACCGACAGTCGCACGCTCACGCTCGACAACGTGCCGCGTGCGCTTGCCAACTTCGACACACGCGGCTTTATCAAGCTGGTCATCGAGGAAGGTAGCGGACGGCTCATCGGCGTGCAGGTCGTCGCCCCGGAAGCCGGCGAATTGATCCAGACGGCTGTTCTCGCCATTCGCAACCGCATGACGGTGCAGGAACTGGCCGACCAGTTGTTCCCCTACCTGACGATGGTCGAGGGGTTGAAGCTCGCGGCGCAGACCTTCAGCAAGGACGTGAAGCAGCTTTCGTGTTGTGCCGGATGAGGAAAAGGAGGTGTTCGATGAACGCCTACACGGTGTCCCGGTTGGCCTTTGATGCCGGGGTGAGTGTGCATATCGTGCGCGATTACCTGCTGCGTGGATTGCTGCGGCCAGTCGCCTGCACCACGGGTGGCTACGGCCTGTTCGATGACGCCGCCTTGCAGCGACTGTGCTTCGTGCGGGCCGCCTTCGAGGCGGGCATCGGCCTCGGCGCATTGGCGCGGCTGTGCCGGGCGCTGGATGCGGCGAACTGCGATGAAACTGCCGCGCAGCTTGCTGTGCTGCGTCAGTTCGTCGAACGCCGGCGCGAAGCGTTGGCCAATCTGGAAGTGCAGTTGGCCGCCATGCCGACCGCGCCGGCACAGCATGCGGAGAGTTTGCCATGAACAGCCCCGAGCGCATGCCGGCCGAGACGCACAAACCGTTCACCGGCTACCTGTGGGGCACGCTGGCCGTGCTGACTTGCCCCTGCCACCTGTCCATCCTCGCTGCCGTGCTGGCCGGCACAACCGCCGGTGCATTCCTTGTCGAGTATTGGGTCATCACGGCGCTCGGTTTGACCGGCCTGTTTCTTCTGTCACTGGCGCGGGCGTTGCGGGCATTCAGGGAAAGATCATGAGCGCTTCCCGGCCGGATGGATGGACTACGGCGGAGGGCCCAAGCGTTCGAGCGCGGGCAAGGCTTTCTGTTCGCAAAGCCGATGCCGGCGGCGGCATTCGCCGTCTTCGTCAGTCAATGGAGGGGTGCCACCATGAATGCAAATGATCCGACCGCCACCAGTTGCTGCGTGTGCTGCAAGGAAATTCCGCTCGATGCCGCCTTCACACCGGAAGGCGCGGAGTACGTCGAGCACTTCTGCGGGCTGGAGTGTTATCAACGTTTCCAGGCGCGGGCCAGCACTGCGACCGAAACGAGCGGCGAACCGAACGCTTGCGGTTCGCCGCCGTCAAATTGAGACAAACCACGCTTTCGCTACGTCGCCTCATGTCGGCATCAAATTCGGCTGAGTAGCTTCTCGCCATCTGGACGTAGCTCGCCCTTGGGTGAAATATGCCGATACAGGGTCTGCCGCGTGATGCCAAGTTCCTGGCACAGGTCGCCGACCTTGGTCTCTGACTGCCCCATTGCCGCCATCGCCAGCCGCAGCTTGGCGGCGGTCATCTTGAACGGCCGGCCGCCTTTCCGGCCGCGTGCCCGTGCTGAGGCCAGGCCCGCCACGGTGCGCTCGGCGATCAACTCGCGCTCGAACTCGGCCAGCGCGGCGAAGATACCGAAGACCAGCTTGCCGGCGGCGGTCGTGGTGTCAATGGCCGCGCCGTGCCCGGTCAGCACCTTGAGGCCGATGCCGCGTCCGGTCAGGTCATGGACGGTATTGATCAGATGGCGCAGGTCGCGCCCGAGCCGATCCAGTTTCCAAACGACCAACGTGTCGCCTGGCCGTAGTGCCTGTTGGCGCCGACCGAAAACTGAGCCACTTATGAGGGTTGTGCCGACCCAAAATTGAGCCAGGTGTTCAACCTACTCTGCTGTTTTTTTGTGCAGCAGAGGACGAGGAGTGATCACCATGGACATGATTGGCAGGATCCGGCGTTTGCATGCCCGGAAGAACAAATCGGAGCGCGAGATCTCGCGCATGACGGGGCTGTCGCGCAACACGGTTGCGAAGTGGCTGCACGGCGAGGTGGATGGCCCGCCGAAGTACCGGCGCGGGGAGCAGCCGAACAAGCTCACTGCGTTCCACGAGGCGCTCAGGCAGGCGTTGAAGGCCGACGCCCGGCGGCCCAAGCGCGAGCGTCGCACGGCCAAGGCGCTGTACGCCGAGATCAGGGGCGCTGGCTACGACGGTGGCTACACGCGGGTGACCGACTTCATCCGGGCGTGGCGCCAGGGCGAAGGTCAATCTGCGAGCGCCAACGCCTTCGTGCCGCTGGCCTTCGAGCTCGGCGAAGCCTTCCAGTTCGACTGGAGCGAGGAAGGGCTGGTGGTGGGCGGGATCTACTACCGCATGCAGGTCTCGCACATGAAGCTATGCGCTTCGCGGGCCTTCTGGCTGGTGGCCTATCCGAGCCAAGGCCATGAGATGTTGTTCGATGCCCATACCCGCAGCTTTGCAGCCCTGGGCGGCGTGGCCCGGCGCGGCATCTACGACAACATGAAGACCGCGGTGGACAAGGTCAAGAAGGGTAAGGGCCGGATCGTCAATGAGCGCTTCGCGACCATGTGTGCGCACTACCTGTACGACCCGGACTTCTGCAACGTCGCCAGCGGCTGGGAGAAGGGCGTCGTCGAGAAGAACGTGCAGGACAGCCGCCGGCGCATCTGGATCGACGCGGCCAAGCAGCGCTTCGGCAGCTTCAGCGAACTCAACGCCTGGCTGGGCCAGCGGTGCCGGGCGTTGTGGGACGAGGTGCGCCACCCCGAGCACGAGCAGTTCAGCGTGGCCGAGATGCTCGAACACGAGCGGGCGCATCTGATGCCCATGCCGGCGCCGTTCGATGGCTACGTCGAGAAGCCCGGGGTCCCCTTGATTTTCATGCAGTTTACCGGTGTAGGTCCACCTAGCTGCGACAAGGGTTAGCGCTCCGCCCCCAAAATAATAATCAATAAAATCAGCCGCTTCCTGACTGGTCTTTCTGCTCCTCCTCAACACCTCTTCGCCGAGCCCCGGCGGGCGTAGACATGCATTCGCCGGCGCGGTCGGGTCTGCATAGCAGCGATAATGAAAATTATCTTGGATCACTATCTTTATATCGTCCTAAAAGGGGTTATCTAACGTTAGATATATGTGGAATAATTGAGCCAATTTGACTCGATTAGTCCGTCATGTCCCGCCCAGCCGCCGTCACCGCCGATCAGATCCGCACCGCCGTGCTCGCGATGCTCGCCGAGGCCGGCGACGCCGCGCCGGCCAGCGGGACCCGCTTTCGCCAGATCGTGTCGGTCCGCAAGCTTCGCGCGCGCCTCGGCGCGGGCGACCCCGCGACGCTCGCCCGCGCGCTGAATGCGATCGAGGCGGAGGTCGTCCGAGCAGGACTGACTGAAGTCGCCATTCCGGATCTGCCGCCCGACATTGCCGATCTCATGCGCGCACTTTGGCAGACCGCCGTCGCGGTGCAGCTCGATGACGTCGTCCGGCTTAAACAGGCGGCCGACGCCAACGTCGTCGCAGCCGAAGCGGCCCGTACCGATGCCGAGCTGCGCGTCGAATTGCTCCGGCAGGAAGTCCAGACCCTCCGCACGACGCTCGTCACGCGCGACGCCGAGCTGGCCGATCTGCGCGCCCAACACGGAGTGCAGCGGGACCGCTGCGCCTCCCTTGAAGCGCAAGCCGACGAGCGTCAGGTCGCCCTCGACGCGCTGACAACCGAGCAGGCTTCCCGGGACCACGCACACACGACCGCGCTCGAGGCCGCCCAGCACCGGTATGAAGCGCTGTCGAAGCAATTGCTGCAGGAAACCGCGCATCAGCGCGAGGCGCTGAAAAAAGAGCACACGCATGCGGTGACGCAACTGAAATTCGCCGAGCGCCGGATCGCTGCGCTGGAAGGCGAACGCGATCGGCTCGACAGCGAGGTCGTGCGTGAACGCGAGGCGCGCCAACAAGCGGTCGGCGAGGCACTGGCGCTGAAAGCGGTCAATGCGCAGCAACACGCCCAGCTCGGCGACCTGCTGCGCGACATCGCGCCGAAACCAGCGCAGACCGCCCGCGCAGGCCTTGCAACGGCAAAACGCGCCACGGGTAGCGCATCGACGAAGCGCAAGGGAAAATGACCCGGCCCGCCGCTTGCCCGATCGCTGACCTCTCATGAACTTCGCCGACTGGATCGATACCGGTGCGACGCCACCGCAGCGTCTGCCCAACGGTCTCGATGCCGCCATCGCTTACGTGAGCGATGTGCTCGGCCAAGTCGTCTATCTGCGCTGGACGCTGACGCTCGTCAAGCGGCGCTTTCCGTCGCTCGCCGATGCGAAGGTCGCAAAGCCGGCCGTGATGCGGCTATTGCTCGATCAGTCGACCGCGGTCGAATACTGGGATCGCGGTCGCGCACGGGTCGTGTCGGTCGACGACGCGCCGGCATCCGAAGCCGTGCTGACACGCGTGCTGCACGCGCATGGGCGGCGCTTCAAGTTCGGCGAGGTGGCATTACTGGCGATCACGAGCGGTGAGTGGTTTCGGGAGTCGGCGCCGCTGGTTGGCGGCGTCCCGCTTGCGTTACGGCCATGGTTCGCGCGCGCGGGGCGCTTTGCCGCCGTCGCGAGCGCAACCAACACGCTCGGCGTCGGCGATGACGCCCAGGCGACCGCGCTGTTCCTGCGCGACCGGGCCAGTCGGTCGCCCCATACGGCACGCGCCTACCTGACCGAGATTCGCCGCCTTGCGGCGTGGTGCATCGCGCACGAGCTCGGGCCGTTGTCCGACCTGACGCGACACGATTTGCTCGAATACAAACGCATGCTGCACCGTCCTTCGCAGGACGTTGCTGACGATGCGCAACCTGAAGGCCGACTGTCCGAGGCGACACAGGCTCGAGCGCTCGCGGTCGTCGCCAGCCTGTTCCAGTACTGGACCGAAACCGGTTACCTGACGGCGAACCCGGCCGCTGGCCTGGTGCGAGGACAACGGCGGCATGCCGGTTTCGCCCCGACCCGCATGCTGTCAGCTGCGCAGTTGGGCGCTTGCGATGCCGAGGTTGACGCGGTCGATCGCGACGTCGAGCCGCTGATCGCGGCGCGACGCCGGGCGATCTGGAGCCTGTACCGCTTTGCGGGCGTACGGCTGGTCGAGTTGGCCTGGTCCGACGCACGACAACTACCCGTACTCGACGTCGACTCCAATGGATGCTGGACCTTGCACGTGTGCGGCAAAGGACAGAAACCGCGAGCGATTCCGTTGCCCGCGGGTTGCGTCTCGCGTCTGCAAACCTATCGACGGTTGCGGGGACTGCCTGAGCAGCCGGAACCAAGCGAACACGTGGCGCTGGTGCATGGCCTCAAGGGCGGGACGCTGCAGAGTTCGGGGCTGTATGACGAGGTCAAGGCGATCTTTCGGGCGGCGGCCGCGCGACTCGACCCGACCGATCCGCCGAGTGCCGCCACGTTGCGGCGGGCGTCGCCGCACTGGTTGCGCCATGCCTATGCCCGCACGCTGGTCGTCGACCGGCAGGTGCCGCTGCCGGCCGCGCAGGCACTGCTCGGCCATGCGTCGATTCAGACCACGGCCGGCTACGCAAAAACGGATCTGTCGCAGTTGCGCGCGTTCGTTGATCGCGCGTTCGATACCGATTAGGGTTCGGTCGCCAACGGAGGAATCGGCGATTGCAATCCTTCTACGGCGAAGCGATTCAGTTTGTCGAGCGCCGTCAGGTAACAATGCGTCGGTATGCTCGCCAGTTGCTCGTCGTGAAGCACCAGGATCCGCTCGATCACGACTTTGTCTCGATCGAGCATGACCCAGGTTTCACCGCGCTCGGCGCGCGCGATGCACCGAGCCAGCGCAGCTTCCGCGCGCTGGAATTCGGCATCGTCACCGGTCGCCGGCGTTTCCTTGCGCAGATAGAACGCCGTATAGACGGCCTTCAGCAAGCAGACCATCAAGTCGACATTGGCATGGCCCTTTGCGATGGTGGCCAGCGCGAGATGATGTTCGAGCGACAACGCGCGGGTCCGTGCGAGCGGGAGCGGCAACAACATTTCTTTGCTCAACGGACGGTGTCCCGAACGCCGGGCGGACTTTCGACTCATGGCGGCATAGCAAAAGACAGGAGCCGCGTATTATGCCCCGACCATTTACGCGGACTCCTGCCAATTTCATCCGCGTGCCTCGCGTCCCGCCATCGGCATGCCGATCGCAAGACTGGGCATCAGGCGATGCGCGTAGTCAGCGACCGGGAATTCGAACGTGCCGCGCAGGTTGATGCCTTCCAGATACGTCGGCGCGATGCGCCGCAGATAGTCGGGTAGCACTGGCGTTTGTCCGAGTGTCTCGATGCGTTCGATCGCCTGCTGCATGTGCATCGTGTTCCACGCCAGCACGGAATTGGTCAGCAAACTCAACGACGACGACACGGCCATGAGCGTATGGCGGTGCCGCGTGAGCTCGACGGGAATCTTGCCCTGATGAATCGCACGCTGCACGGTGTGCACCGCTTCGCCGCGATTGAGCACATGCTGCAGTTCGGCACGGAACGCCGGCAGCGTGAAATAGTCGATCAGGTAGATCGACCGGAACAAACGTCCCAGCGCGACGCCGCCGTCGTACAACGGCAGGCCGCGTGCGGCAGCCCCGAACCGCGTCAGCGCCTGCACGGCCGTACAGTGCCCGCTTTGGATCGAGGCCACCAGCCGCACGAAGTCATCCCAGATTACCTCGATGGCTTCCAGTTGGACGTCGCGATCGACGACGGCGGCCAGCGCTTCGGGCACGCTCATGCTGACCGGAACATGCAAACGCCGGTCACGCAAATGCGCCAGCCGCGGGCACAGATCGAATCCCAACCCGCGGGCCACCGCCATCCCGAAATCCGTATATCCGTGCGTGTCGACGGCCAACTGAGAGACGTCGTCGGTGCCTTCCTGGCGGATGGCGCCTTCGATGGCCACGCCGGCCTGCCGCTCGTTCAGCACGATCGGCTGGTCGTAGAAGATACCCCACCGATCGCGCACGTGGGTGTAGACGCCGATCGACGCCGTGCGCCGCCGCGGATCGGCACGTGCCTGCCAGACCGTACGGGTCGTCTCGAGCGACATCATGTCGGACGACGCGAGATCCGCGCGCCCCCAGTGCGCTGCGATCGGGTGGCGGTGCATGAAACCAAGCACGGCATCTGCCGCCTCTCGCAGCACGCGCTCGTCGGCGACGCGATGCATCATCTGACGGATCGCGCCGGCCGACAATTCCGGCACCATGCGCGCGACTTCGGCGGCCGACATCGACGTGCCGTGCGCGAGCACGGCCGCGTAGACCATCAGTAGCTCGCTGCGCGCACGAGGTTCGCGGCCCAGCAGCAACCAACTGAACCGCGTCTCGCTATCGATCTCCAGGAGGATGCGCGGCAACTGGCCGTCCGGATGAACATTGAAGATCGCGCGGCGCAGCGCTTCGACAGCAGGTTCGGCCCGCTGCGCCGAGGCGGGATCGAGGTGGATCGCCGTGTCGACCCGAACCTCACCACGCGACACGGCTTGCGTCAACCGTTCAAGGCCCTCGCTCAGGTGCGCGCAAATCGGCTCGATATACTCTTTGGGGTCCTGCGACAGTTTCAGATGACCATAAAAGTGGTTGCGCTGCGCCTTCCAGGTGTCGTCGGGAATCAGCAGCGTGGCCTGGCTGCGGAACGCGAAACTGTGCTCGACGAAGACTGAGCCGTTGCGCAGCGCGACCCGCAACGCGGACAAGGTCGCCCATTCGAACGCAAGCAGTGCCTGCACGCGGTCCTCGCCGGCCACGGTCCGTTGCCAGGCGCGCCCGACCGGCACGGATACATCCGCCGGCAGTTCACGTTCGCCGCAAACGTAGATCGTTCGCAGTACCTCCAGCGCGTCAATGACGGGATGCGGGGTTTGCGACGCGAACGGCAGCGTCAACAACTTCGCCAGCATCGCGCGGGCGACGCGTTGTTTGGTCAGCAATTGCGCGCGCACCAGGCTCGCGCGGCTCGGGCCGCTTTGGGCGAGCGTCGTGTCGGCCAGTTGCACTAGACGCGCGACTAGCGCGTCGTGCGCCAGGGTGGCGTCGGTCGCGAGCGCTTTCACGGCCGTCGCAAATTCGCGCAGTTGCGCTTTCAGGTCCGGGCGCGTTGCGTCGACCTTGCGGCCGGCTTCATTGACCATCTTGCGCTGCCAGCGGGCAAGCATCCACAGCAGCTGATCCGTGGCGACGCAGAGCGCGTAACGCATGAAGCATGCGGCCTCAAGCTGACGGACAGGCTGACGGATGCGCTTGCTCACCGACGGCGGACGGTTCGCGCAGCGTCGCGCGTAGTGTCGCACCGTCGCTTCGTTGCACTCGACTGGCCAGTCACGATGTACACCGAGCTTGGTCAGGCGCTCGATCTTTCGAAACAACTCGCCCATCTGATTCGTCGAGTTCCGTAATGGCACGGACCAGACCCACTGCTGTAGGCTGGCTCCGCCCGATTCCGGTCGCGGCAACAACATGCCCCATTGATCGAGCGCCGCGGCGCCGAACGCTACCTCGAGACGGTGGATTAGCGCGGCTTCGACGTCCTGCACTGCCTGCACGATCAGTTGCTGCAGTGCGCGGTCGTGAACGATCAGGACCCGGTGCTCGTAAAGCCATTGCTTGAGGTCGAACAGCGCCGTGCTGCGATCCTGCCGGCCCGACAGCCGTTCCTTAAGCCAGCGCACGACGTAGCGCCGCTGGTGCTCGGCCATGGGCTTGAATCCGAGCGCATCGTAGGCAAGCCTCTGGTGATCGGCGAGCGTGTCGGTGCGGTCATCGTACAGTGCGCGCAACGTCCCCAGATCCGGCGAGTCGATGCCGAGTTGCTCGCCGAGATGCTGCCACAAACGATTTGGAACCTGTTTGTAAGCATCGAGCGTGCGGCCGGTCATCCGCACGAAGCCTAGGTGGAGCGCGACCGCCAGGCGGTAAAGATGCGAGCGGCGGCCGTCGATCAGGGCGCGCTCGCGGGCGGAGAACGTGAAGAAGGTGTTGAGCTCGAACTCAGTCAACTCATGCGGGAAGTGCCGCACGCCGAGGTAGGCGAGGCGCCAGTGGTCCATCGTGCGCATCCCGAAGCGGAAGACGGGCTGTGCAGCATAGCGAGAAATTTGGTGACGGACAATCGCGGGCCGAATATGACATATTCGTAGCGTTGTCGTGTGCCGTCCAACGAATCGGCCGCGGAAATCGGGCTTGTCAGGTTTCGGATAGGCGACTATGTGAGAGTGCCGGCATGCACGAAAACTGAAAGCCGATCTTGAGCAGCCTGAACGAGGTCGTCTACGCCGAAATCAACCCAAGGCGACGACGCCTTGATAACCGACAAACAGCCCAACGAGCATGATCAGCGCGCCAGAGAAGTACGGCGCCTTCCGCGCGAAATCGCCGAACCCGCTCCAGCGCTTCGACACGTGCTTCAAGCTGATCGCAGCCAACGTCCCCGAGACGACCATCGTCAGCGCCAGCCCGATACTGAAGCACAGCACCAGCGTGGCACCGAGCGCGATCTTCTTGAGTTGCAGGCAGAGCAGCAACACCGTGATGGACGCGGGGCACGGAATCAGCCCGCCTGTCAGCCCGAACATCACGATTTGACCCGTCGTGACTTCGCGGTTGGCAAACCGCCGACGAATATCGTTGGCGTGCGCGAGTTCGTGCGCATCCTGATAGCCGGCGTCCGATATGTTGAGCCCGTCTTGGTCGGCGCCGGCGTGGTGATGGTGACCGTGCTCGACGAACTCGACGTCATAGTCATGGCTGTGGTTGCCATGGCCGAGACTCAGTCGAGCAACAAACTCGTGCGGCTCCGGAATCTCCTGCACCGATTCCACGAATCCGTCTCCCATCCTGAACGTGAAGGCCTGCCGGCTGCCGTCCTGACGTTCGGTTTCGATCCGGACCTCATCGGAGCTCCACACGTGACTGTGCCGGCCTTGTCGATACAGACGGAAGCGAGGCGGCACGCCGTCCTCGAACACTTCGAGACGCACGACGCCATGCCCGGTATCGATCAGCTTGGCTTCATCGCCGTGATCGTGGTGGTCATGGTCGTGATGATCGTGAGCGTGTGCGAGTCGCTGCTGACGCCAGGTCCGCCAGATCATCCACGCGGCAACGCCGACGATCAGTACCGCCGACGCGACCTGGAAGTAGGGTTCGCTGGTCTCGGCATTCCAGTTGCGCCCGAAGTACATCCCGGCCAGCGCGACGGCCCATACGACAGCAGTGTGCGAAATCGTCGCGGACAACCCGAGCAGCACTGCCTGACCGACGGTCCCGCGGATCGCGACGATGAATGCCGCCATCATCGTTTTCGAGTGGCCCGGCTCGAGGCCGTGCAAGGCACCCAGCAGGATCGCGCTGGGAATGAACAGCCAGGCGTTGGACGCGCCTTGCTGAAGAAGCGTGGAAAATTCCGTCATGGCGGACTCTTACAGGTATTTGGTAATTGCCTTCAGCTCGGTCAGCGCCGCGTCTGCCGAACCGCCTTCATGAATGGCGTGGTCGATGCAGTGATCGATGTGGTCGCGAACGAGCGCCTGCTTTGCATTACCGACCGCGCTCTCAACCGCCTGAAGTTGCTGCGCGACTTCCACGCAGGGGCGGCCTTCCTCGAGCATGGCGATCACGCTTTTCAGGTGTCCTTCGGCACGTTTGAGCCGCTTGATGATGTCCGGGTGTGATGCGTGGATGGTCACGGTTGCCCCACTTCCAAGAGAGATAGCGACGACGAATGTGTGCGTCGATCGCGATGGTGCGACGTCGAGGTTGCGAATTATATCCTATCCTCCTGGATAGGATATAGGCAAAGCATCCATGCTGGTGCCAATGATGGATATCTGGGGACCACGAATGCGAGATGCGCGGTGCGTTCATGTCGCTTCGGACCCCACAATCCAAACTGAGACGCCGTCCGGATCCACCGCAAAATGGCAAGCATGTCGCTCGACTAGGCTGCTATCCCCGATTGCAAGGTCGAAGTGAACACGGGCGATTTCGACACGTGCGAAGCGCTCGCCGTTGCGTAGCTCGATCGAGTCGACGACCGCCTCGAACGATCCCGGTCCGCCGACTGGGCGAATCGCGCGGGCGGCCACACGCCACATGACGCGCTGCCTCACGCCGATCGATCGGTTGGCGGTCTCGATGAACAATTCGTCGTTCACCCGGATCAGCCCGGGGGCATGAATCACGCCGCTGCCGACGTTTCTCAGGCCGAGCAATTCCGCGACGCGCATGCTTGCCGGTTGCTTGAATACCTGCTCGATTGCGCCGGTCTGAAGGACCCGGCCCTGATCAATGACGAGCACTTCATCGGCGAGCAGCGAAGCCTCGTCCGGGTCGTGCGTAACAATGATCGTCACGGCGGAAATCTCTCGCTGAAGCTCCCTGAGCGATCGTTGCAGTCGGCGACGGCGAGGCGTGTCGAGCGCCGAAAACGGTTCGTCGAAAAGCAGCAGGTGACTGTGGCGCGTCAGCGCCCGAGCGACTGCGACGCGTTGGCGCTGGCCAAACGACAACTGGTGCGGCAATCGATTCAGCAGCGCCGTCAGGCCGAGGTGGTCCACCCAGTAACGTGCGCTCGCCGCATCGGCATCGACCGGAAACGCCAACTGCTGAGCCACAGTCATGTGCGGGAACAGCCCGTAGTCCTGCGGCGTATAGCCGATCTGCCGTCGCTCGGGCGGCAACGCGCCGAGATCCAGCTGGCCGAGCATGACTGTACCGCCTTCATTTTGCTCGAGTCCCGCGATCAGCCGCAATGCGAGTGACTTGCCGGAACCCGATGGTCCGATGATTGCGAGCCGCTTCGTGGATGGGGTCCAATTGAGATCGAGACTGAACGTGCCGAGGCGCTTCGTCAGTTGAACGGCGAGGCACGGGTTCGGTAAAGCGTCAGCGATCACGGCACGCGGCGGTGCAAATGGTGGTTCGTCACCATTGACGGGGGGCGCCGCCGCGTCGATCCGCGCGCCGCGGCTGTATACCGACAACATGGCGCAGATGACGGCAATGGCCAGCGTGGGCAGCAACAGCGGCATCATCGCCGGCAGTCCCTGCCCGCCAAATACGACATAGGTGTACACGGGCAATGAATAGGGGTGATAGGCGACCATCACCGTCGCACCGAACTCACCGAACGCGCGTAACCAGGCAAGCGCGAGGCCGGCGCGGATCGCGGGCCATGCCGCAGGCAACGCAACCCGAAAGAACCGATTGCCCGCGTGATGCCCGAGCGTGGCGGCGACGTCTTCGAACACCGGGTCGATCGAAGCAAACGCCGAGCGGGCCGCAACGATCAGGAAGGGCGCGGCGACGAACGTTTCCGCGAGCACGATGCCTGCGAACGAGTCGGTGAGTGCCCCACCTGTCACGCGGCCGACCCAGCTGTAAGGGCCCACCAGAAAGAGCAGCAGCACCCCGCTCGTCAACGGCGGCAACGCAAGCGGCAATTGCACGACAAAGCCGAGCAGCGCCATCGCCCGGGAAGATGACCGCGCCAGCCAGTACCCGAGCGGCACGCCACCGACCAGAATGAGTAGCGCGGCGACACTTGTCACGGGGCGGCGCTATGGAGCCAATGCGGGGTCGGCATAAGGGCGCCACTTGAGGGGCGGCACATAGGCGCCAGTCCAAGGGCGGCGTAATGGCGCCACGTTAGGGGCGGCGCATAGGCGCCAGCAGCATCAGGGCGAGAACGCGGTTCGAACTTTCCGAGTCGGTACGCTCCGTTCTTTTTGAACGGAGCGTCCATGGCCAACAGGAGGTTCGAATTGTTTGAATACCGCCAAGTCCTTGTCCGCATGCGGCAAGGCGATTCTGACCGCGACATCGCGCGCGGCGGTTTGATGGGGCGCAAGAAGCTGACGACCGTGCGCCGCGAGGCTGAAGCGCGTAGTTGGCTGGATCCGGTGCAGCCGCTGCCGGACGACGCTACGATCGCGGGTGTCTTCGGGCGCACGCCGCACCTGCCGCACACCTGTGTGTCGACGGTTGAGCCATATCGCGAACAGGTCCGCGAATGGCTTGCCGCCGGCGTTCAGGGCACCACGATCCATGCCGCCCTTCAACGCAATCATGGCTACGCCGGCAGCTATTGTGCCGTGAAGCGCATGCTGCGCCATCTGGCTGCCGAGCGCAGCGTGGCCACCACAACGATCCTCGACTTCGCACCGGCCGACGCCGCGCAGGTCGACTTCGGCGCGGGACCCGTGCTGACGGTCGAGGGCATTGCGGTCCGGACGTGGATCTTCGTGATGACGTTGTGCTGGTCGCGCCACCAGTATGCCGAGATCGTGCTGGACCAGACCGTCGAGACGTGGCTCGCCAGCCACCGGCGCGCCTTCGAATGGTTCGGCGGCTGTCCCGACCGGGTCATCATCGATAACGCGAAGTGCGCGATCATCCGGGCGTGTCGATACGAGCCGGCGGTGCAACGCTCGTACGCCGCGCTTGCCGAGGGATATGGATTCCGGATCGACGCCTGTCCGCCGCACGATCCCCAGAAGAAGGGCGTCGTCGAATCGGGCGTCAAATACGTCAAGAAGTCCTTCGTGCCGCTGCGCGAGTTCCGGGATCTGGCCGACGCCAACCGGCAACTGCGCGAATGGGTGATGCAGCAGGCCGGCACTCGTATCCACGGCACCGTCCACGAACGGCCGCTGACGCGCTTCGGCGTCGAGCGCCCGTTGCTCGCTGCATTGCCGGACGTGCCGCCGGTACTGTCGGTCTGGAAGGAGGTGGCGGTCCATCGCGACGGCCACGTCGTCTACAAGCACGCGCTGTACTCTGCACCGTTCACGCTCGTCGGCAAGTCGCTCTGGCTGAAGGCGACCGATACGGTCATCCAGCTGTTCCATCGGCATGAACTCGTCGCAACCCATCCGCGGCAGCGGGCCGGCGGTCGCCACACGGTGCGAGATCACCAGCCGCCCGAAGCGCAGGCCTGGCTCGAGCACGATCCGCAGTGGTGTCTGGCGCGCGCGAAGGAGATCGGGCCGTCGTGCCACGGCGTGATCCTCGCGCTGTTCAACGACAAGGTGCTCGTCAACCTGCGCGGCGCGCAGGGGATCATCCGGCTGCGACAGAAAGTCGGCGATCAGAGGCTGGAAGCAGCCTGCGAGCGTGCGCTCGCGTTCAGCAGCGCGAAGTACAGCACCATCAAGGGCATCCTCGACAAAGGCCTGGACAGCGAACCGGTGCCGCGTCCCGCGTCGGCCCCGACTGGCGCTTACCAGAACGGCGGCCGCTTCGGCCGTGATCTCCAATCCCTGCTGATCCACTGACACCATGAACCCGAGTCCCGAATTGAATTCCATCCTCAAACAGCTGCGCCTGTCCGGCATCCTCGACTCGCTTGAGCAGCGCAACCGTCAGGCGATCGACGGGCAGCTCGCCTATACCGAGTTCCTTGCCATGCTGCTGCACGACGAGGTTGCCCGTCGCGAACACAAGAAGCTCGGCACCCGTCTGCTGCGCGCCGGCTTCGCGATGGGCAAGACGCTCGAGACGTTCGACTTCGACCGGCTGCCTACGTTGAACCGCTCACACGTTCATGATCTCGCGACAGGCCGGTATCTCGACGAGAAGGTCGCGATCCTGATCGCCGGTCCAACCGGCACCGGCAAAAGCCACTTGGCCCAGGCGCTGGGCCACTGCGCCGCCCGCCAAGGCCGCGATGTGCTGTTCATCTCGCAGACCGAGCTGCTCAAGCGATTGAACGCCGCGCGCGCCACCGGCGCCTATGACCGCAAGTTCCAGCAGTACGCCCGGGTGCCGCTGCTGATCGTCGATGACTTCGCGCTCAAACCGCTACGTACCCCGCAGGACGAGGACTTCCACGATCTCGTCGCGGCCCGCTACGAGCACGCGGCGACCATCCTGACGTCGAATCTCGACTTCGGTGAATGGGGCGCCGCGTTCCCCGACAACCGCATCCTCGGCACCGCCACACTCGACCGACTACGCCACGGCGCCTACCGGCTCGTCCTCGAGGGCGACAGTTACCGCACCCCGAAACCGATGCCAGATCCCCCTCAAAATGCAGTTGCCAAAAACGGCAAAAAACCGCAACCTTGAAACCGTTCGAATCCGCGTTTTACCCCCGGTTCTGCTGGCGCCATTACGCCGCCCATCCCCGGCTCCTTTACGCCGCCCCGCGACAACACTCGCACTGCCAGCCGAAACGGCAACCGCCGACCAGGTCGTGCCCCAGTCGACGCCGGCCCAGTCGGCTTGCCCGATCTGTGGAATGCTCGCGACGAAAGGCGCGCACAGATACACCGCGAGCAACCCCGCGAGCGCGACGAGGGGCCGCGCCGTTGAACGCTTCATTGTGCCGCGTCGATGACAGCCTGCAGCGACGGCGGCACCGCCTGCGCGTTGCCGGCGACCGTCGGTTTGACCACGTCGACGCCGTGCTCCTTGAGCAGCGCGCGCCCCTTTGCGCTAAACAGGAAATCGACGAACCGGGCTGCACCGGCCGGGTTGGGCGCATCTCCGAGGATGGTCAGTGTGTAACGCGCCTTTGCCTGCAGCTCGGGCGCCGGCCGTACTGCAGGAATCTTCAGATCAGACGTTTCCGTCGAGTAAAAGAATCCAGCGTCGAGCTGGCCCGACTGCAGACGGCCGACCAGTGTCTCCTCGGGCAGCACCTGTTCGGGATTCTCCGGTGCGCCAAGCGTCTTTTCGACGAGATCCGGCTGATGGTAGAAGTCCGCGGCCTTCTTCATCATGTCGACGGTAAATGCACCTTTGGGATCGAGCTTCGGGTCCGTCCGACCGATGCGAATGCCCGGCTCCCGCAGCACCTGATCCCACCGTTTCGACTTGAATTCCCCCGCAAAGTGGCTCCGCGAGTTATAGCCGATCAACAACGGCGACTCGGCAAAGTTCACGTACCACGTCACGTGATCACCGTTTGCGGCCCCCATCAGACCATCGTTGACCTTCGGGCTCGCGCTGATGAACACGTCGCCGCGCCGCAGCTTGCCCTTGATCTCGTTGGCAATCTTGTTCGATCCGGCCGCGTACCCGTGGAATCGCAGGCCTGTGTCCTTTTCGAATGCGGGACCGACGCTGCGCTCCATCACGTTGACGAGGGAGCCTGCATAGAGCACATCGACGGTACCTTCGTAGGCGACACTGGTTTTTGCGATCAACACTCCCGCCAACATCGCGCAGCAGGCAAGCAGCTTGCGCCCCATCTCCATCCCCCATACGCCGTTATGAAGTTACGTATATTACGGCTAATTGGGGGCGTTCATTGGCGGTCCCTGTTCCCGCCACCCAATCCGCTTGGAACTTTGCGGCATCTCGCTCGTGATGTGGGTGACGGGACGGGACCGTTGGCGACAGGCGGCACTTCGTTTCATGACGAAGTTTCCGGATCGTGAGCAGCGATCCGGAAGCCATCAGTGATCCACAGTGCAATGTCTCCGTTCAGGTAGCGCGCAATGAAGCCCGACTGCGCAAGCATCACTGTACACATTTGACTTCGCTGCTCACCGTGCGCGCACTACACGGCCACAGGACGTGATTTGTCGAGATTGCTCATTCAGTTGCCGATGTCCTCAGGAGGCATACCATCGCGCAGCGGATCGAACGGCTTGAATCCTTGTTGAGTGAGCGATATTCGAAGTCAGGCGAGGGTCGTGTCGGAAACCGTCGCCGCCAGCGGGTGGCGCGAGATCTTGATGCTGGTCACGCCCAGCATCCTGGGGAGCTGATCGCTCGCCACTGTCAGCGGGACGGGTCCAGGACCATTGCCGGCCGTTGGTATCGGAAAGGCGGTCGAGCGCGCGGTATGGAACGTGACATTCCCCTCCACCTTGGAAACGATCTGATGGATATGTCCATTCAGGACGGTGACCGAGCCGAACCGCTTCAGATAGCTCATCGCCTGGCCAGCATCGCCGGTGCCCCAACCCCACGGGGCGTAAATCGTCCACATCGGCATGTGGGCAAAGACGACGATCGGCGTGCTGGACGAACGCGCTTTCAAGTCGCTTTCCAGCCAGGAAAGCTGGTCCTCGCCCAGACTGCCCAGCGCGTTTGGCGCGAAATGCAGCACGTTGACGAGCCCGATGAAGTGCACGCCATTGTGGTCGAAGCTGTAATAGCCCCGGTTGTCCGAGGCTTTGCCGAAGCGTTTGAAGTATTCGCCCTGCGGTCCGTCTGTCACATCGTGTTCGCCGGGCACGGTATGCAACTCGGTGATTGGATTGAGCCCCGACAACAATTGGGCCGCGAGGTCGAACTCTTCCGGCTTTGAAAGATGGGTGATATCGCCCGTATGAATCGCCAGCGCCGGCTTGATCGGCATGGCGTTGACGTAATCAATCGTCTGTTTGAGTGTACCTGCGACGTCTGGATTGGCTTCCTTGTTGAAGCCAATATGCGAGTCGCTGATCTGCAGGAACAGCGGCACGACCGAGGCCGCCGCCTTGTCCTTGCTACTGGCGGCGAGCGCTAATTCCACGGGCGTGAGGACGCCTCCGGACAGGACAAACAGGGTGCCCGCACCACCGAAGGCGAGGCATTTCAAGGCGCTGCGGCGCGACGGCCGGGAAGGAAGATCTGACGACATGGTGACCTCTCGAATGGAATCCGGAGGTAAACCGCCGGTTCGCCCGGTGGGCCTCCAGAGCTGGTTTCAAGAGCAATACCGCAGAGCCGTCCGTTTTATTCCCAGCTCGGAAAACGCATAGCTGGACGACTCGCGGCTCGTGTCGCATTTCCTTGGAACTCAGCAATCGACGGACCATCGACCGCTGCCGACGTCCAACACCTCGACCAAGAGGAGGGCCACACCGAGATCAGCATCTCATTGCGCCCTTCGCTGGGATCGCTATAGTCGACCATAGGAGTGCAGGCCGGCAAGAAACATATTGACCCCAAGGAAGGCGAAAGTCGTGACCAATAGCCCACCAAGTGCCCACCAGGCCGCGATCCGGCCGCGCAAACCCTTCACCAGACGAAGGTGGAGCCATGCGGCGTAGTTAAGCCAAACGATCAATGCCCACGTCTCCTTCGGGTCCCAGCTCCAATACCCACCCCACGCATCGACCGCCCATAAAGCCCCCAGAATTGTCGCAATCGTGAAGAACAAGAAGCCAAGCGCGATTGACTTATACATCACGTCGTCCAGCAGTTCCAAGCTGGGAAGCCGGTCAACAATGAGTCCTCGGTCCTTCAACAGATAACTGACGGCCACCATGGAAGCCAATGCAAATCCTCCATAGCCAATAAAATTGGCTGGCACGTGAATCTTCATCCACCAGCTTTGCAGCGCGGGCACCAAAGGCTCAATCTGATCTGCTTGACGTGAAAATGTATACCACAGCAAAAATCCGATAGACGCCGATATCACCAACAAAACGAATGGACCGACCGCGCGAGTCTCATATCGCTCTTCGTAGTAAAGATAGAGCATCGCCGTGATGAGGCTGAACAAAACAAAGACTTCGTACAAGTTGGACACCGGGATGTGTCCGATGTCCGGGCCGAGCAGGTACGATTCGTACCAACGAACCATCAGTCCCGCTGAACCGAGAACGGTCGCACTCCAGCATAGCTTGCTTCCGAGGCTGAAACCCAGTTCGGATTTGAACACAAGCCCGCCCCAGAAAAAAGCGGTCGACAGGAAAAATAACGTGCACATCCACAATATCGCAGTGGGGCTTGAAAGCAGGTACTTGAGAAAGAAATTGCTTGCACTGTGAGAACTGTCACCTGCATAAAGAAGAATCGCTGAAAGCGAGAGAATAGCGATGAGCATCAACGTCCATCGTGCCGCTTTCCAATGCCAGCCCAGCAAGATAGACGTGGGGGCGGTCAAAATCAGAATTGTTTCCTCATACACATTCATGTATTCGTGATAGCGCATCAGGGCAAATACTGCGCCGCCGACTATCAGTATGGCGTAAAACCAATCAAACGCGGATCGCCCTGTGAGAAGTGATCCCGAATTGTCGTTCGATATATATTCCATGCTATCAGATTCCGATATTGACAGTTCGTTGAAACGGATTGGGGTGCCATCGATCTCACAATTTCTCCATTTTTAGCTCTGCCGCTTTTTTGCCGTCATATGAGAGATAAAATGACTTATTGACGATGGGTGGGTGATGCTGTCCGTCTCATGATGGATTGCCTGGGGTGTGGGAAGTGACGGGAAGGCCGTCAGCAAGCCACTGTGCAAAGCCCCCCTCCAGGTAACTGGCAGCGAAGCCTAACTGCGCAAGCGTGGCTGCGCACATTTGACTTCGTTCTTGACCGTGGGCGCAGTACACAACTACCGTACGAGATTGCTCGAGATCACCCATCCAGTTACCGACGTCTTCAGGGGCATACCATGACGCGCCGATGATTATTTTCCCGCTCTCATTGAATGCGGACTTTCGCCTTACGTCAACAATCTGCGGTGGCTGGTTACTTTCCAGTGCTGCCAGCAGATCGCGCGAAGATACTGCGATTGCGGTCGTCATGATTTTGCACTCCTATAGTTCAAAGTAAGGCATACGAGACACAATTGAGACTTAGTTCAGGCCAATCGATATGCGGAATCGCTGGTACTAACCGCGCGCGTCAGTTGCTGTGATTGCCGGGACGGGCGACGTATACTCCTGCCAGCCGCGATCACCAATCAATGGCTCCGGTCCGGACTGCTTCGGATACTGCCAGCGGCAATGACTTGCCCCTTGTCGCGATACTCGACCTCACGCCCCTGAGCATAAATATCGAGGCATTCTGGTTCCGATATTCTCTCGGACCGTACCAGGCATAGTTGACCGTTCCTGACGAACCAACGCCCGGTTTTTTCTCGCCCCCTTTCCACCAAGACAAGACGCCCGTCCGGTAGATAGTGATGCAGCCAGTGCGCGTTGTCGGAGACGTACTTGTTGGTCAGCTTGGCGCGAATTTGCGCGGCGCTCAGCAGCTTGAACGAGGCATTCTGCGCGATGGCCTCGCTCGATCCGATGGCAAACAACGCCAACGCCAGAGTCAACGGCGACATCCATCGCTTTCGCACCATCGCGAACGGGGCTGTCTCGCCAACTTTCACTGCGTCGTTCGAATTCACACGCAAAAACAATCGTCGGCTTCGGACAAGCGATGCAGCGATGCGGCCGTGCGAGACGCCCGATCGGGACAGGCGTGCACGTTCATCAGATATTTGCATGGGCGACATTTCCTGTTTTCGTATCCACCGTACATGGATAGTTCTCGTTGCCGCCAATCATCGTCTAGAGGGCGAGGCCGGCACACGGCGGGTCGCCACTGACTCGTTTGCAGCGGTTGCCATGGATTCTACTTGTAGATTTCGCTACATGCCAGTAGCATACGTGACATGACATCAATTTCGACATGGTCGCTCCTTGTTCTGACCCTGCCCACGGAAAACGCAACGGCCCGGATGCGTTTCTGGCGCGCGCTCAAGGCAAAGGGCGCGGCGGTGCTGCGCGACGGCATTTATCTGTTACCCCACACGGAAGAACGCGAGCAGATGCTGCGCGAGTTGGCCGTCGCGATTGCCGACAGCGGCGGCACTGCGCATCTCCTGCGGGCGCCCAGCCTCGATGCGTCGCAGGAAGCGGAATTCCGCGCACTGTTCGATCGCAGCGACGACTACGCGACGTTCATCAATTCGCTGGCGGACGCGCGCAAGACGGTCTCCGGCCAATCTGCGACCGACCTGACCCGGCTGTTGCGACGTTTGCGCAAGGACTATGAGGCGCTCGTCGCGACCGACTATTTTCCCGGCGACGCGGCGACGCGCGCCGAGGTCGCGTTGCAGGACTTAACCGCGCTCGTCGACACCGTGCTGTCGCCCGGAGAGCCGCATCCCGCGGAGCGAGTCATCCGCCTGCTGTCATGCGACGCGTATCAGGGCCGCACATGGGCGACGCGCGAGCGCATGTGGGTCGACCGCGTCGCCAGCGCATGGCTGATCCGCCGCTTCATCGACGCCGACGCCCGCTTCGTCTGGCTCGCGTCCCCCGGCGACTGCCCGCCGGACGCGCTCGGCTTCGACTTCGACGGCGCGGCGTTCACCCATGTCGGCGAACGTGTGACGTTCGAGGTACTGCTGGCAAGTTTTGGGCTCGACAAGGATCAGGCGTTAGTACGGCTCGGCGAGATCGTGCACGCACTCGACGTGGGCGGTCCCGCCGCACCCGAAACGGTCGGCTTCGAGGCCGTGATGGCCGGCACGCGCCGACGCGCGGAAAACGACGATCAGTTGCTCGAACAGATGGGCGCGGTGCTCGACTCGCTGTATGCGCACTTCGCCTCGAACGGAAAGAACGAAACCGGGGGACGGTCATGACCACGACGGTAGCGACAAACGCGCCGACCTATTCATTGGGCCAACTGGTCGGCTACATGCTGCGCCTCGGCGCGCTCGGCTTCGGCGGCCCGGTCGCTCTCGCCGGCTACATGCGCCGCGATCTCGTCGATCAGCGCGGCTGGATCACGGAAGCGGACTACAAGGAAGGAATGACGCTGGCCCAGATGGCACCGGGTCCGATGGCGGCGCAGCTCGCGATCTATCTCGGTTTCGTTCACTACCGGCTCCTTGGTGCCACGCTCGTCGGCTTTGCGTTCGTACTGCCGTCGTTCCTGATGGTGGTCGCGCTCGGCTTCGCGTATGCGCACTTCGGCGGGCTGTCGTGGATGCAGGCCGTGTTCTACGGCGTCGGGGCCGCGGTGGTCGGCATCATCGCGATGAGCGCGTACAAGCTCACGACGAAGACCATCGGCAAGGACAAACTGCTTTGGACAATCTTTCTGACGCTCGCGGCCGTGACGTTCATCACGGAGTCGGAAATCGCGTGGCTCTTCATCGTCGCCGGATTGATTTGCTGGTTCTGGCGGGCACCGCCCAAGTGGCTAAACAGGGGCGGCCTGAACGCGATTGCGGCCGCCAACCTGCCGATCGCGAGCAACCTGCTGAGCGGCGTCGACCTCTCCGTGCTCACGCAGATCGGCATCTTCTTTACCAAGGCCGGCGCGTTCGTCTTCGGGTCCGGCCTTGCGATCGTGCCGTTCCTGTATGGCGGTGTCGTCACCGAACATCACTGGCTAAACGACAAGCAGTTCGTCGATGCCGTGGCCGTCGCGATGATCACGCCCGGCCCGGTCGTGATTACGGTCGGCTTCATCGGGTATCTGGTCGCGGGCTTTTCGGGCGCGCTCGTTGCCGCGCTCGGCACGTTCCTGCCTTGCTATCTGTTCACCGTGATCCCTGCACCCTACGTCAAGAAGTACGGCCACCGTCCCGACGTCAAGGCGTTCGTCGACGGCATCACGGCGGCGGCGATCGGCGCGATCACGGGCTCGGTTCTCGTGATCGCGAAGCGCTCGATCGTCGACATCCCGACCGCCATCCTCGCACTTGCAACGGTCGTGCTGCTCTGGCGTTTCAAGAAGCTGCAGGAACCGGTGATCGTCACGGCCGCGGCGCTGATCGGCCTCGTCGCGTATCCGCTTATTCATTCGCACGCCATTTGACTGCGCGTGCGTGCAACTTGTGAGGAAAGTGATCGTGGCAATACCTTGGATCGTTCTGCACAACACCACCGCTGCGGTTGCTTGCGTCTTCTGGACCGGGCGAGTACTGCACGGGCCGCGTTGATTGACCAAAGGCAATGGAAACGGTCATGCGGCTTCAGCTCAAATCGACATTACTTGCCACCGTCAACACGAGCGGCGCGCAATGGATCGTGCCAACCAGGCTGGCATTAGCCGTCCTCCTGCTTTTCCCGATCGACGGAAGTATCCAGCACCTGTTCGCCTTCCGCGTTGCCGATCTTTCGGCGCTGTCGTTCAGTTCGGCTGCCCTCGGCAAGGCGCTTCGCGCCATTGAGATTCTCGCCGGACTGAGCTTCGTCGCAGGACTCGGTGCCAGATTGGCCGCTTATCCAACTGTGGTCATTTTCGCCGTGCGAGCGCTCGCCAATTCTGCGAACTCGTTCCCCTGGTTACGAGACGCCATGAACGGCGTGATCGTACCTCACGGCGACTGGGGCTATGGCGCGATGTATTTCGGCGTTGCGCTGCTTCTCGGCGAATTCCTGGATGTGGGCAGCGGCCGATGGTCGATCGACTACTGGCTTTCCCGGAAACTCAAGGAATCCGGCGAGCCCCGCTCAGGGCGTTGAAAAGACGCAATCACGTTTAACTTGAAAGGAGGTACCCATGAACTGCGAGATGAAACAGCTTGCCTGCGATCCCTCCCGGCTGGCAGGTCTGTCGGAAAAGCTCATCGTCAGTCACTACGAGAACAACTACGGCGGCGCCGTGAAACGCCTGAACGCGATCACTGCGCAACTTGCCAGCGTCGACGTAGCCAGTGCGCCCGTCTTCGTCGTCAACGGACTCAAGCGTGAAGAACTCATCGCTGCGAATTCCGTGATCCTGCATGAGATCTACTTCGACTGTCTTGGCGCCAGCGGCAAGCCGGCCGGCGATCTCGAAGCGGCACTCACGCGCGATTTCGGCAGCGTCGAGCGCTGGGCGGCGGAGTTTTCCGCGATGGGCAAGGCGCTCGGCGGCGGTTCCGGCTGGGTGCTGCTCACGTGGTCGCCGAGGCTCGGCCGACTCGTCAACCAGTGGGCGTCCGACCACACCCATACGCTCGCGGACGGCGCGCCCGTTCTCGCGCTGGACATGTACGAGCATTCCTATCACATCGATTTCGGTGCGAAGGCGGCAGCGTACGTGGACGCGTTCATGGAGAACATCAACTGGACAAACGTCGCAGACCGCTTCGCTTCAGTGAGCGGCTGAGCGTCGCGCTGCACATCACCGATCAACTAATCCAATCAATCAATTCGATGGAAATGAATTCTGTTGGGCCGCCGCGATCCGATGTTCCGGTTTTTGAAGCCCCCGCGCATGAACGGCATGGCGTCTCGTTCCGTGAGGCATTCTGGGTGTGGGTTCGCGTTGCCGCGCTCAGTTTTGGCGGCCCCGCGGGGCAGATCGCCGTGATGCACCGGATCCTGGTCGAGGAAAAGCGCTGGATCAGCGAAACGCGCTTTCTCCATGCGCTGAACTATTGCACGCTCGTACCCGGCCCGGAAGCTCACCAACTCGCGGTTTACGTCGGCTGGCTGCTGCACCGGACACGCGGCGGCCTCGTGGCCGGCATCCTGTTCATCCTGCCCGGTCTCGTCGCGCTTGGCGTCCTGAGCTGGATCTACGCGACCTATGGAGACGTCGGTTACGTTCAGGCCTTGTTCTTCGGCCTGAAGGCAGCCGTGCTTGCGGTCGTCCTGGAGGCGGTGGTGCGCGTCGGCCGGCGTGCGTTGAAAACCCGCACGATGGTCGCCGTCGCGGCGCTATCGTTCATCGCGATCTTCTTTTTCGCGGTACCGTTCCCGGCCATCATCGTCGCGGCGGCAGCAGTCGGCCTCATTGGCCGCGCGACCGGCGCCATGTCGCCGCGTGGCACTGCCGCACAACGCGAGACCGAGCACGACGACGGCCCGCTGCCCGCCATTGACGCCGCGTTCGCCGTGGAGATTCCCGAACACGTGCGGCCGTCGCATGCCCGTGCGCTGAAGGTGACAGCGATCGGCCTGCTGCTCTGGCTCGGGCCGCTGTTTGCCTTTCTGGCGACGATCGGACCGGACAGCGTGTTCACGCACATCGCCACCTTCTTCAGCAAGATGGCGGTGCTCACCTTCGGCGGCGCCTATGCAATCCTGACCTACGTTGCACAACAGGCCGTCGATCACTATCACTGGCTCGCCCCCGGCGAGATGCTCGCCGGTCTGGGCATGGCCGAGACGACGCCAGGGCCGCTCATCGCCGTCGTGCAGTTCGTCGGCTTCATGGCGGCGTTTCGGCAACCCGGCGCGCTGGACCCGGCGATTGCCGGCACGCTCGGCGGCATCCTCGCCAAGTGGGCAACCTTTGCACCGTCGTTTCTGTTCATTTTCATCGGTGCGCCGTATGTCGAGGCGCTGCGCCACAACAAGGCGCTGAATGCCGTGCTCTCGACCATCATGGCAGCCGTGGTCGGCGTGATCCTGAATCTGGCGATCTGGTTTGCGATTCATACGCTGTTTGCGCAGGTGGACGTCAAACAGGCATTGGGCATGACGCTGCAGATTCCCGTGCTGTCGAGTCTCGATCTTTGGTCTCTAGTCCTTTCGGCAGCAGCCATGGTGGCGCTGTTCCGCTTCAAGCTCGGCATGATGACCACGCTTGCGGGATGCTGCGTCGCCGGGATCGTCATTCACATGATCGGGTAATTCGATGAATGGCTTTGCCGGAGCGTGCGTTGCCGGTATTCAACAGGTGGCGGCCGTACGTTCCGGCGCGAACCAGGGGCAAGTTAAGCCCCGCAAGGAGTAGGTTATGAAACCACTATTCAGATTCCTGTCTGCTACCTCGCTCGTCGCGCTGTGCATTGCACTGGTGGGATGCGAAAAGAGCCCGTTCGAAAAGCAACCCGGCGAAACGGTTGCGATTGCGCAGGTACCCGCCGCGGTGAAAGCAACGATCGATCGGCAATCGCAGGGCGGCAGCGTCAAGGAAATCGAGAAACTGACCCGGAACGGGAAGACGTTCTATCGGGCGTCGGTCCTGCAGAACGGCCAGGAGCAGAAATTCGTCGTCGCCGAGGATGGTGCGCTGATGGCCACGCGCGCGGGTGACGACGAAGAAGACGATGACTGACTGGAAATTCGGTATTTCACCCCTCAGGACAAGGAGTCCATCATGAAATGGGTTACCCGTGAACGGCCGAAGATCGACCGCATTGCCTGCCCGTGGCTCATCGCCCGGTTTATCGACAAGCAGCCGGAATTTCTCTACGTGCCCAACCGGGACGTGCTGCGGGTGGCCGAGGAGACCGGTGCGATTCCCTACGACATCCCAGGCGTCGAACTATCGCATGTCGACGATCTGTGCAGTTTCGATGCGTTTCTGAAGAAATACGGTCTGGAGGACTCAGCGCTGCATCAGCTTGCGACCATCATTCGAGGCGCGGACACGTCGCGCCTCGATCTGACGCCCCAGTCACCCGGGTTGTTCGCGATTTCGCTCGGGCTGTCACAAACCTTTTCAGACGACCATGAGATGCTCCGGCACGGCATGGTGATGTACGACGCCTTATATGCCTGGTGCCAGCTCTGCCAGGCAGAGAAGCACAACTGGCCGCCTCAGATGAACTGAGATCCCTTACTTTTATCAGGAATGCTAATGCTAAAAAGATCGCTTTTTCGTCGAACCGTCCTCGCCTCCCTGTTTGCGCTCGTTGCGGTAAATGCCAGCGCAGCGGCCGGTTCGCCCGCCATGGACACCACCAGCATCGAGCAGGTCACTGGCCTGAAAGGGACATTTTCCAAAGACGAGAACGTCTTCAAGGTGACCAAGCCGCGCAACGACATCAAGATTCAGGTCGACAACTGGACCATGCCGCCGTTCATGGGGCTGACGTCGTGGGCCGCGTTTACGCCGGGTCATCATGGACAGACCATGATGATGGGCGACACCGTGTTGTTCGACGATGAAGTCAATCCGGCGATGAGCGCGGCGCTCGATGCGGGGCTCGAAGTGACCGCGCTGCACAATCACTTCTTCTTCGATCACCCGCGGGTCTACTTCATGCATATCGGGGGGAGCGGCGACGCGAAAACCCTCGCCGAAGGCGTCCGGAAGATTTACGACAGGATCGCCGAGGTACGCGCTGCGCACGCCGAACCGGCAAATGCGTTCCCTGGACGGATTGCGGACGCCAGCAGCATTACCTCGGCTCCCCTCGAGGCGATTCTCGGCAGGAAGGGCCAGACGAACAGCGGCATGTTCAAGGTTTCCATCGGCAAGCCGATCAGCATGCACGGCGTGTCGGTCGGCAACGAGATGGGGGTGAACACGTGGGCGGCATTCGCCGGTACCGACGACGAAGCCGTGGTCGACGGCGATTTCGCGATGCGTGAAAGTGAATTGCAGACCGTGCTGAAAAGCATGCGCGCATCCGGCATCAACATCGTCGCGATTCATGAGCATATGACGGGCGAGACGCCGCGCGTCCTGTTTCTCCACTACTGGGGCAAGGGCAAGGCCGTGGATCTCGCCAAAGCGGTCAAAGGCGCGCTGGTCGCTCAGGCCGGCGTCGAGAAATAATCATGCTCAACCGGCGGTGGCGGGCTGTTGTAATGGTCGCCTGATAACCGCCGGACTACCGGTCGATCACGGTACGTTAGCCAGATGAGGTCCATCATGGGCTCGCTATCGTTCCACGACGAGCGCCGTTCCAGCAGCGCGGCCAGCCACGCGCTGCTGGAAGTCACCGCGCTCGCGAAGCATTTCGGCCAGACTGCCGCGCTGGCTGACGTTGGCTTCACTGTCGACGAGCATGAAATCCTCGGCATCATTGGCCCAAACGGTTCCGGCAAAACCACCCTGATGGAATGCCTCGCGGGCTTGCTCCCCGTCGACCGTGGCACGGTGAAGTGGGCGGGGAAGTGCGCTGCCCCCGGCGCACCGCAAGGAGCGGCTGTTCTACGTGCCGGACGGCGTGTTGCGATACGGCGAGCAAACGGTCGGGACCGTGCTTGGGTTCTACCGCGAGACCTTTCGCGCATCCGTTTCGCGGCTACATGACGTGGTCCGGCAACTGGCGCTCGACGAGATGCTGGCCAGGCGTGGTACCACGCTATCCAAGGGCTACCGGCGCCGTCTGCTGCTCGCCATCGGGATGCTGTCGCCGCAGCCATTGTTGTGTCTGGATGAGCCATTCGATGGCCTTGACCTGCGCCAGACGCAGGCGGTGATGGCCTTGCTGCGCGACGAAGTGCGAGCGGGGCGTGCCTTGCTCGTCGCGATTCATCAGCTTGTCGATGCGGAGCGCCTGTGCGACCGGCTCCTGCTCCTGTCCGGTGGCCGTGTCCTGGGCGAAGGGACGCTGGAAACGTTGCGGGAACTGGCAGGTGTCGATGGCTGTGGCCTCGAGGAGGTGTTCCTTGCGCTCACCTGATCCTCGCTCGACCGCCGCGATACTTCCGGCGCTATTTCGCAACGAGGTACGCAATCTGCTGACCTCGCGCGCGTTATGGATCCTCCTGCTCATTCTGTCGCCGCTGGTTGGTTATAGCTTCATTCAGGCTGTGAGCCTGTTCGGCGAAGCGAGCCGATCGGCGCTTCAATCCGCTGAGCTGGCGCGCGGCATGACACCGCTCGACGGCATCCTGGTGCCAACCTTCGGCGGGTTCTATCTGGTTGTGACCCTGCTGTTTCCGTTTGTCGCGATCCGCGCCGTCGGTCAGGAGAAGCAAAGCGGCGCCCTGAAGCTGGCCCTCCAGTCACCGGTCCGTGTCCCCACCCTGGTGGCCACGAAAGTGCTGGCGGTCGGTCTGGTGTGGCTCATCGTGTTGCTTCCGGCCGCTTCGGCAGTCGCAGCGTGGCGGCTGCTGGGCGGCCATCTGTACGGCCCGGAAGTGGCGGGTCTGCTATTCGGGCATGCGCTGTACGGACTGGCGGTCACCGCGATCGCGTTTTTTGCTGCGGCCGTCACGGAGTCGATCGCGACCGGTGCAATCGTCACGCTCGCGTTCACGATTGGCTCCTGGGTGCTGGATTTTGCCGCGTCCGGGCAAGTCGGGTGGCTCGCGAAATTGGCGCCGCTTTCGCTCACCGCGACGCTGCGCGAATTCGAGCACGGCCTCTTTGCTTCTGCGGGGGCGCTTCGAACGCTGACATTCAGCCTTGCCTTGCTGGCCCTGAGCGTTGTCTGGCTACCGCCCGGAACCCGCCTGCGGGCGAAGCTCGCAATCAGTATCGCGATGCTGTTTGCCGCCGCGCTGCTCGTTGCTGGTGCCGGTGAGACCAGGTGGTACGTCGAACTCAGTGAGGACCAGCGTAATTCATTTGATCCTGAGGATGAAGCGGCCTTGCGCAAGATAATGGCGCCTCTGGCGATCACGCTATATCTGTCCCCCGACGACAGTCGGGCGCGCGAGATGGAAAGTGATGTGCTCGCGAAACTGCGCCGCGCAGTACCTCGGCTCACGATCCGGTATGCATCGGTGAAGGCCGGGCCGTTCGGTGCATCGGGCGACGACCGCTACGGTGTGATCGTCTATGAATATGCGGGCAAGCACGAGGAGAGCCGTTCGAACAGTCCGCGCGAGATTCTGCCGATCCTCTACGGTCTGGCCGATGTGACCGTGAAACCGGGAGCGGTGACGATCTATCCGGGATATCCGCTTGTCGCAGAACCGGCCGCGGCCGCGTGGTGGTTTTACGGCGCGTTGCCGGGACTGATTCTGTATGGCTGGTGGCGAACACGAGGCGCTGCACCTGCGCCACGTCGATCCGGCCAGTCGCAACCGAGGGAGAAACAGTCATGAAGCTCCACGCAATAGCCTTGGCATGCACGCTGGGCATGGTCGTCGCGCCAGCCGTCACGGCGGAAGATCAAGTACCGGCCCAATCCGTGTCAATCGATCTTGCTGCGGAAACAGTGGGTGCCGAGCCGGTCAATTTCATTGCCGCCGTGGGCAACTGGCGGATCGGCGCAGACGGCAACCGCAAGGTGTTGACCGTCGATGGCAGCAAGTGGCAAAGGGGGCAGCCATCAGCCGGTCTGGCGGACAAAGCACGGGCGCTGTACGGCGAACGGTACGCGGAGTTCCTGGACAACGTCACGGCATACGCCTACTTCCCGATCGCCGTCGTGAAGCGTATCGATGATTTTCGCGATGGCGAGATTTCACTGCGCTTCAAGGGCATCGCGGGACGAATCGACCAGGGTGCCGGCATCGTCTTTAATCTGAAGCCGAACGGCGACTATCTGGTTCTGCGGGCGAACTGTCTCGAGAACAATCTCGTGCTTTTCAAATACGTGCATGGCGTGCGTAGCCCCGTCAAATGGATCCGCAATACCCCCACGGACACCGGTCGATGGCACGACCTTAAACTCGAAGTGAACGGTGTCAGCGTGAAGGGTTACCTCGACGGCAAGCTGTATCTCGAGGACACGTTGGCTGCGCCGATCAGCGGCAGGATCGGCGTATGGTCGAAGGCCGACAGCGTGATGTATTTCGACGATTTTCGGATGATCACCGCGACGCGCCGACCCGTATCGTGATCATGGTTCTTGGTCTTCTGCCTGTCGGTCGCCGGGCTATGGTCGGCGAAAGGATCAGCCAAGACAAGAAGCAATCAGGAAGTCGTTGAATTGATTGAAAATTATTTCGGGGGCAGACCGCAAGCCATTGTCGGATCTAGATCGAGCAACACCGGTAAAACGCAACGAAATCAAGAGGAGGCCTGTTCGGCTTCCAGCCGTTCACGATTGGCCACTACCGGCAGGCTGTCCAGTTGCTGACCGAGCTGGCCATGCAAACCGACAAGGGCATCGTGCTGGCCAGAGCCTTGATCGAGCACCTGCGGCGGCAGTCGGTCATTGTGCCCGCCCTCAACGCCGTCGAGCGGGCGAGCGCCGAAGCGATTACCCGCGCCAACCGGCGTCTCTACGACGCCTTGGCTGAGCCGCTGACGGACGTGCATCGCCGTCGCCTCGACGATCTGCTCAAGCGCCGCGACAACGGCAAGACGACGTGGCTGGCCTGGCTGCGGCAATCCCCGGTCAAACCGAACTCGCGGCACATGCTGGAACACATCGAACGCCTCAAGGCGTGGCAGGCGCTCGACCTGCCCTCCGGCATCGAGCGGCTGGTTCACCAGAACCGGCTGCTCAAGATCGCCCGCGAGGGCGGCCAGATGACGCCCGCCGACCTGGCGAAGTTCGAGCCGCAGCGGCGTTACGCGACCCTGGTGGCGCTCGCCATCGAGGGCATGGCCACCGTCACCGACGAAATCATCGACCTGCATGACCGCATCCTGGGCAAGCTGTTCAATGCCGCCAAGAACAAGCATCAGCAGCAGTTCCAGGCATCCGGCAAGGCGATCAATGCCAAGGTGCGGCTGTTCGGGCGCATCGGCCAGGCGCTGATCGAGGCCAAGCAAGCGGGCCGCGATCCGTTCGCCGCCATCGAGGCCGTCATGTCCTGGGATGCTTTCGCCGAGAGCGTCACCGAAGCGCAGCGGCTCGCGCAACCCGAGGACTTCGATTTCCTGCACCGCATCGGCGAGAGCTACGCCACGCTGCGCCGCTACGCGCCGGAATTTCTCGACGTGCTCAAGTTGCGGGCCGCGCCCGCCGCCAAGGACGTACTCGACGCCATCGAGGTGCTGCGCAGCATGAACAGCGACAACGCCCGCAAGGTGCCCACCGACGCGCCGACCGAGTTCATCAAGCCGCGCTGGCAGAAGCTGGTGATGACCGACACCGGCATCGACCGGCGCTACTACGAACTGTGCGCGCTGTCGGAGCTGAAGAACGCGCTGCGCTCCGGCGACATCTGGGTGCAAGGCTCGCGCCAGTTCAAGGACTTCGAGGACTACCTGGTGCCGCCCGCGAAATTCGCCAGCCTCAAGCAGGCCAGCACATTGCCGCTGGCCGTGGCCACCGATTGCGACCAGTACCTGCATGACCGGCTGACGCTGCTGGAAACGCAGCTCGCCACCGTCAACCGCATGGCGCTGGCCAACGAGCTGCCGGACGCCATCATCACGGAGTCGGGCCTGAAGATCACGCCGCTCGATGCGGCGGTGCCCGATACCGCACAGGCCCTGATCGACCAGACGGCGATGATCCTACCGCACGTCAAGATCACCGAATTGCTGCTGGAGGTAGACGAATGGACGGGCTTCACCCGGCACTTCGCCCACCTGAAGTCAGGCGACCTGGCCAAGGACAAAAACCTGTTGCTGACCACGATCCTCGCCGACGCGATCAACCTGGGCCTGACCAAGATGGCGGAATCGTGCCCCGGCACGACCTACGCCAAGCTCGCCTGGTTGCAAGCCTGGCATACCCGCGACGAAACCTATTCGACGGCGCTGGCTGAATTGGTGAACGCCCAATTCCGGCATCCCTTCGCCGAGCATTGGGGCGACGGCACCACGTCATCATCGGACGGCCAGAACTTCCGCACCGGCAGCAAGGCCGAGAGTACCGGCCACATCAACCCGAAATATGGCAGCAGCCCAGGACGGACGTTCTACACCCACATCTCCGACCAGTACGCGCCGTTCCACACCAAGGTGGTAAATGTCGGCGTGCGCGACTCCACCTATGTGCTCGATGGCCTGCTGTACCACGAGTCCGACCTGCGCATCGAAGAACACTACACCGACACGGCGGGCTTCACCGATCATGTCTTTGCTCTGATGCACCTCTTGGGCTTCCGCTTCGCGCCGCGCATCCGCGATTTGGGAGACACCAAGCTCTACATTTCCAAGGGCGAAACCGCCTATGACGCGCTCAAGCCGATGATCGGCGGCACGCTCAACATCAAGCATGTCCGCGCCCATTGGGACGAAATTTTGCGGCTGGCCACCTCGATCAAGCAGGGCACGGTGACGGCCTCGCTGATGCTCAGGAAGCTCGGCAGTTACCCGCGCCAGAACGGCCTGGCCGTCGCCCTGCGCGAGTTGGGCCGCATCGAGCGCACGCTGTTCATCCTCGACTGGCTGCAAAGCGTCGAGCTGCGCCGCCGTGTGCATGCCGGACTGAACAAGGGCGAAGCCCGCAACGCGCTGGCCCGCGCCGTGTTCTTCAACCGCCTGGGCGAAATCCGCGACCGCAGCTTTGAGCAGCAGCGCTACCGCGCTTCCGGCCTCAACCTGGTCACGGCGGCCATCGTGCTGTGGAACACAGTCTATCTGGAGCGGGCCGCGAACGCCCTGCGCGTCCACGGCCAAGTCGTCGATGACGGCCTATTGCAGTACCTGTCGCCGCTCGGCTGGGAGCACATCAACCTGACCGGCGATTACCTCTGGCGCAGCAGCGCCAAGATCGGCGTGGGCAGGTTCAGGCCGCTACGGCCACTGCAATCGGCTTAACGTACTTTGCGATCCGTTTTCTGAGACGACCCCTAGAAGTAGTGCCTTTCGCGGTTCCTTCCGCAAGGGATTGCAGAATCGGGCGAGTTCGTCCTTACTGCTAAGAATGAAGCGCGACTCGGAAAGGATTCGGAAGGACGTTGCCGCCCATCGGGCGCGGCAGCTTGCGGCCGGCCGTATCGCGCTGACCACGTATGTTCCGACTGATCTTCTCGCCCAAATCGACAAGATCAAGGAGCAGCGGGGCGTGCTTGGCCGCGCGCCGATCATCGAGGAAGCATTGAGGCTCTATATCGAAGCGAAGCAAGGGACATAACGGCAAAACGCCCGACCGCGCCAACGGTCGAGCGTTTTTGTAGGCCGTCAGACACACCGTAGAGACGGGGCCAAAGCTCTCCCCTTATCTACGCTACAGCACTCCAATCCGCAAGATTGATTCTTGCGGAAACAGGAAAGCCGTGCCTGCCGTCCGCGCCGTCATGTCCTTCAAATGGAAGGACGACAGGCATGTTGAGGACGCAGATCGCGGCCGCGATCGGCTGCGCGCGCGCAAGCGCGCTTGATGAGATCATGCGGGAGGTATGGACGCGCTACAGCGCCGGCCAGCTCACCGAGGAAGACGCCGGGCAGCTCTCCACGCTCGCCCATGAGCGCCGCGAGGCGTGGCGGGGATCGGGACAGGCCGGGCTTGGCCTGGTCATGCCCCCGGCCGAGCGATGCCCGACGCCAGTTCGCCGGCATAGTCATATCCGGGGCCGATCGGAGGGCCGGATATGGCGGCCGACGACGCGCAAGGACGTTCAGGCAATCTTGAAGGCGGCCGAAATCTACAATGAGGCCGGCTTGCACGAGAAGGGCGAGCGAAGCGGCCCGCTAGGATCGGTGGCGCTCGACGTGCTGCGGCTGTTCGTCAATCTCATAGACTTCCGCACCGGCCGGTTAGAGCCGTCAATCACCACGATCATGGATCGGCTAGGCCGGTCGCGCGATACGATCGTGCGGGCGCTGAAGAACCTGCGGGCGCATGGTTTCATCGACTGGCTGCGGCGCTACGAGCCGACCGGCAACGAGGGGCGCGGCCCACAGGTCCAGCAGACGAGCAACGCCTATCGCCTGTCCTTGCCGGAAAAGGCCCGTCAGTTTCTCGGCAGGTTCGGCAAGGCCCCGCCCCCGCCTGCTGATCATGGACAGGATCAGCAGGCATGGAGCGAGGCAATCGACGCCTACAAGACCACCCTGCCCCTCGATGAGCGGACGCAGCTCGACACCGGCGATAGCCCGCTCGGTAAGGCCCTCGTGATGCTGGCAAAGAGTGTGATGAAACGTGAGTCCGATAACCAGACTGAATCCCCATCTGATCTTTATCTAAGAGGGCAAACATAAGCGGTCGCCGCTGTTCGGGCTGCTTGCGCAGCCCTGCGGCGGTTCCGATCCGCGTATAAGGCGGATCGGGAGGCGGCACCCTCACAGCAAAACCGCCACGTTCGCGCCGGCGGCAACCGTCCTACGGGCTTTCGAGAGGGAGCGAGGGGCAAGGGCGGGGCTTAATATTTGCTGTATTGCCAGCAATAAGGCATTTAAGCAAAAATTCTTGCCGTCAATGCGGTTTGCTGCTATGCCAGCAATATGAAAACAATCGCCATAGTCAGCCAAAAAGGCGGGGCTGGAAAAACCACCCTCGCCTTGCACCTTGCTACGGCCGCCGAGGCGGCCGGGCTTCCCGCCGCTATCATCGACCTTGACCCCCAGGCAAGCGCCGCCGGATGGGGCGATAGCCGACAAGGTGAGGCCCCGGTTGTCGTCGCGCTTCCTCACACTCGTTTGCCGCAAGGCTTGCAGGCCGCGACCGATGGCGGGGCCGAGCTGGTCGTGATCGACACCGCGCCGCACTCGGAAGCGGCCGCAATGGCGGCAACGCGATCGTCCGACATGGTGTTGATCCCGTGCCGAGCCGGAATCCTCGATCTTCGCGCGATCGGAAGCACGGCCGAGCTGGTGAAACTCGCCCAAAAGCCGGCCTTTGTCGTTTTGAACGCCGTGCCGCCGCGTGCCACGCAGCTTCTGGCCGATGCGCGGGAAGCCGTTCAGGTTCACGGCTTGGAGGTTGCCCCCGTCGCCTTCCAGCAGCGGGCGGCTTTCGGACATGCGCTCACGGCCGGCAAAACCGCTCCGGAGTATGAGCCGGCCGGCAAAGCCAGCGAGGAAGTGTCCGAATTGCTGACCTGGCTTAGAGGCCAATTGCTGATTTGACGGCAAGCTGTATTGCCAGCAATAAGGCATAATGGTATTGCTGGCAAACTGGCAGTTTGATGGGATAAAACCATGTCGAAAAGACCGAGTTTAGCCGCGAGCATGAAGGCCGTGGGCGCGCAGACCACGCCGCCTGTTGCGCCTATCGCGGAATCCGCCCCCGCGCCGACCCCGGATCGTGCCGAGGGTAAGCGTTACCATGCCGCCACGCGGGCCGGAATGAAGCGGGTGACAGTCGTGGTCGAGCCGGAGGAACATCGCCGGGTTAAGCGGCTGTCAGCCGACACCGACCGCTCCATTGAAGACCTCATGCGCGAGGCGCTTGCTGACTTGCTGGCAAAACATAGTGCTTGATTGCCAGCAAAGCGGCGATGCGGTAAGGGCCTTGAAGTGTAACGCTATGTGTCATACATTCAGGGGCGAGGAAGTCGCGTGAGGGTTTTCAAAAACAGCCGGTTTCACAAGTTTGCCCGAAAGGAGAAAATCTCTGACGCGATGCTTTGTGAGGCTGTAGAGCGGGCTGAGCGCGGCCAGATCGACGCCGATCTAGGGGCCGGCCTTATCAAGCAACGAGTAGCGCGGCCCGGCGCTGGAAAGTCTGGCGGCTTCCGAACGCTGGTTTTCTTCCGCGCGGAGACGAGGGCGGTTTTCGCGTTCGGGTTTGCCAAGAGCGATATGGCGAACCTTGATGATGCGGAAGAAGCCTACTTGAAGAAGGCCGCAAAGCTGGTCTTGGGGTTTGCAGATGCGCAGATGGACGCGGAAGTTGCTGCGGGTCGAATGTTCGAGGTGAATTGCGATGAGCAAGACTTACAAGAGTGAAGCTCTGGCGGCCGTCCATGAGATGATGGAAGGCTTCTATGAGTCCGGCGCGATCGACAAGCAGACGATGCGCGAATTTGACGAGGGGTGTCTGACAACCGTTGAGCCGCTGACCCCCGAGGAAATCCGTTCTATTCGTGAGCGTGAGCGTATCTCGCAGCCTGTCTTTGCCCGCTATCTCAACGTGAGTAAGGGGCTGGTGTCAGATTGGGAACGTGGGGTGAAGAAGCCCGGCGGCCCGGCGCTGCGGCTGCTGACCGTTATTCAGAAAAGGGGCCTTGAGGCGATTGCCTGATTGCTGGCAAGTTGGCAAACAAGCAATTTGGCAAGTTGTCTGCCTGCATCCCGCCCCCGGCCGTCCCTACGGCCCTAGATGATGAGAGCGGGACGGCCGGGGGCTAGCGTCGCGGGTGTGGCCTGGTTGAGCGATGCCGGCGAGCAGCCGGCCCCGGCCCGGAGGGAACGCGCTCCCACATAGCGCCGAAGTGACCGGAGGGCCGCAAGAGAGAAGCCCCGGTGCGTCAGCGCCGGGACCGCTTTTCCCATCTGGCCGGCTCGGGCAGGGGGGCTTCGCGCTTTTCGCGCAGTAGGGCTTTCATTTCTTCCATCGAAATACCCGGTCGGGAATCATCGGCCGCCACCTGTATGCGGCGCTTGAGTAGTTCCCGGCGCAGATCGGCATGGGGTGCCAGCTCCTTATGCTCGCCCAGGATCACGAACACGGCTTCGGACGGATCAAGGAACGTGTCCTGTTCGATCAGATCGAGCAGCCACAGGGCCAGCGACGGCGGCAGATAGGCTTCAAACCGCAAGCCGCCCTTGGCGGCCTGGTCACGGAGCTGCTTGGCCTGTTCAACGGCATGGGCCTTGTCGGCGGGATCGGGCCATTCGGGCGCATCGGTGTCGGTCATGGTTTCATCCTTTATGCTTGGTCGAACAGCCCCCGGAATTCTGCATCGGCGTAATAGGCGAGCTTGCCGGCGACGATCGGCCGTTGCCCGGCGAGGAACAGCAATTCGACATGCTGCGGCAGGTTGCGGACCTCATCGGGGGTCAGCAGCGGCCGGGCCGTGTGTTGCTCGCCATAGGAGAGGCCGGATTTTTCGGAATCGAGCGCCCGGCTCATGGTCTGGAACACCACGGTTTCCTGCCCGAGCAGATCGGAGACGAGGCGGGCGCTGTCGTGATCGTTGACACCGAACACCTGTAGGACGCCGGCGTTTGACAGGAAGGTTCCGGCGCGTTGCCCGTAGGTGGCGCGGAGCTGGTGAACGTCTTGCAGGATCGGCCAGAGCTGGACGCCATAGCCGGCCATGAGGCCCATTGCGCGCTCGACGGGGGCGAGGTGGCCGAGGGCGGCGAACTCATCCAGCAGGTAGAGGACCGGCACGGCCGGCTTGGCGGGGTCGCGCGCCATGTCGGTCAGGCTTTGCGCGACGAGCAGACGCAGCCAGCGGGAATAGGTGGCGAGGCGATCGGGCGGCAGGACGAGGAACACCGAGGCGTTGCGGCGCTTGAGATTGGCAAAGCGGAAATCGGATCGGCCGAGGACCGCGACCATGCGGGGGCTGTCGAGGAAATGGGTATGGCGCTGCGCGGCCGAGAGGACGCCGGCCGCTTCCCGGTCGGATTTGCCGAGGTGGCGGTTTGCGGCGCGGGCGATCAGGCCGCCGGCGGCCGTTGACGCCTGCATGTCCTTCAGGAGCGCCGCGAAGGCTTCAGGGGCGAGGGTGAGAGCTTCGCGCAGGGTAGCGAGGTTTCGCCTGTCGCGCGGCTCGCTGGCGGCAATATGGAGGATCAGGCCGGCAATGAGCGCCTTGGCTTCCTCGTTCCAATGCGCCTCGCCGGCCATGCCCGGTTCATCGAACACGAGGGCGTCGGCCAAGGTGCTTGCATCTTCCGCGACATCGAGGCCGGCCGGGTCGAGCTGGTCGAGAGGATTGAAGGCGGCCGAGGGCTGGCCGGTGACGCCGAAGGGGTCGAGGACGTGGACCGGGCCGAAGGTCTGGCGGGCGTGGCCGGCGATCTTGGCATTTTCGCCCTTGGGGTCGATGCAGATCACGGAGCGGTCGGCCGTGAGCAGGTTAGGGATGATGGTTCCCACCCCTTTGCCGGTGCGCGTCGGGGCCATCGTCAGCAGGTGGGCCGGGCCGTCATAGCGCAGGAGCTTTCCCGTTTTGCCGTCGCGGCCGATCAGCAGGCCGGAATCGGCGCGGGCAAGGGCGGCGGTTTCCTTGTCGGTGGCGAAGCGGGCCGAGCCGTGGGTTTCGCCGTCCATATCCCCGAAATGGATAATCAGCGGATTGGTGACGAGCCGGAAGGTGATCGCGGCCAGCACCAGCAGCGTGACGAGATCGAGCGCGATGAAGGGAACCGAGCCGGGGCCGAAGCCCATTTGTTCGAGGAAGAACCGGCCGCCGAAGCCGACCACGAACAGGGTTATGATGAGGATGAACAGAAGCCCGAGAAGCGGTTTCCAGATGCGGAAGGGCAGGGCGAGCAGGGATAGGAACGCCCATAGCGGATCACGCGCAGCCTGCCGCATCATGTTCTTGAACGCGGCCCAGGCTAACGTCGCCTGATTCATGAGGCGGCCCCCCCGGCGCTGTCTGTTGTCTCCCTGGCCGGCGCGTTGGCGATCAGATCGGCAAAGAGTTCCTTATCGCCAGGGCGCGTCAGGAAGTCGGGCAGCTCGCGCTTGAGCCATTCGCGGAGGCGTCGGGAAAATTCCTCATCCTTGCCGCTTTCGAGGCGATGCAGAACGAGCGCGCCGAGCAGCACCTTGCGGCGGGTATCGTTGGCGCGCTCCTGTTTGCCGAGCCGGGCCTTGAGCGTGGCGCGCTGCGCATCCAGCTCGGCCAACCGCTGTTCGATCGTCTTGCGCGCCATGTGTCGTTTCCTTCTATCTAGCGGGGCGAGGGGTTGGCCCGCCCTTGAGGCGAACCATGATAATTTTCGGATTTTCGCCAATGCGCTCGACCTCGACAATGCCCGACGCCTCGACCAGATCGGAGAGGCGGGGAAAGCCATAGTTACGGGCGTCGAAATCCGGCGATTGTTTCGCCAGGTGCGCGCCGACGCGGGCCAGATTAGCGCGGCCGTCTTCGTCGGCCGAGGCGGTGACAGCTTTCGCCAGCATGTCGAGGGCAGCGCGATCGAGTGCCGCTTTCGCCGGTGCAGGCTTGGCGGCGGCCGCTTTAGGCGCGGTGACGGCTTCCGCTTCCTTCTGTTCCCCGGCCGTGTTGAGCACGTCGAAATAGACGAACTTGTCGCAAGCGGTGATGAAGGGGCGGGGCGTCTTGCGCTCCCCGAACCCATAGACGATGACGCCTTGCTCACGGATGCGCGCGGCCAGGCGGGCAAAGTCGCTATCACTTGAGACGATGCAGAAACCGGAGAAGCGGCCGGTATAGAGCAAGTCCATCGCGTCGATAATCATCGCGCCGTCCGTTGCGTTCTTCCCGGTCGTATAGGCGAATTGCTGGACCGGCTGAATCGAGTGTTCCAGCAGGCACTCTTTCCAGCCGTTGAGGTTCGGCTTGGTCCAATCGCCATAGATGCGCTTGACGCTGGCGGTGCCATAGTTGGCGATCTCAGCCAGCAGCCCGGTTATGATTTTCGGGGTGGCATTATCGCCGTCGATCAGCAACGCAAGTGTTCCGGCGCTGTCTATTGCCATCGGTCTGCACTCCCATTTGAGCCGAAGTCTATCCGATGCAAGCAGCGTCACCAAACACGATTATGCGCTACCTTGAATTTTTGGCGGCTTTGCAGCACAATCAGGGCCTCAGTTCATCGCATCGACCTTGCCGCAAGCGCCACACCGAGCGACGAAAGAGCGTAGCGATTGAGTTGAGAAGGGCACGGATGCGCGCGGCCAGGCGGGCAAAGTCGCTATCACTTGAGACGATGCAGAAACCGGAGAAGCGGCCGGTATAGAGCAAGTCCATCGCGTCGATAATCATCGCGCCGTCCGTTGCGTTCTTCCCGGTCGTATAGGCGAATTGCTGGACCGGCTGAATCGAGTGTTCCAGCAGGCACTCTTTCCAGCCGTTGAGGTTCGGCTTGGTCCAATCGCCATAGATGCGCTTGACGCTGGCGGTGCCATAGTTGGCGATCTCAGCCAGCAGCCCGGTTATGATTTTCGGGGTGGCATTATCGCCGTCGATCAGCAACGCAAGTGTTCCGGCGCTGTCTATTGCCATCGGTCTGCACTCCCATTTGAGCCGAAGTCTATCCGATGCAAGCAGCGTCACCAAACACGATTATGCGCTACCTTGAATTTTTGGCGGCTTTGCAGCACAATCAGGGCCTCAGTTCATCGCATCGACCTTGCCGCAAGCGCCACACCGAGCGACGAAAGAGCGTAGCGATTGAGTTGAGAAGGGCACGGATGCGCGCGGCCAGGCGGGCAAAGTCGCTATCACTTGAGACGATGCAGAAACCGGAGAAGCGGCCGGTATAGAGCAAGTCCATCGCGTCGATAATCATCGCGCCGTCCGTTGCGTTCTTCCCGGTCGTATAGGCGAATTGCTGGACCGGCTGAATCGAGTGTTCCAGCAGGCACTCTTTCCAGCCGTTGAGGTTCGGCTTGGTCCAATCGCCATAGATGCGCTTGACGCTGGCGGTGCCATAGTTGGCGATCTCAGCCAGCAGCCCGGTTATGATTTTCGGGGTGGCATTATCGCCGTCGATCAGCAACGCAAGTGTTCCGGCGCTGTCTATTGCCATCGGTCTGCACTCCCATTTGAGCCGAAGTCTATCCGATGCAAGCAGCGTCACCAAACACGATTATGCGCTACCTTGAATTTTTGGCGGCTTTGCAGCACAATCAGGGCCTCAGTTCATCGCATCGACCTTGCCGCAAGCGCCACACCGAGCGACGAAAGAGCGTAGCGATTGAGTTGAGAAGGGCGCACTTACGAGTTGCTATGCAACTCAGCGCGCCGCCAGCTTGGAGGCTGGCGGGAAAGGCGGAAACTAGATCGAGGCAACGGGTTGGCGATCTACCATTTGAGCATGAAGCCAGTTTCGCGGGCGGGCGGCCGTAGCGCCGTCGCCTCAATGGCTTATCGTGCCGGGGAGAAGCTGACCAACGAACGCGACGGGATCACGCATGATTTCAGCCGCAAGCAGGGCGTTGAACATGCCGAGATCGTCTTGCCCGAAGGCGTTTCAGCCGATTGGGCGCGGGATCGGTCGGACTTGTGGAACGCCGCCGAGTTTGCCGAGAAGCGCAAGGATGCCCGCGTTGCGCGGGAGTTCGAGATTGCCTTGCCGCATGAGCTATCGGCCGAGCAGCGGCTAGAGGCGGCGCGGGAGATGGCGCAGGAGCTGGCCGACCGCTACGGCGCGGCCGTGGACTTCGCCATTCATGCGCCGCACGAGGCGAGCGACGTTCGCAATCACCATGCCCACATTCTTATGACCACGCGGCAGGTGACGGAGGACGGGCTAGGCGACAAGACCTATCTTGAGCGCGAAAACAAATGGCTGTTGGCGCACGACCTGCCGACGACAGATATGCAGCTCCGCGACCTTCGCCAGCGATGGGAGGGGATCGCCAACGAGCGGCTTGCGATGGCCGGGCTAGATATTCGCATCGACCATCGTTCGCATATGGAGCGCGGGCTAGAGATCGCGCCAACCGAACATATGGGCGTCCATGCCACGCAGATGGAGCGGCGCGGCCTCGACGTATCGCGGGCGCGGCTGGACGAGGAAGCGGCCCGGCGCAATGCCGAGTTGATCCGGGAGAAGCCCGAGCAGGTTCTAACCCTCATCACCGGGGAAAAGAGCGTGTTCGACCGGCACGACGTTGCGCGGGCGCTGCATCGCTACATCAACGACGATCCGCAGGAGTTTCAGAGCGCGTTCGCCAAGGTGATGGCCTCGCCGGCGCTGGTCGAGCTTCAGCCCGAGCGGGCCGACCCGGCAACGGGCGAGATCGAGCTTGCCCGCTATTCGACCCGCGAAATGGTCGAGATCGAATCCGGCATGATCGAGAGCGCGCAGCGGATGCACGGCGCGCATGGTCATGGCGTCGATCGCCGGCATGTCGAGCGCGCCATAGAGCGGCAGGACGCCGCCATTCAGCGCAGCGCCGGCGATGCTTCCGCCCGGTTGTCCGACGAGCAGCGCCGGGCGATCGAGCATATCACCGGGCCGGAGCGGATCGCGGCCGTTGTCGGCTATGCCGGCGCTGGCAAGTCCACCATGCTCGCGGCGGCGCGCGAGGCATGGGAGGCCGAGGGCTATCAGGTCCACGGTGCGGCCTTGTCGGGGAAGGCGGCCGAGGGCTTGGAGGAAAGTTCCGGCATCCAGAGCCGCACCCTCGCGTCATGGTCCCGCGGTTGGGAGAACGACCGCGGCACGATCGGCCGCGGCGACGTGTTCGTGATCGACGAGGCCGGCATGGTCGGGAGCCGCCAGCTCGCCCGCTTCGTTGGCGAGGCCGAGGCGCGCGGGGCGAAGATCGTCCTTGTAGGCGACCATGAGCAGCTACAGGCGATCGGGGCCGGCGCACCGTTCCGGGCGATCACGGAGGAAATCGGCCATGCCGAGCTGTCCGAGATACGCCGGCAGCGCGTGGACTGGCAGCGGGAGGCGTCGGTTGACTTCGCCACGCACCGGACGGCCGAGGGGCTGGCAGCCTATCGGGATCATGGCAATATCAGCTTTGCCGAGACGGGCGAGGACGCGCGCGGCCAGATCGTGCGGGATTATCTTGCCGACCGCGACGAGCGCCCGGACGGCACCCGCGTAGCGATGGCGCATCGCCGGGCCGATGTTCGGGCGATCAATGACGCGATCAGGACCGAGCTACAGGACCGGGGCGAGCTGGCGCAGGGCGAGGACGCCGGCGCGCTGACCTTCCAGACCAATGACGGAAAGCGGGAGTTCGCGCCCGGCGACCGCATCGTGTTCTTGGAGAACAACCGCGACCTTGGCGTGAAAAACGGGATGCTTGGCACGGTCGAGCATGTCGAGGAAGGCCGGATCATCGCCACGCTGGACGGCGGCCGGGAGCGTAGCGTTTCCGTGCCGATGGGCGACTATCAGGCGATCGACCACGGCTATGCGACGACGATTCACAAAAATCAGGGTGCGACGGTCGATCGGTCCTATGTGATGGCGTCGGGGACGATGGACCGGCACCTAACCTATGTCGCCATGACCCGGCATCGTGATGGTATGCAGCTCTACGCCGCACAGGACGAGTTCACCAATGCCGGCCGGCTGGTCGAGCATGGGGCCGCCCCGTTCGAGCATGACCCGCAGAAATCCGGCAGCTATTTCGTGACGCTGGAAAACGACAAGGGCGAGCAGCGCACCCTATGGGGCGTCGATCTTGAGCGCGCCATGAAGGAGGCCGCGCCGGAGATCGGGGAGAAGATCGGCCTACAGCATGAGGGTTCCACCCCCGTCACCTTGCCGGATGGGACGCAGACGCACCGGAACGCATGGAAGGTTCAGGACGCCGGCGAGCTGGCCTATAGCCAGCTAGAGCGCCGCCTTTCCCGGTCGGGCGTCAAGGAAACGACGCTCGATTATACCCGCGACTTTGCCGAGCGGCGCGGGATCGCGGAGCAAATGGGCATCCGCAGCGAGATCGAGATTCCGGCCGAGCGCGCGGCCGGGCTACGTGCGGAGCGGGAGTCGACGGCCGGGGATCATGCGCTTGATCGCAGATCCTCGCAAAAAGTTGGCGCGGATCTCGCGCAGGATCTCCGTGCAGATCCGCGCGAGGATCTCGCCGGCGATCGACAGCAGCGCCGCAATCCGTTCGAGGGCCTGAAACTCGGGCGCGGCGCGGCGGCCGAGAGCCGCGAGCCAGACCGCGCCGGCGAGGACGGCCCACAGATCGACCAGAACAGGCCGCAGCAGGCCGAGAAGCAGCGGCGCGGTATGTTCGCCGGCCTCAAGCTCAATGCGCGTCCTGCCGCCTCTCAGGAGCGCAGCGAGCGGCCGGAAAGGGAAGGGAGCTTGCGGCCGGCGCCGGCGCCCGACCGGCTGGCCGAGCGGGCGCGGGGGCCGTCGCCGCTTGAGACGGCCGTTGACCGATATTCGCGGGCCTATCAGTCGATCGACCAGCACCGGCGCGAGGGCCTGCCCGTTCTCGACATGCAGCGGCAGGAAATGCGCGATGCCGGCCAGCAGCTCGACCAGGTGCGCGGCGGCATGAAAGATTTGATGCGCTCGACGCTGGAAAACGACCCGGCGACGGCGCGCGCCATGACCGAGCTTTCCGGCCGGGAGCGTGTCGCCCATGTTATCGACGGGATGAAGCGCGAAAACGCCGCGCTGCAAGACCCGAATATCAGGGCCGAGCGGTTCGTTGAACGCTGGCAGGAGCTACAGGGGCAGCGCCGGGAGCTTCGCGGCTGGCAGCACGACGACGCCCGCGCCAAGGTCGAAAGCCACATGAACGGCATGACCAAGAGCCTTGAGCGTGACCCGCAGGTAGATTCCATCCTGCGCAATCGCCGGCAGGAACTTGGAATCGGTCAGGAGCTTCGCCGCGAGCAGACCATTGCCCGCGCGCTGCAAGACGAAATGACACGCGGCCACCGGCTTAGCCGGGGCATCGGCATGGAAAGGTAGGCACGGAGAACATGGCGGAGCTGGACGACGACAGGGAAGGAATCGAGCCGGAAGCACTGGACGAGGACGCCGGCGACCCGGCCGCCGCGTTCGACGCGCTACGGCGCACGATCGAGACGCAGGGCGCGCAGATCGGCGCGGAAATGACCGTGATGCGGCGCGGGCTGGAAGCGGCTTTCGACCAGCTCGAAAAGATCGAGCCGGCGCAGGACTACAAGCCCCAGCTCGCCCAGCTCGTGCAGGCGCTCGACAATGTTGCGGAGCGGATGCACGGCGTAGAGCAGTCACCCATTCTCCGGCAGGGCGCGCAGCACTATGCGGCGGTCCTCGAGCGCAGCGGCGAGGCCCTTATACGCACCGCCGCGCAGCAGCTCGAGCGGCAGGCGTCCGACCTCGAGCGCGCCGGCCGCAATCTTTCGGCGCACGTCGCCAGCGCGCGGGAGCGCGATCGGCAAAATTGGTGGCTTGTCGTCGCCTTCGCTGTCGGCCTGCTCGCCGGCGCGCTGGTGATGCTGTTCCTTCCGCGCCTGTTGCCGTTCTCGGCCGCGCCGCGTGTCGCCAGCGTCGTCATGGGCGAAAGGCCGTGGCAGGCCGGCATGAGCCTCATGGCGTTCGGCAGCCCGGAAGCATGGCAGCGGGTGGCGTCGGCCGATCAGCTTGTTGAGGCGAACAGGGAGGCGGTAGCGGCTTGTTGGGAGGCCGCGCGCACGGCCGGCGAGGATCAGCGTTGCACCATCACCGTGAAAGCGCCGGGGCAATAGATTGCTGCCCCGGCGTGAAGTTCAGAAGGCGAACTTGGCCTGGCCTTTGTCTTCGACAGGGCGCAGCCGGGCATAGGCAAGAAGATCAGCGATCGAGCCGCCCTTGTCCCGCCAGCCATAGAAGGTGTCTTCCCCGAGAAGGACATAGTGCCATTCGGAATCGCTACGCTGTTCCGGAGGAAGGGCGTTGATCCGGTCGCACCATGAAACGGCGGCCTTGCGCTTGCGCAGCACGTTCGGGCTGGTGAGCTGGCCTTGTGCCTTTGTTTCCACCAGATAAATCGCTCCGCCTGCTCTCACGAAGAAATCCGGCGAATAGAACGCCGGAAGCCCATCTTCCTTGATGTATCGCAGGCGCGCGAAGGTGTGTTTCTGCTCGTTGATCTTGCAGAAGGCTTCAACGCTGGCGTCACGCTCGCAGGTTTCCATAAATGCCAGTTCAAGGCCGCCGTTCCGCGAGGGATAGGGAAGGCGCAGATAGATAGCTTTCTCGACGGCCAGCGATGATCCTTCCCGCATGGCGAGCTTGGGCACTTCCGAAAGACGCCGATGCGCGACCTCGGCATTGGCGACAATCACGCTGTCTTCCGCTTCGAGAATGGCGCGCGCCCACACCTTGATAATGTGCTCCGTCACCGGGTCGATCAGCAGGACGCGCCAGTTCTCATCCGTGAGAGGGTCCAGCTCCTGGCCGAACAGGTGCCGACGAATGAAGGTGTCGATGCCCTCGGCCATCTCGGCCCGGTTTATCTGGATGTAGGGGAACTTGCTGGCGTTGGCGAAAGCCTTCGAGCTGTTTGTGGTATCCGTCAGGGTGACGGCTTCCGTGATCCGGCGCGTGATCCGGGCCAGGTAGTCATTATATCCCGTCGCGGTCATCACGCCGCCATGCACGCGATAGTCGCCAAAGCGCGTTTTCGCCTGCACGTCTTCGGAATGGAACTTCTCGCCCTGGCCGATCTGCCCCTTGAGTTGTTGGAGCGAAAACGATCCGAACGGCGCGAGGCTCGAAGGGTCGATATGGGTATCTTCCAGCGCCTCGACCTGTTCCCGCAGGATGAAGGGTATGGCGAAATCGTATTCCTCGAAGCCCGGCCGGAGGCCAACCGAGATCAGGTCGCCGGTCGAGCTGCCATTCGCCTCGTCGTCGTTGTCATCTGCTTCAGCCGCCAAGCCTTCCTGAATCAGCTCGTCATAGAAGCCCTGGAACGCCGGATGCTCCACGATCGAAAGAATGTCGATCATGTTGGAGGGTGTCTTTCCGCCGCGAATGAGCTGGCGGTTCTCCCGCTTTATGTCGTCGTATTCATTGCCGCGCCACATCAGACGCAAGCCGCGCCCGATCGTCTGTTCCAGCAAGATGCCGGCGCTCGATGCGCGCAGCGGGACAATGACGCAGATGTTATTCACGTCGAAGCCTTCGCGCAGCATGAGCACGCTCACTATGACGCGCGGGGATTTGTGACGGTCCACGTCGAACAGGCGTTCGCGCAGCACCTTCCATTCGTCGGGCTTCAGCTCGCCCTTGCGGTTGGAATCGACGCGCAAAACCTCGTCATCGGCCAGCCCTTCGAGCTGCATGAAATCAGCGACGAGCGGCGTAACCGTGGTGTCTTCGCAGACCACCAGCATTTTCGGATGCTTGTCCGGATCGAGGGCGGCAAAATCGGCTTCCAGCTTCCGGAGCTTGGTCAGGCCGGCGCGCAACATAATGCGCTGCCCCTCTGACAGCATCGGGTTGCCGTTCTCATCCCGATCGGCCTTGAAATCCAATTCCTCATGGCTCAGCGCCCCGATTTCGGAGCGTTTGTCGAGAACAAGGGATTTGACGGGCGTGTCGCAAACACTTCTGGAGGCAGCTATCACCCAGCCAAGGCCGGTATTTTCATGCTTTGTTAACCTTTTGCAGTCCGAAGAGGCGCGCAAGCAAATCATTCTGGTCATTGACGGTCCAGCCGCCTGAAAAGCCAAAGCCCTTCCGCAGCCACAGCATCGCCTCGAAACCCGCGATGGTTCGCCGCGCCGTGTTAAAGGATTGGAAACCGCCGATCTTCGGCATGTTCTTCTTCACCCGGAAATGGTCGCTCTCAATCCCCTGCTGGAGATGTTTGGTCACATAATGCACGGGATCGGGATGGAGAAGCCCATCATCAACCGACGTTTTGATCGTTGACGGGAAGGTGTTGGCCCCGTCCGTCCCAATCCTGTTCGGCGACAACAAGGGTTCATCTTTAAGCATCTTTCGGAAGAACCGCTTGGCAGCGTCGAGATCGCGCTTAGCGGTCAGCAGGAAATCCACCGGATTGCCATGCTTATCGATGGCTCGGTACAGATAGCGCCATTTGCCGCGGATCTTGACATAGGTCTCATCAATCCGGACCGAGCCGCAATGGGGTCGACGAAACTGCCGCAGCCGTTTCTCGATGACAGGTGCATAAGCCAATACCCAGCGGTTGATCGTGCTATGATCGACCTCGAAGCCCCGCTCGCGAAACATCTCTTCCAAGTCACGATAGCTGAGCGGGTAGCGCAAGTACCAGGCAACCGCCTGTACAATCAGCCAGGCCTCGAAATGCCTGCCCTTGAAATCATCCTTCGACTGGCGCTTCAGCTTTTCGGCAATGGTATTCAAAATCATCGGCTCGCTCCGCAATATCAGGAGCGGCAACTTCTCTCCCCATGGTCAACATCGAGTTAACCTGAAGAATTTGCGACAAGGCCCTTGGAGGTCTTCTCGACTTGGTATCCGATAGGCGTGATGTTACTGGTCTTCGCTTCGTGGCCTCTTGGCCGGTTGATCCGCCAAAGAGCACAGGAGCGCCGTAAATGAGCACGTCGAGCATCGAGGCGCTGGCCAACGCTTGGGCGCGGATCGTCGAGGAAGCGGAGTTTCCAGCCGACTACGAAGGCACGGCAACACCTGCGGTCCACCGGGCCAGTGAGGCAATCCAGGAGCGGATTCGGAAGCACATCGTTGCCACCAACGACATGCGGCTGTTCGGCCTGCTGCACTTGCTGGGTCAGGCGTCGCTGCGCATGGAGCAAGCGCTATGGCCGGAGGGTTACGAGCGCATGACCCGCGAGGTCGAGGAAGCCCTGCGGGAAGCCAACGACCCCAACGCCAAGCTGTACACCCACGAAGAAGTCATGCAGGCGATGCAGGAACGCATCGACCGGGCGCGAGACAAGCCATGTTGATCGGCTATGCGCGCGTCTCGACGCAGGATCAGAACCTAGAACTGCAACGCGAAGCCTTGACCAAGGCCGGATGCAAGAAGGTCTTCGAGGACAAGGTGAGCGGCACGCGGGCAGACCGGCCCGGCTTGGCCAAGACGCTCGAAATGCTGCGCGAGGGCGACACTCTGGTCGTCTGGAAGCTCGACCGGTTGGGCCGATCGGTCAAGCAACTGGTCGATCTGGTCGGCGAGTTGCACAAGCAAGGCGTCCAGTTCAGGAGCCTGACCGATTCCATCGATACCGGCACGCCGTCCGGGCGGTTCTTCTTCCACGTCATGGCGAGCCTGGCCGAGATGGAGCGTGAGTTGACCGTCGAGCGCACTCGCGCTGGGCTGGAAGTCGCCAAGCAGCTCGGACGCAAAGGTGGCCGCAAGCCCAAGATGACCGACAGCAAGATCGAGTCGGCCAAGAAGCTGCTGGCCAGCGGTGTGCCGCCCAAGGACGTGGCCAAGAACCTCGGCGTGTCCATTCCGACGCTGTACCGCTGGGTGCCAGCCTCAGCGCAGGCTTAGCGTACTTTGCGATCCGTTTTCTGAGACGGCCCCTGCTCCGCCGGGGCCGAGGTGGGCTGGTCGGTGCGTACCGCGCGCAGCGGCACGATTGTGGCGTAGGACCAGCAGCGCAGGACCCACTCGAACGGGCCGTAGGTGTAGCGGCGCAGCCACAGGTGAGCGAACACGTCCAGGGCGAGCCACACCCCAAGGGCGACCAGGGCGGCGTGGAAGGCGCCGAGCTGCCCCAGCAGGCCCAGACCCCAACCGCAGAAGATCGCGGTGAGCAGGATGGACTCACCCAGGTAGCCGGTCAGCGACATCCGCCCGGCCGGCTCCACCAGCCGCAGGACCCGGCTGCGGGTGGCCAGGGCGATCACCGCGACGTAGCCGGCGGTGAGCGCGGGGGCGCTGCCGAACCCGATGGCCACAGACAGCACGTCGCGCAGCGGGCTGCTGGGGCCGGGGCCGTGGGCGAGCCATCCGGCGGCGATCCCACCGGGTAGCCCGATCGTCGCGGCGAGAACGAGCAGGCCCTTCCACAGCCGGGTGTGGTCGGCCGGGTTCGCGAGGATCCCGAGGCGGCCGGCGACCAGGCCGAGCAGGAACATCGCGAACGCGGGGAACCAGTTGAGCACGCCGAACGCGATGAACATCTCGGGCAGCACCTCGACCCGGCCGACGGCGGCGTCGAGGAAACTGCCGCGCAGCGCGGCGTCGAGGATGGCCGGGTCGCTGCCGACCAGCCCGTTCTGTGGGGTGCCCCGTGAGGACAGCACCAGATCGACCAGCAGCAGGATCCCGGCCGTGAACGCCGCCGCCGCCGCCCACAGCGCGGCCCGGTTGCTGCGGGCGACGAAGAACAGCAACCCGACGCCGAGCAGGGCGTAGCTGAACAGGATGTCGGCGATGAAGAAGAACACCGCGTGCGCCACGCCGAGCACGGCGAGCCCGACCAGGCGGCGCCGGTAGCGGCGCAACCCGTCACCGGTGCGGCGGCGCAGCAACAAGGTCAGCGAGTAGCCGAACAGGAACGAGAACAGCAGATAGAACTTGCCCTGCGCGAACGCGACCACCGCGAACGCGGTCGCCTGGTCGTACCAGGTCGACGTCGACGACGGAAGGAAACCACCGGTCCCGCTGATCGCCAGGAACGGCATGTTCACCAGCACGATCCCCAGCAGGGCTAATCCGCGCAGCTGATCGGGCAACGGATGGCGGACCGCGCCCGGAGCCGCGGTCGAGGCGCCGAACATCGGTAGCTTGCTGTCATTGGTCATGGTTCCATCCCATAGTCGTTGCGATCTTCATCGTCGGCATCCTGGCGCACGGCGGGCAATTGCTGGAGCAACGCCGGCAGCCATTCCTGTACCGTCTCCCACACAACATCGAGGTTGATGTCGAAATAGCCGTGGGCCATGCGATTGCGCATATTGCGCATGCTGCGCCACGGCACGTCGGCATGCGCCTGGGTGAACTCGGCGTAGCCGTCCATCACCTTTGTAGCTGCCTCGCCGATGACGATCAGGCTCATGATGACGGCCTGCTGGGTGCGCTTGTCGGCTAGGAAGTCATCCTTGGCCATTCCTTCCACGAAGCTGCGCGCATCGGTTGCGGCTTGCTGGATGTGATCGAGGTAATCGGGCAGGCGGTTTTCGTTCATACCGGCTGTGCCTCCGCGAGCACCTTGGCCCGGAACTTCGGCGGCAGGTCGCCGGGGGTCAGCAAATCGACGTCAACGCCGAGCATCGATTTCAGTTCTTCTTCCAAATCGCCCAAGTCCAACAACGTGGCACCAGGCAGTGCGTCGACCAACAGGTCGAGGTCGCTGCCGTCCCGGTCGGTGCCATGCAGTACCGAACCGAAGACGCGCGGGTTCGCGGTGCGGAAGCGGCCTACCGCTTCACGCACCGCGCTTCGCTTCATGTCAAGCACAACAGACGGTCGCATGGGCATCCTTTTTTATCGAAACTCGTTGAGATGATATGCAATCAAGAATAAAATTTCAAGAACTATTTTCGAGAATCGCAATGCCCTGATTTCCCGTGCCGCGCCGGTTGCCTTGGCGGGCTTTTCACAAACCAACGTTTTCAAGAAGAAGGAAATCGCATGCCCCGCCGTTCGATCCTCTCCGCCGCCGAGCGCGACAGCCTGCTGGCATTGCCGGACACCAAGGATGAGTTGATCCGTCACTACACGCTCAGCGACACCGACCTGTCCATCATCCGACAGAGGCGCGGACCCGCCAACCGGTTGGGTTTCGCTGTGCAGCTCTGCTACATGCGCTATCCCGGTGTGATGCTCGCGCTGGACGAGGAGCCGTTCGCGCCGTTGCTGCGTCTGGTGGCCACGCAATTGAAGGTGCCACTCGAAGCCTGGGCGGATTATGGCCAGAGGGCTGAGACTCGCCGTGAGCACCTGCTGGAATTGCAATCAGTCTTTGGCTTCCAGCCGTTCACAACGCGGCACTATCGCCCCAGCGTGTACAGCCTTGATGAACTGGCATGGCAGACGGACAAGGGCATTGTGTTGGCCACAACCTTGGTGGACAGCTTGCGCCGCAAGAGCGTGCTCCTTCCAACCCCTGGTGTCATCGAACGTATCTGTGCCGAGGCGATCACCCGCGCCAACCGGCGCATCTACGACGCCTTGGCCGAACCGCTATCGGACGCGCATCGCCGCCGCCTCGACGATTTGCTCAAGCGCCGGGACAACGGCAAAACGACCTGGCTGGCCTGGCTGCGCCAGTCGCCGGTCAAGCCGAACTCGCGGCACATGCTGGAACACATCGAACGCCTCAAGGCGTGGCAGGCGCTCGATCTGCCTTCCGGCATCGAACGGTCGGTGCACCAGAACCGGCTGCTCAAGATCGCCCGCGAGGGCGGCCAGATGACGCCCGCCGACCTGGCCAAGTTCGAGCCGCGGCGGCGCTACGCCACCCTCGTGGCGCTGGCCATCGAAGGCATGGCCACCGTCACCGACGAAATCATCGACTTGCACGACCGCATCCTGGGGAAGCTGTTCAACGCCGCCAAGAACAAGCATCAGCAGCAGTTCCAGGCTTCTGGTAAAGCCATCAACGCCAAGGTGCGACTGTACGGGCGCATCGGTCAGGCGCTGATCGACGCCAAACAGTCAGGCCGCGACCCGTTCGCGGCCATTGAGGCCGTCATGTCCTGGGACGCTTTCGCCGAGAGCGTCACCGAGGCGCAAAAGCTCGCGCAGCCCGATGACTTCGACTTCCTGCATCGCATCGGCGAGAGTTACGCCACCTTGCGCCGCTACGCGCCGGAATTCCTTGCCGTGCTCAAGCTGCGGGCCGCGCCCGCCGCCAAGGGTGTGCTTGATGCCATCGAGGTGCTGCGCGGTATGAACACCGACAACGCCCGCAAGGTGCCAACCGATGCCCCGACCGACTTCATCAAGCCGCGCTGGCAGAAACTGGTGATGACCGACGCTGGTATCGACAGACGCTACTACGAACTGTGCGCCCTGTCGGAACTCAAGAACTCCCTTCGCTCGGGCGACATTTGGGTGCAGGGTTCGCGCCAGTTCAAGGACTTCGAGGACTACCTGGTGCCGCCCGCGAAATTCGCCAGCCTCAAGCAGGCCAGCGAATTGCCGCTGGCCGTGGCCACCGATTGCGACCAGTACCTGCATGACCGGCTGACGCTGCTGGAAACGCAGCTCGCCACCGTCAACCGCATGGCGCTGGCCAACGAGCTGCCGGACGCCATCATCACGGAGTCGGGCCTGAAGATCACGCCGCTCGATGCGGCGGTGCCCGATACCGCACAGGCCCTGATCGACCAGACGGCGATGATCCTACCGCACGTCAAGATCACCGAATTGCTGCTGGAGGTAGACGAATGGACGGGCTTCACCCGGCACTTCGCCCACCTGAAGTCAGGCGACCTGGCCAAGGACAAAAACCTGTTGCTGACCACGATCCTCGCCGACGCGATCAACCTGGGCCTGACCAAGATGGCGGAATCGTGCCCCGGCACGACCTACGCCAAGCTGGCCTGGCTGCAAGCCTGGCACATCCGCGACGAAACCTACGGGGCGGCACTGGCCGAGCTGGTCAACGCGCAGTTCCGACATCCCTTCGCCGAGCATTGGGGCGACGGCACCACGTCATCGTCGGACGGCCAGAACTTCCGCACCGGCAGCAAGGCCGAGAGCACCGGCCACATCAATCCGAAATACGGCAGCAGCCCAGGGCGGACGTTCTACACCCATATCTCCGACCAGTACGCGCCGTTCCACACCAAGGTCGTGAACGTCGGCGTGCGCGACTCGACCTACGTGCTCGACGGCCTGCTGTATCACGAATCCGACCTGCGGATCGAGGAGCACTACACCGACACGGCAGGGTTCACGGACCACGTCTTCGCGTTGATGCACCTGCTGGGCTTCCGCTTCGCCCCGCGCATTCGTGACCTGGGCGACACCAAGCTCTACATCCCGAAGGGCGATGCCACCTACGAGGCGTTGAAACCGATGATCGGCGGCACGCTCAACATCAAGCACGTCCGCGCCCATTGGGATGAAATCCTGCGGATGGCCACCTCGATCAAGCAGGGCACGGCGACGGCCTCGCTGATGCTCAGGAAGCTTGGCAGCTACCCGCGCCAGAACGGCCTGGCCGTCGCCCTGCGTGAGCTGGGACGCATCGAGCGCACACTGTTCATCCTGGACTGGCTGCAAAGCGTCGAGCTGCGCCGCCGCGTGCATGCCGGGCTGAACAAAGGCGAGGCGCGCAACGCGCTGGCCCGCGCCGTGTTCTTCAACCGCCTGGGGGAAATCCGCGACCGCAGCTTCGAGCAGCAGCGCTACCGGGCCAGCGGCCTCAACCTGGTGACGGCGGCCATCGTGCTATGGAACACGGTCTATCTGGAGCGGGCCGCGAACGCCTTGCGTGGCCACGGTCAAGCCGTCGATGACGGCCTGTTGCAGTACCTGTCGCCGCTCGGCTGGGAGCACATCAACCTGACCGGCGATTACCTCTGGCGCAGCAGCGCCAAGATCGGCGCGGGCAAGTTCAGGCCGCTACGGCCGCTGCAACCGGCTTAGCGTGCTTTATTTTCCGTTTTCTGAGACGACCCCTAGTTTCCCGACAATCTGGGCGATTCGCTCAGCGAGCTTCCCGACTGAGCCGCTTTCCATCAGGTCGGATATCTCGTTGATTGCAGCGGCACCGCCGGCGGTATTGCCGTATTCCGCGATCGCGACCGAATTGGCGAAGAGCTGCGGGAGCAATTCCGCCTTGATGTGTTCAACGCTCAGCGTCATTTATGAACTCAGTTATTGATCGACCACCCAGCAAGGGGAGGGGCAATTTCGGGAAATTCGGAACTTCCCATCACGAACTAAAACCCAGTCTGACACGACTCGCACCCAGTTCAAGCCCCCTTGTGAGGCTTACTTGGGCGCCAAGGTGTGAAAAATACCCAGTCTGTTAACGTCAGCGCTGCCCACGTTCTGAAGGGGAAATAGTCGATTCCAGAGTGCCACGTCGGTCCAAACGCGCTAGCTCTGCTGAGACAGTGTCCGATTTCCCAGTATCCGGCGCATCGCATCGGACTGCGTCCTTTCGGCTGCGAGAGCTTTTTCCGCAGCCTCGGCCCGGGCCCTATACAGATCTCGCTGCTGGCTGAGATCCTGACGTAGCGCATCAGTCTGGAGCAGAAGATGCCGCTCGAGTCCCGAAAGGCGGGTGACAGAGGCGCTTAGCTCGCCAAGTTGATCAGCCAACGCCTGGGTCTGCGCAGCGTGCTCGGTACGTTCGTTCTCGATCTGCTCGCCAGCAACCCTAGCTGCAGCTTCCGCGGTCGTGGCTCGGTCGAGTAGCGAGGCTCGCTGCGCTTCCAATCCGGAGATTCTGGCGTAAGCGTCTCGAAGCGCAGATTCGGCCACCTGCACCCGGGCTTTCAGCTCGAGAAGTTCGTCATTGGGAATTTGCTGGCTAATGGCGATCTGCGGTGCCGGAGTGGCGACAGCTGGCACCAAAAACTGCTGGTCGACGCGCAGAGTCAGCGCGGTCGTGGGTTCGGGCGTTGGTGCGGTCAGGGCGATGCCAGACGCGTGCGCTCGGTGGATAGCCTTGCTCCAGGTTTGCGCCGACGGGCGCCGACGGATCAGGAAGGCTTCGAGCAGCCGTTCATAGGTCGATTGTCCGTAAATTCGACCGGTACAACGCGCGACACCGACGATGAATTCGTCGAGAAACCGGCCGTTATCACCGGGCGCCGCGTTCCGATCGGCAGCTTCGGCCGCGGGAATCATCCCGCGCATCTGGGCGTCGGTGAAGGAGATTCGAGGTCGAGCCACGGAATCCTCGGGAAACTTTGGACGGAACCAGTATAGGCGCGAGCTCGGATAGAGTAAATAAAATCGTAGTTTTAACTACCCATTTCCGCTACGTTGCATCATTATTTGTATAATGGTGCGTTTTGTACGAAACTGCCTTAAACCAAAAACTCTACTCTCTACTGCTGGCCAAAGCAAAAAAGAACCATGCCCAACGAACTTGCGATCGAAGCCTACGTGGTCGAGCATCTACCCAGCTCGGCGCCACCGAACCGGGCGACCAGCCCGATCCTGCCGACAGGACTTACCGAGCAGGAAGTCGTGATCCAGTGGCTGAAGACAAAGGAAGCCGGTGACGGCCGACTGGCAGATACGACGCTCGCCCAGTATGTGGTCGAGGCCCGGCGGCTCTTCTGGTATGCGCGATGGATCGACACGCCGATCTCGGAATGGACGCTCGAGGAAGCCGGTGACTACCTCGCGTTCCTGAAGGCTCCGGACGAGGCTGCGATCTGCGCGGAGCGCGTGCCGCGCGGCGATCCGCGCTGGACGCCTTTCCGCAAGGCGCTGAGCACGGCATCTGCGCGCCAGAGCCAGGTCATCGCCGGCAGCCTGTTCAAATGGCTCGTCGCCGTGCAGTACCTTCGTGCCGATCCCTTCGCCGGCTATGGGCTGGCGGGAAAGAAGCGCCAGCGCGCCAAGAAACAGAAACGGTTCGTTGGGCAGGATGGCATCGAGCTTGCCCGGGACGCGGTCGTCGGCCGGGAATGTCGCACCGACCGCGAACGGGCCAAGCGGGCCCGCGATCTGTTCATTGTTGACCTGTTCACCAAGACCGGCTTGCGCACGTCCGAGGCGATCAATGCAACGATGGGATCAATCCAGTACGCGCGCTTCACCCCCGCGCAGCGGGCGAAGAACCCCGACTATCCGGAGGGCGTCTGGGTAATCGAGGTGGAATCCGGGAAAGGCGGCCATGCACGGACGGTCTCGTGCGCGGCCATCATGGGTAGCCTTCAGGATTATCGTGTCGCCTATGGCCTCTCCTCACTGCCCATCCCAGGAGAAACGACCCCTCTCATCCTTGGCGCCCGGCGTCGGACGCCCGAGGTCAGCAGGCAGGTCAGTGAAAGAGGGCTTCGCGGCTTGAGGCGTGATCTCGGGACCATTGACGGCGTCACGGACCGCTCCTCGCTGTACCGGCTAGTGAAGGCGATTTTCCGTGAGGCGCTGGCTTGGTGGGATGCTCGCGACCCGGTCGAAGCGGACAAGCTCGAACGCGCCTCCACGCACTGGCTGCGCCACAGTTTTGCCAAGAGCCTCGTGTCGGCCGGCGCCGATCTAATGACGATCGCCCGAAACCTTGGCCACGCCGACGTGAATACCAGTCTCGTGTACATCGACGACGAGGAAACGTCCCGGGCTCTCGACACCGAGAAGTTGCTGTTGGATCGATAAGGTCGATCACCCGGTGGGAAATCACTTCCCACCGGAAACTTCACCCCGCTTCCCCCCTTCCATATTTCCCGGAACATGACGGGAATCCGACATCCCTCGTTTTTGGACCCGCCTCCTTTTATACTTCCCACCAGGAAGTTACGGGCCTTGATGACCGTGACCCCTGGTTGTTTCCATAAACGTGTCGGGGAAGATGACGATGAAGATGAGATTGCTGGCGCTTGCAACTACGGCGTGTTGCTTGATCAGTACGCTTGCCTACGCTTCACTCGGGGGCAGCGCCCCCACCGTATCGGATGATCAAGTTCGTCTGGTCGCGAACCACCAGGCCGTGAATCTCCAAGCAACAGCTGGCGTGGGCTACACGGTCAGCGAGATGGTGTTGCCAAGTACGACGGTCGTGCGGGAATACGTCGCCGGCGGAAAGGTCTTCGCAGTGAGCTGGAGCGGCCCGTCTGCGCCGAACGTCCGGCAGCTGCTGGGCGTGTATGCGGATCAGGCCAGCGCAGACGTCAAGGCGTTTCGCGAGGCGCACGGTGGCATCGGACCGGTCTCAGTCTCGTCCGGGGATTTCGTGTTTCAGTCGGGCGGCCACATGGGTTTCTATGCCGGCCGTGCCTATATCCCGAGTGCATTTCCCAGCGGCGTCACAAGCTCGGACATTCGATAAAGGACTCGACAATGCGCAAAATCGTGATGATCACGGCGGCCTCGTGCCTGTTCGCTCTGATGACAGCCTGCGGCGGGGGCGGCGGAGGTTCTAGCTCCCCTGCCCCGAGCACGCAAAGTCCGCCGTCAAATACCTCGACGTCGCCGACCGCGGGGACACCGTCGACGGGAGCTCCGCCTACTCCGGTCGCAAACCAGATGTCCGTAACAGTCGGCCCAAACGCGTGGAACGCGCAAAATGTGCTCTACACGTCGGTCACGATCTGTGTGCCGGGCACATCTAATTGCCAGACCATCAATAACGTTCTTGTCGACACCGGCTCCTTTGGTCTGCGACTGTTCAACTCGCAGATCACGCTTCCGCTCCAGAAGGTCTCGGCAACGGTTGGCGGCACCCTGACCGAATGCACGACCTTCGGTTCAGGCACGGCATGGGGCACCGTCGCGCAAGCGGACATCAAGCTCGCAGGTGAAGTGGCGTCAAAGGCCCCGATCCAGCTGATTGCGGATCCGGCTGTCAGCGGCTCGGCCACGAACAACTGCATTCCTACCGGCGTGACGGACTTGAACAGCCCCTCTGCTTTGGGCGCGAACGGAGTTCTCGGCGTCGGTTTAAACGCAGCTGATTGTGGTGCGAGCTGCGTGGCGACGACTTCGCCGGGGTGGTATTTTGGCTGTCCCGCTAATGCGACGACGTGCCCTGGCACGACAGTCCCTTTGGCAAACCAGGTGACGAATCCGGTGAGCATGTTTGCGCACGACAACAACGGAGTCGTGTTGACGCTGCCGAGCGTTCCGTCGACCGGGGTATCGAGTGTTTCCGGGACGCTCACTTTCGGCATCGACACCCAAGCCAATAATGCGCTGGGATCCGCGAAGGTCTACACGCTGAACAACAACTATGACCTGACCACGTCGTTCAACGGCAACACATTCCCGGAATCCTTCCTCGACAGCGGATCGAATGGCCTCTTCTTCAATGACTCGATCACCACCTGTTCCGGGAGTACCTTCTACTGCCCGGCGTCGACCATGAGTCTCTCCGCAGTGATGCAGGGATTGAACGGGAACAACGTCTCGCTCAATTTCGACGTGGGTAACGCGAACACGATGGTGGGCAATGGTGCGTACGCGATGAACGATTTCGCGGCTCAAGGCGGCTCGGCGAACTTGTTCGATTGGGGACTCCCCTTCTTCTACGGACGGTCGATCTATACGGCGATCGCGGGCACGACAAATTCGGGAGGAACTGGGCCGTTCTTCGCTTTCTGATCAACGCCCTTCCCTTCCCTGAAAACCGGCCTTCGGGCCTAATGCCGTTCAGTTAAGCGACTGAACGGCATTTTTTGTTGGCTGCTCAAAGTAGTTGTAAACCGGGCGTGGCGGTGTTAACTTGCATCGCCATGCTGGTTGATGATCTGCGCCTTCTTGTCGACTCACAGCCACCTCTCGAATGGGGACGGCTGGGCCAGCATCTGCCGTACGAATGGATCGAGTCTGCAGTGCAGGCGAATGGCAGTGCCAGCGTTCGTCGGCGTCGGCTCCCCGCGCAGCAGGTCGTATGGCTTGTGATCGCGCTCGCGCTGTACCGGCACCAGTCGATCAGCGAGGTCGTCGATGAACTGGACCTTGCGTTACCTGTGGCCGACGCGTCGTTTGTCAGTAAGAGCGCCATCACCCAGGCACGGCAGCGCGTCGGCGCGGCGCCACTGGCGTGGCTGTTTCACGAATCAGCCAGAAACTGGATTGCGCAGGATCAGGACCACTATCTCTTCAAGGGATTCTCGCTGTTCGCGATGGATGGCACCACGCTGCGCACCGCCGACAGTGCCGCCAATCGCAGGCATTTCGGCGCCTCTGCTGCCGCTCATGGCCGCATAGGCAGCTATCCGCAACTGCGCGCGGTTACGCTCACCGCGCTTGCCACGCATCTGGTGCGCGATGCTGTGTTCGGGCCTTACGACATCAACGAAATGGTCTCGGCGCGCGAGCTCATTGCTCGTGTGCCGGCCAATTCCATCACCGTCTTCGACCGGGGGTTCATGTCGGCCCAACTCCTGTGCAATCTGGTCTCGCACGGCGAGAACCGGCATTACATCATTCCGGCCAAATCCAATCTGCGGTGCGAGGTCGTGAGCGGGGGCGACGGTGACCAGATCGTGCGTATGCGCGTCTCACCGCAGGCCCGCGCGAAGTGCCCGGATCTGCCCGAATCCTGGCAAGCGCGCGCTGTGCTCGCCGTGGATGCAAGTGGGCGCAAACGCACACTGCTGACGTCCCTGACTGATCGAAGACGTTTCAAGGCTGCCGACATTGTGGCGTGCTACGAGCGTCGCTGGCAGATCGAGACCAGCTACCACGAGTTCAAGCAGTCGATGCTGGGCATGGAGCTGACGCTTCGCAGCCAGACCGTGGAAGGCGTCTATCAGGAATTCTGGGGCGCACTGATCGCCTATAACCTGATACGTCTGGAGATGGCCAAAGCCGCGCTGGCGGCCGGACACGCCCCCGATGAGCTGAGCTTCATCCGCGCGTTCCACACCATTCAGTACGAAATGACATGGGCAGCCGTGACGCGCTCGTACGGCAAACTGCCCGCGCTGCTCAAGCGCCTGCGCGAGCGGCTCAAACAGCTTCCCAATGAGAAACGGCCCGGGCGCAGTTGCGCTCGGGCCGTCAAATCGCGACCGTTTCGTTACACCCCCCCCGCGGCAAAATAGTTGTCGCCCCGATAGAAACTTGAATCTTTCCTGAATTCAAGTTTCGTAGATGGTGGTGGGTTGCCGTCGCCGAAGGCGACGGCCCCCTTGCCACCGATTTCCGCAACAAGGGGGCGATGATGAGAGAACAAGTTGGCTCGATACGGACAAGGTTTTAAGGACAGAGCGGTGGCGCGGTTGCTGCCGCCGGAGAGCGCCCCGCTGGAGGTGGTGGCTCGGGAGATTGGGGTGAGCACAGATACGTTGGAACGCTGGCGCGGTGAGGAACTGGCCAAGCCGGCGCGAGAACGCAGCTGGACGGCAGCGGCTCGGCTGGAGGCAGTCATTACCACGGCAGCCATGGACGAGGCCACCCGCAGCGCCTGGTGCCGCGAACACGGCGTGTATCCACAGCAACTACAGCAATGGCGTGACAGCGCAACGCAAGCGCTTGCCGAACCCGCGGAGAAGCGCGCCAGCCCGCAGCAGACCAAGGAAGACCGTCGGCGCATCAAGGAACTCGAGCGCGAGCTGCGCCGCAAGGACAAAGCGCTGGCTGAGACGGCAGCGCTGCTGGTGCTGTCAAAAAAAGTCGAGGCGATCTTCAACAAGAACAGAAGCGAGGACGAATGATCGGGCTCGAAGATCGCCAGACCCTGGCCCAGGACATTGAAGCGGCTCAACAGGCCGGTGCGCGGCTGGCGCAGGCCTGTGAGGTCGCCGGCATCGACGAGCGCAGCCTGCAGCGCTGGAAGGCCAACCATGGGCTCGTATCGGGTGATGGCAGACCCGGCGCGGTGCGGCCGACACCGGCCCACGCGCTGACACCCACCGAGCGCGAGCAGATTCTGCAGGTGGCCAACGAGCCGCGCTTTGCCGACATGCCCCCGGCGCGCATCGTCCCGATGCTGGCCGACGAAGGCGTGTATCTGGCCAGCGAATCGAGCTTCCAGCGCGTACTGCGCGAGCATGGGCAGAACCAGCACCGGGGCCGCGCCAAGGCACCGCGCAAGAGCCGCCCGCCAACCACGCATATCGCCACTGCACCGCGCCAGCTGTGGTGTTGGGACATGACGTACTTGCCTGCCGAGATCGTGGGGCGCTGGTTTTATTTGTACCTGATTCTGGACGTGTACAGCCGGAAGATCGTGGGCTTCGAAGTGCACGACAGTGACGACGCCGACCATGCGGCGCATCTGGTCAAGCGTACGGCGCTGGCCGAAGGCATCCATGCCATGGCGACCAGGCCGGTGCTGCACGGCGACAATGGCTCGACCCTCAAAGCCACGACTGTCCTGGCGATGTTGAACTGGCTGGGTGTCAAGCCTTCGTACTCGCGCCCGCGCGTGAGCGATGACAACGCCTACGTCGAAAGCCTGTTCCGCACGGCGAAGTACCGCCCCGAGTTCCCCGACAAGGGCTTTGCCAACCTCGATGAGGCTCGCCGCTGGGCTTCGCACTTCGTGCATTGGTACAACCATGATCACCGGCACAGTGGCATCCGCTACGTCAGTCCCGCCCAGCGTCATGCGGGTGAAGATGCCGCGATCCTTGCCGCCCGTCACGAGGTATATCTCCAGGCGCGAGAACGAAATCCGCGGCGCTGGTCGGGCGCCACCCGGAACTGGACGCCTATCGGCGCGGTAACACTGAACCCCGAGCGCGACTGCATCGTCAAAACGTATACGCGCTCGACCGATATAGAGCCATTGGCAGCATGACCGAGACGACAACTAGCTTGACTCGCGCCGCACCGTTCGAGTCCTCAAAAGAAACCTTAACTGAACGGCATTAGGCCTTCGGGCCGGTTTTTTTACGTCTTACTGATGCAGAATCGGGGGTTCTTCCTGAAGACCTGGGGTTCGGACGAATCAAAGATTCGTCCGCATGGGTGCATGAAGTGCGCCACGGCGTATATAACCCACTAAGGTGAGAAGTTTCGGGATCGCTTCGCGCTTGACGGGTCCGCCTACGCTCCCGCTTCGTCGGTGGTCCTGGTGGTGAACTGCCAGACAAGCCAGGTCTGGAAATCCCTGTCATGCAGTTCGGGGAGCCATTGCTGGAAAAGATCCTGCCTCGCGTTGATGAGCCACTGCTGGAACAGGATGAGCCAAGCGGCGCGAGTTTCTCCCTCCTTGTACAGCGCTCGATCTTGTGGACTGGCCTTCAGGTGGGCCTGAATGAGGCGGTTGCGCTCGTCTTCCGGCAGTGACTGCAACCCTGCTGCTACCAACGAACGCTGGTGTGCCTTGAACTTTGCTTCCAGGGCCTCCTGCCGGCGCTGCAGTTCGGTTTGCTGTGAAAGTCGACGCGCCTCGTCGAGGGCTTTTTGATCTGCTTCCTCCGTCTGGGTCTGCTCGTTCGACACATTGCGGAGGATGGCTCGGAAGAATGCTTCGCGAGACTGAATCACCTCCCCTCGAGCCTTCAGCCTTGCCTCGGAGACCGCCATGCGCGACATAGCTTCTTTGACTTGCGGATGGGTATAGAGCTGGGCCAAGGTCGCCATGTCCTTTTCCGTGAAGCCCAGATCCTTCAACTTTTGGATCGTGTCGTCTGGCCACCCGAGGGGCAGTTCGAATGCTTGTTGGCGTTTTTCCGTGAACTTGAAACGCAGCTTGGTGATCTTGCGGCCGGACTTGAACTCTTCGACCGCGATCGTGTGCGTCAATGCTGGATGCGCGTTTAGCATCGCGATCGCGGGATTTAGATAGGTCCGCTTGAATTCCCCATATTCGCGGGCTTGCTTTTCCTTTTTCTCGCCGATGATCACGAACCGCGAGGGGCCGAGAATCAAGTCTATCCACGTCGCAAGATCCAGAATCGGGGTGACCTTGGCGTTGGTCCCGATGTAGCGCCACGCGTTTTGATACAACCCGAAAGCGGCCTCGCCTGAACCAGCATCACGTCCGAAGCTCGCCATTACCGACCAGTTGAGGTTCGCCCACATAGTCGGCTCGAGAAACCACAGAAGAACCTCGGGTTCGAAGGCAAACCGGGTAATCCCAGCCTGACTGCCGACACCCTTGTCTCGACGGATAATGAAGGCTGCGATGGATTCGTACTGTGCCTTGCCATCCTCGCCGAGCACATTCCAGATAAACTGGAAGTTGAGCAGTTCCGCAAGGGTGTCGTATATCCGATCCTTGTTCGTGGTCGACAACCCGGCGAGTTCTGCCAGGCGGTGGGTACGGATTTCGAAAAGAGGGGTCGCGCGATCTTCACGGATCTTTCGGATCAGCGTCTGAGCCGCTTCCCGCGGCCGCGCACGCAAATCAAGTTGCACGGCAAGCGCGAGCGCATCCATAAGCTTGCGAGCAGACAACTTCAGGTTCTTGTCGCGCTGGACTGGGATAGCGTGAATAGCCGCGACAGGCTTGCGATAGGTGCCAGGGCGCTCAGGCAGGAACAATTCGTCAGCCGAAAACAACGGTGTCTGGGGCGTTCCAGGATTCTCGTCACGCGAGAGCACCTCATAGCTGTCACTATCCGGTGCGTTCTCCTGCTCCAGCCATTTAAGTTCTGGGCCCTGTTGTTCTGGTACTGAAATTTGTTGGCGCGGCTTCTTTGGCATTGGTGCAATGTTGTGGACGCATGTCGGAATGCGTCAACATCATAGCGCCTTATGATGGTCAAGACCAGCGTTGGCCAACCATCGATAGAGTTATCCACCGATCACCTATGCCAAAATACCATCGATCGGGCCGCTGAACATCGTGGCTATGCCAAAGTGCCATCAATGCCACCGCGGACTTACCATCATGCCCCGGCAGAAACACCATCGAGGCTATGCCAAAATACCATCATTCCGGCTTGAAAGCCTTACCCGGCGGGGCTTTGACGGGTTGGAAGTTGGGAAGTTTTGAGATATTTGTCGGAACACAGACGTAGGTCCTGTAAAAAAACACCCCCAACCCCAAACCACCGCGCCGTCAGGATCGACCGCGTGTTTTGGACCGTGTCATAGGCTATTTCTTGGGCGCACTACCCTATCGATGGTATAGCTGCATAGCCTATGTTCCTATGCTCGATGTCATGATGACATAGCTTGGAATGGTATTTCGGCATAGGTTCACTATGCGATATAGGTCCATATCGCTGAACATAGCCTGTTCGGGCTGGCGGACTAGTCGCACATAGCCCTATGCTGATACACTCCAAGCTGGAACTTGGACTATGTCATCTGACCTCACCGACGCGAATGCGCGCTTTCTGCTTGGCGAAGCCGTCCGGCTGCTCACGCAGTCGGGCGTGACTGGCGTTGCGCTGGCGGAGTTCGTCCTCGGCTTTACGCCGATCGTGAACGAGAGGCTTGCATCGATAGCGTCGTCGACGTCGACCGCAGCGATGGGAGAGCGGGTCACGCGAGCCGACGTGAAAGATGCGGTCAAAGAGGCATTGCAGGAAGTCGTATCTGCAACTGGCGACGATCAGGAAGGGCGAGGGAAAAAACGGCAGCGACGCAAGTCAGTTCCAGTTCGTCTCGCAGGCGGCAAGCGAACTTCCCTGTGGCTGGATACCGATCTCGTCGAGCGATTCAAGCATAAGGCAAGCTCGCCGGCCGAGGCACGCCATGTGCTGGCGGAGCTGGCGGGCTCCGTGCCTGCTACCGCAGAAAGCAAGTCATCGTGGGTCGAGGAACAACTGACCAAGCGATTGATACTGCTCGAGGCAGTACCGACTACCACCCGCGCAAACTGACGCGAATTGGCTGGCCGGTAGGGCATCGTAGTTCTTGGCAGGAAGTAATCCCTTGACTTTCTGGCTGCACTCAAAAACAATACGCGCATTGATGCACCGAGCAGCTGGAACTCGCACCCTTTCGAGCCCTTCCTAGAACGCAGATCCACTCGGGGAGATCTTGGGAAAAGCTTCAAGGCCTTTCCCAAGATTTTCTCCAAGCCCTCCTGGGTTTGCTCGCTTCCTCCGTTGCAAGCTGGATTCGGGACACGTGCGTGCCTGGTTTTCCCGCGAGATCCATTGGATCTCGCTCGTCCCTTGGTGGACGGCTTGCTACTTCGGTAGCCTAGAAAGTCCTTCGGGATTTTCCTGTCTGACGTCGTCGTTTCAGGCGACTTGTCATCTGCAGTGCCACTGCTACGGCTGTATCTCGATTTGATCGGGATGCGGCTCAGGCGTGTTTTCAACCCGCGCGGGGACTCGATTCCCTCGTGGGGAACGACGTCTTCGCAAGCTCCTATGGAGATTGTCATGTCGAACGTCGTTATGTCGGAACGTGCCCTGCGTCGCCAAGCTATTTCAGAAGCCCACAGTCACCTCCTCGAGGTGGCTGGCAAGTATCCTGAGAAGCTGCTCGAGAACTTCCGCCGGTATCCGTCGCTCGTCGGCGATCTCTCGTGCCTCGAAGAGGTGGCGGAGATTCTCGTGGAAAAGGGCTTTGCAAAAGAGCTGACAACGCTCTGCGACGCGCCTGGAATCGGGCGCTACGCGAGCAGCGTCATCGCTCGTCTGGTCCTGATGCCGGCTCAGCCGTAATCAGTTCCCCCTCTGCTATCCGCGCAAGAAGCTCCGCATCTGCGGAGTCCTCTTGCGCGGCCAGCAGGCGGTAATGCCGGGCGGTTTGCTCTAGTGCCCGGTTGTATTGGGCAATGCTTGTCGGAAGTGTTGATTGCCCAGTCAGGGTTTCAAACATCCTCCCCTCCTCTCTCGTCAATCGAATCACCCGCTTCAGTCGTAGCATTTGCCCTCCCCTCTTTGTTTCCTCCAGATCGTGACCGGCCTCAATCCGGTGGAAAACGCTTATCGGCGCCTTACGCGCCCGCCCCGGTATTTCCATTCATGAACTCTCTCACGACTGCCTCCAGTCGCTCTCCCAGCGCTTCCTGTTGCTCTTCAGAGAGGCCGGTGAGCTTGAGCTCAGTACGCCCGTCACGAAACCGTTTCAGTTGCCCGTATTCGGTGCCGTCGGCTCCGGCAAACTGGACGCGAGCGAGATAGTGGGCACGCGTTTTACGGGACACCTCGCCATTGTCGTTGCGGGAGTTCAGGTCTTGCAGATGCTTCGAACTCATTTCGCCGGCGAGAACCTTGTCGAGGACCTCCTCCGCGGTATGTAACCCCTTTCGCTCGAACATCAGGGCGATGTTGTACGCGTGAGAAATTCCCAGCGGCTCATCACTCTCGGCCATACGACGCAACAGCGTTTCCGGCAGCTTTTTCAGCTTCAGAATTTTCGACATGAGCGATTCGCTGATACCGAGACTGGCTGCCAGGTCATCTTGGCCCGGGAATACTCCTTCGTCGAGCAGCTTTTGGTACGCCAGAGCATCATCGAACAAACTCTGAGGCGTGCGATCCTTGTTGAGACTGTTCGCAATCAGGAAGAGGTCGCGATCGCTAAGCGTCGGGAAAACCTCGGCGTCGATGTACCCGTCCGCGACGCTTTTCTTCGCCCTGAAACGATACTCGCCGTCGATGATCACGTACTTACCGGGGAACCGCGGATTCTCGGTAACCTTAATCGCTTCCAACTGCCCGTCACGCTTCATCTTCACCGCGAGCTCGTCGACCTTCTCGGGGCGGTAGAACGTCCGGGGATTGAACGGATTAGAAACGAGCTCGCTCAGCGGCAACGTGAGGCGAGGCTTTACCGACGCGGTATTGCCACGTCCACCGTACGCCGGAATTGCCTGCGAAGGAGTTGAGCTGTCGCCAACCACCGAGGCTGCGCCGGTTTTTTGAGCGTTGAGTCTGGCGTCGACAGCGCCCCGCTCTATGTCCATACCTTTGCGTAGCGACGACACGAGACTTCTGCGCTGCGGCGGGCTTTGGTTTTGTTCGCTCATTTGAAATTACTCCGAAATTCCCATAATTCCCAACATTTCCATAGCGACATTCGTAATTTCCTGGCGTGCCTGCTTGGTTGCCTGCCCCTTCACGCTGAAGACTGTCGCTCCGAAACCGATAGCGGTTTTATAGACCTCCCGCATCGAAATCACGTTCTTTAATACCGGATACGGGCTGTCCTCGGACATCACCTCGCTAACGTCCCGATAGGACGCCCTCTTGGTGTTGACCTTGTTGAAGACAATGCCGCATCGCTTGGGATCCGGACCTATGACCCGGCGGACCAACTGGATCATCCCCTGCGTGCTCCATACGTCGGACGGAGAAGCATCCATGGGAATCAAAACAAAATCTGCAACCTGAAGGACGTTCTCGGTATTCAGGTTATCGACACTCGGCGGACAGTCGACCAACACAAGATCAAAGTCTTGTGCCATTCGGCCGATCTCTCGTCCGAGTCCCTTGCCCGCCGCTGCCATATTCGTCACAACAAAAGGATACGGTTCTTCGCCGACTCCGGAAGATCGCGTTGAAGTGTTCTGCGAATCCGCATCAACGACGAGGACTCGAGCACTCGGATCATCATGCGAGTACGCGCCGGCCAAGTTGAGAGTGATCATCGTTTTCCCAACCCCACCCTTCTGGTTGGCGATAGCAAATACCATCCCCACAGCAGTCCTCCTTTTAAAGATTTTCACGAACAATATATTGCTGCGACACAAAAATCAAGAGAGAACGTGGCGTGGAACCCACTTTCAGCGCTGAAACTGACTGATATCCGACGCGCAGAGAGGAATCGAGTTTCAGCGCTGAAACCCGATCGGCACGTTTGAGGTATGAAGACGTAGCCTTCTGGCAAGCAGCAGCGGTCTTTGTGAAGAAAAGAAGGAGGATGAGCGGCGTAGCTCTAGACAGAGACAAGTGCTCTAGCCAACCGAGGTTTCAGCGCTGAAACTAGCGTTGCGCTGCTTTCGTAGCGGGCAGGCAAGGCAAGATGAAACAACAGTAGTCCAAATGGAGCCGACGTTCGGCTACGTCACTGTCAAGGAAGGTGCGTCCGCCACTTTCAGCGCTGAAACTTTGATGCGTCAGCCGGCGTGTGACATTGCACCAACCGTAATGGTTTCAGCGCTGAAAGTGGATTGGCCACCTGGTGCGTTCCTAGTGAAATTGCGTCCTGCAAAGAATTGTCTTGCAGTCCCTTTGCTCAAGGAGATGACGCAGATGCGAAGCCCGCAGGCGTCACTTTCAGCGCTGAAACCGGCCGCTACAGGTTGCTTCCTTCTGTTCGGATGACGCGGTCCTGCTGGTTTCAGCGCTGAAACTCCGATGAACTATGCGGCAAGAGCGCAGTTGCGGTCGGTAGATCCTGGTGCTCTGTCTGCGGGGTATCCAATGCCAATTCGAGAAATAGAGGGCGCATGTGGCATTTGATTGGTCTGTCTTGATCATGAAACCACCAGAAGACCATTCATTGGCCACGGGTGGCCAATAAGTGGCCTATCGGCAATGTGGAGGGTTCGAATCGCTGTTTGCCTGCCGTCGAAACAGGATGCGGGGCCGAAATGCGGCCAAGGCTGGCCTATAACTGGCCAGTGCCACGCTTCGGGTCTCGATCAGATCTCGGAGAGTAGGGGGGAGGGTAGGGGTGATGCGATCCGGGCGAGACGCCCGGTGAGTGGCTATTCTTCGGGAGCTGAGCGGTCAGGTCACGCTACCGCTTTCGGGAAGTGGAAGGCATAGACGTCCGCGTCAGAGGGTTCGCCCCAGAGACGGAGATTCAGATAGCGGATAAATGCGGTTTTCGAAAGCTTCGCCTTTTTAGCGGGGTCGTAGCGCAGTTGATCATGTGGTGCGCTCGAGTTGTAGTCGTGTAGGACGTTAGCTTGTTCATCGAGCGCCATTGCAAGAAACGAAGCCTCCGCGAGAGGATCGCGGCTGCGCATGAAGCTTTCGCGAAGTGACGCATCGGTCAACAACGGGGCTGTCGGTTCAGTCGGGGAAGCGGCCGGCGTGAGAGATGACGGCTTTGCATACCCTTTTTCCAGACTGCAGATGAAGAAGGATGCACGATTCTTAAGCGGCTCCTTGTTGGTGGCTGCGTCGCGGAGAACGGTATGGTTCAGCGCTGCTCGAATGTCTGTCGGCGTGTATTCGTTGATGATCTGGGCAGCTCGGTTCGGGGTTACTCCGATTCGAAGCACGTCCTCGAGGAGGGCCGTCACGGATGGGGCGCTAATCAATTCATCGGACTCGCTCTCGACGGCTGGCCGGGCGCCGTTCTTCCGCCGAACCTCGAACTGAATCTGCTCGACGACCCTGCCGTTCTTGTACTCCTTCAGGGTTACTTCGATATCAGAGAGATCGTTCACCTCCGCGATTGCTCGCTTGAGAATTTTCGATTTGAAGAACTTGTACTGTTGGTAGATCGATTCCTCCTCCACGATACCCACGACGGCGTGGCGGAAGTCTTCCCATGCCCAGCGACTCGTAAGTCCAGTTCGCTCGTAACGTTTGCACCATTCGTAGAGCGGCGCGGTGCCCATCGAACGAAATCGTTGGGATATCGCGAGGTCGATGCGTTGCCAAATCTCTGGATTTAGAAGGACCTCTCGAAGCTTTGGGCTGAAAGAGAATTCATAAGCTCGCTGATCGACCAGATGGGTCACATCGGCCAGTAGGGTAGAAGCTGAGAGTCTTCTGTCTTGTGGATTGACGGTCGCGTCCCAGATCACATGGGCCTTCATCAGGCTGATGAGCTCGCCCATGATGTACCGACGATTACTCGAATCGTTGTACCCGATGATCGGCTCAAGCTGGGACAACTGGACGACCCAACTCTGATGACCTGGATTGCGCTGCGCGAAGTAGACGCACGCGTTGAACAAGCGACGCTGCAGTACAGACAACGGCTTTTCAGGAAAGACGAAGATCGCCTCCTTAGCCTTGCGCATCGTGACTGGCGTACTGCGCTTCTCCGCAGGAACGCTCGCCTTGCTGGTTGTGACTGCCAGTTGCCTAATTGAACTTGCACTGATGTCGCTCATTTCCTGCCGATCCCAATACCGAGTAGCGCCCCAGAGCGGGCCCGCAAACCGTTCTCAAAACGAAGTCCATGCGATGCGCATGCGACGCTGTTCTACGAGTACCGTGACGCCTCGATGGCAACGGTAACTTCTTGACTGGAAGCAAAAATATACGGACGGCTAGACGGAGGGAAGAGGGAAAGAAACGCCCATTCGGGGGACTATTCGTACGACAAGGCGGATTTGACCCGTTCGCCGCTACCACGGTGGAACGAAAAGCTGCTGACGGAAGGCCCTTCTTGAATCCATAAAGTTGGTTACCAGTTGGGTCTGAGGGCACCCGGCTAATCCCCGCCCCGACAGATTGGTAACCGCTTTTACGTATGCCGAAGCCTGATTTGTCAGGCCCTCGACCCGCAGACGGCAAACGAGGTATAAACGGTTACCTTGCCAGTTGGCTTCTTCTTGCTGAGAACTCAATTAGTTCTCTTCCGTCCGAGAGGATTTCGTTGCAATTTTTCCACACCCTGACGGCTTGGAACGTGTCACCCGCAGCAAAAACGCAGTCCGGCTGTAAATCCAGTTACCTGACGGCCATGCATCAGCGTGCTCAACATCTGTGCAACGTTTGCCCGCAGGTAACCGCTTTTACATGACGTGCCGTAATTTCGGGTACCGTGTTCTCGCAAAGATGGCAACCTGAAGCAAAGGAGGTGCCGTGTGGATGGCTCCCTTTCCTGTATGACTGGTTACCCGTCCTCCCGATAACGCTTGTCGCACAACGGATCCGAGCACGCTAAACACATAAACAAGGACTGTAATATTTAAAGAATGTATACAAACGCGCCGCCACGCCCGTAGAACCGGCAACCTATCGTCCGACCCTGTGGACAATTCCTGCCAAGAAGCTGTTCTTCGTTGCCATTGCTCGGACCCTTCGATACCATGAGGGCTCACACTGAGACGAAGATTCTTGTTTCAACTGACCAGCTGGGGATCCAGCCCATCCGGGAAACCGGCTTACCGACCTACGGGGCATCTCACCCCCGGGGTTGAGCTGCTCCGCAATACCTTGGAGCAGATATGAAAACGCTGTTTGAATGGGCAGTCGGCCTGTTCGTGCTGTTTTGCTTCATCGCGGGGTTTTTTGACCTGGGCGAGACGCCAAAGCAAAAGCGTGCGCGAGAACAAGCAGAGTGGAACGCCGCGGAGGAAGATCGCCGCAACATCGAAGCTGATGCCGCGTACTACGCTGAGCAAAACGGGCATGATCATCACCACGTGTAAGAAGGGGAGGGGCTTAGGCTTCTCCCCTTTTTCTTTTAATGTTCCGATGCACCGGCCGCGGCCGCGGTTGGAAAGCTGCCCTCAATGGGCTTCGTTTCGCGCTGGATGGTGTCTGAAAGTCCAGAAAAAATGCGGGGATGGAAAATCTCCTCATCCCGTCTCCGATTGAAAGCTTGCCCCGTCGGCGGTTCCTCCAGAGCACTGCTCTGTTGACTGCAGCCGCATGGGCTCCGGAGATCTTTGCGCAACAGAGTGGCGATTACTGGTCGCGGCCACGGACGCTCTGGCTGAAGAGAAAGGAGACCGGCGAAGAGGTTCGGACGGTGTATTGGGCGGACGGTCAATTGGTCGTTGACGCTTACGTGCAGTGTTGCACGTTGCTGCGGGATGTCCGGGCGGGCTCTGTCGTTCAGATGAACCCGACGCTCCTGGACATTCTCTGCGGTGTGTATGGGTGGTTCGCGCAGGCCGGGATGGAAAGGCCGATCGTCGTAACGTCTGGATTTCGAACGAACGCCACGAACAGCACAACGGAGGGGGCCGCTCGAAACTCCATGCATCTTGTCGGTCGAGCTGCCGATATACGTGTTCCTGACGTTCCTACCGACTATCTGGCGAGGCTTGGTATGTATTTGCGCGGAGGTGGCGTGGGGTACTACGCCACCAAGCATTTTGTGCACGTCGACAGCGGTCGGCTTCGGACATGGGCAGGCTAGTAGCTCACGGCTCAGTCGCCGAGAATGTGGTGGTTCGATTTGTACTCGTGCCACCGATCGATCTCGAGCACATATTCCCCCGCGTATCCCGGCCACGAGTCGTGCTCGCGCGAGTGCTTGAGCCGATTCAACGCATCCTCAAACTTCTGCGCCCCGTTGTCGAGCAGAGAATCACCCGCGGTGTACGTCATGACGCTATAGGGCGCATCCTTTTCGACGGGCACGAAAATGAACGGACGCTCGTCGCCGGTAAAGTACTGCACCCCCGTCTGGTACATGAACGCAGACATATCGTAGTGGTAGTTCTGTACAGCCGAGCTGAAAGAGCGGGGGAGCACGTCCAGAGTCGACTTCAGATCGAAGATGAATTCCGGGTGCAGACAGTCGACCTTGACCCGGCATTTGACGCCAGTGACTCTCTCGACAAAGTAGATTGCTTTCTCCGGCTCACCCTCATCGAACCATTCCCCGAGAGCGCGCCCGCGAAACCGATGCGAGCGGACAGCATTCCGCATGGCCAGAAGCGCGTCGTACTTGTCTTGGCCAATGACGATGTGATTCGGATGGTCCGCGACGAACTTTTTGCACTCGCGATAACGCCGGTTGAACTCGCCGTCGAAGGGGAGGACAAGATCCTCGAAGCGCCAAGGTTCGAACACAGCCATGTGAGCCAGCCTGCCAAACTCAAGCGCCGCTGTGTCCTTTCCTGCGCCCTGAACAGCCGCAAGAAAATGCTGCGGCGTCTTCAGCATCGATTTGAGTTGCGTCGACGAGACGTGATCGGCATCTCCGTGATACTCATCATCGGTTACCGACATGGTGTAGCTGTCCGGATCGCGACCGAACGTGATTTTCTTCTGTCCGCTCCAGATGGTCTGGCCGACTTGATGCTGGATCTGCGCGCGTGCGTTCATTCGATACCTCTCCTGTTTGAATACAGCGTACAGGCGAGCATCGAGGTTTCAAGGGGCCTCGGGAGTCAGTTGTCTCATCGCGAGAGGACTAGATATCGGAAAGTGATCGCGTATTGTCGATCCCATGAAACGTGTGAACTCTCTATCCCGGCCAGGCGCCGCGGATCTACAACGATTCGTCGAGCAGACGTTCAGGCAGTTCGGGAAAACCAGCTTCGCGCAGCCAACCGACGTCTGCCAGGAAGTCCGATCCCTCTACAACAACGTGGGCAATCCTCCGTTACTTCGTGCTCGGGCACTCGCAACGCTCTTGTCTGCAACGGACCGATATCCGGAACTCTTGACGCTGAAAGACGAGAAGGGCTGCGTGGTGACATCGCAGACGCTTGGATTCACCGAATTTTGTAGGGAGTTTCCGCGTCTGGATCAAGCGGAGGTTGCGGTGATCTTTCGTACAGTGGGGCTTGTTCGCGATGTTCCGAACGCGCTCGAACATACCAACAATTCATTCTTTCTGGGAATCTGACATGACCGAACACGTAACTGGAACGCATAGCGGAGCTCTGTTTGGTGTGCCGATCCTCTTGCCGAGGAATCGCCGATGCGAGACGGAGTCGATTCGCGGACAGTATCTTTTCATGACCGAAGTCACGCGGATCCTACGGGCCGCAACGCCCTACCGGGTTCGCGCATTGGATCGTCTGATTCCCCTTACCGGTGCAACGGTGATCTCGCCGGAGACCATGAAGGAATTCGAGCGCGAGATGGTGTCGCTCGCCATGCACAACCGTACCGCAAGCATCGAACAATATGTCCACGCGATTGCACCAGGCGAGGTCTGGCCCGAGGTCGTCATGGCGATCGGTGTGGTAGCGCGAGAGACGAGCGGAAGCTCGCGATTCAGCCTCCCGGCGCCGGACGTTTGGCAATCAGCGGTGCTGAAGCTGCAGGGTTACTTGGGTTTCCATATGACCGAACTCGGTGGCGCTGTTATCGGCCAGGCCAAGTGGATAGACGCGGCAATCGATGACGCGCGCCGCATGTTGATCAGCACGGGTACTCGAACAATCGCCGACGAGAGCGAAATCGACGGTGTCACGATCACGACTGTCGATCAAGCATACCGCGTCCATCTCCACAACGGATCCAGTGTCAGTGTGATCGATGTGCCGGCGCGGAATGGTGGAGATGTCGGTGGGGAGATTGCGCGACTGGACGAAAGCATTCGCTTCCTGACGGGAAAATCGGCGGTGTGGGGTCACGAAACCCGCCACTGAACGGAAGGGCTAGAAACTGGATCGCAATCTGATGAAATGACCTCCACTGACTTACGGAGGAAGCAATGGTTACCGGACTCGAATTCGACACCCCTATTCTCGGCACGGTTCGCATGGGCGATGTTCGCCCTGGCGAGGCCGGGGCAGCAGACGAACTCCTGCATTTCGATTACTTCGAGGTGCATACCCGGCGAAAGGAACTCGACGGGACATGGGTCAAGCATGCTCTTCACGAGAAGTTGCTCAAAATGCAGAAGGAGACCAGACAGGCCGACGGCGAAAGCCAAGAGCCGAATCAGCTGCGTGAGATCCCGATCTTGCTGCCGTACAACAACCCGGATCTGCTTCTCACGCAACAATTCGAGGCCCGCCGTCTTTCGGACGGCAAGCGGGTCTGTGTTGGCGATGGCAAGAAAGCGATTCGGATCGTCGACGCGAATCGGACCGGCGAAGCTGAGTGCCCGGGCTGCGACCGATGCCCGTTCGGCAACAGCCAGGATGTGCTTTGTCAGCGCCGGACCTCGTTCAAATTTCGTATTGACGGTCAAGGTGACCAGTTCTCGGTCTTTGTCCTGCATTCGGCGGGCAAAAACACTGGACAGACGCTGGTCGCCAAGCTTCACGCGATGCATGGTGCGTTCGGCGGAAAACTCGTCGGTATTCCGATGTCGCTGAAGATGCGAAACACTGCATCGGTGGACTCGGCCCAAGGTCCGGTTTTCTACGCCGACCTGGTGCTACGCGGCGTGAGCCCCATCGAGGCGGTCAAGATGGCCAAGGAGCACGAAAAGGAGCAACTGGAGGCCGGCTTCGATCAAGAGGGACTCGAGGCTGCAATGCTCGAGCTGAAGAAGCTCTCGCAGTTTGCCCCGCCGGAGGAGTTTGGCCAGGTTCGAGACTTCTACGCAAAGGATGCCCGACGTTCTTCCCAGGAAGCTAACGCTCAACATTTCGAGGGCGCCGCCGTTAACTCCTGTGAAAAGTTGTCGGATGGGCAGGCGGCGGCCAGCGTACTCGAAACGAACGTTTCAACGACGCGCTGGTCGGCTGTGGGGCCTGCTGCCGGAGCTCGCGAGCGGATGCGTGCAGCCGCATTGGCGGGTGGACAGGAAGGCGAAGCGGCGCCGACGCAGAGTCAGGATCCGGCTGTAGAGGTAAAGGTATCCGAAGACCGCCCGAAGACTCTTCAGCTCGTCGAAACGGCAGTCAAGAGCATCGGGGCCGCGGCGATCGTTCAGAGGCCGGCGGGCGCAGCGATTCCGCGAGTCGTAGCCACCGCCCTGTCCGGTATCCCGGAAATGCCGCGTGCGAATGCGGCGCCTGCAGCGTTTTGATGGATCAAAAGGAAAACTATGGCCTTTGAAGAACTTGATTCGCGGGTGATCGGGTCGAGGATTTCGATTCGACTCGATGGCCCTTCGCCAGGTGTGTCTTCGCGAACTCCTGCCACGCCCACCCCTCCGAGGCCAGCCGCGGCGCCGGTTCAGCCAGCTCAGCCGAAGGCGGCTGCGCCGGAGGTCGCCCGAGCTCCGCGTGCGGTGAGTCCTCGACCGGCTCCGGAAGCTGTCGTTCGATCTGCGCCGAGTTCGCCTGAACCTGTCGCAGCACCGAAAGGCAAGTGGCGAGCGCTTTTCGTGATGAAGCCGCTGGATGCCGAGCGGATGCGTACCGCCTGGGCAGTCGTGGCCGTGGTATTCGTCGTGATGGTCGGCGGGGATATCTGGTTGCATGGTGGTGGGAAGATCATCGAAGACTTCCTTCCGACCGTCCATGTGCCGTTGAAATCCGGCCAGAACGCGGTGACGACGGTCGTACCGCCCCAGCGAACGGCTCCGGCGACGGAAACCACAGGGCAGCCGAAGGTGCAGCCTGCCGCTACCGCTTTGACGCCCGTTGCTCAAGCAAGTGCTCCCGTCACGCCGCAACCGCAAGTTCAGCCGGCCGCCGCGCCTCCGCAAGTAGCCCAGCCGGCAACCGTTACGTCGGTGGAGGTGAAGTCTGCACCCGTTAAGACGGTGACGGTCAATCCAGTGCCGGCGAACGTAATGGCGTCGGCCACTCCCGTTCTGCCAATTCCGCCGGCGCCGCCGCTGCCCGTTCATCGTCGAGGTCATCCGGTCCCGGAGGTTCGGCGGCATGCAGAGCGTGAGGTCAGTCAGCAGCCTTCAGAACAGAATTCCCCCATCTTGGTGGGTGGCCAGTCCAGTAACAAAGCGACCGATTCGAAAGGGAGTGAAACCAAATGAGTGATGCAACGAGCAATGATCAGCAGGTCGATATCGTTCAGTACGTCCTGAGTATCGACCCCACGCTTGAACGCGTGACGACGATTTTTCCGGCTGGAGCGACGATCGAATCGGACGGATCGCTACGCCTCAAGGAGGGCGGCCGTATCGGCGGTGTGATCAAGGGCAACGTCTACAGCGAAAGCGGCACGCTCGTCATCGATCAGGACGCGATCATCGAGGGCAGCGTGTTCGCGAAGGGGCGGTGCCTCATATTCGGCCAGGTTGGGATGCCCAATCGCAAGGCGGTGATCCGTTGCGAGATGGCAGACGGTCTCTTGGTGAGCCACATCGCCCAGTTGCACGCAGACATCCAGCACAACGGCATTTCGTCAACGAACGTGAGCGGCCAGATTCAGCGTATCGCGGAAGTAGACACGCAGGCGGTGCAGCCGGCTCCGCAGCAGTCGACCGCGACGTGGCAGCCACCCGGCCAGCAGCCTCAGCGCGATCAGGTACCGCAGCAGCCCCCGGTATCAGGGGCACCTCTGGCATTGCCCAACAACCCGTCGCCGGTCGCGAACTTCAACAATCACGTCCCGTTACGGATCGTCATGCCTGTCGAAAACGAGCAGGGATCGACGCAGCAAACCCACGGTCACCAAGACGGCTATGCGGCCGGGAACGGTATGCGATACACCAACTGACCTGGTATTCCGGTTTGCGCATTGAAGCCGCGGCGATGTCTTGTAAGACCGTCGCGGCGTTTTCTTTCTGGAGCAAGGTGGGATGGTGGATCACGTTCAAAGGTATGCAGGGGAGTGGCACAGACGCCTCGAGGAGCTCTTGAAGAACACGGCCGTGATGTACGGATGTACGTTTCTTCTCGGCGTTGCGGTCTGTTCGATTAGTTGGCGCAGTGGCGCTGCTCCACTACTCGCCGCGCTCCTCCCCGTTTTCATGGTCATGTGTCGTTCTCGGATGCAGGCATGGCTGCTCGGAATCGGGTATGGCCTGGATATCGGAATCATGGGGTTTGGTGGCGCCGGACAGTTCTTCGGCGGGTCCTGGCTCTTGGGAATCGCAGCCGGATCTGCGTACGGCCTTGCCTTCAGCGCGACTGTTGCGGCGCTGTACCCAAAGAACACGCAGAGCCCAAAGAAGAAGGGCATCGCAATTCTGGCGTGGACGGTTCTGTGGGCATACCCTCCGGTCGGAGCATTTCTCCCTGGCACGCTGATCGCAACGTGGGGATTTTGGTTTCCAGGAACGAAGTGGCTCGGCCTCGGTCTTGGCCTCGGTTTGACGATGCTGCTCGGTGCCTACGCGCACACCATGCGAGGACGGTTCGCGGTGGCCGCTGCGGTGGTGCTGTCACTCGTCCTATCGCCCCTGCAGGAGAGGCAGCATTCGCGGGTCGGGGACTGGTTGGCCGTGTCGACGACGTGGGGAGTGCAAACGCCGGAGACTGTTCCCGATACGCTGGTCAAAATGAATCGTGCGATCCACGAGTCTTCAAAGACCGGGGCCAAGGTTATCGTGTTCCCCGAGAGCATCATCGGCACTTACGATTCGTCCGAGCAGGGCGCGATCGACATCATGATTGCGCAGGAAGCCGAGAGGGACAAGGTATCAGTAATATTCGGCTCGAACGAGCTCACGGATGCCGGGATGGCTAACCAAGCACGGGTGTACGAATATTGGCCGGGCGGTGTGCATCAGTCAATCTTCGAGGCACGCCAAACGGTTCCCGTTGCCGAGTGGAATCCGCTGTCGAAGTACCACTACCCGGCTAACTGGCTTGCGCGCGGCGTGGTGCCAATTGACGGTAGGAGCGCGCTCTTCCTGTTCTGTTACGAGGAATTCCTGCCTTGGGAGGTGCTGTATTCAATCGGCCGCGAGAAGCCGGATATGATTGTCGGCTTGTCCAATCTGTGGTGGACAAAGGGTACGGGAGAGCCCGTATTGCAACACCGCTACGCGGAAGGGTTTGCGCGGCTCTTCAATCTGCCGCTGCTGATTGCGATGAACCAGTAAGCCATTGGCACGGCGAAGTCCATAGATGCGTGGACTTCGCCGGATGGAGAAGCGGCTTAACGGCCGCTGCGGATGTCGTCCTTGATGTACTGCGCAACGACCTTTGCGGTAATTCGGCGCTTGATCTTTGCGGGGAGGGTCCAGCGGTAGAAGAGTGCATGACCGAAGACACTCAACGCGAAGAAGCCGACGAAATAGCGGAACAGCAGCGCCTTCACATCGTCGACGCTGCCCTGATTGAGAATTTCACGGGCATGCTGCAGATCCGATGCTGCGACCCAGAACGCGACGACCGGGACGAGTACAACGGCATATACGAGACCCTTCCACGCGAGCACGCAAGCGTCGTAAATCCACGCCGTATCGGCCCACTTGTCTTCGGAATAGACTTCCGCCTTTTCCTGCTGGTAGAGGCGCTTGTAGTCGTCAACGGTTGGTAGCGCGATGCGGTTCATCGGGGAGCTTTCTCTTGGATGAGCGTCTATACGGAAAAGGCGTTACGCCGGGTAGACGGTCGCAGGGTTGGAAACCAGGCCAGCCTCAGCGATATAGAGAGTATCGTTGGTCGGCGTGTGAAGGATGAAAAGGCGATTCTTCGCTCGAGTCATGGCGACATAAAATAGCCGACGCTCGTCGACCTCGGTGCTGCCCTCGCCAAGTGATGGAACGATGTCCTTGTCGGCGCCGACGATCGCAGTGTTGCCGAACTCGAGGCCTTTGCAACTGTGCATGGTGAACAGGCCGACCGATGCTGGATCGTCCTTGCCCTTGGGCTTCTGCACGCTTTGGACGCGCGAGACAAGTGACCCGTTGCGGCGCTTCAGAATGTCACCCGCTTTGCTCAGGTGTCTGGCCACGCGATCGCGGAAGTTGCCAGCACGCAGCCCCATAGTCAAATAAGTCGCCGCGGAATCGATCGCCTGGTTGACTGCTCGCATCGGTGTCGTCGTGCCCGGAATTTTGCGGAACAGAGCGTCTTGACGCCACGTGACGAGTAACTGTTGGAGCGCGCGCATATGCTCAGCGTCAATCTTGGCGATATCGCCATAATCGTCGAAGTCCCGCTCGAAGAACGGCGCCATCGTTGAGCCTGGAATGCGCTTGTGGAGCTGGCTTAGTGCTTCCTCGCTTGTACCGACAAATGCCAGCGCGTGGTCGATGCCACTGCGGTTCATCGTTTCAACAGAAATAAGCAACTGCAGGTAGGTGTTGATGTAATCCTTGTCCCAAAACGACCCGCCGTTTCTCCTCGAGCGGATGTTGAACTCGTCCAACACGGTTTCAACGGAGTCCAGCAGGAAGTTGGTCCGGGCAAGAATAGCCCATTCACCAGGCCGGACTGCGAGGCGCCCACCAGGCTGCTCATCATCGGGCAGCACGGCTTCCATGATGTATGGCACGAGAAATTCCGTCTGGAGCGCGACCGAGTCGTGTTCTGCGCCGTCTTCGCGGTTCGCTGCAGAAACGGCATAGACGTGCGTTGAGCCACCGGGGCCGCGCTTGGCCACGAGATCTTTTTCGACACGCTGGCCGGCATTGTGACGGATCAATCGATCGGCTGGTGCAAGGATTTCCGAGTGGGAGCGATAGTTTTCGCCCAGTGGGATGATTTCGGCGCCAGTCTGCTCAACGAAATCGATCATGCCTTTGTAGCCGAGTGCGCGCCGCCAGGCATAGATGGACTGATCGTCATCTCCGACGATCGTGACCGGAATATCACGCTTGGCATGCGCCATCATCCATACGAACTGGATTTCGTCGCTATCCTGAAACTCGTCGACGAGCAGGTGCGTGACGGGCAAAGGAGGCAACTCCCCGTTGCTCATCTTCGTCGCGCAGTCACGCATGACGTCGTACAGATCCACGACGCGGTTGCGCTTGAGCATCTCGTTGTAGGCCAGGATGAACGGCGGAATCTCGCTCCCATCGGGCTCGATAGCGCACTTGTAGTTCTCGAAGAGCTTGAATGCTTCTTCGTTGTCAATTGTGGTGTTCGTTGCCGAGATGGCCCGGCGCAGGAACGTTTTCTGTTCGGGCGGGGTTGCAATCTTGCCGAGCATCTTATGCCGGCGGAGATGGTCGATCGACAGCTTGTGGAATGTACCGAGGTCGACGCGCTTGAGGACGTCGGGGCCGAACTCCTTCACCAGACGTTCGCGCATTTCGTTCGCGGTGTCGCTGGTGAAGGTGACGGCACCTACCCGGAACTTCCGATCGGCTTGCAGGATGACGCCGATCTTCGTGATGATAGTCTTGGTCTTTCCCGAACCTGGCCCGGCTACGGCAAGCATATTGCCGAAGCCATGGGCCACACGGTGCTGGGAAGGATTGAGGCTCACGGATTAAGCCGCCTGCGCGTGAGCTTCGTCGGACGGCGCCGACTCGGTCGAAGCAGCGTCCTTGGTCGCCGCAGCCGGTTCGACTTGCGCAGCAGCTGCTTGAACGGGCGCGGCGCCGGCCGTCGTGGAGCCGGTGCGGGTCTGCTCGTTCGCCTGCCACGCGTTGAACTTCTTGTACGTCTGGAACTTGACGTCACGAGCGAGGTTCGTGATGGAGCGGATGCGCTTGCGCACCTTGAGCTCTTCGCCGTGGCGATCGCGGGCCGAGACGAGGCCGTTCAGGTACGCGGACCAGAGCAGCAGCAAGTACTCGTCGGCGATGCGGAGCAGCTTGATGTAGTTCTTCGCGTGCGGCGAGACGTAGAACAGATCCTGCCGCAGAACGCTTGGGAATTCGGCCTTCGGGTCGACGGCGTTGGCCTGGAACAATTGCCAGAGTTGCTGTTTCAGGTTGTTGACGTAGGTGATCGATTCGCCGATCTTCTTGCGGAACAACTCGTCGACTTCGTCGCAGGTGGTCGAGTCGTATCGCGGCAGCGTACGCGGCGCGTCGATCGCGAAGTGCAGGTTCTTGTTCAGGAGCGTGTAGTCACGCCGCACGAATGACTGGACGATGCTCGATCCGAATTCGACCGGCTCCTTTTCCAGCGCGCCGCGCATTTGGCGGCCGAAGGTCTCCCGGGCGAATTCCGCGACCTGCATGGTCACGGACGGGCGCAGGAGGTTGACGCTTTCCGCGGTGGTCATAACATTTCCTCATAGGAAGTGGGTCAGCGTAGGTTAATTCTCGGACTTTGCTGTAACAACGCTGAAACGTGATCTAAGAGGCCGGTCTTTCCACGCTGCGGGCGGGTGCTATTCGGATGGCCGGTAGGGCCGGATCGCACCGGATAGTCAAATGGTGGGCGCATTTCTTGTCAGGAATTTGCTTGCAATTTCCCGTAGGCCAGTACAGAATCGACTCCGCGCCGGTAGAGAATCGGTGCCCAGCAGCTGGAGCTGGTACTCATCTCGAGCCCCCTTGTTGCGGACTGACGACGGTCGGTTCCTGGCAGGAAACTGCCAAATCGCTTTGTAAAAGGGTCCTGCGGACCCGGGAGTGCCTCAAGCACTGCCAGAAGTACTCGCCCCCGGGGTGGTTCCCGGGGGCTTTCGAATAGGCGTTGATACGCTTTCTCATCTCCTCCATTGTCTATTCCAAAGCCAGTATTTCGCGCGACGTAGCTGTTAGACGTCGTTGAAATGCCCTCTGTCCGTTGTCGTGTCAGGGGGTGAGTCCGGGGTTTCCCGGCATAGCTGGTCTTCCAGCCAATCTGTCTCAGGCATCGCCTGGCGTAGCTTCGCGCTGCGTTTTCAACCCTTGCGGGAATCTCATTTCCGCAAAGGGGATGGGCTTCTCGCGTCTCTGTGATGGAGAAGCCTATGAACTGGACGGAAGTCTCTCGTCTGCAAGGCAATTCTCGTGTCGAGTCACGCGTCGAGGTCGACGACATCACCCGGGATCGGTTTTTCACGGTCTGGGAGCTGTCGAATCCCCGTGGATGTCTCATTTTCCACCGGGAGAAAAAAGATCACGGGCAGCATCACTACCTTAGCGTCAAGAAAGATAACCGTGGGATTACGGATATCGTTCAGGCGCTGAGAGATGGTGGGGATCTGTTCACCGATAAGGAGAGCGGGTCATGAACTCAATCGAGATGGTGCCTGTCCAGGGTACGTTCTTCTTTATTCCCGAACATGAGCAGTTCGTTCGGGAAGCGAAGGCGGATCAGGCGGCACGCGAAAAAAAGGCCAGGCAGTCTGCCTACGCCCTAAGCAAGACGAAGGTTCGCTCGATCCCCGAAGGATTCGATGACCTGGATATGCCACTGCTTCGTGATTCGTTTGCCGAGATTTTCGAGGTGAGCGAAAGCGAAGTGGCGGTCCCGGTCGTTGGTGTCGTCGGGGGAGATTGTGCGGGAGAGGAGTGGAGTGAAGAGGGGGTCGAGTGGCTCCACGCTTTGCTTCTCGAGCGTTCAATCGAGCTGCTGTCGATGCGCGGTAACCTGGAAGAGAAGCAAGACATCCTTGACTGGGTGTTGAAGCCTAACTTCATGGGATACCGTGACCAGTTTCTTTCTGAAGCCAAGGAGGAGATCGTCGACGGTCAGAAAACCGAAGTCGTTGAGAAGCGTCGGATGCGGGTCAAGCTCTATCAGAGCGAGATCCCGTTCACCTTCGTCACCTGCTGCCGAGTTGCCGGCCTGAACCCTGATGAACTCAGGGAACAGATCCGCGCGAGGAAGTCGCAGATTCTGAATAGTTAAGCCCTGGGGGCTCCAGTCCCCGAGAGGGCTGGAGTCTCCAAATTTTTTTGGAGAATTCCATGACGACCCAAGCAACTCAAGCTGCCGCGGCTCCGACGAAGTCCCGCAAAAAGGCTTCGCAGGAACCCGCGCCGGCCGCTGCTGCTGCGGCACCTGTTGAACAGCAGGCGAGCCCGCAATGGGTTCACTTCGATGGGTTCGCGTGCTTCGGCATCGAACGCATGCGTGGTGCAAAGATCCTCGGTCTGAGCGAACCTTCGGTGTTCACTCCGGCAAAGGATCCGACGTACAAGTGGCCGATCGACAACCTACGCGATCTGCTTCACTTCTACATGGCGGGCGGCAACGCCTTCTGTGCAATGGGCCATCCCGGCACCGGCAAGACGATGGGCGTCCAGCAGTTTCACGCTTCCCTGAATCTTCCGCTGCTGAGTATGTCCGCCAATCCGCGAACCCAGGCCTATCACCTGATTGGCCGCCTCGTCCCGAACAAGGACGGCGGGGTTTCGTGGGTCGACGGGCCCGTGCTCATGGCCGCACGCCTCGGCATGTCGGTTCTCATCGACGAGTACAACGTCATCGATCCGGGCGAAATGACCGGGTTGAACCTCCTCTTGGAGGGACGGCCGTACCTTGTTCCCGAAACCGGCGAACTGGTTGTTCCGCGTCACGGGTTTCGCGTCTACGCGACCTGCAACCCGAAAGACGACAAAGGGCTGGTGCAAGGACGTCATACGCAGGACAACGCGAATGACGAGCGCTTCGAGTTCAGCTGGTTCGGGTATCTCCCGCAGGACATCGAAGTCCAGTTGATCACGGAGATGATTGCACCGTATCAGCCGTCGTTGCCGGCCCATGTCCTCGCTGAAAAGTTCGTTTCCGTCGCGAATCAGGTCCGCAAGTTGTACGCGGGCGTGACCGACGATTCGGGGGCACTCGACAAGACGATCTCGACGCGCGTTTTGCGCCGTTGGGTCTCGAAGGCGATGAGTGCTTCGACGCAGGGCAGTTTGGTCGAGTCACCGATGCATTACGGACTGGAGCGCGCCTGGTCGCTTTCCTGTTCGGATGAAGTCCGCGTTGCAGTGCACGAGCTCGTGACGCAGACGTTCGGCGGCGGTGACTACAAGTCCAGCAAAGACAACCTGCACACGATGCAACCCGCAGGTGCCTGACCATGATTCCCGTCCAGTTGTATCGCAAGATTTCTGACGGGATCGACATCGCTGTACCGATGGCCACCGACAACACGACACGCATTTTCGTCGGCGTTACCGGTGGCCAACTGAAGGGGGAGGACGTGGCTTCGGCGACGTTGTCAGCGCTTCAGAGTCAGCTCGAGTCCATTGGGTTCGAGTTGATCGGTGAGCGATCGTTGAACGAGGGCTGTGTCGAACAGGAACAGGCCTCGGATCTGCTGGTGGTCGTCAACGGCTCGATCGATTCCACGTTCCGCGACATGGTGGCGGAATACGTCGGGAGCGATCCCGAGTGGAGTTTTGTCGAAACCTACGAAGGTGTCACCGTTGTAGGGACACGTGCAAACGCGCAAACCGTAATCGGAATACTCGGCGCAGCGATGCGTCTGGGCATTCAGGTAGCGAAGCCGGATAGCACGGGTGAAGATCTCGATGAAGTACCCATCCATCGTGGTGGGAAAGAGATGATGTCGTTCTTTGGACGCGACTTCCTGATGGGGGAGCACCACGGAACATCTGTCAAAGCTGGACTGATTACCACTCCAACGGTTTTTACGGTGGGGAGGTCGTTGGTCAATTTCTAGAGAGGTTGATATGTCTCAGCAAGCTAGCACGGCACGGAAGCGGCAGACTATTTCCGAGTCGCTGGTTGACTTAGTGTTTGACGCGGTTGAACTCGTGTTCAAACTGGCTTACGTTGCGCTGCACCGTACGACCCTTGGTGTTGCATGGTTGGCGCGTGCCGTCCTGCGGTATGCGAAGTCTTCCCGCAAAAAAGATGTATCGGAAGTGGGGGCGGAGGAAGTCGCATCGGTCAAGCCGGCAGAGACGTCGAACCTTCAAAAGGTGGAGGCGACGAAGTCCTTGTCCACCGTTGCGGTATCGAGAGGGCCGGTCACGGCTGCTTTCACTCGGACAATCACGTTCGAGAGGGGGTTCGGGGCGGTTCTGTTTTGGTTCTACCCGGGCGGTAAGGTCAAGAGGCTGGTGAAGATCTATGACCGCACCCTTTCCGAGCGTCTCGGCTTCGAGCGCCGCGAACTGGAGGAGATCTCGTATTCGGGTATGTCCGAGATCGAGTCGATCCTCAAGGCGACCGTTGCACAGGTGAACAAACTGTTGCGCGGGGAGCATGAGGTGAAGCTGCGAGTCGTAGCGTCGGGTTCTTCGGATCCTGTTGCTGCGTCGGGCCCGAAGTCGGAATCGAAAGAACAGGATTCCACGAAACGTAATGCCGATGATTCTTCGGAAAAGTCAGCAAAGCGATCCAAGAAAGAGGACGGCGATGTTGCAATCATGCCGAGCTCGTTCAAGGAAGCCGTGGAAAAGAAGCAGAAACGTAGCCGTCCGTCCAAGGTGTACACGGGCGAAATCGTCGAGATCGGGGTCAAGCCTCGCAAGATCGATGACAAGCAGATCGAGCAGTACTGCGTGACCATCGAAGCTGATGAGTTGCACGGTAATGCGCTGCCGGTCTATGGCACGGACCTCGAGCGTGCGATCGCCGATTGTGGTGCGGAGGTTGGAAGTCGCGTGCGGATCGAACACCTCGGTCGTATCGAGTGGAGAGAGCCGGACGGGCGGAAGGCTTGGAAGAACGCCTACAACGTCGTGAAGCTTTGAAAGTAAAGGAAACCGTATGCGCAATACGAACGTCTGTTTTATTCACGGCCGGATCGGCAAGGACCCGGAAGTACGGTTCCTTCCGTCAGGTACGCCGGTAGCGAAGTTCTCGCTCTGTTCGAACGATGACTACTTCGACAAGAAGGCGGGCAGATGGGTGGAGGTCGCGGAGTGGCACGACTGCGTTGTGGTCGGCGACTTTGCTGAGAAGGTGGCTGAGAAGTACCAGAGGGGCGACGTTGTCAACATCACCTGCCGCGTAAAACCTCGTAACTACGAGAAGAACGGGCAGAAATTTAAGGTGGTGGAGATGTACGTTCAGTCCATGGAGCTGATTGCCAAGAAGGGCGAGTTGGTTCGCCAACAGTCCAACGGGCACGCAGGTTCGCGAGGTAACGGTCAGCAGCAAGGTGGCAACGAGCAATCCCGTGACGAAGGTCCGTCATATGCGGGTGGCTACGGCGATGAAGATGGTGGTCCCGCCTTTTGAAGGTTTGGTCGCTATCTGAATCGATTTGAAACTGAGTTTTTCCCGGAAGGGGGCACGTCCCCCAACCGGGGGACGTGTCCGCCTACGACAATTCAATTTGACGGAGATGGACATGAATACTCAACGTGTGAAGACGGGCGCTGAACTGGTCGAATTCATCAAGAACGAGCAGGTCATGCGCAATACGTTCGCGTGCGATGTGACGGTCAACGCCGACGGCAAGTCGATGGTGAAGAAGGTCGCGTTCGACGGTATCGGTCTGGTGGTGGAAAACGAGTCCGTCGATCCCGACCAGTTCGTTTCCACGAACAGCGTCTTCGTCGCCGCGGTGCTGGATTGACCGCATGTTCTGTGTGTGGTGCGTGTGCCGCACTCAAACCGAAGCCCGCTCGAAAGAGCGGACTTCCCCAAGCCGATCCAGTGGATCCGCTTCGGGAAGTAACCGGTTTTATTGAGCGATGTTCGCTCCCGAGCTGACGGATTTAGCCACGGTCACGTAGGTGACTATCGCTTTGAAGCATCACCTGCTTCGGGGATTTCGGTCCTTTTCATTTGTTGTCGATCGTCGAGGTCGACGTTCTTTAACCCGGCGGGGATTCTCTTTCCCGTTGGGAAAGTTTCCTGCCGAATTCTTGTCACCCACTTGATTCGGGATCCACTTAAGCGATCTCGATGCGAGGCCGTTTAACTGGGCCTCGCGCCTTCTCACCTGGGTAACAACTTTTACAGTAGGAGTATGAAATGAAACGCGAAGATCTGATTGGTGCACACATGGTCATCCGCCGTAATGGTGAGACCGTACCGTTCGACAGAGCGAAGATCGCAAGCGCGATCGCCAAGGCATTCCTGTACGACGCACACGGCAATCTGTATCGCGCCGGTGTGTCATCCCTGAGTGCCGCGCAGCGTGTGAAGGTCGAGGAATTGACCAACGCCGTCTGTGCTGCACTGAATCGTCGTGGGGAGAGCGCTGCTTTCCGCATCGAGGACATTCAGGATCAGGTGGAACTCTCGCTCATGCGTAGCGGTGAGCATGAAGTCGCACGCGGGTATGTGCTTTACCGCGAAATGGCTGCGCAGAAGCGCACACCGGCGCCGACGATGGGTCAGTACGATCACATCAAGTCGTATCGCCAGCGTGACGGTGCAGTGGTGCCGTTCGATGCAGCCTTCTGGATTGCGATCGTAGAGTCCGTGGTGTTTGGGCTCGAGAGCGTGTCTGCAAAGGACCTGTTCGACGAAGCAGTCCGGAACCTCTACAACGAGGCGAAGGAGACCGAGATCGAGAATGCGCTGGTTCTTTCGGCGCGGACGAAGATCGAGGTCGAGCCGCAACACGCAAAAGCGGCCGCTCGGCTCGTGCTTGCGTTCCAGCTTGGCCAAGACGTTTTCGGCAAGCCGGTGACGTTGGACGAGGTAGCGGCAGGCTACGGCGAGGCGTTCATCCGCGGTATCGAGGATGGCGTCAAAGCCGAGCTGCTGACCGAGGATATGTCCAAGGGGTTCGATCTCGGCCGTCTTGCTTCGGCAATCCGGCCGGAGCGCGATGGGCTTCTCGACTATCTCGGCATGCAAACGCTGTACGACCGCTATCTGCTGCACGTCAACGAGCGTCGCATTGAACTGCCGCAAGCGTTCCTGATGCGTGTGGCGATGGGTCTGGCCCGGGGCGAAATCGAGCGCGAAACGCGTGCGATCGAGTTCTACGAAGTGCTGTCTACGTTCGACTACATGTCGAGCACACCGACGCTCTTCAACACGGGCTCGCGCCGGTCGCAGCTGTCGAGCTGCTACCTGACGACCATATCGGACGATCTCGAAGGGATCTACGACGGTCTGAAGGAAAACGCTCTGCTGTCGAAGTTCGCCGGCGGTCTGGGCAACGACTGGACGAACGTCCGAGCCATGGGCGCCTGGATCAAGGGTACCAATGGCAAGTCGCAAGGTGTCGTCCCGTTCCTCAAGGTGGTCAACGACACTGCTGTGGCCGTCAACCAGGGTGGGAAGCGCAAGGGTGCAGTCTGTGCCTATCTGGAATCGTGGCACCTCGATATCGAGGAGTTTCTGGATCTGCGCAAGAACACCGGGGACGATCGTCGCCGTACGCACGACATGAATACGGCGAATTGGATTCCCGACCTGTTCATGAAGCGCGTGATGGAAGGCAGCGACTGGACGCTGTTCTCGCCGAACGACGTGCCGGATCTTCACGATCTGTATGGCGCAAAGTTCGAGGAGCGCTACGTGCAGTACGAGGCGCAGGCGGATGCCGGCGTTATCAAGTTGTACAAGCGACGTCCGGCCGTTGAACTGTGGCGAAAGATGCTCGGCATGCTGTTCGAAACCGGTCATCCGTGGATCACGTTCAAGGACCCGTGCAACATCCGTTCCCCGCAGCAACATGTTGGCGTGGTGCATAGCTCCAACCTGTGCACCGAAATCACGCTGAACACGAGCGACGTGGAAATTGCCGTCTGCAACCTGGGCTCGGTCAACCTGGTCAACCACGTCAAGGATGGCCAGATCGATCACGAGAAATTGCGTCGTACCGTCCGCATTGCGATGCGGATGCTCGACAACGTGATCGACATGAACTACTACGCGGTGGCGAAGGCTCGTGCGGCGAACCTGAAGCACCGTCCGGTGGGTCTGGGCCTGATGGGACACCAGGATGCGCTGTATATCCTCGGCATCCCTTTCGGCAGCGAAGCGGCGGTCGAGTTCTCAGACCGTTCGATGGAGGCTCTGGCGTATTACGCCTATGAGGCTTCGTCGGATCTGGCAGTGGAGCGCGGCGCCTACTCCAGTTTCAAGGGGTCGCTGTGGTCGAAGGGTGTCCTGCCGTTCGACTCGCTGAAGTTGTTGTCCGAAGCTCGTGGCGAGCAGTACCTCGAAGTCGATCAGAGCATCACGATGGACTGGGACGGCCTGCGGGAGAAGATCCTGAAGCAAGGCATGCGCAACTCCAACTGTATCGCGATCGCGCCGACGGCGACGATCTCGAACATCGTGGGGGTGTCGGCGTGTATCGAGCCGCAGTTTCAGAACCTGTACGTGAAGTCCAACCTGTCCGGGGAGTTCACTCTGGTCAACGAGTACCTGATTGCCGATCTGAAGAAGCTCGGCATCTGGGACGAGTTGATGCTGGCCGACCTGAAGTATTACGACGGGTCTGTTCAGCGCATCGACCGCATTCCGGAGGAGATCAAGGCGCGCTACGCAACGGCGTTCGAGATCGACCCGAAGTGGCTCGTGGAGGGAGCTGCCCGCCGGCAGAAGTGGATCGACCAAGCTCAGTCGCTGAACATCTACATCGCCGGCGCGTCGGGCAAGAAGCTGGACGAGGTCTACAAGCTGGCGTGGGTTCGCGGTCTGAAAACGACCTACTACCTGCGCACGATGGCGGCCACGTCCGTGGAAAAGTCGACCGTGACATCGGGAACGCTCAACGCGGTTACCCCGTCGGCTCCGGCCGCTGTTGCTCCGCAGGTCACCGCGGAACCGGCTCTGGAAGCGGACGGTCCGGCTTGCACGATGCGTCCAGGCGATCCGGGCTTCGACGAGTGCGAGGCCTGCCAGTGAAAATTGCTGGTGGACTCGTGATGTCTTAATCGCAGGACGGCCGTCGGGCTGTCCTGCCTCTTCTCGTTTTGGAGTTTGAGATGGAAATATCTTCATCCTTCAGCGCGGTTGCTCACGCGCATGCAGGTGGCGCCACCGGTCGTGTCGATGCTGCTGACAAGAGGATCATCAACGGCAAGACCGATGTGAACCAGCTCGTACCGTTCAAGTACAAATGGGCCTGGGAAAAGTATCTGGCCGGTTGCGCGAACCACTGGATGCCGCAGGAGATCAACATGGCGCGGGACATTGCGCTGTGGAAAGACCCGAACGGCTTGACGGCCGACGAACGTCGGATCATCACCCGGAATCTGGGGTTCTTCACGACTGCCGACTCGCTGGCTGCGAACAACATTGTGCTCGGTACCTACCGGCACATTACCGCACCGGAATGTCGCCAGTTCCTGCTTCGGCAGGCGTTTGAGGAGGCCGTGCACACGCACGCCTACCAATACATCGTGGAGTCCCTTGGACTGGACGAAGGGGAGGTCTTCAATGCCTATCGAGAAGTTGCTTCGATCAAGGCAAAAGACGATTTCCTGATCCCGTTCATCGAGACCTTGACCGATCCGTCGTTTACGACGGGAACGGTCGAGAACGATCAGAAGCTGCTTTTGAGCTTGATCGTTTTCGCATGTCTGATGGAAGGCCTGTTCTTCTATGTCGGCTTTACGCAGATCCTGTCGTTGGGCCGGCAGAACAAGATGACGGGTGCGGCGGAGCAGTACCAGTACATCCTCCGGGATGAGTCGATGCACTGCAATTTTGGTATCGACCTGATCAATGCGATCAAGCTGGAGAATCCGCACCTGTGGACGGAATCTTTCAAGCAGAAGGTGGACGAGGTATTCAAGGAAGCTGTACGCCTCGAATATCAGTACGCGGAGGACACCATGCCTCGCGGCGTCCTCGGTCTGAATGCCGATCTGTTCAAAGGGTATCTGCGATTCATTGCCAACCGGCGAAAGACGCAGATCGGTCTCAACGCGGATTTCGAGGGCGAGACGAACCCGTTTCCGTGGATGAGCGAAATGCTCGATTTGCGGAAAGAGCGCAACTTCTTTGAGACTCGAGTGATCGAGTACCAGACGGGCGGCGCTCTCAGCTGGGATTGATGGTTGCGGTCGCTGGCGTTGCCAGCAGCAGTGACTACGTGCGGCACCCGGGTTTCCGGGTGCCATTTTTTTAATGGAGAAGTCTATGAAACACAACCGCAGTAAAAGCAAGAATCCACGGGCAGTTCGCGTGGAGCAGGCAAAGGCTCGCGAGGCCAATGCCAGATGTCACCTTGAATCGACGAGAACCGAGCTGAAGCTGGCTCGCAAACGAATCGGGGAATTGGAATCCGAAGCACAAGGTCTTCGTGAGAAGGCTCTGGAAAAGGGTTCCAGCAAGAAGTTGGGTAAGGACGTGTTCCTGGACGCACTGTTCTTCTTCGTTATTGCCCTGCTTCTTGAAGTCGGGAAGCCCTTTCTGGAAACGGAGTTTGAAATCCAGGGGGAGAGCTCCCAGATTGCCATCATCGTGGTAGTCATGCTCGCGATGGCAATGTTGTACTGGGGTGCGAAGAAGGTCGATTCCTGGCTCGAGGCTCGAGGGAGGCAACTCCTGAAGCATCAGCCGTCGGGAACGTAAAAGTGGTTACCTATTTGACATCCCGTGTGACCCGAGACCCTGCGCGGCAGGGTCTTTCCACATGGCCGCGAAAATTTTCCGTCAAGAATTCACCTGTACTATAATTTAGCTACCTAGCTGGGGGTCGATACTAGCCTGAGCCGGAAATCGGCACTTTTCCCTTCCTGAGACGTCACAAGCATGCATGAGTTGGATGCTTGTGAAGTTTTTTGTGCTCCGGCACAGAAGGGCTGCCTGGTATGCCCGTCCTGCGTTTGATCTGGACTCCCCAGGCCTCAGGGTTTATCCCTCACGTCCTGCCTTTCCGTTCTGGATAGGCAATTCTCCTTTCGAGTGTTCTTGGTTTCGAGGCCCCCCAGAGCGATTCTCAACGTTCTGGGGGGCCCCGATTCCGGGGTTCACGTTCGACAAGGAGATCAACATGAACGTCCAACCCCAGGTGTCTGATACCCAGATCATGGTGCAAACGGGGCGGGGGCTCCCCAGCATTGCTGATGGGCTTCCCCAACCCCGTTCCGCCTTTCCTGCGTTGGCCCGTCGCGCGTCCGAAGAAGAGCGCGCCTCGGACCCATGTCTGAGCCCAAGACTGGCAATCAGTCTGGCTACTTCAAGCGAGAGTTCTGCATATGATGTCCTGGCCGATGTCGTGATGGCCGGACACGAGGGTTTGCCGCTGCTCGTCGATACGTCGGCGCCAGTGACATCCACGGATGAGACGATTTCCATCGATTCCTCCCGCGGGTTGCTTCTGCACTCGATCGGACGGCTCTATGAGTCGTCGCGACGGGGCACCCTGTTGGATGGTTCGTTTCCGATGGTCGTGATCAGCGAGAATCATCTTGCTGACGCGGCATCGTTGGGAACCGCGGAAACGTATGTTCGTGTCGGCAACGGCCGGCGCGGATCAAGCGCGGTAGTCGCGCAGTCGCTGATCGCATTTGAGTCTCTCGGGACGGGGGTCAGCGGAGTATTTTTCGACGAGAGTTCAGTGGTTCGGGATGGTTGCGGCGGCATCTTCGGAACGGATTCGGAGTTTGTCGGCGCGAGCGAGGCGGTCACGGGGATCGTATTGAACCTGTGTGATTATCTCGTGGAAATTCCTGGCAAGAACACCCAGCTCGACGACAGGCGGCTCAAGGAGCACGTCCGCCTGGCGGTTCGCGATCTTGACGCGATGCACGACGTTCATGCGATCGGCGGGAACCTGGAGCGATCCGGTGAGGCCCGACGCATCGCCATCGGAATCTCGGGCATTGCCTCGGCACTCCAGAAGCTTGGGAGTGCAGGGGTTGCGGATAAAGCCAACGCGGCGCTTGTACAGGTGGCTGGGATGATCCGTGATGAAGCCTATGACGCCTCGTGCGATCTCGCACAGGAACATGGTGCTTCGGCATGGTTCGATTGCGTGGAATTCGATGCCGGACCCATGTCGGAACTGCTGTCGCCAGAAGTGGCGGAGCGCGTCCGCATGTATGGACTCAGGAACGTGCAGATTTTCGGGTGGGCCCTGGTTGCGGACCGTCCGGTATCTGCGCAAGCCGTCGGACTGACGTCGGACGGATGTATCGATGCGGTGCGAACCGCGGAGGGGGTCGGCCAGCAGTTGCAATGGCATACTGCGATTTCGGAAGCCTTCGGCACGAAGTACCTTGCAGAGGTACTGGTACCGGACAACTGGGGCGCTGAGCAGGTGGGGAAACTCGCTGCGCGGTGTCAACAGGGAGGCCTCTGGGGCGTGTCTGTACGCTGATAGCGTACGGCGGCCGTGCATATGGGCTTGGCCGGCCCATTTAGTCGCGAGACTTCTTTGCAAAGCGAGGCGTTTGCAAAGAGGTTTTTTGCGCGTAGCGCAGAAAGGGTAGCTGGCACACCTATCTAAGTCAGCCATTCGTTTGTCAACCCTACCGGGGATTTCATGCCCGGTAGGGGGCATGGAGTCTTCGGGGTTTCCAGGAGATCTCCATGTCGCACCAAAACGAAGTCCGAACCCTCGAAAGGGTTCTCTGTTTCAGTATCGAAGCCCATATCTGGTCCGGCCGGCGCAAGCTGAAAACGACCGATATCGGCGAAGTCGAAGATCTGCCGCATGGTGACCTTGCGTCGCTGGGTAGCAAGAAGGTCATCGACAGCGAATACCTCAAGGTGTTCGACAAGCTCAAAAAGCGCGCGCAAAAGGCTTGTGAAAGCCGCGGAGTGCGCTTCCTCGGTGGCTATGCCATCCCGGCCGGGAAGGCAAAGCTGGTCGCAGATGATCTCGATGCAATCGCAGTCGAATATGAGAAGGAGCGTAACCATCTCGTATCGAACTACGACCGTCTGATCCTCGAGTGGCAGAACGCCCCGCAAAACCAGGAATGGGCCCATATCATCAAAGACGAAGCGCCCGAAAAGGCGTACGTCGAAGGTGCTCTGGGATTCCGCTGGCAGGCGTTCAAGGTTCGCTCCGTCGGCGAGTCGGAAGAAGATTTCGACCAACTGTCGGGCGGCCTGAAGCAAGCCGAGCAGGGGCTGGCGGGGACGCTCTTCCGAGAGATTGCACAGGAAGCGGCGGCGTTTGAAGAACGCACCCTGTCGTTCGGCGGCCAGAAGAACGGCCAGGCTCGGGAATATGTCACGCAGCGTTGCAAGAACGCGCTGCAGGCGATTCGCGAGAAGATGGAGGGCCTCGCCTTCCTCGACCCGTGTGTACGTCCGATCATCGAGACCATCGACTACAGCATTAAGTTGCTGCCGGAGAAGGGCAAGATCGAGGGCATCCATCTGACGACCCTTTGGGGGCTGACGGGGATCCTCAAACGACCGGAGCGTATGCGCGCGTTTGGCCAGCAGTGTCTTGAGTCGGGTGACGTCGCAGCGACGTTCAACCTCGCCGTCGGTCCGCGCTTCGGTGCGGCGGACGAAGAGGGGGATGCACCGCCGGTCGCTGTGCCGATGGCTGCACCCATGCAGCCTGTTGTGAGCGCTGGTTCGCCAGCACCTGTCGGCCGTCCTGGCCCGGCAGTTCCGTCGATGCCGTTGCCTTTGCCGCCCCAACCGGGCATGGCGACAGGCTTCGGGATCTAAACCCGAAGGGGCGTAACAATCGCCCCTTCGGGGGCGATTCTTTCTCGAAGGAATCGCATGAACATCAATACGCTGAAAGGCGCCTTGCCGATCGCGGCCAGGCTGCTTGCGGAGAAGTGTGGTCTGAAGGTGCGCATAGGCGGCAATCGAGCCTACGCGAATCCCAGCGAGATCGTGCTTCCCGATCTTCCAATCGAAGTGGAAAAGGCTCGAGTCCTCGGTCTCGGTTTTGTTCTCCACGAAGGGGCGGGGCATATCGTTCATACCGACTTCGAGTCGGTTGCGGCGATGGACCTCCCGGCTTTCACTTTTCGGATCTACAACGCGCTCGAGGACGTGCGCATTGAAGGTCTGGTGGAGCGGCGCTACCCTGGTGCCAATCGGATCTTTATGGCAATGCGCGAAACCCTGTCGAAAGACGGGCAGCTTCGCGAAATGTCGAATTCCTCCGATCTGGCTGAAGCTCTGATTACCGCGACGGTGCATACGTTGAACTGGCGGCAGCTCAAGCGAACCTTTTTTGAGGCTCGTGAGGCGATCGCAGTGCAATGGCTTACGAGTGCGTTCGATAGTTCTTTTGCGAACGCATATCTGACGGTCATCAGCAAGGTTCAATTCGCACACACGTCGGCCGATGCCGCCCGGATCGCTGTCGAGGCCGTTTCGCTCCTGCAGCAGTATGCAGAGGAGAACTCGGAGCCGGATCAAGATTCGAGCGACACGGAAGACGGCGGTAAGGATGATGCCAACGGGGATTCGTCGAAGGCTGATTCCGATCCTACCGGCGAAGCAGGATCCGGCGGCGATAGCGATCAGCCCGAGGACAGCGGGCAAGACCGTGAATCCGGTGGTGACGGTGACGTTCAGTCTGCTCCTGCTTCGGATCAGCCTGCCTCGGCGGGCGCCAACGGTGACGATTCAGCCGCGGATGATGGTGCGACGTCGACCGAAGAGGGAGACGCTTCGCAAGGTCTCGCGAACGCTGATTCCGATGCGGCCGAGGATCCGTCCTCGACACAAGGTGGTTCTGCTGACGCCGGCGGTAAGGCCGAATCGCAGCCTGACGGTGTTAAGCCGGAAAGCGTCGCTGGATCTGCATCTGATCCTGGCGACGGTTCGCAGCCGGGCGACGGTTCGCAACCCGGTGACGGTTCGCAGCCGGGCGACGATTTGCAATCCTGTGATGGTTCGGGTCAAGAACCTGGCTCTGTCTCTGCTACTGAAGACGGTACGGGCGCGTGCGCCTTGGCCGACGACGGGCAGCAGCAGGACCAGGTGAATGATTCGGGCGCGTCGTCGTTGGACCTTTCCCAGAAAGCGACGTCGCGAGAAGTTCGTGTGGCGTTAGGCGCTGGCTATAACCCCGGAGAGGATCTCGGGGAAATAGTTCAGGGCATGCTGAATGGGATGGCAGACGAGTCGGATGCGCCTCCCGTCCTGTCGAACGCGATCCCGTTCACGGAAGAGATCGATGACAACGGCGAAATCGTCCAGCGCGTCAAGCGCGAGTCGATCGCGCTGCGTCGGAGATTGACGACGGCTCTGGAAGCGGTGACGCAAACCAGAAGCTGGGATGCGTATGCGGGTGAACGGCTTTCCAATCTGGGTGCTCTCAGGCTGTCGACTGGCGACCTGAACATCTTCGAGCGGGAGTCATCGCGCACCAGCATCGACGTGGCGATTCATCTGCTTCTCGATCGTTCCGGAAGTATGCGACAGGAGGAGCGGATGATGTTGGCGATGGATACATGCACCGCGCTCGGTATTGCTCTCGGGCAAATCGATGGGGTACAGGTGGCTACGTCCGCGTTTCCAGCCGGATCGGAGGAGTGCGATCGGAATGTTCTTGTGCTGAATCGCTTCGGCGAGACGGTGAGGAAACGTGCAGGCCGGATTGCGGCGGTTCGCGCGGACGGCCACAACACTCCGCTCGCAGACGCGATGCTGTATGGCCAGTACTCGCTGTTGTCGACCAAGGCGACCCGGCGGATTCTTCTGCCGATTACCGACGGTGTACCGGACAGCAGGGAAGGCGTGGTGGATGTGGTTGCATCGTGTCAGCGTTGGGGTATTGAGGTGATGGGTGTTGGTATCGGCCTCGATATCTCCGGTGTGATTCCCAACAGCATCTGTATCACGGAGGTTGCAGATCTGCCGACCCAGATGTTCGAGCTGCTTCGCAAGCAGCTCGTTCTGAAGAAGGCGGCGTAGGCCAGGCCCGAGGGTAGATCCCCCGGTTTTTTCAACTGCTGTAGCAAAAGGAGTAGACGATGAGTGTTGATGTGCTCGAGCGTCGGCTTGAAAATGAAAGGCAAGTCGCCGAAGCTCAGTCGCGTTCGCATGATCGTTGGCCTGACTTGCTGCAAGTGGCCGGCCTGGACGAACAGTATCTGCGACTGAAGCGAAACGGTCCGTGTCCCTTTTGTGGAGGCAAGGACCGATATGCCTTTACCGACAAGTACGGTGATGGAAGTTACTACTGCCGCGGATGCGGCGGCGGCAACGGCCTCAAGCTGCTGAGCGTGGTATTCCCTGAAAAGACGTTCATGCAACGTGTTCGCTGGGTGCTGGAGTCGCTTGGGGCGGGGTTGCCCGAGTCTCCGGTACGTCCACGCAGTGCAGATGCACCGCGCCGGTCTGGCGAGCCGATGAGCAAGGAAGAGTTTGCTCGACGCAAGGCTCGCCACGTAAAGCTTTGGAACGAGGCTCGGCGAATCTCGGTAGGTGACCCGGTCTGGAAGTATCTGACCGGTCGCCTTCCCGAGCTTGATCCGGCTGATATTCCTGCTGTCCTTCGGTTTCACCCTGCGCTGCCGTATTGGGAAAAGGACGAGGACGAGAAGTTTGTTCTTGTCGGGAAGTTCCCCGGCATGGTGGCGGCAATCCAAGGACCGGATGGTGTCTGTTGCAATATCCATCGCACCTTCCTCACGGAGGATGGTGCGAAGGCCCCTGTATCGAGCGTGAAGAAGAAGGAACTCTCTCTGGAAATTAAGGGAGGGGCCATTCGACTCTACGCTCCGACTAGCCGGGAACTGAGTGTTGCGGAGGGCATCGAAACGTCCCTGGCTGTCCGGGTGTTTCGCCGTGAAACTTGCTGGTCTATGGTCGACGCCGGCGGGATGGAGGAGTTCGATTTCTCCGTGCTGGACGACATCGATCTGCTGCGGATCTACCAGGACAATGATCTTCCCGACAGTCGGGGAGTTCGTCGTGGCTTCCAGGCAGGCGAGAAGCTCGCTGAGCGTGCGAAGGCGATGGGCAAGCGAGTGATCAAGTACGCACCAGCCAAGGCCGGAACGGACATGCTGGACTTTGTTCGTTCGCTACCAAAGCGGTCATGAAGATAGGTCGGAAACGACCTGAACGGGAGGCGCCGGGGGAAACCTCGGCGTTTTTTTTATGGGGGCGCGGACATCCCCTTGCAAGCCTGTTCGCAACCAGTATCCTGTCGCTATTACGTCAGGCATATTCAATGAGCAATCAGATCGATCGTCTTACCATCCATACTCAAGCCGAAGAAGAGCGCTTCGTGTGTACGTGGCGTCTCGGGCGCAAACAAGGCATCGTTTACGTCACGGTGGATGCCGATGTTGCCGAGAAGGATGTTGTCGCGGAGTTGAGCGCGCTGCACTACCTCGTCGAGGAGGTCCAATTGATGGGAGACAATCGGAGCGGATCGAGCATCGAGATCACGATCTCCAACCCGACGATCCTGGATCTACGAAGCGGCCGGAGCAAGAAGTCGCACCTTTATCCGTACGCGGTGCTGCTTCTGACGAAATTCCTTGAAGTCCCGCTCAACGTTGAGAAGGACTGCTCGTGGGTGGGTGAGGGCGCCAAGACCCGTGAACGGCATCTGTCTGTATCTGAGCCGCTCAAGCTCTTCTTGGACGTCAAGGGGCACGGTAAGGTCGGCGTGCGGCAGCACAGCTTTGATCAGTTCCGCGCACGGCTGAATCATGTCAGCGCGGTCGTCGCCTGGAAGGAGATGCAGCGGGTCGCAAAGGCCGGAATGTCGCCTATTCGGAATCCAGAGCGTGGGAGCACCAAGCTATACCACGCGGAGAGTCATTGGGTGTTCGTGGTGGGCGACGACGGATACTTTGTCACCGCCTACACGGACTTCAACGTGGGAAAGCATGCCCAGCAGGCAGGCGATACACCGGCGATCCGATGACGTGGAGGCTTTGAGACGCCTGATGGGCGGCATATCCAAAGCCAATGTCCGACTGAGCCAGCTGTATCACGGTGTTGTCCTCGAAAGAGAACTCCCACTGAGAAGCGCCATCCGTTTGTGTCACCAAGGCCTTTAGCTTGGCGATGTACATCAATCCATCATATTGGACGATGTAATGCCGATCGGCCTCAAGTCCCAGATTCTGGGTTGTGTAGACAACTTTGTCACCGGCTTGGAGGAGATCCATTGCCTCTCGGGCGGAAACGCTCCAATAGAAGAACAGCCCGATCCAACCAATGGTCGAAAATTCCTTGATGCGTTCGGGCAAAGACATCTGAATCGGGTTGTGCCCGGAGGGATCGTAGAGGAGGTAGCTGTTCACGCTTCCCACGCCGATCAGGTAGTCGGGCGTGACGTTTAGACGTCTCGACAGTTCGATCAGGATGTCATAGCTCGGGACGAACACGCCGGACAAGTACTTATATGCCGTCGGCGATGTGACCCCAATTAAGTCGGCAATGTACCGACTCCGGGCAAAACCGGTAGTCGGAAGGCCTCTTGCGTCAAGAATCGTATGCAGACGCTTCCCGAACGTCTGCCTGACGGCGTCGATGCCGCTCTTTTCCATGGTGGCGCACCCAAAAAGTGAGTTTTCTGCTGAGTATTATGCCGCAGGTCAGTTACCCCGGACGACAAAGTCGAGGGCGGATACCTCTGAATCCATTTTGTCAAGCGTTTTTGTCAAGCCATCGGCACATGCGGATTTTTTGTCCAGGTCGTCGGATCGCCCAACTTCGCCGACGTCCGAAATCGACCAACAGTTAACGGCACGGTAAGGAAGAACTTGAGTCTTGTCGAGTGCGGTACCTAACATTGACGAGCATAAAGGACTTGACGCTTGCATTCCATCGCGGACTTGGGTAGATTCCCGTCAGGAACACTTCCTGTCAAGAAGTTGTTTCCCCAAAAAAGGATATTAAGTAAAGGTTATCGACCAGTGACCACGATCGAGGGTTTCAGAAATGTGTCCTATTCTTGAGCTTGCCGCGCTTGAAAACGTAAAGGCTGTCGAGAATCGCTGGAACGCGGTTCGCATGAATCAGACGCGCGCCATGCTCGTTTACAAGCTGAGCAGCGAAGCCGTTGATGTCCTTCTCTCGACCCCGCTCGAAGTTCTTATTGAGAAGGTGAAGGATGCAAACCAGGCAATTTTCGTGGACAACCAGTTCACGGATCTCCTCAAGGTTGTGACCGTTCAGTCGGCGCCGAAGTCCACCGTCCAGAACGTCATTGCGCTGCGTGGCTGATCATGAAAAATCTGCAGCTTCGCTTCTACATCGAGCACGAGCAGAGGCTCAAGCGGCTGTGCGAGTTCGGCGCCCGTCCCAAAACGATGCAGGCACTACTGTCTCCTCGTGGCGGTGTGCACATCCAGACCTTCCGCGAAATCTTTACCCAGCTCACCGGTCGTACGCCCAAGCCGGGCATGTCTCCGGCGCAGGACTACGCGTTCTTGCAGAAGCCAGGCTGGCGCTTCAAAGGCAGCCTGATCCTTCAAGCCTACATACGCCTCTGCGAACTCGGAGCTCACCACATCGACTCCCTGATCGAAGCTTACGCATTCTTTCTTGAAAGCTCCGAACCGGAAAAGAGTTCTGAGTTCTCGTTCGAGCGGGCGCTGATTCTGGTGCGCGGGTTCGAGACGGGCGATCTTCGGTTCACGAAGTGCGCCTGCTGCTCATCCCATCATGTGCATGAGCGAAACGAACCCGTGATGTGCCCGGTGTGCAACAACGGGAACTTCGGTGGATCTCGAAAGCGCCACAGGAACCGCGTTCTTGCGACATTCCATCAAGCGGGGTAAGTGATTGTTTCCGGCTGCTCGCGCAGCTCCCACTATTCTGCATCAAATTTCGGAAGTTGTAAGCATCTTCTTTCTCACCAGTAAGAATAGTTGAATCTTGGTGGGTGGACTACACAATCCGTCTCAGATTTCTGTCAAGAAGCGTATAGCGAGGAAAGCCTGTTCTTTTGACGAACGTTTCGCGCTTTCTCGGGTAGGTGGCAGAGCATAGACTTTTTTTATGCTCAAAAAAATCCTACAGCGGCTGACAGGCCGATCGGACGAGACGTCGCAGGAAGCCCCGGCTGTCGCGCCGGTTGTTCTCCAACGGCATACCGCGTCTAAAGTTCGTGTGGACACGGTAGCGTCGCGTGTTCCCGTTTATCCCCCTATCGATCCGGGCATTGAGGTCCTGCCGGTCGATAGCATTGTGGAAAGCCAGTCCGCCATGGTTGCACGGATTCGCACCGTGGCGGGGGGGGCCGATGCTGATTTCGCCGACATGTACCTGTCGGTGATTCGGAACCTTGCCGAGTACATCCACCTTCTTCCAGCTTCTCGCCAAGAAACGCACACGGGCGCCGGTGGCCTGTTCCGTCTTTCGCTGGAGATGGGCTTCTACTGCTTGCAGGCCTCTGAGGGGGTGATTTTCACCCCGACCGAAGGAGTGGAGCGTCGTCATAAGCTCGAGCCGCGGTGGCGCTACGCAGCGTTCCTGGCCGGGGTGTGCTCAGAGTTGCACCGGCCGCTTGCGTCCTTGATCGTCAGTGGGCCCGACGGCGCTCAATGGCCCAAGTACCTGCTCCCTTTGCATCGGTGGTGTAGTGAAGGCGGCTTTGACCGGTATCACATTTCCTGGCAACCCGAACCGCGCTTTGAGACCGCATCGGCTAAGGGCGAGGTGTCGGCGATGATCAGTCGTATCGTTCCCGATCGCTGTCTCCAATACCTCGAAGCCGGTTCGCCGGCGATCGCTCCGATCGTGTTCTCCGTTGCGACTGGTGCGGCCCGAGACAACGAAAACTCCGTTGCCGAGCTCGTCGCGCGCATTCGAAAGCGCGTCCTGGATCGCGACAAGGCGGTTCGGCCGGATTACTACGGCACGATGGTCGTGGGTAACCATCTTGAACCCCATCTGCTCGAGGCGATGCGGACGCTTATCCGAGATGGCAAGTGGAAGATCAACCAGGATGGCGGCCGCGTGTGGTTCGGGGCGGACGGGCTGTTCGTGATCTGGAAGAAGGCTGCGGAGGAATTGTCGCGAGAAATTGCGCAAAAGGGAATTCAGGGTGTGCCGACGGAGGCAAACACGCTCGCGGAGGCCCTGCTGAACGCGAAGGTCTTTGCGGCAAAGGTGGACCGCGATCCGTACTGGAAGGTCGTCCTTCCCAACGGCAAAGAGTACGTCGCGACAAAGCTCGTCAACCCGCTCAGCCTGCTCGGCGACATCGAGCTAATGCCGCTACCTACCGCGCTGGCGGGCGGGGCTGCTGCTCCGGTCGCAGCACCGAGTGGCGGAAGCGTTGCGCAAATGCCTGTGGCGACACCAACTACTCCGGCGTCCCCAGTGCCGGCGTCTCCCCAGACTCCCGCGCCGGCTGAGGCCATCTCCACTCCGGGCGAGGGTCCGAAGCCTCCGGCACCGGCCGGAAAAGCACCGGATCGGCTGACGTCACTGATGCAACAACAAGCTCAGTCCCGGTCGGCGATGCGGACGCTGGATCCGACGGAATTGGGCGAGCGGACGGCAGAAGAGGCGATCGCGGAGCGTGTGGCAGAGGGTGCAAAACCACCCGCTGCAAAACCGGACGGTGAGGTGGCCACGGTGGATCAGGCTGCAAGCGCTAACGGGACGCCCGGCATCGCGGCAAGTACGCCGAGGCGTGCCGATTCAGGAGCGGCGCAGGAGGGGCGTGGCAGCAAGAAAGTGCGGGCGGGCGGGGATGACGGCGCAGCAGTTGCGCAAAAGGAAGTTCCACCGTCGGCGGGCGCCGGGAATCGGGGTGCCGCTCAGAGGCAAGATGCTGCTGCACAAGCCAAGCTCCCGGCACCAGCCGAGCAGGCCGAGTTCTCATACGTCCAGCTTTTGCCCGAGCAATTCCGTCGCAAGTTGAAGCCGTTCCTTGGCGAAACGTTAGGGCGTTTGATTGCGGACTATCGATCGGGTGAGTTCAACGACAAGTTCTTGCTCGACCGCGATGGCTTGTGCGTGAGCTTCAAATACGCGGGAACCCTTGGCGCCCCTTTGCCGGCCGTTATTGAGGAGCTCGATTACCTGAACATGCTCTACGTCGACCCCTCCAATCCGGGAAAGAAGCAGCACCATCGGAAGCTACCGGGCTCGGATAAAGACACGCCGTGCCTCGTCTTGGCGTCACACGCCGTTCAGTATCTCGAGATCATCCAATGATCATCAACTACCAGAATTTATTCCGGCCGACCTATGAAGCACGATCGGCGGTCGCGTGGGGCGTGTCGCTTGCCTCGATGACGGGCATCGCATTAGCGTCCGATGTTCACACGAACGCCTTCGTATGGATGGGTGCCGGGTCAGCCGCAATGATGCTTTGGCGAGCCAAACAAACGCAGAGCATCTGGAACTTCAAAGCCAATCTTGCGGGCAAGCCCTTCACGTTTCTGAAGGCCGATATTGTTCGGGTCAATCTTCCTAAGTTCGGGGACAACCTGTGGCTTGGCTGGGGTTATCGCTGGGAGCCTAGTCATACCCAACAGGCAACCGAGATTATGAAGCGGGATCTAGCGGCCGTGTATCCCCCGAAGTGGTTTCTCAAGGCTCGCGGCCTGAAGGGACCGCAGCTCGACCCCACTAACGCGAAAGGCCTCCAGTGGATCCACGGGCTCTCGGAAGAGTCGGACATGTTGATGCCGCTTTCGGCGATGCAGGGCCACACCGCGGTGCTGGCGACGACGGGCGCGATCAAGACGACGCTGTATAGCCTGCTCGTCTATCAGCTTGCCTTGCGCGGGTACACGATCATCATCATCGATCCTAAAGGGGATCACGATCTGAAGGAGATCGCGAAGAACGCCGGCACTCTGTCGGGGCGACCGGAGAAGGTCATCACGTTTCATCCGGCTTTTCCGTCGGAGTCCGTGCGTATCGACACGCTCAAGAACTGGGACCGGGAGACTCAAGTGGCGTCGCGAATCTCGTCACTCATCCCGAGCGACGGGGACGAGTCATTCCGCTCGTTCGTGTGGATGCAGGTCAATCACGTTGCCCAGGCCTTGATTTATACGGGCACGAGGCCGTCCTGGTCTTCATTGCTCGATGCGATCCAGAACCTCAATGGCGCGCAAAAGTTGCTGGAAAAAGCGCTGCGCATCTTCTTCAGGCAGAACGTCCCGGGGTGGGAAGCGCAAGTTGCGCCCGCGATCGCGAAATTCAACAAGCCGGAAAGCAAGAAGAACAATGATATGGAAGGCGCTTCAGCCGAGTTGCGCGCCTACGTGGAGTTCTTCGAATCCGAAATCCCGCTCAACGATCAGCCACGTCAAATCAAAGGCCTGATCAGTACCGTGCGCTCGAACCGTGAATGGTTCGCCAAGATGATGGTGCTGTTGCTGCCTTTGCTGACCAAACTCACGGCAGGCGAGCTCGAAGGGCTACTCAGCCCGGATTACGACGATATCGACGATCCACGGCCGATCTTCGACACGAAAAAGATCGTCGACGGCGGGTACATCTTCTACGCAGGGCTCGACTCTTTGAGCGATCCGGAAGTGGGTTCTTCGATCGCGGCGGCGCTCCTGTCCGATATGCAGGCCGTTGCAGGTGAACGATACAACTACGACAAGAACATCAAGGAAAAGTCCCGCATCGTCGTTTTGATCGACGAGTGGGGCGATGTCATGTGCGAGCCGGTGATTCAGGAGTTGAACAAAGGCCGTGGTGCCGGCCTCGACATCATCGCTTGCGGCCAAACGTTCGCTGACCTTTCCGACAAGCTCGGTTCGGAGGTCAAGGCAAAGCGGATGATCGGCAACTTCAACAACCTGATTGCGGGCGCAACGCAGGACGAAGAAACGCAAAAGATCATCGCCGAGAAGATTGGCGAAACATACATCAAGAAGATTTCGCGCAGCCACGGACGTAATTCGAAGACTGAGGACCACGGTATTGAATTCGGCGGGTCGATCAGCGAGACAGTATCCGAGGAGTTGGTCGACCTGTTCCCCATCACGTTGATGAGCAAATTGCCGGACTTGCATTACATGGCCGTTTGGAACCGCGGGACGGTTGTCAAGGGACGCATTCCGAAGCTCGTTCTGTGACGAGTTGGACACACTAAATCGATTGAAAGAGAGTTATGGAATCGCAGGTTATCGATCTGTCAGGCATGGAATTTCGTAGGCGAACGAAGGGCGCTGTGGAAGTGCCGGTGTCCAGCATCTGCAAGCAGGGTGATGTGATCCTGTCGAATGTACTTCGTTCGACCGAGCGAAAGGCCGCGGCCAAACCGATTTTCTTGCAGTGGCCAACGCTGCAGCAGTCGGCTATGAAGTTTTGCGAAATCCTGTCTGATCGCTACCCGGGCGCGGTGGGTATGTCGCTGGTGGAAGAGGCGATCCAGCGCGCGATCGAGCGCTTCGTAGAAGTCTATGAAACTTCACGGAGAAGCACCGATTCGATGGTTGCCTTTCTCGAATCTTTGGCGCTCTCTGCTGACGTTGCCATGGAGTACAGCGCCGTTGGTTTCGATGAGGCAGGCAACCGCCGGGTATGGCCGCCTTTCGAGGAACCCATTGGTTCGTGGGCAAGGCGCCTTGGCCTTCAGAAAGTGCGATTCGTCCGTGTCCCGCAGGCGGAGCCTGATGTGCTCGTCGGAAATCGCTTTCTGCTGTGTAGTCGGATTATGACGGCCAAGGACATCGGTCGGGTCAGTGAGCTGCCGAACGGCTCGCTGGATATTCGAGCACTTGGGAGACAGTGATGAAGTGGGGCATACATCTTAAGTTTTGGATCCTCTTGACACTGGTGCTGATCCTTGCCGTCCCGGCGATCGTCTCGGTACAAGACGGTCTTGACCGGATCTCGCGCGAGGTGGAGATGACGAGGGCGGTCTTCGGGGATGAAAAGACCGAGACTATTGTCGACAGCGCAAAAAGTGTCTATGGCACCGCCTTCGTGAAATCCGGGTTCATCACGGACCTGAACAAAACTCACTTTTCTCAAGCTGACTACAGGAAGGCACATGCCCTGAGCGGAGCGCTCAAGCACTTTGGAACGGTCACAAACTCGTACTTCGGTTCGATGGTGATCAATCTCTACGGGATGATGATCCGGCTGTTTATCGTGTGGCACTGGCTCGCATTCGTTGGTCCCTTCCTGATCGCGTGCGTGGTCGACGGCTATATGACCCGTGCAAAAAAGCTTGCCGAATTTGCCTATCAGAATCCCAGCGCTTTCTCGCTGGCTGCGCACGTGCTTCTCTGGATCGTTTTCTTCCCAGTGATGTACCTCGTGGCACCTATCCCGGTGACGCCTCTGTTTGTGCCGATTTGGGCGCTCGTGATGGCACTTCCTGTGGCGGTGATGCTCTCCAACTCGCAGCGCATTTTCGGTTCCTGAGCAATTGTCGGGGGAAACCCCCCCGCTTTACGTTGCGTTTCCGGGTAGTTCCTGACAGGAAGCTTGGGTAGATTACGCAATGACTGAATAGGGCGAGGCTGTAACGCGTCGTCAAAATGAGGACAACGATGAGCGATTTGAAGAGAGATGGCCGCAGTAGTGGCCGAAACAGTCTGCTCGAAATGGTCATGAACTGTTTGGGCACGATCCGGGAGTGGCTCGATGATGTGACCGTGACGGACATCATGATCAACCGCCCGGACGATGTCTGGGTTCAGCAGGGTGGGAAGAAGTTCTGCAGCGGGGCGAAGATCTCGACCGCCCAGATCGAGGCCGCCATTACGCTTCTCGCTTCCAATTCGGACATCCAGGTGAGCAACGAATCGGCAGACGCGATCGTGAGTACGAAGCTGCCCGGTTTTCGTGTGGAAGCAACACTCCCGCCGGTCGCGGTCGATGGCCCGACCATCGCGTTTCGTCGCAACAACATGATCGTCAAGGCGATGTCCGAATGGGTCGAACAGGGAGCTCTGCCCCAGGAAGTGGCGGACATTCTTGTGGATACGGTACGTCGTCGGCTCGGCGTCGCGATAGTCGGAGGTACGGGTTCGGGCAAGACAACATTCGCTAACACCCTGCTGGGATGTTTTCCGCCCGACGACCGAATCATCACCATCGAGCAGGTTCCGGAACTCGTCGTCAAGTCGCCGAACAACGTGCGGTTGCAGATCAACCCGCAGCTCAAGGTTACCGCTAAACGCCTGCTGGAGAGCGTGCTGCGGCAAAACCCTGACCGAATTGTGCTCGGCGAGGCCCGCGGGGCTGAAGCAAACGATCTTCTTCAGGCGGCCAATACCGGCCACGAAGGTCCGTTGGTGACGTTGCACGCGAATAACGGTGCGGAAGGCCTGACTCGCTTCGAGGACATGGTGGCGCAATCTGCTGATGCTCCGGATAGCCGGGAAGGCATTCAGGCTCGAATTGCCAGTGCATTCCAGGTGATGGTCTTCATGAAGTTGGTCGGCGACGACCGGATCGTGGCAGAAGTAGTAAAGGTCGACGGCTTTGATCGGCAGTCGAAAGAGTACAAAACCACTCTCATCTATAGGAGTAGCAGATATGAAACGTTTGATGTCCCGATGCTCGGCGGCGATCAAGGCGAGCTCGCCCGAGCAGCGTAGGGTCGTACTCGGGTCGTTGCTGGCTGTCGCGCTGGTCTCGTCGTCGCAGGCCTTCGCGACGCTGACGCTGCCGATTACCGGCATCCTGTGCGACTTCTTCAACCTCATGACGGGCCAAGTCGGCTACGCGATCTCCGGGATCATCGTGGTGATCCTCGGCATCATGTGGGCGGCAGGCGAAGTCAGTGGATGGGTCGGTCGTGGTCTCGCCGTGATTGTCGGCATCTCGATCGCGCTGCAGGCGGCAACGTGGCTCGGAGCGATCCAGACGGACGGTGGCGGTACGGGCAGCGGCTGCTCGGGCGCGTAAGGGGGATGAGATGGATTACGAACCTCGAACCACAGTAATCCACTCGTCCCTGATGCGTATCAAGACGATCGCCGGGGTGGAAGAGCGCCTCGCAAAAGTCCACCTGGCGATCGCGATCGCAATGTTGGGAGTGTGGCGGATCTGGCTGTACTTCCCGTTTTGCGTAGCAGTGCACCTTTTCCTGGTGTGGCTGACGAAGCGTGACGAGAACATCTTCCTGATCTACACGCAGTACAGCCGACAGTCCGACGTCTATGACCCCTGGGTCCGGATCGATCGGAAATCGAAAGTCAAACGGCCGCATGGCTTTGGGCGTGACATCTTATGTTGAGTATCAAGGCAGTCCTCGGCTCATATCTGAAATCGGTAAAGAGTTTTTCGGAACTCGTACCGTGGATGGGTATGAACGCCGCAGATATGGTGTTCAACCTCGACGGATCGATGATGGTCGTGTACGAGGTTGCGGGTATTGATGCCGAGGGCCGTCTCCCGATCGAAACGGATGGGTTTGTCGAAAACTTTGAGCGAGCTCTCAAGGGATTTGATGAACATATCCTGGTTTGGTCCATCATGGACCGCCGTCGGACGGAGTACTATCCGGACGCTGATTTCCCGACGGCGATAGGCAAGTTCTTGGATCTGTCGTGGAAACAACACCTGTTCGGCCAGCGGCAGTACGAGAACCGGCACTATTTTGCAGTGGTCTACCGCAATCTCGGTGGCTCGGGCGGCTTTTTCGACAAGCTGACGAATCACATGGATCGGCACAAGGTTGGGATGCTCAAAGCCTTGAGTGCGATCCTGTTCTCCGCCACTTCGGCGAAGAAGAACGCGGCGCTCGCGTTCGAGCAGTTTGACGCACACGAAACTCACTTTCGCCAGATCCTCGAAGAGTTCGAAACGACGGTGAACTCGCTCGGCTTCCGCCGACTGCAGAGCAACGAGTTGATGACGTTCATGCACCAGCGTGTGAGCCCGCCGAACGATCACCACCGCGTGGCAATCCCGGATATTCCGGTTTACCTCAATACGTACCTGCCGGACTCGACGCTTCGACGGAAGAAAAAGCACCTTGAGTTCGAGGGCGACGTCACGCGCTACGTGGGCGCCATGAGCGTGAAGAACTGGCCGAACATCATCGCGCCGGGCGTGACTGATCCGCTACTGCAAATTGACGGTGAAATTACCGTCAGCCAGTGCTTTGAGTTCTGGGGCAACGAACGCGCGAAAAAGTATATTCAGGCCACGCAGGACCATTTCATGGCCAGCACCAAGCGTTGGACGACGCATTTGGTGGAACAGATGACGAAAACGGAATCGGACAAGATCGATGCCGGCAAACTCGCGTTGGCCGAAGACGCGTCGTCTGCGCTGGAAGATCTGACGGCGCTCGACCGTGCCTACGGGCACTACAACATGACCATTCTCTGCTACGGCGATACCGAAGAAGAGATGGAGCAGACGCTGAAAGACGTCGGCAGCACGATGCGCACCGCTGTCGGTGCGAAGGTGGTCCGCGAGCGAATGTACGCGCTTTCGGCGTTCACGGCGACCTTGCCGGGCCAATGGGCAAACATCGTCCGATGGGGCTTCATCAACGTGGGGAATCTCGCGGATCTGGCACAACTCCGCGCGATTCGGACCGGTGAACGTCGAAACTCGCACCTGTCGGGGCAACTGCAGCGGCCGATTCCGGCTTTGGCACTTTTGCCGACCGAGCACAACGTTCCATTCAACTACAACTTCCACCAAGGGGACTTGCCTCACTTCTTCGTGGTGGGCCCGTCACGTTCGGGTAAGACGACGCTGCTCAATTTCCTGATTTCGCAGTTCTTCAAGTATCACCCGTGCAATGTCCTGATCTTCGATAAGGACTACTCGTGCTATGTCGCCTCGGGTCTTCAGGGCGCGAAGCATATCGACATGAACCCCAGCACGGGCAAGGCACCTCGCATGAATCCCCTGCGCGTCGTGAACGATCCGACTAAGCGAGGATGGCTGATGCGTTGGTTGCAGTTGATCGTGACTCTTCGGCAGTACGAGTGGAAGACCGAAGACGAGCTCGACATGAACAAGGCGCTCAACATGCTGGCCGATCAGCCGGCGGAGAACTGGCGACTGTCGCGCCTCGCGGACTTCATGAAGGCGATTTCAAACGACCTGTACAAGGAGTTGCAGCCTTGGCTTGAGGACGGTGGCACATATCCGCATTTCGATAGTTCGGAGGATGACTTCAAGCTGTCGTCTTTCACCGACGTTGAGATGGGAGGGCTGCTCGAGGATGAGATCCTGGCCCCCGTCTTTATCGACTACGCGTTCTTCTGCATCGATGAGATGCTGGTTCTTGATCCGGAGCAAGGGATCAAACCGACTCTGATCTACCTCGAGGAGGTTTGGTATCTCTTCAAGAACAAGAAGCTGCGTGAGCGCTTCGACAACTGGCTGCGCACACTCGCCAAGAAAAACGCAATAGTCGGGATGACTACACAGTCGCTTAAGGAAATCGCTGACAGCGACATCTTCACCACGATCATCGACAACATTCAGAACCGGATTTTCCTGCCGAACCCGAGCGTGATGGCCCACTTGGACCTGTATCGCAACAAGTTCCAGCTCAACGACGAGCAGATCGAGCGCATCCGGACAGCGACGCGGAAGGTGCAGTACTACTTTGTGAATCCGGAGGGTATGTCGCGCATGGCAAACGTCCGTTTTCCGCCGGAGATGCTGGCGTGCCTTCGGTCGGATCAACTCGCGATTCAGAAATACAAGGAGTTCCGGGCCAAGCTGGTGCCGGATTGGGAAGAACAGTACATCGAGGAAATGGTGCGCTTGGGGGAGGTCGCAAAAAATGAATAAAGTCGTCGCAGCTTTCCTGGCTGTCCTATTTTCGGGTTCGTGTTACGCCGGCGGTATGCCAGTGTTCACGGGCGGTTTGGTGTTCGATCCGACCAACTACTCGCAGAACATTATCAAAGCCGCGCAGACCGCCCAGAAAGTGATCTTGCAAGGGCAACAGTATGCGTTGCAAATTCAGCAGTACGAGATGCAAGTCAAGCAGTTGGCGGCGATCAATCCGCAGCAGCTTGCTGCGTTGGGCGGGGCCACCGTTGCCGATTTGCTGGGTGTGAACAATTACGTGTCCAGCCTGCAGAACGTCGTTGGTGACTTGAAGAATGTGTCGACTGCGTTGAACTACCGTTTCACGGAAGCGCAACTGTCCGGACAGACGTGGCCTCAATATCTGGCATCTCAGCAAGCTGCGATCAAGGCCCGTCTCCAGTCGGCTCAAATTCGTGCTCAGAACGAAGCCGCGATGCTTCAAGCAGTGCAGAACGACTACGCGATGGCAGCGCAGTGGCAGTCTCGAATTCCTGCCACGATGGGAACGAATGAAGATGTCCAGTTGCTGAATACCCAGATGAACCGAGTGCTCATGCAAAACTCGCAAATCATCAAGATGCTCGTCGACAAGAATGGCGCACTCAAGGCGAATAGCGAGGTCGATGAACTGGGTAGAAGGAATCAGGACGCTGCGGCACGGACTATTTTCAATGGCGCCATTCAGCAGGACAACCAGAATAGCCAGTCGTTGATCAACGGCCTGCAGTAGTTCTCACACGATACGAAAGGAATAGCCATGAAAAAGATTTTTGGTGCCGTACTGTTGATGTTCGCTTCGACGACGACGTTTGCCCAGTACATTGTTTTCGATCCGTCAAACTACGCGCAGAACCTGATGACGGCGGCGCAAACGGTCCAATCGGTTCTCAAGACTGCACAGCAGTACTCGACACAGCTCCTTCAGTATGAGAATGAGGTCAAGCAACTCGCATCGATCGGTCCGGAGGCATTGAACACGCTGAAGAGCGTCGGCAACCTCAATCTGACGAATATCAACGGCTACATTAATTCGCTGAATTCGCTGTACGGCAACCTGTCCGGAATGTCGAGCCAGATCGCTACTCAGTTCTCGGCCGCCCAGCTGAGCAACATGACGTGGGATCAGTTTATGGCGAAGCAAAAGCAGGATATCCAGAACGGTATTGGTGCTGCGCAGATTCGTGCTCAGAACGAGGTCAGTACGCTTAATGCCATCCAGCAGGACTATGCGATGGCGCAGCAGTGGCAATCGCAGATCCCGACAACATCGGGCATCCACGAGTCGATGCAGTTGATGAACCAGCAGATGAACCGGGTTGTCATGCAGAACGCCCAACTGATGCAGCAACTCCAGTCGACGAACGGTAGCGCGAAAGCGGTGGAAGAAATGAACAAGGCTATCGCGAAGCAGCGCAACAACGATGCACTTCAATCGATCGACCAGACCATCAGTACGGACAACGGAAACATGAGCTCACTGGTCAACGGCTTGAGGAACGGTTCGCCAATCTACAGGACCTCCGGCAGCGGATCGACGAACTGAAGGGGCCCGCCTGGTGCGCAGGCGGGTGAGTGGCAGTTAGGCGAAATGTCTCAAAGGAAGCCGGTATGTTCAGCGTGAGTATGCAAATATCATCGAAAAGATCGTCCGACCGAGCCGGGATATTCTGGCTGCTATCGGTTGTGGCGTTTATCGCGTGCATGCTTTTCTCGATCTCGACCTTCGCGCAGAGCTCAGGCTCGTCCGGGATTTCGATTTCCGCGGCGGACTCGGGTTTCGTCTCCCAGGTGACGAACGATCTGAATCAACTGGAAAGCACGATTCAGTCAAATTTCAGCAATATGAGCGGTACCTTGGCTGCGGATGGTGCCGAACTGGAGTGGGTGCTCTTCAGCGTGATGTTCGTCTGGACCGCGATCACTGGAATGCTAAAGGGCGAGTCTTTGGGTGAGGTCTTCGCGCAGATCATCATCCAGATCCTAATGCTCGGCATTGTGATGGCGTGCCTGAATTCGAGCTCGCAGAACGCGCTTACGCAGACCTTCTCCCAAATTTCAAACCAGTTTGGCGCTGGTACAAATTTGTCCGGTGGCTTCAAGAGTTTTTTCACCGCGATCTCCAGTCTTTGGGCAAGTGCGGACGGAAGCTCGACGTCGTCGGGGTCGAGTGGGAGCAACTGGTTTTCGTCGCTCTTCCATACGATCGGTGATTTCGATCTCGGCTCGATTCTCGCCGGACTCGCAATTGTGATTCTGAAATTGGCGACGACCGTTATTGTGGCTGGCGCCGCGGCGTTGTGGGCAGGAAATTACATCCTCTCGCAGATGAAGGTATACATCGGCTTGGCAGTTGCGCCCGTGATGGTGCCTTGGCTCCTGATGCCGTACACCACTTTCCTGTTCGATGGGTGGTTGAAGTACATGATTGGCGCCGGCATGATGCAGATCGTCGGCGCAATCATGATCAAGATGACCAACACCTTGATGACCACCATGACGACCGTTGCGCAGGGGGCGACGGCCACGAACGTCATTCTGTATGTGGTCCTGGTCGTACTCGCTCTGGTGATCGCCTACATGATGTCGGAAATCAACGGCATTGCGATGGGCCTGCTCCAAGGCGGTTCGCGGGTTGGCATGGGCTTTAGCGCCTGGTCTAGCGTGAAGAACTGGGGGCCGCATAGGGGCCTTGGTTCGGCCGCCCAGCGCTCGGGTCAGCTTGCGGGTAAAGGTGCTCGCGCGGCCGGTCAAGGCCTCAAGTCGGCCGGCCAGGCTGCGCTAAACCGGATTCGGGGTGGCGGTGGCGGGGCCCGTGGTGGCGGTGGGAGTAGTGGGTCCAGAAACACGATGGCCTCGGGCGGCGGTGTTCGGGCAACCATGGCGCAAGCACGCGGTGGCAGTACGTCCAAGCGCTAATTTATCGACCTGTTGATAGGCACTTGAAAGGAATTGCATGAGCACCACCGGGGCAGAAGGCGACGAACGCGAGACGAAGAGGACCTTTCGAGAAGCATTTGTGGAAACGCTACACATGCTTCGCGCGGGTCCGGATACAGAAGAGGAATGGGATTCGAGGGAAAGCCAGTTGCACGCAATGGTTCGGGAGTCCGTCCCAAGTGCGATCGGCGTAACGCTGGCGCGGACGCTTATTGAGCAGCCGGTTGTCTTTCTCGTGGGGATCGGTGGGCTCATCTTGTGGACCGTCTTGGAAGCGATCCCCTTCATCTACCGCCTTCTCTTCTAGTCACTCGTGGGGGCTTGTTTCCGGATCGCCTTCACGTACATTAGGGGGTAAGGAGACCGGAAACATGACCACCCTCTACCGAACCATTCTGTTTGCTGCGCTTGCCTGGTATGGCTGGTACTACAACACCAGCCTGAACGTGGACCATTCGTCACGCAGCGCCCAAGTTCACTTCGATTCGGCTCGTTCGCCGGCGCATGGAGGCGAATGATGAACGGGCATTATCGTCGATCGAACCCTCTCGATACACTTCTCGGCCTGGCGGTCATCGCCCTTCTGGCGTTCGCGGTCCTGTCAGCGATTGCATGGGCCTGGGAGACGTGGCAGCTGCTCACGTCGAACCAATCGGCGCATGACGTGGTTCTGTACGGCCGAGTCGCATCGGTCGTCATTGTGGTCCTCGGGCTTGCGGCTATCCGATTCCGGGCTATCGCTTACGTGGCAATCACTGTCTTTGCGTTTAGCTGGATCGCGCTGATGTCGGGTCATGCGGAGGCCGGGGAGTTCTGGGGGTTCGCAGGTTTCCTGCCGATTCTCTCGGTCTACCCGTGGCTGGCCCGGAAGTTCCCTGAGGCCGCCGATGGTCGGGAGCGCGCCATGGTCGTGAACAATCCGCAAGAAACAAGCTCTACGCCGCTGCCGCATCTTCCGGTTGCAACTCCGCGAAAGACGCTTGATTCGCTCGTGGGGATGGAGGATCTAAAAGATCGCCTCCGCGGCGCCGTGTCGGACATTCTGGCGAAGCGCTCGGAGGGCGAGGACCCGCGCAACGGTATCCTCCTGCACGGCGAGCCGGGGAATGGCAAAACAGAATTTGCGGAGTGCTTGGCCGGTGAATTCAAGCTTCCACTGATCAAGCTGCGAAACAGCGACGTGGCCAGCCGTTGGAAGAACCAGACGACGGAAAGCATCGTTCAGGCGTTTGCGGACGCGAAGGCACACGCTCCGTGCATGCTCTTCATCGACGAAGCCGATAGTCTGCTCGTCGACCGGGCTGGGATGGCCGAGGCAGGCGGTGAGGAAGGGAAGATCACGAATGCACTGCTGACGGAGCTGGTAGACATCCGTGCGCATCGTGTCGTCGTGGTTGCTGCAACGAACTACCTCGACAAGCTCGATGCTGCCGGGATGCGCGAAGGACGATTCGATTTCAAAATCGAAGTTCCGACGCCGGATGAGCCCGCCCGTCTCGCACTTCTCGATGCCTCCCTCAAGCGTTATGTGCCGTATGTGGAAATTCCGCACGCAGCAGTGGAACGTGCAGCCAAGCGTTGGGTCGGCTATTCCAGCAAGCGTATTCAGTCGGTTGGTGAGCAAATTCGGGAAGTGAAGCGAAAGACCAATCGGAATAGCTTTGACTTCGACGATTTGATGGCTGCGATGCGAGCTCTGCAAGGTCGCGCAGGCAAGATCCCTGAGAATACGAAAGGGCTGGACGAAATTATCCTATCTGTCGCGTCGAGCAAGCGTCTGAAGGCGATCGCAACCCGTATGTCAAAAATCAGCCAGATCGAGGAGATGGGCGGCAAAGCGCCGACTGGTATCGTGTTCTATGGTCCTCCGGGAACGGGCAAGACCGAAGCGGCTCGGGCTCTGGCAAAGGCGACGGGATGGGCGTTCTTGCAGACCACCGGCAGTACGCTGATGGCTGATCCGTCGTCGTGGGATAAGCTGATTCGCGAGGCCAAAGACATTCGTCCGGTGATCGTTTTCTTGGATGAGGCCGACGATATTCTCCGCAACCGCCAGATGTCCAGCGTCTCTGCCCTGACCAACAAGGTCCTGGTCTCGATGGACGGCGCGGCTGGCAAAACACCGGATATCGTTTTCGTCGCAGCCACGAACTTCGTGGACGATATCGATGAGGCTGCGATGCGCGGCGGCCGCTTTACCGAGAAGGTACGTTTCGATCTTCCTGATGAAGTGGGTATCGAGACATACGTTTCGGGCTGGCTGGAGAAACGAGGCATCGAGCCGTTGAACAGCTTCGTGGCTAGCGTGGTGGATGCCCTGAAAGGGGAGTCGATTGCAAACGTCGACGCAATCCTCCAGGAAGCTGTGAACCAGTGTGCCGTGAGGATGCTGGATGGCGAGGAAGCTAGTCTTACGGTCGACGACATTGTGGAGGCCCGGGAAACAATTTCTCGCAACTGATCTGAGTGCTTTCGCGATCGGGGCAGGTCCTGTTTCCACGGGCCTGCCCTTTTCTTTTGACGTTAGTCGAGGAATGTTACGGTCACCATCGGACATCCGAGTAGTCCACCCGGGGAAAGGACCCCTTCTTAGGCGTTCTTTTAGAATGGTTGACCACTAAGCCCCCATGTTTTACTTCCTGCTAAGAAATCTCGGAGCGGGGAGCATGCTGTTCAATCGGAAAGAAAAACCAGTCGACGCGCTGATGGCGGGAAATGCCGGGCCGGTCACGGCATACGACAAGGCCAAGCGCGAATTCTTCGAAATCATCGGCACAAGCCAGGCCAACGCCGCGCGATGGTTCATCATCGCCGTGGTCATGGGTTTGGGCTTGGTCGTCATGGCGGCGGATTTCTATCGTCTCTTGCCACTTAAGACGATCGTTCCGTGGATGGTGCAGCCGCAGGCCGATGGTGCGATTGCCAACGGTGGCGCTGTCGCCGCTGTGCAATTCACCCCGAATCGCAACATGCGCTCCTATTTCCTCAGGCATTGGGCGGAAAAAGCGCTCACCATCGACCAGTACACATCGCAGAAAGATCTAAAGGCCGCGCAGGCGCTTTGTCGAGGTGCAGCCGTCGGCGAGTTTGCCCAGATGATGAGGGACGACAACCCCTTCGGCAAATTGGCGCTCAACGCGCAGTACACACGTGTCGTTCACGTCAAGAGCGTTGACCCAGGCGAGAACGGTGTCGGCTTCATCTTTTTGACGACCGTCGCCGGTGGCGGTACGGGCGATCCGGATACGAAGCAATATCGGATTACGGTCCACTACGCAATTTCCGCGCCGAAGAGCGAGGAGGATATTGCGAGCAATCCCGTTGGCCTCTACATCACCCACTTCGCCCGCGTCGAGGACTTTTAATGATGTCGTTCATTGTGAGAATTCTCGCCGCGATTCTGTTCCTCGCGGGTCCGCTGAGCGCCCATGCGGTGTTGATTGCAACTCCGCTGCCGGGTGACACCAGACTCGTTCGTTTCGACTTTGATCCGAACAACACCTATCAGATCCTCACTCGCCCCAAGGCTGTGACGGATATCCAACTGGAACCCGGAGAGGTTGTGAAGGGCGTTGCCCTCGGCGATTCGTTCTCCTGGGACTGCGAAACAGGCGTTGCAGGCCACATCTTCATTCGGCCGAAGTACGACGATGTTGTGACTTCGGGCACGGTTGTTACAGACCATCGCACGTATCAACTCATGCTGCGCTCGACGGAATCGGACGTGGGCAAGTGGTACCAACGGGTTACGTGGGGATATCCCGGCACGTCGATGTTGCAACCGCTCGCGACGACTGCTGCTCCCAAGGCATCTGGAGTGGGACCGACCGCAAACGACCCGCTGACGCGCGGCGTCGACGTCGAACAGTTGAACTTCGACTACCGCATCAGCGGCAATGCTCCGTTCAAACCCGTGCAGGTGATCGACAACGGCACGTTTACGTGGATCCAGATGCCCGCCAACATTCAGGATTGGCCGGCAGTTTTCTGGGTTACGCCGGATAACCGTTATGCGGCACTTGATCCAGTTGTCGACGGGAAATATCTGAAGGTCACGAAGGTCATGCACAAGTTCCTGCTGAAGATCGGCAAGGAAGAAGTCGAGATCACGAACAACAAGGTCGCTCAATGACCAACAAGTCGATCATCGATCCGGAAGCCAACGATGGAGGCTTGCCCAAGAAGAACATGCACTGGAAGATCGTGCTTCTTCTTGCCGCGGTCGTCCTGGTGGCCGCTTATATCAAGTTCGGCGGAAAGAGCGTGAATCGTCACGAATTCAATCCGACTCCTCCTCATGCAACTGAACTCGGTCCGGCGGCGGATCCGTCATCCATTGACAAGGACAAGGCAGCCGCGGAACAGAGTGTTCAACTCGAGAAGATTCAGGAAGGCAGGCAGAAGGCAGATGCTCTGAAGAAGCAGCAAGAGCTGCTGGCTGCTCAATCGGCGAATAGTGGCCGGATGGGCGTGGCGCCAGCGCAAACCCCCGGCGGCGCTTCCTCAACGGTGGGGCTACCTCCTGCTGGTGCGTTGCCCCCGTTACCACCGACGATGGCCTCGAATGGGGCGAAGGGCGGTCGAGCCGTGGCTGATCCGGACCGCGAGTCTATGATCAGAAACTCGCCTGTCTTGGTGAAATCGAATGCTGGTCAATCGGGATCGGCTCAGGGGAATATGCCGCCGGGTTATGTTCCGCCTCAGATGAGCGACCTCCAGCGGAGTGAACTCGCGAGTGCTTCGGACATGAGCAATATTCTGAAGCACATGCCGGGAATGCAAAGTGGCAACAACCCCGGGACGGGCGCAACAGCGAACTCGCAATGGCTGACGGATTACAACTCGAAGCTCTCGGACCACTCGGCTGAAACAGCGTATGCGCCTCCGGCGAAATATTACGTGCGCAGCAATACCCTCATTCAAGCGGTTACGACGCGAATGGTGGATAGCGACCTTTCGGGCCCTATCGAGATGCGCGTAGTCAGCGATGTCTACGACTCTGTTACTGGCACGCAGGTCATGATTCCCGCAGGGTCGTCGATCAGCGGCGGGAACAACGGGGATATCCGTCTTGGCCAGTCGCGGATTGAGGTTGCGGTGGGTCGTATCTGCCGTCCGGATGGTGTTTGCGTGGACACACCGAGTTCGCAAGGGGCGGATTCGGGCGGCGCAACGGGTCTGTCTGGCGATGTGAACAACCACATCCTGCAGATTTTTGCGACGGCCATCATCCCTGCCGCGATCGCATATGCGACGACGCCGAAGAATAGTGGCAATAACAACGTTTATGCGGGTAGCAGTTCGCCGCTCAACGCCGCTGGCCAGATCATGGTCCAGACGTCTCAGTCGGTGCTGAACCGCTACAACAACATCCCGCCGACGATTACCGTTCCCCCGGGTTCTCCCGTGAGTATCGTCCTCGGGAAAGATCTTGTGCTGCCGCCATACCATAGGTGAGATCGTGAAACTCAGTTTGAAATCCTTCGCGCAACTGCGCTTCATCGTTGCCGTTGTTTCGGGGCTGGCCATGTCCGCGTGTGCCACGGCGCCGCTGCCGGCGGCATCGAATCAGAACTACGACTTCGCGTATCGAACCACTGGCGGGTCTGACGTTCGTCCGAGTCAGGTGTTCGATGATGGTTCGAAAACCTATTTTCAGTTCCCTGTCGGGAAGACGGCACCGGTAATTCAGCTCGACGATGCGGGAGATCACAAACTGCTCGAGCCGAACCAGGAAGGCATCTACTACACCGTGCCGTTCGTCGCGAATCGCTTTGTATTCCAGCGAGGCCAGGAGACCGGGGTCGCAGAGTACGACGGTCCCAAGCCGCACGCGGTCGACATGTCCCGGGTGAATCAGCCTGGGACGGTGCCGGCGTCGCACGTCGATATGGACGGCCTGTACGCCGTCACGCAGCGCAACCGCCCGGTGTACGTGCACCAGGCAATGCAGGCGAATAGCTATGCAACACCAGTTGTTGGGGACAATGCTTCGTGGGCTACGGAACTTCCGACGGAAGACAAGTTCGATGTCCAGTTCAAGCGCGGCAGTTCGAAGCTTTTGGTTCCGAAGCGATCTGCATCGTCGGAGATTTTGTCGGCCGCAAAGAAGGCGAGTCGCGTCGTCATTATGGGTCGCGACGACGACAGCATGATGGAAACGCTGGCAGAGAATCGCGCGGGCGCGGTACGAGACTGGCTTGTAAAAAATGGCGTTCCGCCGAGTGTGATCAACGTGACTGCTGATACTTCGGGAGCTGATGGACTCGACGCCGAGATTCGCGTCTACAGCAAGCCGGCGCAGGTTCCGGTGAACTACGCGTCGCCCGATTCACCGGCGTTCAAGGCGGATGCAATCAAGGCGGATGTTCAAGCGGGTGTGCTCTCTCGCGAGGAAGGGGCTCGACGTCTCGCATCGCTTGCCGGCTACGGGGATTCCAGCAATGGAGATAACTCGAGCGGAACCGGCGGGATCTCGCTTCGCTCAACCTTGGCGGTATTCGCGGAGAAAGAGCACTACCAGCTTACGTGGGGTGTGGGCGTCGTGGACAAGAAGATCACGGTTCCGCCGGTTGACCGTGAGCCGAATTTCGACGCCAAGCTTGTTGATCTGGGTAAGGCGGGTGCGGGCGCATGCAATCTCGGGGTGGACAAGGAGGCCAAGTTGATCTACGCGGAGCCGGATCTTGGCGGCCTGGCGAAAATTAATGGGAAGGCCGGGATCGAGACGCTCAGCGAAGCCAATTCTGTCCTGACGGTGAAGCTGCGGACGTCGCCGAAAACTATGTACGCCGTCGATCGTGTCGACAACTCGGACATTGCCGTGAAGTGGACGGATCCGACCGCATTCACGATGCCCGTACGGGAGAAGATGGAACTCACCCTGGACGGCAAGACGCTGGATCTGACTCACGTGGGGAACAGCCGCTACGTGGTCGTGCTTCAACCCACTGCCGGGACTACGACGAAATGAAGAAATCGACTTTACTGCGGCGTGGGGCCGCTGCCGCTCTCGCCCTCGTAGTGCCGTTCGCGGCGGCGCAGGGGCACAAGAATCAAGCATTCGTTCCTGGGGCTGCAGCTGCGGCCGTTGCTCCAGCATCCGGAGCTGCTGTCACCGTTGCCAATGATTCATCCGTCGCTATGGTATCGGCCGGCGGTGATACAGCGGTTCCTCGATCGACGCAGGAGTTCGCGGTTCGAGCGAGCGATGAAAATTTCCGGAAACTCATCGTACGCTGGGGGCACGAGGCTGGCTGGAATTCCGAGTGGGATGTCGATCGTGACATCGACATCACTGGCGAGTACACGTGGCGGAACATGTCATTTGTTGATGCCGTTCGGGCGACTTTGAAAGCCACCGAGCGTGGCGACCTTGCCGTGCACGGCTGCTATTACGCGAATAACTGGGTGCAGGTGGTACCTCTGACGACGCCGTGTAAAAGGTAGCAGCGTGCAGTCGAAGTCGCAGGACGAGGGCGCCGACGGCGCCCTTTCACGTTTCTGGTCAACCGGTTGCCTCGAGTGATATTCCGAGTTGTGGCGCCGTCATTCGGGCTGGAAAGGTGCCCGCAATAGGCGCTGTTTCTGCGTAGTTCAACCCTCTGGTGCGTGTTTTACTTTCTGCTAGGAAAAAGGTAAAGGTCGGGCGTCGAACCGCCACTCCCTTGCAGGAGCATCGATACCGACGTGGCCTTAATGACGCCCTGGTCGACAAGACCGACGATACCAAGGTAGACCGATGAAACGTGAGATGAAATGCCTCGTGCTTGTGCCGCTTGTAGCTGCCCTGACTCTTTCGGGATGTGTGTCGCCCACTTTGGAGAGGGAGACGAAGGGAGCAGCTGAGGAAAGCTCGAGGATCCAAGCGGAATCACGACAGAAACTGTTCGATCAAATCGCGAACTCGGAACAAGTGCGTGAGCGAGACGAGATGATTGATACGCCATTTCTCGCGGGGAAGGCAGTCGCGTTGAGTCGCGAAGTCGTGCTTCCGCGCGCACTGCAGAAGAATGTCAATACGGACATGATGTTCCCTGGCCGGCGCGTGTCGCTTCCGGTGGCCGCGGAACGGATTACGTTGTCGACTGGTATCCCGGTGAAGATCGACAGCGACGTCTATCTGCCGGCGTCGGCCCTCCTGCCCCGCGGCCAATCGAGTGAGGACCTCAAGAGCGCCGGGGCTGGACAGGGAGCGGGCATGGCGCCGGCGGCGCCTCTGCCGACGGCGGCAAAAGGAGTGCTTCCGCCGATTCCCACGACGGGGGAGGGCCTGGGTGGGTTGCAAGGATATTCGGGCTCGGCCTCGATCGATACGCCGATGGACGTACAGTTCGAACCGGGCGAGATGGCATTGTCGCGCACCCTCGACCTCATCGCGACTCGGCTCGGAATCAACTGGAAATACGACGATCAGAAAGGCGTGATCCGTTTTTACCGGATGGTCACGAAGACTTGGTTGCTGCCGATCAAACCCGGATCGATGTCCTATACGACGGCGTTCAACGGTTCGACGCAGCAATCGAATAATACGAACGCGCTGAATACGCAGTCGCAGCAGCAGGACTCGCCGATCAAGAGTGAAGCGACAAACATCAGCGAGGTGAATTCGGTCAAGGCGTCGATCCAGACGATCATGACCCGCGCTGGCTCGATCTCGGCGGATCCTGCGATTGGCTCGATCACACTCACGGATACAAAAGAGGCGGTCGACAAGGCAGAAGATATCATCAAATTCCAGACGCAAATTCTGTCGAAGATGGTGCTGGTGCGGCTCCAGATGATCCAGGTGCACACAACTGACACCGGTCAGGCAGCGGTAGACTGGAACGCTGTGATGACGAAGGCCCTGCAAAGCATTCCAGGATTCCAATTGTCCTCAATTTCACCCGTTTCGCTCATCGGTCAAAACGGCGTCAACAACGCGGGGCAGTTCGGACTGAGCATTACGAGTGGCGCGTTCAAGGGTACGCAGGCCATCGTTCAGGCGCTTCAGGAAATCGGGCGGGTATCGACGTCCACTGAGATCCCGCTGTCGATTCAGAACCGGCATGGCATGTACTACAACGTGCGGCAGACGTTCTCGTACGTATCCGCGACGACGCCCGCAACGTCCACTGCCGGTGGAACTGGCGGGATCCCGGGTATCACGACATCGCAGGATCAGGTCGGATTCAAACTGATGCTGTATCCGAGCGTAACCGCCCATAACTCGATCAATTTGACGGTGTCGATCGACCAGTCGACGTTGCAGTCACTACAGACCTTCACCTCGGGATCGGGATCAAATCAGCAGTCCGTCCAACTTCCGAACACAAGCGGCGAGGGTGCTACCGTCGACGCGATTGTACGCAACGGCGGAACGCTCATTTTGACGGGCTTCGAGCAAAAGACGAATCAGTTCGATCGACGCGGTCTCGCTCCGAACGTTCCGTTGATCGCTGGCGGCTCCAAGACTGCTGACTCTGAGCGTGTGACCACCATCATTATTCTGTCTGCCGCTGTTCAGGACGCTGACTCATGATTATTGACGTCAACGGGAAAAAGGTTGCATTTGGACTCGCGTGGAAGCGCCTGGTTGGCGGTGGTACACCCGAGTCGATGGCGATCGCGCGGGCCCGAGAACATAAGTCGGTGCTGATCTGGACTGACGATGAAGCTCTGCAAGTCGGATTACTGCCCTCTGCGGACCTGACTGAGAAGGACGTTGGCGCGGTCAAGGTTCCCGTGTTCGCGGCGGCAAAGGTCATCTCGCGGATCCCGGGACTCAAGAAGAACGTGTTGCTGGCGTTGAACAATCCCAACAAGACCGGGACCTTCATCCTGGTTGGGATCTACAAAGGCAAACCGCGTGACAAATTCGACCTCGCCGACATTTCGGGCGAAATCCTGGAGCAAAAGGTCGCCGAGTATCGGGATCTGCTGAAGAACGAACCGTTCGATCTGATCGGGGACGTTCGCGGTATTGAAGGAATCTATTCGACGCCGATTGGGGTATTGGCCGAGCACGCGGACGAAGGCAGTGCAATGCATCGCCCCAAGGCCCAGGTTCCCGTTCGGAAGGTAGGGATCGCGGTTGGCATTGTGCTCGCGTGCTTTCTTATCGCAAAAGTGGCATCCCCGGTGCTTATGAAGAAGTGGCGGGATTACCACGACCCCAAGCAACCCAATCCGCAAAAGCTTTACGACGACGTTATCGCGCAAACGCGTTTGATGCCGAGTCTCAAAGCGACGGACCTTGCTCCTTGGTATCAATGGTTCCGCGAGCTCCCGTGGGATGTCGGCGGATGGCGTTTGGCAGGCACATCGTGCTCGTTCACGCCGTCGGCGGTGATGGTTTGCGCAATCGACTACAAGCGCGCGTTGACACAAGGTACGTATAAGACGTTTGTCGCTGCGTTGCCTGAGCAGTGGAAGCACGCTTACAGGTTTGATCAGGATGTCATACACGTGCAGGCTACATCGCCAGTCGGACCTATTGGAAAGATTGGTCAATTCCTCGATCAAGGGCCGACTGAAAACGCGGTGACGATGGATTTCGGTTCTCAGCTTCAGGGATATCAGGTGGCGGGGAAGTTCACGATCACGCCGTTCGGATTGTTCGGTGCAGACGGACTCGACGCAAGTGCGCTGCAGAACACATACAAAGTCGCAACTTGGAGCATGGATGGACCAGTTCGTGACTTTGAACTGCTTGCAAAGTTTCCACCGTATGCGTTGGTCTCGTCGATTGCAGTTGTGGTGCAGTCCGATCCGCAGTCAACGATTGACAACTCGATGTTCAAGGCAACTGTTAAGGGCCAAGTACTGATCAGGGGATAGGAATATGAAGGTCGTGCGTGTGTTTGCGGGTTTGATTCTCTCTTTGGCATGGATTGCTGGACATGCAGCCGGTCCTTCGGTCAACGATTTGATCGAAGCGGAGGCAACGAAGACACTAAAGTCGCTTACCGAGAGCGACAAGAGTGCTCCGACGCCGCCCGCGCTTTCGCCGGCGCAACAGCAGTCTCCGGTGCTGCCGCCAGCACCAATCCCTGCTGCGTCTGACGCTGATGCAGGCAAGCCGAAGCATCGCGATGGACTGTTTGCGCGTTTCGGCGTTGTCCCGAATCTGTCGGGGTATTTGATGTGGAACGACGTGATCTACCAAGTCACGGTTGGCAAGAAGATTAAAGGTTATACCGTCGTCGCGATTGACGCAGACGGGGCTAATTTGCGATCACCGAAGGGAAAGATCAAGCACTTCGAATCGCTGGTGGACGAAGGTTTCGACAACGGCAATGACAAGACTTCCCAGCAACAAGCCCAAGTCACTGGTAGTCCGGGTTTCGCGACGTCGCCGTTGCCGCCGTCTATGCCCACCATGATGCCTGGTCCTCGAATCGGCGGAGTCAACGGAGTTCGCTAATGCTTAGTCGCTTTCTGAACAAACCCGATACGAACCTTCTGCAACGTGGGACGTCGAGAGATGAGGTGATTGACGTCGTCGCGAACGGTGGGGGATGGGTTCCGCCTTCCTCTAAATCGGCCAGTGCCATTGTGGTGGATATTGCCGGAGACCTGCACGCTCACGGTACGGAGGAGCGGAGAGACGAGGCGGCATTGATGGGTGATGCGGTCGAGATCATTGCCACGGTTGACGCACTACCGCTTTTCACGCGGAAAATGTACGACGATGACCTCGTACAGATGCCGCCTTCCATGCGGCAAAACATTTGCCCGGTGGAGGTGACGCCACCAAACTCGGAGGGTGGCAAGAAGCACGGCGAGTACGCGATCATCCTCACGAAAGAGATGCTCAACGACGACTACGTCGATGAGCTAGTAGCTCATCTGGCCGTGAAGTGGGATCTGGTGGCGGAGGGTTACTATGTTGCGTCTGACCAGGTGCTGATTGACCTTGCACGTGACAAGGTGATGGAGAATCGCCGTCGCAAAACGCTCAGCGTGTCGTTGGAGCAGAAGAATGCGAGTACGCTCTATCGTCAGTTCGAGCTGATGGCTGAGTTCGCGATGGCGAATGAGGTGTCGGACCTTCATATCGACATGAACCGGCGGTTGGCGAAGTCGCAGGTGTCGTTCCGCATTCACGGGAAGCTGGTACACCCCCCGGAGTTCCTGATTGATACGCACACGCTGCTGGACATGGTTGCGTATCTTTACAACAACAAGTCGCAAAACGGGTCTCAGAACTCTTACAACGAGAATCTTCCTCAGCAGTGCCAATTGCAATTGAGGGTGAGAGACCGCGACTTGCTGTTTCGTTGGGCTTCGGGACGCACCGCACTGGGAAGTGTCGTTGTACTGCGGATGCTTTACCAGGACGACATGCAGAGCATTAAAACGCTCGAACAACTGGGTTACTTCGAGCAGCAAGTCTGGATGTGGCGCAACGCGATCAGTAGGCATAAGGGGGGCATCTCGGTGGCCGGGATTGTGGGATCGGGAAAATCCACCACGATGCAAACCAACATGGCGAACCTTCCGGACACGATGGCGAAGTACACCGTAGAGGATCCGGTCGAGTATTTGATCCCCGGTGTGCGCCAGTTCAACGTGTCGCGGTCTCTTACTGACACTCAGGAAGACTCGTTCATTGCATGGAAACGGCAGCTGAAGCGGATGGACCCGAGCGCGGTGCTTATCGGTGAGTGTCGAGATCTGGACAGCGCATCGATGTTCAGAGACATCGTGGAGTCCGGTCATTTGGGTTTCACGACTGTTCACGCACCGTCTCACGTGGGCAGTATCGATCGCTTTTGCTCGAGCGAGCTCGGAATTCCTCGAGAGGTGATGGCAACGCCTGGATTTATGAACTTGCTCGTCTATCAAGCACTGGTGCCGATCAACTGTGACTGCTGTCGAGACTTTCCGGCCCGGCGACATGCTGAGGCGTCGTATCTGAACAGAATCGAGCGTCTTTTCGATCTTGACGTCGACGGCATCTACCTGACCAACAAGACTGGTTGCCCGAAGTGCAGCAAGCCTGGGTTGGCCGAGTTGAACGGTATTGCCGGACGCAAGGTCGTTGCTGAGATGCTGGAGTTGGACACGTATATGCTCGAAATGATTCGAGATCACAAGAACATCGATCTTATCAAGTACGTGAACCAACTTCGTGCTGCGAAATTTTCGGAGGAGGACTCAAGCGGGAAGTCGGCGATGGAAGTCGCGATGTATCGGTGCTCCCGAGGCCAAGTATCACCGTACGAGATCGAGGAGAAGTTTGGCACCTTTGAGCAGTACGAGAACGAGCAGCGACGATTCGGGCTCGGCAAGTTTGCAACGGGGGGCGAGCGATTCGGGACCGCAGTGAAACCCCACTAGTCCGTCACTTTTGAGGCCTTTTATATATGAATTCGATATTGGAGCGGTTGTCGTTCGGGCGATCGAGAGGTGGCGACAACCCTACGGCAGGGCGAGGGCTCTTTCTCGCCATCTATGAGTTCAAGCAACGGCGGGGGGAGTTTTACTCAGACCTTGCCGGGCTAATGGCGGCACAACCCGGCAAAAACATCCGTGAACTCCTTGAGCCGTACGTGGAGCGTTACGGCTCTATGCCGGAAGGAAAGCTTGCGGCGTACTGGTTGCAACGGATGGACGAGGATGTCGCGACATTCTCGGAAGCGCTCGTCGGAACGGTCCCGTCGGAGGACTTGACCGTGCTGACCTTTTCCGAGCGTGCGGGGGATCTCAAGGTCGGCCTCGAGCAGTTGTCGGAGAGCATCCGCGGCATGGAAGAATCGAAGAAGGTTGCGCGTACCGTGTTGTTCACTGCGGTAGCCGCTGTCGTGATCTTCCACATTTTCCTCGGGGTTGAGGGTTTTGTGTTGATGCCGCGCACGCTCAAGTCTATCGGGGGGATGATTCCGCCGGAACACTGGGGCCCGGTTGGAAAGGTGTTTTATGGGCTAGGCGAAGTTGTTCGCGGGTGGGGTTGGGCGCTGATCCTGCTGGAGGTGTTCATCTTCGGATGGGTGAAGTGGTCATTTCCGAACTATGTCGGTCGTTTCCGGCCGTGGCTCGATCGGCACTTCCTTCCGTATCAGTTTTATCGCGACTTCCGCGGAGCGGCGTTCCTTTCGTCGCTGGGCGCTGGGACTGTCAGGGTCGGTACGCAGGTCCAGACGGTGCCGGATGTGCTGGAAAAGATGGAGGCCGAAGCTTATCCATGGCTTAAATGGCACATCAAGAGAATTCTGAATAATTTTGAGCACGAGCCTAATTCAAAGGGCGAGGCGTTTAACACGGGAATTGTTAACGACCGGGCTTATTACCGGATCGTCGATATCGCGGAATATAGCGACATGTCCACAATGCTTTCGAAGGTCGGAGATATCGTCAGAAAGGCCGCGCCGGCGGAGATGGAAAAGAAGGCAACCATCGTCCGGTACATCGTCGTCGTGGTCGTCATCGTGATGATGCTGGGTATGTACTTCGGCACGTTCAAGATGGCAGACGAATTCAAGGCGATCATTCAGCTCAATATGATGATGCGCGGCTAACGGGCTTGCGGTTTCGTTGGGCATGAAAGATCCCTTGGATAGCGGTCGTTTCGACGTTTCTGCTTGTTTGGCTGGGTGTTGTAATCGGGTCAACGTCCGTTTTGGGGCGCGTGCCTTGCGTGGATGGGCGCCAATTTGGTAGTGCAGTCCGGGCAAGAGAGGGTGAAGGGATACTTTTAGAGGAGCATGAGAATCGTGGAAAATCGGGAAATCAACATGGCACAGGGCGATGCGAACACTTCGGTCTATGACCGGAAGGCGTGGAAGGATTGTCGGAGAGGCAAGGCGCAACGCGGGAGCGTGCTGATCGAGTACGGCCTTTACCTGCTCGTCGCGCTCATCGCAGTTGTCGGCCTGTACGCGTACTTCAATTCGAACAGTGTCGGCGAGCAAACCAACCAGCTTGGCCAAGACCTGACGTCGCTTGCGGGTAAGGTCAAATCCTCATATTCCGGGCAGTATGCGAACGTGACGAACGGTAACCTGGACACGGGTGGCTTCTTCAAGAACCTGGTCTCGATGTCGGATAACGCCGGCGTCGTGACCACGGCGCCCGGTGGTGGTCAGCTGACCGTAACCTCAGGAACTCTGAACGTTGCAGGGGATTCGGTTCAGTACAAGGTCACGAACCTGCCGGATTCGTCGTGTCAGCCGATCTTGTCTGCGATTCAACGTGGTGCCGCGAAGATCACCATCAATGCGACGGTCATCAAATCGCCGACGGTGTCATTCAACCCGGCGAACATGACGTGCACCGGGGATGCGAACACCCTTACCTTCCTGATGAGCTGATCGGTCCGGCTCGCGGGGGTATGGAAGGGCGCCCTCTGGGCGCCTTTTTCTATGAGAAGTCTACGACTTTCGGCATTCGGATCTTCCACGCTTGTGCGGGATGGAAATGTGATCGGTCCTCTAGCATCGTAGGCTATACTTCCTGTTGGGAAATTACTCGGCGATCGCCGACGCCCGCTTGATCGAGGGCGGTCTTTGTCAAGGGGCTTCCATGGACAAGATAATGAGTTTCAACAACTTCGACAGTCCTGCGGCGACGAGGGGACGTCATGGTATGTCGCTGCGTCGGAGGAAACTCGGCCAACGCGGTTCGATGCTCATCGACACCGCGCTCGCTCTTACGGTTGCGACGATCGCTCTGACTGGGCAGATGGCGCAGACGTCCGAAGCCATCGATGAGTCGCTTGCGAAGGCAACTGGGCAATGGGCTGTCGAATACCAGGGGGGGCTCAACGGTTACTACAGCACAAATGGTCAAGCCATTATGGCCAACCAAGGTGTTGCCGGTGTGGCCAGTCCCTATGCCCCGACTATCCCGGAGCTGATCAATCTCGGCTATTTGCCGCAGGGCTTCGGATCGAAGGCGCCGAATGGCCAAGTGTTCACCTCTAACGTTACCCAAGTCTGTCCCGGGGGGACCTGTACGCTGGCCGGGTATGTGTATTCATCGACCCCTTACAAGGACGCCACCGGGGCTGTACGAAACGATCTGGCCGGGATTGCCATGCAAGCCGCTGGGGCAGATGCCGGTATGACGCCCCCGGGGCAGGCTGGTCAGTTGGTCGGGACGGGCAACGGCTGGCAGACACCGATGGCAGGTGTTCAGGTTGGTACTTTGGCAATGCGCGTCGGTTCCTATTCGGCAACTGATGCGATATTGAGCCAGTTTTACATGCTTAACGGATCACGCAAGCTGACGGGTCCGATGAACGCGAACGGCAATAACATCAACAATGCTGCTTCAGTCTATACGCAGCACGTTGGTGTTAATGAAGGGGGAGCCGGTTCGGGCACTATCGGGTTGGCAAAACAGGCGCTGTACGGGGACGCTAATAACATCGTCCTCCAGAGCAGCGGAACCGTGTACACGCGCAGTACCGATTGGTCGCGAGCTGCCGATCTCCAAGCACAAAATATTTACGCTTGGCAGGGTAGTGTTACTGCGGACAGCAACGTCAATGCAAACGGAACGTTGTGGTCAAACGGCGGCGTCGTTACCAACGGGAATATGACGTTGGCTACCAGCGGCGCACAGATCACGAACCCGGGTCGAATGCACATCAACGTTGGCGAGAATCTTTACCTGCAACCCTGGTCCGGTGGAACGACGATCGTCGGTGGTGGTGGCGGCAGCGGTAATCTTCAGGTGAATGGTACGACGTGGATGTATGGCCCGACGGTCAACCAAGGTTATACGTACCTCAACGGCGGCGGCGTGGTCAATAGCTCGCTGTCGATGGCAGCAACAGCGTGGTCAGGTTGGGGCTGTTCCGGTACCGGGATTACGACCGATCCAAACGGAGACTTGTTGTCGTGTAAATCCGGGGTGTGGCAGCAGGTTGGTTCCTCAGGTACAAGCAACTACGTTTCGATGGATATTGGGAACGGTGGTTGGTTTGGGATACCAGCAAACACGAAGCGCGTCGATGGATGGGTAGCCGTTACTTGGACGGGCAGCAACGCGGGTGTAGCTCAGTTCATCGTTCGTGATACAGCGGGGAATATCCAGAATTACTTTTATGCTGGCGATTACGGCTGGAACGACGGCGGAAGTGGTTCTCAATGGTGGTTTCCTGTTTCGATTCCAGTTGTTTCGAATTCGGCATCGATTCAGATGGTGCAAATCAACGGTAGTAATTCGCTTACCTGGCACATCGCAAGCTACACCCAGTAATCACTTTGCCCCGGGGAACCCCCGGGGCAAAGCGGCCAACGGTCTATCCTGACCACCTTCCCACAAAAACAAGAGATCCGTTGAAACGCGGAATCTTTGATTATCCAAATCGCACCGGCTAACCTCTCGCAACGCAAGTTGTTTCTTCGCTCGTGCGTCGTTTGAAATTCGACATCGACCAAAGGAAGGTTGTCAGCAGTCGGAGCGAAGCTTTCAAGCCAAATTGCTGTCCATGGTCACATCTGCCACCAAACGGTCGCGGCGCGGATGGGCGTTGTTGCATAAGTCGAGCGTGATGGCGTGGTAATGCCGCTATTCCTGCCGCGAAGGGATTGAGGACGTGCGAGATCCGCCACGCGGTTCAGCACGCCCACGCGGATGGCACCTCGTTTGCCTGCGAGTCCGTGTGTCGCGCCCACAGGCAGTTACCAGCGAGCGTCTTGAAGCGATCGATAGCGTTCTCCGCGAACGAGCGCCGATAGTAACCGCTGCACTTTTTCGATTCACGACGACCGAGGCGCACGATCGCGTCGGCCGCGTCATTGCGCCACGCTGCGCCCGACGTGTTTGTGGGGCAATGAGCGGCGACTTCGCGCGTTGGCGTTGCGACGCGTGCGGCGATCGCGGCTTGGCATGCCTTGGGGTCATAGGCCCCGTCACCGCCGATGGCTTCGAGCAGCTCGTCGACCGGGATTCGGTCGAGCAGTTCGGCCAGGACGGCACCGTCTGCGACGTCCTGATGCGTCATCAGCGCGGCACGCACCTGACTGGTATTCGCGTCGAGCCCGTGATCCATCTTCCCCCACGTGCGACGCTTCGAATTGCCATGCTAGTGCACCTTCCATTCGCCCTCGCCGTAGACCTTCACGCCGGTGCTGTCGACCACCAGATGGATCGGCTCGCCGTCGCCAACGATCGGCAGTTGGACCTCAAGCGTTTGTGCGCGGCGGGTCAGTGTCGTGTAGTTCGGCACGGGCAAGGTGGCAAAAGCCAGCTCGTGCAGGCTTTGCGCGAAGCCCTGCAGCGCGAGCAGCGGCAGCGGAACACGGTCTTGATGCTCCGCAGCGACAGGATCAGCGTGTCGCTGTACAGACGCGGACGGACGCGCGTCGGCTCGGCCTCCAGTATGTCCGCAAGGGTGGCTTCATCGATCCGCATTGTGACATTACCAAAACTCGAGACTGTACCCAGGAATCCGATTCGTTAGCAGGGGGGGCAGACCGGCTGTTGTGCGTAAACGTCAGCCGGCCGCTGGCGTGCCCAATTTATGCAACAACGCCGCGCGGATGGAGAAGGGGGTTTTAGACAATGAAGTGTTGGATGCTTGGCGGTCGAGGGCACATCCCGTCTTGAACCCAAAATTTTGAATGGCGTTTTCAGCGGTCAGCGTCGCTGTAATCAGCGGTAGTAGCCCTGGCTCACCGTTAAGCTAGGCCATTGCATGGGCGGCGGTGGGCGATCGCTCTGGGAGCCAGTAGCCAGTTCTCGGTCGGTGAAGCGCCCAAAGGGGCTGTCCCGCCTCGCGCATGTCTGGACTGCCCAGGGAGGATCGCCAGCGGCCTTGCCACACGGATATGAGTGAGTTGCCTTGTAGGTGCGACAAGCTGGCGAGGGTTTGGGACAGAACTGTGAAGAAACTGCGCGTTCAGCGAAGGGAAACTAGTCCCCACGACGCCAGAATTCCTTGGATCGCGCGGGCATATTGGTCACGCTGTCGTGGGGTCTCTGAGTGATAAGAGCCGATGGCGTCCCACGTATTGCCGTACTTGACCATTTTCTGCTTGAGATGCCAAGCGGCAACATAGATGTTGACGCACTGGTCCCTCAAGGACGACGGGCTTACTCCATACGCCTCGAGCTCCGGGAAGTGAATTGAGTTGATCTGCAATTCACCCACGTCAATTGAGCCGTTGGAGTTGCGGTGCACGGCTGTGGGGTCGCCCTTGGACTCGTACCACGCGATTGCCCGAAGAACGTTCGGGTTCACCGATTGATAAGTACCGGCGTCATCAAAGCAATCTGCCAGGGCGGGTTGTACTGCGGTCAGCAGCACGAGAGCCACCGCGGTCATTAGCCCCGTAAGCCGACGGCGGATGCGAAGGCTTGTGTGCAAAGCGAGCTCCTCGAGAGGGTGTTGGATCGGATACCGCGGCCGCGCGAGTTGTCGGAGTCCGACGGATCGATGTCGTACTTCGAGGCAACCTTGGACAGCTTTGCGTTGAGGCTGTCGAGCGTGACCAGCAGGCGGTTGAGGCGAACCAGCAGCCACGCGAGCGCCGGCGACAGGTTCGTGCCGGACATCGCGGCCGAGTAGGTGTCGACCACATCACCGTTTTGCTCGACCAGTCCGTTTTTCACGCCCTCCATACGCAGGAACAGGTCGTACAGATCGGCCCGGCCGTCACCGTTGCCGCGCAGTTGGGCCGGGACGCTCCGGCGATCGAGTTGCGCGTATTCGCACATGTATTGGTTGGTCACGCTCATGGTTTTCTCCTTGATTGGCCTTACAGGAGTCAATGTACCGAGGTGCGTTTCTGTTTCTAGCCCCGTTGTGTTAGTCGGGTAGCCACGCGAGCGCGGCCTGGGATTCGTCCACCATAAGCCCCCCAGTCGGTTCGGATGGGGAGGGGACGGCCGAGGGCGGATCGGGTTGCGGTGCAGCCGACACAGGTACAGCGGTTTTCCGCGCATCAACGCTTTGCGGCGCGCTCTGTCGCTCAGTGGAAGCAGCGGGCGTTTGATCCGCCGGCATCGGCGCCGTCGTGACGACGTTTCGCGAATGAACCAGCTTGACGATATCTGCGACCGACTTGATCGGCCCGTGCAGGTCCTCAAGATGAGCGCCGAGCTCGGCCAAACGGAGAAGCTCGACATTTGCATCCGAGCCTTCCTCGAGGGCGAGGCGTTCCATATGGCGGAGAACGGCGTGATGCGCGGGCACCGTGATCCGAAGTCGCATGGCGGAAGGAGGGCGTGCCATGGTCGAGTTCCTCAGGCTGCAGCTCGGCTGCTCGCGTCGCGCGCCGCCCAGAATTCGCCGGCGTATTGGAATCCGCGGACGTTGCTATAGACCGGATCGGAATCGGTGTGGATCTGGCTGTGCGACTTGCCAAGCTCCTTCTTCACATAGTCCGCGAAAAGATGCGCGCCGCCACCGGTGATCAGGATGTTGTCGATGTCGGAAATGTTTCCGATCGACAGCAGCATTTCGCTGATCGCGTCCTCAACGATCTGCGTTACGAGCGGGCGCATCGGCGTGATGTCCACCTGCTTGCCATTGATATTCAGCGGTGCGTTGACTCGAAGAGCGTTGTCGATCCGTTGCATCGTCCGCGGGTTCTGCGTGAGATCCGGAGCAATGTGTTCGGCTACGGCGCTGATGACGGCCCACACCGATTTCGGCGTCGCGCTGCATCGGCCGGTCAGCGGGCGGGCACCCTCGGTGACGAACCAGTCGAGCGTGCCGTAGCCGGCGTCGATGACCAGGTTCGTCTGATATTGCATCGACTCCAGAAGCTTGCGGGGGACCGCGTAGTTATAGAAGGCGCCGCTCGGCTGCGGGAAGACCTTCACGCGGCGCACGTCGACCTTGAGGATCTGTTCGGGCTTGACGGGATTCGGGACTTCGTGAAGACCGGTCAGGAGGCCCTTGAGTTCATCGGCGTAGCGATCGTAAGTCGTCAGCGGGAGGCCCACGACCATGTAGTCGACTGCCTGCAGGCGCATCTTCTGAAGAGCGCCGAGGAATAGTGCTCGATAGATGCGGGTCGTCGAGTAGGCAGCAGCGACCTCCCGCTTATAGATGCCCTTCGATTCCGCGAGGGCATCCGCGCCAACAGCATAGCTCTCGCCGTCGACCGCGACGACGATCCGATCAGCCTTGCTCATCAGGCCGCCGGTGAAATCGGATTGAGTGGCTCGCGGGGCGAGGGAAGGGAACAGACCGACCTGGGCGTCGCTGTCGATGTTGCGCTGGGAGGTGGTGTACTTGGTGTTGCCGTAGCCGACGTCGATGGCACGAACGATGGGCGGGGTTGCCTTGCTCATATAGGTTCTCCACAAGAAGTACGCAAAGCATATTGGCTAATAAGCTTCGTGGCAAGAAGTTCGACCAGAAATCGGCCAGTTATCGGCCACGGGTTGGCGATACATGGCCCATATCCGGCCAATATCCGGCCCGTTGCGTGGATTGAAAGACAGAGGAGAGCTTGAAACGGCGCCGGGCTGGGCCAGAAATTGGCCACTTACCGGCCAATTGTGGCCAATTTGCAGACTTTTGCCGGCGACGTTGGCGTGATGATCGACGAGATCGGTGAACCGCCCTATCGTACTTCGTCGGGCTTGCAAAAGGTATTGTAAAGAGAGTGTCCTGCCATGTGGCGTGAGACACATGAGCACCGGGGTTTTCGGGAATTTGTGTAAAAGGTAACGGTGTAGTGAAGCGATTTAGATTCTTGACAAGAAGCGTGGACCTATCTAATCTGCGAACCATCGACCGCACCGCACGGTGCGTTGATCGGCAGCTGGGCCGTATCTAGCCACCGACGCCAGCCCGTAGGCAGCGTCGGGACCGGACGCGCAACGCGTCCAAAAGCAGGACAGTCGAGGCATCAGCCTCGCCCGAAATCCGATGAGGATCGCTCGGGCAAACCGCAACTCGTGGATCCCTCGCGGATTCACACGGCTCGCAAATCAGCGCCGCCGGGCATCGCCCCGCTAGAACCTTTCATCTCGACAACGACTTGAGATCGCACGAAGACCTCCTGCGCGAATTGCGCCGGGTTGGTCCGGCAAGCGTCACGCATCGAGCGTGCGATCAGCGTCAACGTCAGCACTGGAAGCCACTGGCTCAACAAAAGCTCTCGCCGCTTACATTCCGTCAGGAATCATACGGTGTGAAGTTCTCGCAATACGGAATCGGTACACACCACCGACCCAAAATGTGTGATTGCTCCTCCTGGAGCAGCCCGCCAGACGCCTGACCTACACAGGCGTAATCCACTGGCGCGAAGCGCATGCGCTTCTAGTCATTCCGATGACTTTCATTCCGCTGGACGCGGCTTCGTGCGAAACGCATGGAAGTCGACCTACTCGTTTTCGAGCGCCCGTCGAGGCGTATCGGGGGCGAGCCGGGTATCTGGCAACTTGCTCGAACCTCATCACGGGTTCGGAGGCTGCAAGGGAAGGAATGGGAGGAACCAGATTCGTTCGGGAAGCGCTTGGGGCGCTAACCGAGAGTCAGGAGGATGTCGCACCTCTTAAAAACGCGACAAAGGCTCCCCGCTCAGGACACAAGCGGGGATGGCGCGAAAGCGCATCTGTACGGCCGAGGGATCGGTTGTGCAGTTCCAGAAGTTTCTAACGTACAGGCACTGCCATCCCCCCGTCGCTCCGGAAGGCGACAAGAAGCACCCCGTAGGAACAGAAGCAAAGCCCCGGCCTCAAGCCCGGAGGGATTGGAACGCCTATGCGCCGATTCCTGCGGGAATGAGACCGGTTGAACAATCGACGTGCTCACGCGCCTACCGTCAGAGCACACCAGGGCAAGCAGGAATCAGGAGTGCAGGAATGACGGACTTCTTCGATACGGACGGTAAAGCAGCGGATGCGCCGAGGGCGGGTGCTCAGGCTTCTATTCCTCACGGGAACTGGAAGAAGCAACTGTCCGACCTTCTCAAGCAACAGGAGAACCTGCGGACGGTTCGTGGCGACCGGCGCGCATCGGACAAGACGCTCGAAGCCCGTGGCCATATCCTCTATCAGGGATTTCAAGAGCTGCGAATTCTTGGATACCGGTTCGACACGATCACCAGCTTCCGGCAGAAGCACATGCAGGCGCTTGTGGATAAGTGGGTCGATGAGCGCAAGGCCGCGTCGACCATACAGAACCGGATCACGACCTTCCGTATCTTCTGCAACTGGATCGGTAAGCCGGACCTTATCGGCCCGACCGCGCAGTACGTGAAAGACCCAAAGCGGGCCACACGCGCCCTCTCTGCGCAGACGGATAAAAGCTGGTCTGGAAACGGCGTGAACATCGACGAAAAGCTGGCCCAGATTCGGCAGGCCGACGAGCGCGCCGGGCTGATGCTGCTCGCTGGCCGGACGTGGGGGCTGCGCCGCCTGGAGATGGTCTGTATCCGTCCATATGCGACCGTAGTAGTGGGCGGCACAACGAACATCGTCGCGTTCACCGATGTGAAGGTGTCGCGTGAGGAACTGAAGGCCGCAATTGCCGCGAGCGGTTCGGGCCTTCCCATCAAGAAAGGCACGAAGGGAGGCCGGTATCGTGTGCTTCCTCTCGACACGCCGGAAAAGCTCGACGTACTCCGCCAGCTTCAAGCCGTAGTGCAGGACCGTGACGGCTTTCTGGGCTGGCCGGGTGAATCGCTCAAGACCAACGCCCGCCGCCTCTCGTACATCGCCAAGAAATTCGGGCTGACCAAGGCCGATCTGGGCGTCACGCTCCACGGCCTGCGCCACGAGGTCGCGAATAACGAGTTCGAGCACCTGTCGGGTGTGCAGAGCGCGATCCGGGGTGGTAATAGCCCGTTGCGCGGCGAAACGCGCGTTGCGGCTCAACTGGTGGCGCAGCTTCTCGGCCACTCCCGCGTGTCGATCATCAGCGCCTACTGCGGCAGCGTCGTCAACATGGGCGAAATCCAGAAGAACCGCGCGATCGCGGAGCTGGATGCGCTTCAGCCGCACCTTGATGCGATCCGCGAGGCGCTCGAGCGTCACGGCTTCGTCAGCCTCTACATGGTCGGTGCTCGTGCGATGGGTAAGCGTCGCCCGCAGGACGCGGCCGTTCCGTACGAGTTCATGACATTCGGGGAGGCCGGCCAGCCCACGTATGCGCTGCGGGCCGATCTCGAGGCGCTGCTTTCGACGCCTGTGTACGTCCGGATCATGTCCGAGGAAGGGGATGAGGCGAGCGCGGCCTACCTGAACAACATGCTTCAGGTAATAGATGGCACGAACGGCGGAACGATCCACAACGCCGATGATTTCGGACTGGAAGATGGGGGCATCGATGCTGCTCTTGAGTCGTGATGGTGTCGGGGAGCACGTGCGCGAGGTTGCCTCCGAATGGGCGCGTGACGGCCGGAACTGGGTTTGCCGCTCGGCCGAGGATCCGGTTCGTTGGATGCTCGGTCAGGAAGCAGGCGAGGTGAAGGCCAAGCTCGTCGCGGATGGCGTTGACTATCGTCTGGTGCGCAATGGCTCGCTGCTCGATTTTCTGGCTGAAATCCTGACTGGAGCGACCAGCGGCGTCTATGGCACCGCGGCGATGCCGGTTCCGGTCAGCGATCGCCAAATGGGCGCAACGGCTCGGGAGTTCCGCGACGAATTCGGTGTGGATCTCCCGGGTGCGTGGGGAACGCTCATGGCGTGGTGCGACGGGTTCCAGATCGGACGTATCGAAGTGTTCGGCACCGGTGCCGGCAGGGCGGGCTACGTCTCCGCGGAAGCGCCGCGCGGGATCGTGGCTGCGAATCGCTCTCTCCGGTCTTCTGTTTCCGCCCGGGTGCTCTGGCTCGGCGCGATGGTCGGTGTCTCGTTCGGGATCGATCTCGAATCCGGGCTGACCGTGGGTGTCACGGATTCTGACCGGAGCGTTTGGATCGCCACGCGCCGGCCAGGCGAAATGCTCGCGTGGCTGCTCGGGCTCGTGACGATCCGCGACGTTGCCTTCCTCCATCCGCTGACCGAAGGCACCTGGCCTTCCCATGTGGCAGACGTGCTCGCCTCTCCCGATCCTGTACCAGCCATTCCCCCCCGCGGCAAAATAGTTGTCGCCCCGATAGAAACTTGAATCTTTCCTGAATTCAAGTTTCGTAGATGGTGGTGGGTTGCCGTCGCCGAAGGCGACGGCCCCCTTGCCACCGATTTCCGCAACAAGGGGGCGATGATGAGAGAACAAGTTGGCTCGATACGGACAAGGTTTTAAGGACAGAGCGGTGGCGCGGTTGCTGCCGCCGGAGAGCGCCCCGCTGGAGGTGGTGGCTCGGGAGATTGGGGTGAGCACAGATACGTTGGAACGCTGGCGCGGTGAGGAACTGGCCAAGCCGGCGCGAGAACGCAGCTGGACGGCAGCGGCTCGGCTGGAGGCAGTCATTACCACGGCAGCCATGGACGAGGCCACCCGCAGCGCCTGGTGCCGCGAACACGGCGTGTATCCACAGCAACTACAGCAATGGCGTGACAGCGCAACGCAAGCGCTTGCCGAACCCGCGGAGAAGCGCGCCAGCCCGCAGCAGACCAAGGAAGACCGTCGGCGCATCAAGGAACTCGAGCGCGAGCTGCGCCGCAAGGACAAAGCGCTGGCTGAGACGGCAGCGCTGCTGGTGCTGTCAAAAAAAGTCGAGGCGATCTTCAACAAGAACAGAAGCGAGGACGAATGATCGGGCTCGAAGATCGCCAGACCCTGGCCCAGGACATTGAAGCGGCTCAACAGGCCGGTGCGCGGCTGGCGCAGGCCTGTGAGGTCGCCGGCATCGACGAGCGCAGCCTGCAGCGCTGGAAGGCCAACCATGGGCTCGTATCGGGTGATGGCAGACCCGGCGCGGTGCGGCCGACACCGGCCCACGCGCTGACACCCACCGAGCGCGAGCAGATTCTGCAGGTGGCCAACGAGCCGCGCTTTGCCGACATGCCCCCGGCGCGCATCGTCCCGATGCTGGCCGACGAAGGCGTGTATCTGGCCAGCGAATCGAGCTTCCAGCGCGTACTGCGCGAGCATGGGCAGAACCAGCACCGGGGCCGCGCCAAGGCACCGCGCAAGAGCCGCCCGCCAACCACGCATATCGCCACTGCACCGCGCCAGCTGTGGTGTTGGGACATGACGTACTTGCCTGCCGAGATCGTGGGGCGCTGGTTTTATTTGTACCTGATTCTGGACGTGTACAGCCGGAAGATCGTGGGCTTCGAAGTGCACGACAGTGACGACGCCGACCATGCGGCGCATCTGGTCAAGCGTACGGCGCTGGCCGAAGGCATCCATGCCATGGCGACCAGGCCGGTGCTGCACGGCGACAATGGCTCGACCCTCAAAGCCACGACTGTCCTGGCGATGTTGAACTGGCTGGGTGTCAAGCCTTCGTACTCGCGCCCGCGCGTGAGCGATGACAACGCCTACGTCGAAAGCCTGTTCCGCACGGCGAAGTACCGCCCCGAGTTCCCCGACAAGGGCTTTGCCAACCTCGATGAGGCTCGCCGCTGGGCTTCGCACTTCGTGCATTGGTACAACCATGATCACCGGCACAGTGGCATCCGCTACGTCAGTCCCGCCCAGCGTCATGCGGGTGAAGATGCCGCGATCCTTGCCGCCCGTCACGAGGTATATCTCCAGGCGCGAGAACGAAATCCGCGGCGCTGGTCGGGCGCCACCCGGAACTGGACGCCTATCGGCGCGGTAACACTGAACCCCGAGCGCGACTGCATCGTCAAAACGTATACGCGCTCGACCGATATAGAGCCATTGGCAGCATGACCGAGACGACAACTAGCTTGACTCGCGCCGATTCCGGAGCGGCGCTTCCCTGGTCGCGCGGGCGAGCAGGGGCGGTTCGGACTGTAGGTAACCGGCTTCACGGCGCAGGCCGGGATGATTGGCGGCGAGTGGTGGATTGTTGCGTACCAGTCCCGAGCGTCGCGTAAGAACTCGCTAACGAATCGATGTTTCGTGCAATCCAGTGTCTCGGAATGCCGATGTTTAGATGGATTCACGAAGTTTTGACCTGAAAACGCTTCTTCCGGTCTTCGATTTTGGGTGTTTTCGGGTATTTCCCCGGGATTTTCGAGACTACACGCCTCGAATGCTGATCCCGGTCCTGTAGAACTGGTCACCATTGGCCGTTGAGAGGAGGTGTGTGATGGGGCTGCGCGAGGTCTGGCCAGACCCGCCACTCTCGGCTCGCGATCGTGGATCACTGGAGCCTGCGGCTTCGACATATTCTGGGGCACAACGGCGCGGGCCGAAGCGCATGGCGGCGTAAGGCGCAACGGCGACAGCAAGCCGTAAATGTCGGAAACGTCCCGGGATAGGTGTCCATTCGGGATTTCTGTATGGCGGCCCGCTCCGTACACTGGCGGCAGTAGTGAACGACCGTCTTCCCGACGCCTCCGACAACCTGCTGTCTGCTTGATCCCGGGCGCCGCGAATCATCAACCCTTCAAACACGACGCAACGATTCCCATGAAGAAACTCGTCTCTCTTATCTTCGCGGCGTGCGCCGCTATTGCGACGACGGCCCACGCAGCGGGAGCCGTTCAGTCATCCATCCACCTGACGGACTCGCCCAGCGCCGCGTTCATCGGTGATTCGATCGACTGGAGCGTGGATTTCGGCAAGAATCCCCGGGATGTCGTTCTCAGGCCCCGTGGCGCGAGCGCGTCCGCAACGAACGTGATCTTCCTGACGCCCGGCGGCCCGACGGTGTACGACATTGCGAAGAACGGTGCCGCCACGACTAACAACGATCGTCGGCTCGTGCGGGACGGCGGCACGCTGGAAATCGCCCCGGTGCGGGTTTCCATTCTCGAACTGCCGGGCGAGATTACCAAGGTCGAAGCCTCGAAGGCGCTCAGGTTGCGCATCAAGGGCGTGATTGATCATCGGTATATTGCGTTGAAGTACCTGACGGTCGATGACACCGGGATCAAGGAATCCGGCCGCCTGACCGTCACCACGGATTCCGGGAGGTATTCGTTCGGCGTAGCCGTCGGCGCCGGCGGAGCGCCGGTGTACCGTGTGGCGACCGGCATCTGATTGGCCAGCGTTTGCGAGATCAGGCAATGACCCAGCAGCGAAGCCCGGCAGCGGCATCACGCCCACTCGAACCCGATCCATTCGCGTTTGAGCTCGGTGGAGTCATTCTCGGGAAGCGCATCGAAACGGACCACCGCGACTACAACGCATTGCTCGCGCGCTTGCGCGATGCTGGTCGGCCGGTCGAGCTGGCGTTCTATGGTCCGGACGCCGCGACCGCCTGCTGTGTGATCGAAGCGGTCGCAGACGCGAACCTACGGGCTATCCCGGCTTTCCGGATACTCAGCCGAATCGCGAGCCTCAAGCGACGACAATCCGCGTCAGTGTCCGCGGATATAGCGCGGTTCGATCCGTCCAGGCTGGGAGGACGTGGTGCCGCCGGCCGCCAGCGCGATCGCGCCCGCTCGTCCGAACAGCGGCAACTGCTGGCGAATCGAATCCATCGGCTGACTGCTGAGCTTGAGCGCCGCGAGAAGGTTGGGCAGGGGCAGGCGGCCGCATTCACCTGCGCGTGATTCCTGACTGGAAGCGTCAGAGGTAGTGGTGGAGTCGTATGGCCGCGACACCTATGGTCAGCCAGACCATGAGCGGCGTGAAGACGCCGAGAAGTGTTGCCGCAAGGAAGGGCAGACGCGAGGCCCGTCGCGGCGACGCTGCATATTCCCGCGCCCGGTCGATGGTTGCACTGACCGTGTTTCGCACCAGATCGTCCGGGTCCGTCTGTAAATTCCAAACGGAATACCACGCCATGTCCGAGTTGTGGATCTCGCCAACGAAAAGCGAGATCTCGTCCGCGTTGGACAGCCGCGTGCGCGCTCGACGGCGTATTCGAGCATGTGGACCTTCGCAGCGGAATGTTGATATACGGCTCGATGCGCGCCAGCCAGAACCAGTACCTGTCCGGAAAGACAGGTCCGAAATTGGGGTTATATGATCGCCCGAGTCCTCTTCGTCGAACAACGCGCTTCGCGTCGGCAGGAAGCGATCGAAATAATTCGTCATATCAAACAAAACGGGCCCCCAGTCTGCAAACCGGGAGCCCGTCTCTCGTTGCCTGACGGGCAGCGAGACTAGTGCCACGAGTGGAGGCAGGCAGCACAAAATCATGCTCTGCCCAATCGAGGCTACTGTCAAGTGCCGCGAACGGAGGCAGGTATTAACTCGTCTATGCGTGTTGTCAGCGGTGGAGAATCAGTGCAGCGCCATACTCCAGGCTCGGTTACGACGTCGAACTGGCCCGTGCGCCGGCGCCGACGGCGGTCCTCGACGAGATAGGTGCGGCGGCAGGAGCCCGGCAATGCAACGGCGCTCGTAGCTTCCCATACCGGGGCCTGCAGTGCCACGTCCACGGCGTGGTGCGACGAACGCACGGTATTGCAGTGGTGTCGAGATGTTTCGGCAGAGGTTGCTCGCTGCCGAGCAGGTCGCTCACGGCCACGTACTGAGTGTGTTGCGCGGGGTGCAGGTCGCGGCGCATGGTGGAGTGCGTTTGGAGGGGATTCTGGCCCGTAGGCATATATACTTCCTGACAGGAAGCGAGAAGCGCAGGATAACCGATGTGTCTGCCGGACGGGGATGCAAGGGGTTTCGCTGCGCTGATGTTTCCGGAACCGAAACTGCGGAGATCCCGTGCCGACATCACCTGACAATCCAGTCTGTAACGACAGCCTGTTCTCGCTGGCGCTCAATGCGTGTGTCGAAGCCGTTCTGATGCGGCTGCTCGTCACGGCCGGCGACCTCCATACGGAAGCGTTCGACCGTCATCGCCGCCGCGCTTGGGAACTTGCCGACCGGGCAGGCTACCTGTACGCCGACGAGCCCATGCCGCATCTGCTCGATGGCGATTCCGAGACAGTTGATGGATGGGCGCAGGGCGTCGAGCGCCGGCGGAAAGAGCGGCTGGAAGCGGAAGAATGCGCCCGGCGCCAGGCGCGTGAGTTGCTGATCCGCGCGAAGAACTGGGCCGCGTTCGGACTTCCCGCACCGGAGCAACTGCTGGTCGACCTTCAGGGCGGTGAGTCGCGCCTCATCTGCGGCCACCGGCTGTTTCCGGATGGGAACTGCGTGCGCTTCGCCAATCCTTTCGGCGGTCACGGCTTCTTTTTCCTGGGCGATCCGCGGGACATGACGGTTGCCGATATCGAGCCCTTCCTTACGGAAATGGCCCACGGCGAGGAATGGCACGCCGGCCTCTGCTGATCCACCGGGCTCAGCGGCCTTGAACTGCCGCGCTGACCCGGTATGGTCTTTCCAGAACCACGGATTTCCCGAATCAACACGGATGAATGACATGAACGGACAGGGCAACGACGAGGAACCCGACTATCAGGCCGCGTTCAAGCAGGCGTGCGCGGACATCGGGGCGATCAGCGCGCTGCTCGGCTTCGAAGGTCATCCCGGTATCGATCGCATCCTTCGCGCGATCACCGATCTCCATCTGGCCAGCGGGACCATTTCGATTCCGGAAGGGTTGACGGCCGCACTGACGCGATACGATGCCCTGATGGCATCCGTGGAAGGCTGCACGGACGGCGGCTGCGTCATCCGGGCACCGAAGGGGATGCATACCAACGGCGGATGTCGCTGCACACGGGCAGAGCACAAGATGCGACGCGCAATGTATGCGTCGCAGGAATTGCGCCGCGGCGTCGCCGCGATCGCCGAGCAGCCGGCCGCCGGCGCGAGCTCGGCCGATGTGCGGGAAGCCTCGGGCGGAACGAGCGACGCGCAGGCGGCCCGCGCCATCGAGATTGCCGACCAGAGCATGGTCGAGCTGCTCCTTTCCCACGCGGTGCGCTCCGATGCGCTCACCCCGGCATTTGGGCTGTCGGCCGAAGACGGCACCGAAGTGGAAACGCTCGAGGAAGCCGACCCTGCCATCCAGGAGGCGTTCGAGTGGCTTGAGTCGCGGGGCATGGCCGAACTCCTGGAAGAGGCCGGCGGCACGTGCATCCTGCTCAAGGGGCACGCGCTCGAGTATCTGAACCTCTGACCAGACGGCACCTTAGACAAGCAGCACGGCACCGCGGAATGGGGCAGGCGCAACTTTACTGGGGCCGCGTGTCGCGGTCGATGCGCAAGCGTCAATGGCGGATGCGGCGTTTTCCGACTGATCGTCCCGGCTTCATTCGAGGGTTTCGACGATATCGAAGATGCCGTCGAACTGATGCTTCGGAAATGCCGTGCGCCACGCGTGCACCTCTCGCTCCAGTTCCTCTCGCGTGGGAACGGGCTCCCGTCGTTCACCATTCTGCGCGGCGATCATCGCCCGATAGGCTTCTGCGATTGCCGGGCCGAGTCCCGGGCAATGCATCGCGGCGCCGCCCGACATGCAGATCCGCACGCCTTCGATCGCGCAGCCGTGTTTCGGTGCGACCTGGACGTACCAGTCGCCATTGCCGCCGGGGAAGATGACGAGCGCGCGCTGCTCATCGTCGGGCAGATCCCGATCGTCTGTCACGTACAGGGCCTTCACGATATCGGACATGGAAACCTCTTCGGTTACGCAAGCAGCGGCTCGGGGTTGCATTTCCGGACATGAAACAGCGCGTTGGTTGCGTTGATCATGCGACGGATGACCTGAATTTGCTCCGTTTCGGGCCGATCCGCATACGCGTTGCATGCCCTCCAGGCCTCCGAGGTGTCGGCGCTTTCGAACACAACCAGTTCGCCCAGTTTCTTGCCGCCGTTGAAAAACGTCGCGATTACTTGGTGTGCCATCGTCGTCTCCGCTGGGAGGTCCACGTTCAAATCATACCGATCAACCCCGGCATCTCAAGCCGGGGAACCATCCCCGAAATGCGCATGCTCGGCTGACTTCCTGACCAGACCAGCACCGCACCCTGTCGTTGCAGAGGCACGCGGTCCCGCAGAAATAAGTGCCGGGCGGAAAACTACTTCCCGGTAGGAAGTATCGGAATAGAATGCGCCTTGTGACAGAACGATACGAGGGTGTAGCTATGCAGGGCACGTCAGCAAATCCTGAACGGAACGATGCGGAAGGCGGGGAGGTGGAAAGCCTTTTCTCGCTGGCACTGGACGCGCGGTGCGAGTCCGCGCTGATGTGGCTGTACGTGACATCGGGCGACGTGGGAACGCCGGCGTTCGACCGGCACCGACGCAGGGCGTATGAGCTTGCCCGCCGCGCGGGGTATCACTACGCGGACGAGCCGATCCCGCATCTGCTGCGGGACGATGACGAGCTCTCCCAGGCATGGGAACACGGCATCCACGACCAGCAGGTCGAGCGACGTGAAGCGCAGGCGGCCGTCGAACGCGAGGGCATCAAGAAGCTGATCGCGGCGAAGGACTGGCCTGCACTCAAGCTCCCGCTTCCGGAACAGATTCTCGAAACGCTTCGTGACAGGAAGCCCGTCCACGTTGAAGGCCACGGCCTTTATTCCGAAGAGGACTACATCTACTGCGTGAACCCATACGGCATCGAACTCCTCGTGAGCCATGTCCAGGACCTCACTCCCGACGATATCGAGCACTTCCTTGCGGATATGGCGCTCGGTGAGGAATGGGGCCCGGTACCGCATTGACGCTCGACATCTTGAATTCCGCGCTTCGTCCGGCACGATGGGATGACACCGTGGATTCCCCCGGGCTATCGCGGAGCACCCACGAGCACTTTCGCCGGACCGAACAGAAAATGACCGAACCGAAGAAGACACCTCGCAAACCTCGTCACCTGCCTGACCCGAACTTCGTTTCGTCGACGGTGGATCAGTGGGGTGGAACGCTCGTCGAATGCCGCGACCTGTGGGACGGATACAGCCTGGACGATGCGGTCCTCGACAGCACGCCCCTGAAGAAGTGCCAGTGGGCGACGCTCTTTGCGTACATGCATCGGCGCTACGGTCCGCCGCATATCGGCGGCGACGATTACAAGGATCTGTCCGCCAGTTGGATGCTGACGACGCCGGACTGCGAGGTCTTCGTCCGCGTCAATCCGTCATTGAGTGGCCCCGGCTTTTCGTTTTCCCCTTATCTGGTGATGCCGCGGGATGCCACGAAGCGGGCACACCGCGCCAGTGAGATGAACTTGCCGGCCGATCGGGTGGCCGCCATCCGGAAGGCGTACCGGGCAACGCTTCTCGATCTCCTGCGCCCTGTTTGCGTCCGCGACCACCACATCAACGCGCTGGGGGAACTCGGAGATACCGCTCTCGATCAGGCTCTCCTGGAATGCGACGACGACGCGAGTGATGCCTTCGAGTTGCGATTCCATCCTTCCTGCGGTTACGCCATGCCACTGGGGCTGTTCGGTGGCAACGAGTGGCCGATCTTGTGCTCCTTGATCCTCCACCTGGGCGATGGTGACCTGGAAGCTGGGCGCGTGAAAGCGATCCAGGTGCTACAGCGCGACGTCTATGTCGAAGCAGCGGGCGCCGGATGGCAAGTCCACCGGCTCATGCTGCTCGGCGCCTGGAAACATCGTGAGGCGGTCGCCGCCGGGCTGGGACTCGGCCCGGACGAAGTTGCTCGTTTCGATGATGAATTGAAATCCCTTCACGATCGCGAAAGCCCGAACCGGTCCATCGTTGACGAGATGACGGACGCGGCCGTCGATTCCGCATCGGAATTGTTGCGTCGGCTTGGCATACCCGACGCGGAGCTTGATCAGACCGTCAACGGAATGCGACGTGACAAGGCTGCTTCGGAGGCATGGGCCGAACTTGTGGCGATCGTCAAAGAAGATTTTCCCGACGACGCGGCGTTGCCGAAAGCACCGCACTCGATGAACGGCGAGCTCCCCGTGCAGTTGAAGGCGACGTTCAACGGGATCGGACGCACTGACCTTGCAGACTGGGTGGACAAAACCGTGGCGAGACCGCAGGGACTGGGGGCGCTGGCGGACATTACGTTCCACCTTTCCTCTCTGGCCCAAGAGCATCAGACCGACGATGCCACCGGCCCCTCAACCTGATCCCGGTAGGAACTGGCTTTTCAACCCGAATGGGATGGACAACACAAATGGCTGACATGGACACGAATGCGATCGCGCAAGCCCTCAAGGATCTCGACTGGACGAGCGTGCCGGTGCGAAACCGTGAAGCAATCGAGCAGGCGATCGTCGCCCTCGATCGGGGTGATCCGAGCAAGCTCGTCGCCAACGATGCGGCTGCAGCGCCGAGGGACGAGCGTGTCGAAGCTGCGGCAATCGCAATGCATGCCATACGCCGCGACTTGGCAAAAGGCGTCGGCGACCTGTCATTCGATATGGCGTTCGATACGCTTCCCGACGAAATCAAGGATGTCGACCGTGCCCTGGCGCGTGCGGCTATCCTCGCCGCATTCCCTGTCGAGCAGCACGAAGCAGCGCCGGTTGGGTTGGGTTGGCGGGTTCGCGAGATGCGCGCACCGGACGGCACCCTGACCGACTGTTTCGTCGAAGCGCCGGCCGAAGGCGATATGGCCTACGGGTTGCAGGTGCTGGGCGACGACTACACCGGATACGGGGACATTCACCGCAAGCACGAGCACTGCAAGATGATCGTCGCGTGGGCGAACGCGAAACCGACTCCGCAGCACATTTTCGAATATCTGAACTTGCTCGATCGAACCGAACGAGAAGTAGCCGAGCGCGAGGCGCGGGCACTTACGCCAGCGCAGCCCGAACCGGCGGTGACGGACGAGCGGGCGGTGTTCGATTACGACGACGTGGTTTCGATCTGTGATGCACATGGAATCTGCTTGCCGGTCGAATGCGTCGAAATGGTCGTCGACATCGTGAAGCTGTCGGGGCTGCTTGCTGCCCGCACCTCATCGCCCAATGCGGCGGGCGCGGAAGGAATCGCACACGAGGTTTGGGCGGCGGCGCAGCTCGCGCCGGGCGAAGGCATCGAGGACGGTACACAGCGCATCGCCGCGATTCTGTCTCGCGCCCCCGCACAGCCGGCGGTCGCGTGGCTCATCGACTGGCCCGACGAGCCCGAACTCGGGCACTACTTCGGCGAAGAACATGGCGGCGCTGGCGCACGTAGTCGCGCGCTTGGGTTCGTCGACGCCCCCGCGCAGGCGGCGGAACCGGTGGCGATCCGCGACCCTAACTACGTTGGAGGCGTCAAGCTCCTGTGCGATCTGCCGCCCCAAACGAAGCTCTACGACGCCCCGCAGCTGCTGGCGATCCCGGCCGGCTATGCGCTCGTGCCGATCGAGCGCTCCTACGATATGCGCTCGAAGGCGCTCATTGCCTTCAACACCACTGAGCATGCCGGGAAGGACAGAGACGACGCACTCGAAGCCGCGCACCGGGCCACGATCGCCGCCGCCCCGCAGCCTTCCGCTACTTCCCCGTCTGCCGAAGGATAAGTGCCCCGCGCCGATGGCCGAGGCTTTCGAGCTGGTTCCTCCGGCCGCAGTGCGGGCAGAAGACATAGATGCCGAACGAATCGATCCCGATTTTCTCAGCGTCAACGGCCCATTCCTTGTGGCAACGAATGCATAACCAAGTATCCAT
>NZ_CP184475.1:0-24833 GCF_048627025.1 Burkholderia aenigmatica | reverse complement strand
TTCTTCCCTTGGCGTTTTAGCCGCTAAAAAGGGGTGCCGGGGTATCCCCGGCCGCATGAGGGTTGCGCAGCAACCCGTAAGTGCGCATTTCGCTTCGCTGCATGACTATACCAGCGCCGTGCCTTCCCTACCAGCGTCGCAAGGTGATAACATCACGCGGGCATAACCCACAATCACGAAAGGAGCTGTAACGATGGCACGAAAGACCTTATCCGAACGCAAGGCCGACAAGCTGGCCGAGCTGAACCGCATCAAGGCAGAACTGGCCGAACTCGAAAGCAAGGCCGCTGAACGCATCGGCAAGATTGCCATTGCCGCCGGTCTCGGCGATCTCGACATTGACGACGCAGCCATGCGGAAGGAGTTTGAGGCTATCGCCTCGAAATTTCGCAAGGGCGAAGCCAAGCAAGCTGCCCCGGCTCCGGCAGCGCCTGGCGCGAACTGAACGCGATTTAGGACGCCTTCGTATGAACGCCAGGAGAGAAGATGCACGCCGCAAGATTCAGCTTGGCGGCTTGGTCATCAAGTCCGGCATGGCGGACTATCCTGCATCCGTGATCTTGGGCGCTTTGACCCTCGCGGCCGGCGCGCTCAAAGGGCCGAACGCTGACGCCACCAAAGCGCGCTTTGAGGCGGCGGGCGACGCGGCTTTTTCCGATGATGGAGAGGACGGCGGCAACCGTTCCTAGCCGTCAATTTCTACCTGACAGAGAGGTGAAGCATGATGGATTTTGAAGCTCTAGCAGCGCGATTGTGGGCCGCCGTTGTGGCGGTGTTTTTCGGGGCGTTCGTCCTGTCTCTGGCGAACACGGCGCACGCCCGCGTTTTCCCTGAATGCAACCCGGCTGCCGAAGCCGGAAAGCTCTACGGCGCGGCTGATGCTGACGCCTGGGTGAAGCGCATTTGTGACGCGCAGGAATCGACCTACCGGACGTGGGAAGCGAACCTGCAAAAGCTCGACATTGGGCAGCAGGATTTGGCGATGGCGACGAACGCAGGAGACTGGAAAGCCTACCGCGCCAAGTGGGCCGAATTGCTGCCCGTTTTGAAGGAAATGGAAGCGGCCGCGCTGGCGAGCCGGAACGCCGTTGGCGCGGCGAACATCCTTAGCCTGTATCGCGCCGACCTCGGCCTTTTCTTGCAGAACGCGGGCCTGGGAACGGCGGCGAACCTGGACGAGTTCAGCGCCCGGATTTCCGGCGGTCTGGACGGCCAACGCCCGGCGGCGGCGGCTACCGCCGGCGTCAATGTGGTGCAGCAGTCCGTGACGCGGGGCGTTGAGTTCGTGAAGGGGCTGGCGGCTGCGGAAGGCGACAAGGTTCTAGCGGAGTATCGCGGCCAGGTTGAGCAGAAGGCCGCGACGCGCCGGGAGCAGCTTTCCGGAAGCACGGCAAGCGGCTATTTCGGCGGCTTCGCCCGGCGCATCACCGAGGTTTGGGGCATCTTCTTCTTCGTCCTTTTCGTGCTGATGCTCGGCGCGGTCGTGGTGGCCGTGAAGCGCAAACAAAACCCGATCACGCTGGCGGGCGCGGCCGCCCTCGCCTACCTGCTGCCGGCGTCGGCAATGGTGCTGGCGTTCGTGCTGGTTCCGTTCCTGCCGTCCTGGGCCATGATCGCGGCAACCCTGGTCGGCACCTATGCCATGTATGCGCAGGGCGGCCGCATCTGCGGCGCGCTGGCGTCCAAGCTCGGCGAAGGCTCCACCCTGGGCCATCGGCTGCGCGTCCTGGGGGCCTGGTTGGACAACCTGCGGGCCGGATTGCAGGGCGAACCGGGCGGCGCTGCCAGCATCGGCGCGGCCGCCGTTCAAGCCGCTTCCGCGCCCGGCGCGCAGCCGGTCACGCATGGGTCGGCCAGGTGGGGCACGGTCGCGGAAATCCGCCAGGCCGGGCACCTGGTCGCGCCCGGAAAACCTGCCGGTTTCGCCCTGGGCCGGGTGGCCGATGCGTCCGCCGGCCTCGATCAGCGTTTCCGCTTTACCGGCCACGTCGTGACGGTCGCCCCGACCGGCTCCGGCAAGGGCATTGGCGCGGTGATCCCGAACCTCCTGGACTATCCCGGCTCGGCCCTGGTGCTTGACGTGAAGGGCGAAAACGCGGCCGTGACGGCTCGCGCCCGCCGGGCGCTCGGCCAGGCCGTGCATGTGGTCGATCCGTTCGCGGTCAATGGCGACGGCGGCGCGGCCTTCAACGTGCTTGACCGGATCGACGTGTGGAACCCGGATTGCGTGAGTGAATCGGCCATCCTGGCCGATGCCTTGGTGATCTCCGAAAGCAAGGGCGACGGCGTGCATTTCGATGAGTCCGCCAAGAACTTCCTGCAAGGCTTGATGCTGCACGTTGCCGGACTGGATGACGTGGAGCGCCGGAACCTGGGCGAGCTGCGCCGGCTGCTGACGGCCGGGGAAGCGGAGTTTTTCGACCTCTTGGGCATGATGGCCGCTGACGAAACGGCCGCCTTCGGCATCCCGGCCAGGGCGGCAAATACGCTCATGGGGATGGCCGACAAGGAACGCGGCTCGGTGCTTTCGACGGCCCGCCGGAATACGGCATTCCTGGATGACCCGCGCATCGCGGCGGCGCTGTCGCGCTCCGGCTTCGACCTGTCGGAAATCAAGGCCACGGCCATGACGGTTTACCTGGTCATGCCGGCCAACCGCATCGGCCCGAATGCCCGATTCCTGCGCCTGTTCATCAGCTCGGTGATTGCCGCCATCACGTCCAGCAACGTGCAGCCCGCGCACCGGGTCGCGTTCCTGCTCGATGAGTTCGGCCAGCTCGGCTACATGAAGCAGATCGAGGACGCCGTTTCGCTGCTGCGCGGCTACGGCCTGGCCTTCTGGGTGTTCATTCAAGACTTGTCGCAGCTCAAGGGTGCCTATCCGAAGTGGCAAACCTTCCTGGCGAACAGCGCCAAGTCGTTCTATGGAACGGACGACTACGACACGGCCAAATACATCAGCGACAGCCTGGGCAAAGCCACCATCGAGTTCGAGACAGAGAACAGCGGCAAGAACAGCGGCACCGGCATTTCCGGCGGCGGCGGCTCGATGAACAGCGGCAAGAGCAAGGGCACAAGCCAGCAGTTCGCCGGGCGTGAGCTGCTGACGCCTGACGAGGTGATGCGCCTCGGCCCGGAAAAGCCGATTGTGCTGGTCAAGGGCGAATATCCGTACCTGCTCGACCGGCTGAACTATCTGGCTGATCCCGAGTATGCCGGGCGGTTCGACGCGAACCCCTACCATAGCTGACGGGCGCGGCCATGTGGGTTTTCGTCGTCATCGGTTATCTGCTGCTGGTCGGCCTGGCCGCCTGGTTCGGCGGCGGCGCGGTGATGACGGTCGCCGCCGGCGGCTTCGTCCTGGCTGTGGCGCTCTGGTTGCTCGATGGCCTGCTGGCCGATCTGCTGCGCGGGCCGCTGCGGTGGCTCGCCAAGCCCTTCCGGGCGCTGGCCTCGGCCCTGGGCGTGCTGATCGTGCTGCCGTTCATTCCCGGCATCTTCCTGGGGTCGTTCCTGCTCGAACTGTTCCGCCGGCGGCCGCGCCAGGCGGAACCCGGCCGCCCTGCCCCGGCCACGCCGATGCAGGCCGCCGGCCGGCGCACGGCGGACGTGATCGACCTGGCCGCCGCCAGGCAGCGGCGCGGCGGCCAGTAGTCTTTCAGCGGCTAAAGCCGCCCCCCAAGTGTCAATATCAGCCCGAAGCGATGCACTGTTTTTAACATTAAAAACAGTGCATTTACTATTTTTTAGCCCTGTATTCCCACGGCGGCACCGGCTGGGGATCGCGCCATAGGCCACGCCGGGCCGCCCTCGCCTCGTCCTGGATCGCGTAGAGGCTCCGGTCGGTCGCGTAGCGGTCGAAAACCCATGCCATGCCGCGCCGTACCTGCTCGGCGTTGGCGTCGATGCCCGCGCAGCTCACGCGGCCGATGGTGCGGCCGTAGCGGTCGCGCCCGCCGTCCTCGATGACGGCATCCCGGCCGTAGCAAAGATCGGAAAGCGATTGCTTCGACCGCTGGCCGAAGGGTTGCCGCTTCTCGGGCGCGTCGATCTCGGCCAGCCGGATGCGGCGCTGCTGGCGGCCGGCGTCCAGAATGGTGAGCGTGTCGCCATCGGCGACGGCCACCACCCGGCCGCGCAGCTCGCCGGCCTGGGCGGCCGTCGCCGCCAGGATGACCGCGAACGCGGCCAGCCCTGCCCGCATCACTTGCGCCCCTTGGCCGGCTTGTCCTGGTCGGCCGCCGGCTGGATGCGGGCCAGCAGCGCGGCGTTCTGTTCCTGGTGCGCCGTGAGCTGCCCGGCCAGGCGGGCGGCTTCCTCGCGGGCGGCGCTGGCATCCTGCCGCGCCTGGTCGCGTTCGCCCTGGGCGGCGGTGAGGCGTTCGGCCATGCGGTGCGCCTCGGCCGCTGCGGTCTTGCGCTGCTCCTGGTGCGCTTCCTGGTCGGCCTCGGCCTTGGCCTGCGCCTTCACCAGCTCGCCGCGCACCTGGTCGAGTTGAGCGGCGGCGGCCTGGCTGGCCTTCTGCTGCTCGGCCAGAGCCCCGCGCGCCTGGTCGGCGTCCTGGTGCGCCCTGTCCAGTTCCGTGCGCAGCTCGCCGGCGCGGCGCTCGATCTCCTGGGCGCGGGCCTCGGCGGTGTGCGCCTGTTCCTGGGCAGCGGTCAGGCTGGCCCGCAGCTCGTCGGCTTCGCCGCGTGCGGCCGCTTCGGCGGCCTCGATGGACGCCAGGCGGGATTGCAGAGCTTCCACGTCGCTCGCCAGCTTGTCGGCCAGCTCGGTTGCCTCGTTGCGGTCGGCTTCCAGCTCGGCGCGGGCCTTTTCCAGCGCCTCGCGCTCCACGGCCAGGCGGGCGTTTGCCAGGTCGAGCGCCACGGCCCACACGTCCGCGCCCAGTTCGGCCAGACGGTCGGCGACAGCCTGGGGCGCAGGCTCGCGCAGCGGCGCGGCGGCCGTGGCCTGCCGGGCCTTCCATTCGTTCAGCGCCGGGGAAATGGTGGTGTAGCTGCCGCCGGTGCGCTGGCGGATGGCCTCAAGGGTGGGCTTCTGGCCGCCGGCGGCCAGCTCGTCAGCGGCGGAAAAAATCTGCTCTTTGGGGTTCTACGCCGGAACCCCAGAAAATTCCGTCATTCCACATTGTGAACGTCAATCGGTTTGTTGCCTGACGTGCCGAGCGAGTAACTCAGTCGGTAAATGCCTGCCCGAACTGCCGTGCCCGCTTTACATCGTCGGTATGCAAGTAAATCGACGTGGTCGAAATCGACGCGTGACGCAGGTTATCTCGTACGGCGCTCAGCTCAACCCCTCTGGCGATCGCGTGGGTCGCATGGGTGTGCCGCATCCAGTGCGGAGAGGCCCGATGCAGCTTTTCAGCCAGCACCGGATGGTCGTTCTTGATAATCTGCGCGACGAGCCGAAAAAACCGGCGCATGACTTCCCACAGCCGCAAGGGCTTGATGCCGGCATCGGCGTCGTCAAGGCTGCCAATCAGGGACGTGGTCGGATTCCAGTGAGCACGGCTGACAGGAAGCCCCCGCTCCTGCAGATATCGGTCCAGCGCTGTGCGCGCTAGGGGTGTCAGGGTAACGCGGGCTGGCTTGCCGCCCTTGCCGACCACGTGCAGCCAGTGATCACCGGCTGCGTCGACTTCGATGCTGCGCAGTGTGGCGTCAGCCAGTTCGCTGATCCGCAGTCCCGTTGCGTAGCCGAAATCCAGCATGAACCGCAACCGTTGCGCAGCGGGCGCCTGCCAGCCGTACGACCACTCGAGCCCGTTGGCGATGGTGCGCGTCAGCATCCATTCTCCTTCGGTGAAAGCGTGCGAGGTTTCAAGAGCCATGGCGCGCTTGCTGCCGCGTACCTTGATGCCGGAGAATGGGTTGGCCACGACGTAGCGCTGCTCGACCAGCCAGCGGAACATGGCGCTGAGCACGGCAAGCGCATGCGCAATCGAACGGGCCGAGAGGTTGTCGACAAACGGGCGCCAGTCCGTTGATGTGCGCGGCCGCGGTGGCCCGACCCAGCGTTCTCGCGGTGTAGGTCTGCGCAGAAACGCCCTGTAGTCGGTGGCATCCCGGGTGGTCAGCGAAGACAGCGCCTTGCCGCGAGCAACGATGCCCCAGAGAATCAGCCGTTCGGCTTCCTTGCGGTAGGCCCGCTGCGTGGCCGGGGATTCGTGCAACGCGAGCCATGCCTGGATAGCGTCGTAATCGTTGTCGACGCCGAGGATGCAGGCCGACACCGGTGCGCGGAAGGCGCCGGCGGATCCGTCGATCTCGTGCGGTAGCCGTAGTTGCTCCCAAGGCGTCACGACTGACTGCCGATCCGCGATGATCAGTGCGCGGGCCCGCTCCGTGAGCGCCGGGTACGCGGCAAAGAAGGCCTCGATCCTTCTTGCACTGGCCGGCCCGAGACCCGGAATGACGGTCCACCACTGCCGGCGACGCGGAATCCGTACCGTGAGATCGGCCAGGGTCCGGATGCCGGCCGCGTGCAGGGTGCGGGCAGCGCGATTCGGCAGCCAGTGCGCAATGTCGTCGCCGATCTGCGGAGCTGGCGCAGGCATGATGCGCAGTAGCTCGACAGCCTGCGTGGTGGCGCGCGCATGATGCATACGCTTTTGGGCCGGGCATTCGAACAGCGTGGCCAGATCTGCCCGCTGTCGGTTACGGGCATAAAGTGCCAGTTGCCGGCGGATCTGGCCGATGACGCCGCGGGCTGACTGGCTGTGGCTGAGCCGATCTTGCATGTACCGGTGTGCCGCCTCACGCGAGGATGCGCCCTCGTACCAGGCACGCAGCGCTGCCAGTGCATCAGCATCAGGAAAGTCGGTCGGGATGTCGGCGGCGGACGGGCTCGTGGGGCGCGTTTTCATGTCATCGAGTTTAATATGGAAACAATGCCACAGAGATAATAAAGCTTATCTCTGTAGAATGCGGGAGTTCAATATTTCTGTCGTACCCCATGTCGTGATATCACAAAATTGAAGGATCTGACGTTGCGTGGAGAGGATGGTCGATGATCAACAAGAATAAGCTGCTCAGCGTCTTTTCCGACGCCGAACAGGAAGCCCTGTATGGCCTGCCTGATTTCGACGATGCGCAGCGGCTGGAATACCTGGCATTGACCGAATCCGAACTGGCGCTCGCCAGTAGCCGGCCCTCCATACCCGCGCAGGTCTATTGCATCTTGCAGATTGGCTACTTCAAGTCCAAGCACGCCTTCTTCCGCTTCGATTGGGACGAGGTTGAGGACGATTACGATTTCGTGTTGAGCCGCTATTTCCACGGCGAGCCGTTCGAACGCAAGCCGATCACCCGGCACGAGTACTACGCCCAGCGCGAACAGATCGCTGAACTGTACGGCTATCGACCGTGGGTGGCCGCCTTCCTGCCGCAACTCATGCAGCAGGCCGCGCAGATCGTACGTCGCGACGTGACACCGGGATTCGTCGCCGCCGAGCTCATCGTGTGGCTCAATGAGCACAAGATGATCCGGCCCGGCTACACGACCTTGCAAGAGCTAGTCAGCGAAGCCCTGTCCGTCGAACGTCGGCGGCTGGGCGACCTGCTCACCGGCGTATTGGACGAATTGACCCAAACCGCGCTAGACCAACTTCTGGTGCGCGATGATACTCTGTCGAAACTGGCGGCGCTGAAACAGGATGCCAAGAATTTCGGCTGGCGTCAGATGGTCCGCGAACGCGAAAAGCGCGGCACGCTGCAGCCGTTGCACGAAATCGCCAGGACGCTGCTGCCCCGGCTGGATATCTCGCAGCAGAACGTGCTGTACTACGCAAGCCTGGCGAACTTCTATACCGTCCACGACCTGCGCAACCTGAAGGCGGATCAGGCGCAGCTCTACCTGCTGTGTTACGCCTGGGTGCGCTTCCGACAGCTCACCGACAACCTGGTCGATGCGATGGCCTTCCACATGAAGCAGCTCGAGGAAGAAAGCAGCGCGGGCGCGAAACAGTCACTCATCGCCGAGCAAGTAAAACGCCATCGGGAAACGCCGCAGATCGGCCGCCTGTTGTCGCTCTATGTGGACGACAGCGTAGCCGATCCGACGCCGTTCGGCGAGGTGCGTCAGCGCGCCTATAAAATCATGGCCAAAGATGTGCTACAAAACACGGCGCAACGCATGACGGTCAAGCCGCTGAGTCAACTGGCACTACACTGGTTGGCGGTGGACGGCCTAGCCAAACGTATTCGCCGTCACCTGCGCCCCTTGTACGTCGAGCTCGACTTCGTCGGCACCTCCCCAGACAACCCGTGGCTCGCGGCGCTGGCTTGGGTCAAGGGGGCCTTCGCCAAACAGCAGCGCCTGTCACAACGACCGCTCGCCGAATGTCCCGCGGCCACGCTGCCGAAGCGCCTGCGACCGTACCTGCTGATCTTCGGCGCTGATGGTCAGCCGACCGGTTTGCACGCCGATCGCTACGAATTCTGGTTGTACCGCCAGATCCGGAAGCGCTTCCAGTCGGGAGAGATCTATCTCGACGACAGTCTGCAACATCGTCACTTCTCCGACGAGCTTGTTTCGATGAACGAGAAGGCCGACGCGCTGGCGCAGATGGAGATCCCGTTCCTGCAGCAGCCAATCGATGCCCAACTCGATGCGTTAGCGGCCGAGTTGCATGCACAATGGCTGGCCTTCAACCGAGAGCTGAAACAGGGCAAGCTTACGCACCTGGAATACGACAAGGATACGCAGAAGCTGATTTGGCGCAAACCGAAAACCGAGAACCAGAAGGTGCGTGAGCAGGCATTCTACGAGCAACTGCCATTCTGCGATGTTGCCGACGTGTTCCGCTTCGTCAACGGCCAGTGCCAGTTCCTGTCGGCGCTGACGCCATTGCAGCCGCGCTACGCGAAGAAGGTAGCGGACGCCGATAGCCTGATGGCGGTTATCATCGCTCAGGCAATGAACCATGGCAACCATGTCATGGCGCGCACCAGCGACATTCCGTACCACGTTCTGGATAGCACCTACCAGCAGTATCTGCGTCAGGCGACGCTGCATGCGGCCAACGACTGCATCAGCAACGCCATCGCCGCGCTGCCGATCTTCCCGTACTACTCGTTCGATCTCGATGCGCTGTACAGCGCCGTCGATGGGCAGAAATTCGGCGTCGAGCGACCGACCGTGAAGGCGCGTTACTCGCGCAAATACTTCGGACGAGGCAAAGGCGTCGTCGCCTACACGCTGCTGTGCAATCATGTCCCGTTGAACGGCTACCTAATCGGCGCGCACGAGTACGAGGCGCATCACGTGTTCGACATCTGGTATCGCAACACGTCGGATATAGTGCCGACTGCGATCACCGGCGACATGCACAGCATCAACAAAGCCAACTTCGCTATCCTGTATTGGTTCGGGTTGCGCTTCGAGCCTCGCTTCACAAACCTCGATGACCAGTTGCAGGAATTGTATTGTATCGACGACCCGGCGCTGTACGAGAAATGCCTGATTCAGCCGATCGGACAAATCGATCGGCAGCTCATCACCAGTGAGAAGACAAATATCGATCAGATCGTCGCCACGCTGGGCCTCAAAGAGATCACGCAGGGCTCGCTGATCCGCAAACTATGTACGTACTCGCAGGAAAACCCGACACGTCGCGCGATTTTTGAGTTCGATAAGCTCATTCGTACCATCTACACGTTGCGTTACCTGCGCGACCCGCAGCTCGAGCGAAACGTGCATCGCTCCCAAAACCGCCTCGAGTCTTACCATCAGCTTCGTTCGACCATCGCCCAGGTCGGCGGCAAGAAGGAATTGACCGGCCGCACCGACATCGAAATCGAGATCAGCAACCAGTGCGCCCGGCTGATCGCCAACGTCATCATTTTTTACAACTCGGCGATTCTGTCGCATCTACTGACGAAATGGGAGGCCAGTGGCAACGCCAAGGCGCTGGCGCGGCTTACGCAGATATCACCGGCAGCCTGGCGGCATATCCTTTTGAACGGGCACTACACTTTTCAAAGCGACAACAAAATCGACCTGGACGCGCTCATTGCAGGGCTCGAATTGGAGTGATCGAATTTTCGGCGGTTCTGGCTTGGAATCCCTTATTCCTGTTACGGTGGAATACGATGCCACAACCAGGTAATCCTTTACCCCCAGCCGTGGTCAACACCTGGCGACTGAGCGTCGGCACGTCGCTGTTCGTGATCGATATCCTGGCCGACGGCAGCTGGCGACCGGCGTATATTGCGCCAAAGCGGCTGGGTGGCTGGACGATGGATGTGTTGCCGAACATGCCGCCGACGTTAGTCGATATCGCTCCCTCGGTACGCACCTGGGCGCGACAGTACGGCGCGAATGTAACGAACCGGCGCACGCCGGCGCGCCGGTTTCCCGCGCAAACCGCTTCTTCGAACAGGACGCCAGAATGAACATGCTGAAACGTCGTCTCGATGCGACAGACGAAAAGCTGCAGGAGCTGAAAACAGCCCGCAAAGCGGCAGCTAAGGCGCAGCGCCAGCAGGTCAAGCAAACGCGCGCGGATCGCGAGCGAAAGATCATGCTGGCCGGCGAGGCGTTGCTGCGGCGTGTCGATCGCGGCGAGTGGGATGAAGCCGATTTCCGCGCGATGATGGACGATTATCTGTCGCGGCCCGCCGATCGCGCGCTGTTCGAGCTCGACGATGTATAGCCTTTGATGTTCGACGTCGACGCACCGCACAGCCAGGTCGGCAAATGTTGATTTGATTCACGATGAAGGATGCCCGATGCTGCCAACGCTCCGCATGAACCGGAATTTTGTCGAGGCCTTGCTGGCCGAGCGCGCGCCCTGCTTTGCGATGGGACTCGTGGCCGAGGGCCAGACGCACTATGCTTGCCTGGCACTGCGGCCGGTGGATGACATTCCGAACGACGTAACACGCAGCGGTTTCAACTTTGGCCACTCGATACGCGGCACCGACGACTTCGAGGTCGTACACTTCGGCTTAGAGTTTTACGGCTACCGCATCTTCAATGCGCTGATCAATCCGAGCAACTTCATCGCCAGGACAATCCTGTCGCACATGGTCGACACGAAGGCGTTTTTCTTCTTCGCGGTCAACCCGTCAGGCGGTGTGACGGTGTTCAAGTCCGGCATCGGTGAATGCAGCCTGGACAGCATCGAGTCTAATCTCGAGCGGATACTGCGCTCGAGCACGTCCGATGCTCAGTACGACGCGGCGCTGACAACGTTCAGCGACCATCCAGATCCGGTCGGGCCGATGCTGCACTGGGTTTGCCGGGACTGCGAAGATTGTCTCGACCTGTCCCACAATGTAATCGAACTGGGCCCCGCGTAACGGTCCTGATGGTCCGTGTGACCGAGACCGTCATGTCACTCACCGGACGTCGCTCCAACATTCTTCGGCTGGAATAAGCCGATTAATGTTCACAATGTGGAACGACGGAATTTTCTGGGGTTCCGGCGTAGATCCCCATCTTTGGTCACGGCCATGATGCGCTCCTGTAAAAATGTAGCGTTGTAGTATGTTGTATAATACTACTACATATTACAAAACACAAGACCATACAGAAATTTTACAAACCCTACAGGAACGCTACGCGGGCGGCCACGGCCAGCGCCCGGCCGGGAGCGCGTCGGCGGCGAAAAACGGGCGCAGGAAGCCCGTAGAGGCGTTTTCAGGGGTCGGCCGACCCTTTCCCCCGTCTGCGCCCGGCTTCGTGCGTCCTGGGCGCTCCTGGACAGCCTGGGCGCGGTGCCCTGCCCTGGGCCTGCATCGTCATTCCTGGCGATGCGAGCTCGAGCGCCGGCGGCCGTCATCGCCGGAAGTGGCGAAGCTGGCCAGCTCGTCGGCCTGGTCGGCGTTGCCGCCCTTCCCTCTTGGCGTCCAACCTGCGGCCGTCACGCCAGCGCTGGCGTTTGAGGTTGGGCACGGCCTCGGCAAACCGCTTTTCCTTGCTAAACCTGGCTTTTCTTGGCTTTCGAGCTGCTGCGGCGCTCGATGAGGGCGAGGGGGTGGAGCTGGTACTGGCGCGGCTGCGGCCGCGCCTTTGGTAAGCAGCCTGGCCGCAGGCCAGCACGATTGCCGGGAGGGGGAGCCGCGAAGCGGGGGAACCCCGCAGGGGTGCCCCGCCGAAGGCGCAGGCCGACGCCGTAGGCGGCGGGGCGAAGGGAGCGAAGCGACCGGAGGGCAGGTGCGCCCGTAGGGCGCTTGGGCGGTTCGATCTGGCCGCGACTTATGCACAGGCCAGGCGGGTTTTAAGAGTTTTTATATGTTTTAAAGAGTTTTAGCCGGGAAAATCGGCAGTTTTCCATTACTAATCAATGACTTGCGAATGTGGCCGGTGTGTAATAGACGGGTTCGGGTGGGTGATAGACGGAAGCCGGTGTGTAATAGACGGGTTCGGGTGGGTAATCGACGGACTATCCACAAGCCAGGGGCTGTTCCTGCCTGAACAGGCGTTAGGACATTTTGCCCTAGCGCCGATCTCCGTCTATTACACACCGGACGGCGGCGGCAGCGCCTCGTCGGCGCGGTCGCGGTAGATCATCACCAGCAGCGGGCCGCCCTGCCCTGCTTCCTCTCGCAGCTCGTATTCGGGCAGGTCGTTGGCCTCGATGATGTTGCGCAGGATGCGGCGAAACTCCTTGAACGTGCCCGCGCTGCCGCTGCGCTCGTAGATCGTCTGGAAAGCCCATTTCGCTTCACCCTTGCCAGCCGCTCGGCGAGCTAGGCGATAGACGAACCGACCGATGCCTGGGTCAATCAGGAAGTAGTCGGGATGCACGGTCAGCACGTCCGGCCGCTTGCCTTCTGTGACTTCACGGTAAAGCCACTTCGGGGCCTCGATCTCGACGGACGCAATCTTGCCGTTCTCTGTATAGGACAGCACCTTGTAACTGCTTACCAAGCCTTCGGCCTCGACCTCGCGCATGGGCCGCCGGCCGTTGGCGGATGGCCGCTCGCGCACGTTCTTGATGGTCGTGCCCTTGAGCCGGTCTAGCGCCCCTTCCACTTCATCCGCCTGACGGCCGCCGTCGCCACGGCGGCAAAACTTGAGAATGTCACTCACATGGGGCCGGTAGGTGCGGCCTGGCTTCTCGCCCCTGCCCTCGCGGTAGCGGTTCATGGCTTCGGTCAGGTGCGAAACCATCATCAGCACCAGGTCGTAATCCCAAACGGACGCCATGCCGTCCGGGCCTGCCTTCACCTCCACGTAACCATCGGACAGTTCGTAGCGGATGACCCCGCCGGCGCGCTTGTCCTTTTTGGACAGGCGGAACACAGCCACGTCCATGATGCTGCGGGAATCCTTGGTGCCCACGTCGTAGAGCGACGGCACGAAAAAATCGGGCTGCTCGTCGCCGGTCGGCGGCTTGCGGATAGACGGCGAAGGGGGGGGCGATTTAACGGGGCTGCTGGCGTTGCGCTCGCGGTCGGCGCGGGCGTCCTCGTCGCGCAGCCTAGCGGCTACCTGCTCCTTGGACTCGCCCGGCCGTGCGGCGGCCTCGATGCGCTTCTGTTGCTTCGCATCGATCCCGGCTTTCAGCTTCTCCAAGGAAGCGCCCAGGGAACCGCCCAATAGGTCGCCGATCTGCTGCGGCCCTTTCCCGCGTTGGTTGTTCATGCCGTCTCCTAAGCCTTCGGCCGCCGCCACGGTGCCGACCCTATGGGCTTCACGCGGCCGGATTCGAGCGGCACCAGCCAAATGCCATTGAGCTGCCACGGCGCCGGCAAACCGAGCTGCGCGTTTTCGCGGGCCGCTTGGGCCAGGTTCTGCGCTATCCGCCCGGCCTTCTTCGCCCTGGTTTTAGCCGCTAAAGCGGCGCAAATGCTCATGGATTGCCCTTGGATATTACTTTCATTCTCTTTGAACTCCTTTTAGCTCTGGAAAATATCGCCTTCCAAGGCGCGGAAAATCGCCATGTTGATGACGGCGGCGCGGGCCTGGCCGGTGCGCTTGGCGACTTCATCGACCTTGCGCAGAAGCTCGGGCGCAATGGTCAAGGTGATCTGCCGTTTGTGGCCCTTGGGGATGCCCTTCTCATAGGCGGCCGCCGGCGCGGCCTTGCTGGCGTCGGGTGCGCCCTGGATGAAAGCATCCTGGGCGGCGGTTGCCGGGGCGGTCTTGGGTTTGCGCTGTATTGACATGCTAAAAACTCCCGTTAGGCGATTTGTTGGATATTAAAAAGCGATGAAACGAGACTATCAATCTCGGCTATCGCCTTCGGGTCGCGGGGGGCCAGCTCGGACACGGCCAGGCCAGCGCCGCCGGCATTGCTGAACGCCTTGCGTCGCCGGATGGGGGCTGCCAGGTACTCGAACTGCGGAACCTCGGCCACGGCCGCAGCCGCGTCGGCGTTGTCGGCCGAGTGCTCGCCGGGGTCGGCCTGGTTCATCACGGCGAAGGCGCGCAGGCCGTCGCGGACGCTCCGGGCTTCATCCACCAGCGCGGCCATGTCATCGAGCGCCCACACGTCATAGGAACGCGGCGCGAACGGCACCAGCAGCACATCGGACAAGATCAGCGCCGCCCGTAGCGCGGTCGAGTCGCGGCCGCCGGCGTCGATGATGATGTCTTGCCACTTGTTCCGCTGCTGCTGCACCTGGCCGCGCAGGGCCGGGCCGTCCGCGTATTGCGCGCAGGCAATCCCCGGCTGACGCCCGCCCTCGGCCCGTGCGGCGATGGCCGCCGCTGCCGTGCCCTGGCGGTCGCCGTCGATCAGCCACACGTCGCGCCCTGCCAAGGCGCGGGCGATGGCGAGCTGAACGGCCAGCGTCGTCTTGCCGACGCCGCCCTTTGTGTTTCCTACTGTAATAATCATGTTCGCACCGTTATTGAACGTTGAAAAACACTGTCTTGGATATTAACGCTTGGCATCGGCGCGCCCCTCCTCGATGGCCTGGCGGCAGGCCGACGCGGAGGGGAAGAACTGGCCGCACCATTCCTCGAATGGCCCGCGCTCGTCTTCGCCCTGGCGGATGGCCGTCCAGCCACGCCCAAGCCCCATAGGGTCGGGAACAGCCTCCCATGTTGCGCCATCGTCAAGAACCATATTGGCACCTCCAAAGGATATTAAATTACAGTGCCAGATTGTGCCGGCTTGGCGCGGTTTCGTCAATAGGGTTGGCGCGCTTTTTGAATGTTCTTTTAATATTAAAAGCGGTGTCTATGAACGGTCTTTAGCGGCTAAAATCCTGCGCCTCCCATAGCGTCCGATAGGCCGCCTCGTCGGCGGTCGGCTCGCGGTCGATCTGTTCCAGCAGCCAAGCCACGCCGGCGGCCATCGCCTCGTCATGGTCGAGATACCGGCCATCGAGCGCGGCATACATGCCGCCCTGCCTGGTGGTCACTTCCCAAGCCTGGCCGTCATGGGTGCGGCACACGGCATAGGCGAAGTAATCCCCCTTGGCGTCCATTTCGTCATGGGCGGCTTGCAGCTCGGGGCGAAGCGGGGGCAGGGGATAGCGTCCATTTCTCATGCCTTCGCGCCCTCCTGGTCGGCGGCCGCCAGCGCGTCGGCCTCGGTCAATGCGTCCTCGGTGAACGCGCCGCGCCGGCGGGCTTCGGCCTGGCTCACTTCCTCGGCCCATATCCGCTTGACCTGGGACGGGCTGCACCCGGCCAGCTCGGCCGTCCTGGTGATGCTGTGGCCGGAACGGCGCAGCGCGACCACCTGGGCGCGGCGCTTGGGATCGGCCCGGCGGCCGCGATACTTGCCGGCGGCCTTCGCCAGCTCGATGCCTTGGCGCTGCCTCTCGCTGTCATTTTCAGAAGACGACTGCACCAGACAACGCGGTTTGAAGGCTGTTGTGCAGTCGTCTATTGAACGAACAGTATCAGGAGTCCGCTGCACGAATGATGACCTCAAGCCGGTTCTGGTCGCGCTGGCGACCGATCAGCCCCTGGATGTGCGATACCGCGACCACGATCTTTCCGGCGATTGGGCGGGCTACCGCGAATGCCACATCAAGCCCGACCTGCTGCTGATCTACCGCAAGTCCGACGCCGACACCCTGCGACTGGCGCGGCTTGGCTCCCATAGCGAGCTGTTCGGCTGATGCCAGTCGCCTTGTCCGCCAAACGATCATTAGTCGGCCATGCCGGACACTGTCCAGCAAAGTTATTGCACAACGGGTTGTCGGACATTAAGATAGGCGGACGGAATGACGGACAAGAGAGGCGGCAAATGGCACTGATCGGCTATGCGCGGGTATCGACGGCGGAACAGGACACCGCCTTGCAGACGGATGCGCTACGCAAGGCAGGCTGCGAGCGCGTTTTCGAGGACACGGCTTCCGGGGCCAAGGCCGACCGCCCCGGCTTGGCTGATGCGCTGGCCTACCTGCGCGACGGCGACGTGCTGGCCGTCTGGCGGCTGGATCGGCTCGGGCGCTCTATGCCGCACCTAATCGAAACGATAGGCGCGCTGGAAGCGCGAGGCGTCGGCTTCCGTTCTCTGACGGAAGCCATCGACACCACCACGCCAGGCGGGCGGCTCATCTTCCACGTGTTCGGCGCGCTGGGCCAGTTCGAGCGCGACTTGATCCGCGAGCGCACCAAGGCCGGGTTGACTGCCGCCGCCGCTCGTGGGAGGAAGGGCGGGCGAAAGCCGGTTGTCACCGCCGACAAGTTGCAGCGAGCGCGGGAGCACATCGCCAACGGGCTTAATGTCCGAGAGGCCGCTACACGGCTCAAGGTGAGCAAGACGGCCCTGTACACCGCGCTGCAATCCACCAGTGCAGCCGACTCCTGATATTCCGTGCAGTCGTCTTCTGAAAATGACATGTATTATGCCGACGCGTCAGAATAGAGTTGTTTTTTGATATTCTTGACACTTGCGTACCAAGGTCATAGGTTTCAACCTGACAAATCTACCCTTGGAGGGCTCTGTTGCAAACATGGGGCACGGCCGCGCGGCGTCACCCAGTTGGGGGATTAGGCAGCATTGGCGAAATGCTTATTGAGCATAATCATGGTTTCGGTCAGGGCCGAGGGTCCAATTCCGAATGCTCTTTCAACCAGGCGCACCTCCCCCATGATACCTGGCTGCAGGCACCATGCCTGGGCCTGTCCTTTGCGTAGGGCGCGCATGACCTCGAAGCCCTTGATCGTGGCGTAGGCCGTTGGCATCGACTTGAAGCCACGTACCGGCTTGATCAGCATCTTCAGCTTGCCGTGGTCGGCCTCGAGCACGTTGTTCAGATATTTCACCTGCCGGTGCTCGGTTTCCGCCGCCAGTTTGCCTTCGCGTTTCAGCTCAGCGATTGCTGCGCCGTAGCTGGGTGCCTTGTCGGTATTGAGTTTGGCCGGCTTTTCCCAGTCCTTCAGGCCACGAAGAGCTTTGCCCAGAAAGCGCTTCGCCGCTTTGGCGCTGCGTGTCGATGACAGATAGAAATCAATCGTGTCGCCCCGTTTGTCGACCGCCCGGTACAGGTAGGTCCATTTGCCCCGCACCTTTACGTAGGTCTCATCCAGACGCCAGCTCGGATCAAAGCCGCGCCGCCAGAACCAGCGGAGACGCTTCTCCATCTCCGGCGCGTAGCGCTGCACCCAGCGATAGATCGTCGTATGATCGACATCGATCCCACGCTCGGACAGCATTTCCTCGAGATCACGGTAGCTGATGCCGTATCGACAATACCAGCGCACCGCCCATAGGATGACCTCGCCGGTAAAATGCCGTCCTTTGAAATCGTTCATCGCAACTGACCTTGACAGTACATGAGCCCAATCTTGGAAACCGTGTCAGAGTTTGCAACAGAGCCCTCAAAGCACTCAAGCTGCCATCCTTCGCGCGCGAATATGAGAAGGTCGCGTTTGAGGCCGCGCAGGATCGGGCCGATTACCCGCGCTATCTGCTGCGCCTGTGCGAACTGGAGCGCATCGACCGTGAACGCCGGATGGTCGAGCGTCGCATCCGCATGGCCAGGTTCCCGCATACCAAGAGTTTTGACACCTTCGACTTTGCAGCCCAGCCATCACTGAACAAGGCGCTGGTGCTGGAACTGGCGCGCGGAGAATGGATCGAGCGGCAGCGCAATGTCATTGCGCTGGGCCCCAGCGGTACCGGCAAGACCCACACCGCCCTCGCGCTGGGACTGGCCGCTTGCCAGAAGGGGCACAGCGTGGCCTTCACCACCGCTGCGGCGCTGGTCCATGACTTGATGGAGGCGCGCGACGAACGGCGACTGCGCAGCCTGCAAAAGCATCTGGCCTCGGTGAAACTGCTGATCCTCGACGAGCTGGGCTATGTGCCCTTCACCGCAGTGGGCGGTGAATTGCTGTTCGAGGTGCTCAGCCAGCGGTATGAACGCGGCAGCACGCTGATCACCAGCAATCTGCCCTTCGATGAATGGACATCGGTGTTCGGGTCCGAGCGCTTGACTGGCGCCCTGCTCGACCGCCTGACCCACCACGTGCACATCCTCGAGATGAATGGTGACAGCTTCCGCCTCACCAGCAGCCGCAAGCGCCAGAAGGACAAGGGGGAGGCAAAATGATCTGACAAAAGGCGGCCATCGGCAGCGGGAAATCGGCTTCCGCTCCGCTACAGCCGCTTCCCCGCTGCCGATGCTGTCCAGCCTCAACCATGGGGCTTTTTATTCAACCCAACTGGCCCCTTTTTAAACCGGTGCCTGGCCCGTTTTTATCCCGGTGTTGACACTCAAATACAGCTAGCGTATTTTTGAGCAATCAATCAAAAACCGAACAACGAAGGAAATACCATGTCCGATTTCACCCTGCACAGTCTGGAAAGCGCACCAGAAGCCGCCCGCCCACTGCTGGAAAACTCCCTCAAGGGCTTTGGCATGATCCCTGGCCTGCACGCCGTGATGGCCGAAGCACCGGCGCTGCTGGAAGGCTATCAACTTCTGCACGCACTGTTTCAGAACAGCAGCTTCAACGCCGACGAGCTGACCGTGGTGTGGCAAACCATCAACGTCGAGCACGGCTGCCACTACTGCGTCCCGGCCCATACCGGCATTGCCAAGGCGATGAAGGTGTCGGACGAGATCAGCGAGGCACTGCGCAACGAAACCCCGCTGCCCGACAGCAAACTCGAAGCCCTGCGCACCTTCACCCTGGCCATGCTGCGTCAGCGCGGTGAAGTCGATCAGGCCCAACTCGCCGCCTTCTACGCCGCCGGGTACGGTCAGCGCCAAGTGCTGGAAGTGATTCTCGGCCTGGCCCAGAAGGTCATGAGCAACTACACCAACCACGTCGCCGCCACGCCTGTGGATCGCGCCTTTGCGCCGTTTGCGTGGGAGCCGAAGGCTGCGCGCAAGGCGTCTTGATCTAGATGCCCACACTGCTGCGCACTGGCCGAGTTGGAACTCGGCCTTCCCGACAGTGCACACGGGAGGGTCGAGCTCCCGCTCGACCAGCGAACGGGCAGGCACGCCCGTAACCCGGCAAGCGTAGGCAGAGCGTCCAGCGCTCGGGTTCCCACGCAGAGCGTGGGAACCATCAGTAGATATCGTACATCTCGCTTTACTCCATAGACCGATCGGTCTATAACTAGCGCCATGAGTAAAGAAAATAGCCGACAAATTCTGGCTCTGTTGCAAACTCTGACACGGTTTCCAAGATTGGGCTCATGTACTGTCAAGGTCAGTTGCGATGAACGATTTCAAAGGACGGCATTTTACCGGCGAGGTCATCCTATGGGCGGTGCGCTGGTATTGTCGATACGGCATCAGCTACCGTGATCTCGAGGAAATGCTGTCCGAGCGTGGGATCGATGTCGATCATACGACGATCTATCGCTGGGTGCAGCGCTACGCGCCGGAGATGGAGAAGCGTCTCCGCTGGTTCTGGCGGCGCGGCTTTGATCCGAGCTGGCGTCTGGATGAGACCTACGTAAAGGTGCGGGGCAAATGGACCTACCTGTACCGGGCGGTCGACAAACGGGGCGACACGATTGATTTCTATCTGTCATCGACACGCAGCGCCAAAGCGGCGAAGCGCTTTCTGGGCAAAGCTCTTCGTGGCCTGAAGGACTGGGAAAAGCCGGCCAAACTCAATACCGACAAGGCACCCAGCTACGGCGCAGCAATCGCTGAGCTGAAACGCGAAGGCAAACTGGCGGCGGAAACCGAGCACCGGCAGGTGAAATATCTGAACAACGTGCTCGAGGCCGACCACGGCAAGCTGAAGATGCTGATCAAGCCGGTACGTGGCTTCAAGTCGATGCCAACGGCCTACGCCACGATCAAGGGCTTCGAGGTCATGCGCGCCCTACGCAAAGGACAGGCCCAGGCATGGTGCCTGCAGCCAGGTATCATGGGGGAGGTGCGCCTGGTTGAAAGAGCATTCGGAATTGGACCCTCGGCCCTGACCGAAACCATGATTATGCTCAATAAGCATTTCGCCAATGCTGCCTAATCCCCCAACTGGGTGACGCCGCGCGGCCGTGCCCCATGTTTGCAACAGAGCCGTCGCCGACAAGGAAGCCCGCGCCCAGCGTCACCCATTCGCGTTCCTGGTCGGCCTTCGCCCATTCGTGTTGCCAGGCCCGGTAACGGGTCAGCAGCTCGGTTGCCAGGTTGGTTTGAACGCCAGGGACAAGCCATGCCCGGTTACGGCTGCCGTCGCCCTTGGCGCGCTCGATAACGGCCACCATGACAACGGACGGCATCACCTGGCCGGCCACAGCCGCCCAATCGGCGGCGGCAGGGTAGGGGCGGGCGTCCAGCGCCACGCCTTCGCCGGCGGCGCTGCGGGCGCTGTCGGTCTTGGCGTGCGCCTGATGCTTGCTCCACTCGTCGTCATCAAGACGCTTCTGCGCGGCCGCGATGGCGTTCACGTTCGCCTGCGTGGTGGCAAGGGCATAGCCGCCCGAGGCCAGGCCGACACCGGCCAGGACGTAGGCCGCCAGGGCAGCGCGCCGCCAGGATTCAACGCTGCCCATGCTCCGCGCCCTCCTGGTCGTGGTTGAGGCCGCGCATTTGCAGGCGCTGGCCGGTGTCGTCGCCGATCTGCAAAACCTTGATGTGCTGCTCATAGGCCGCCTGGAACATCCAGCCGGCCCCGGCCAGGCCGATGACGGCGGCCGCGAAGGTCACGCGGTATTTCGTTAGCTCGCGGCGGGCGCCGCCGGTAACATTGGTTTCAGCCATGATTTCATCCCTCTGTCGGATGGGGTTGTGGTTAGGCGCCTGGGCCGGTTGCCGCCGCCCTGGCGCCGCCTTTCAGCGGCTAAAGCTGCGGGACTGCTCCCGGTCGCGCGCCGCCTTCTCCTTGAACCGTTCGGCGATCTCGCGGGCGCGGGCCTGCTTCACCTGGTCGCCGTTCTCGTTGTCCCGGTTTAATTCCTTTGCCAGCGTCTTTGCCTGCTGGCCGTTGATCTCGTTCAGCTCGACTTTCTGGCTGGCGTCCAGCTCGAAGCCCTGGCCCTGCTGGCCTTGCTTCTGCTCGGCCTCGATGGCCTGGGACTGCTGCGCGGCCGCCTGGCCGTGGCGTTCCAGCCGCTCAAGATCTTTCGCCTCGCGCCGCTGCTGCGCCTGCTCGATCTGCTTGGCGTAGCCCTGGGCCAGCTCGTCGTTCGTCGGTTCTGTGCTCATGGTGCGTGCTCCTGGTTGGTTGAAAACGGCGCGTCACCGGCTCAAACCGCCGTTGCCGCGTTCCTGCTCGCGCTGCCGCTGCCGGCTGCGCTCGATCTCCTTCGGGTCGCGTGCATACCTGTCGGCAAGCTCGCGCTGCATCTTGTCCAGCTCGACGGCCTGGCGCTCCTTCGGCAGAGCGTTGAACCGCTCGATGCGCTCGCGCAGCTCGGCCGGCAGCTCGCGCCAGGCGCTCGGGTTGCGGTCGGTGTAGCCCGCAAAGCCCGCCTGCCGCTTCACGGCCAGCGCCTTGAACTGGTCGGCCTCTCGCTTGGCGTACATCTCGGCCCGCTTGCGGTCTTGCTCGCTGACCTGGACGGCCGCAGGGCGCTCCGGCTCGGCCTTGGCCTGGGACGGCTGCGCCAGGCCCGCAAAGGCCCTCTGCTGGCCTTCCTGCATGATCGCGGCCGCATGGTGCCGGGGGTCTTTCCCGGCCGCCTGGAACTCCTGGGCGACGGCAAGCTGTGCCTTCGCCACGTCCAGCGCCAAGCCGCCGCCGGCCGCCTCGGCACGCTCGACGCCAGCGCGGAACCCGGCCAGCGGGTCGGGGGCCGGGCGCTCGGCCTGGGGCCGCTGCGGCGCTGCCGGCTGCTCGATCTGCTGCGGCCGCTGCACGGCCGGACGGCCGGCAATGTCGGTCGCGGGCATGAGGTCGGGGCGGCCGTGGCGCTCCAAGCTGCGGCGCATGGCGCGCTGCATCTTCCCGGCCAGCTCGGCCACCTTGGCCCGGCCGCGTTCGAGCCAGCGGCGCATGACGTTCTCGCCGTCGAAGCCGCGCCGGTCGGCAAAGTCCAGCGTGCTTTCCTTCGGCCGCTCGCGGCCCAGCACCTGGGCCAGCTTCCCGGCGGCCAGCTCGGCCGCGCCGCGAACGTGCCAAGTGTTGCGCTCGGCCGTGGTGCCATCCGGCAGGCGCACGGTTTGCGAACCGCCGTGCTCCAAGCCGATGCGGTCGCCGCGCTGCGCGCCGCTGGCGGCAATGGCGCGCTCAAGATCGACGCCCCAAATGGTGTGCCGCTCGCCCTTGTCGTTCTCCAGGGTGGCAAAGTAGCTCGGCCGGTTCTCCGGCTTGTTCTCGTAGGGCGCTGCGCCGTGATCGACCAGCCGCCCGGCCCGCCGGTCGGTGAAGTCGTCCGCCCCGGCAAACAGGGTAGCGGCCTCGCGGTGCCGGGTCATGCCGACATAGGCCAGGCTCCTATCCATGCCGGGGGTCGCCAGCAGGTAAGCCCTATCGACGGTGACGCCCTGGGCCTTGTGAATCGTGACTGCATAGCCGTGATCGACGGCCGCATATTGGGACGCCTGCACCTGGCGCGCTTCGCCGCTGTCCAGCCGAACGGCCAGGCTGCCATCCTCGGCCCGCTCGACGGTGCCAAGGGTGCCGTTCTTCACGCCTAGATCGCGGTCGTTTTTCAGGAACACGATGCGGTCGCCGGCGGCGAACTCGCGGCCGCCGCGCTCGGTCACGAACCGGGCGGAACCGGCCAGCTCGCCGCGCTCCTTCCGGGCATCGCGCACGGCCTGGTTAAGCGCCTGAACGTCCGCATTGGAATGGGCAAGGATGATCTGGCTTCCCTTGCCCTGGTCGCCGACATAGGACGCCGCCAGGGCGTCGCGCGCTGCCTCCCGGCTGCCGTGGATTTGGACGTGGCCGCGCTCGGCGTAGGCCGCCAGGCCATCGGCCACGGAACCCCGCGCAAGCTGCTGGCCGGCCTCGCGCATCCAGGCGTGTTTCTGCCGGCGCACCTCGGTAATTTCGGCCGCTCCGACGTGCTGCACGACGGCACGAAACGCCGCGCCTGCCTCGATGGCGGCAAGCTGCTTGTCATCGCCCAGCAGGACGACTTTTGCCCCGGCCTGCTCGGCGGCTTTCAGCACGCGGCCAAGCTGGCGGCTGCCTATCATGCCCGCCTCGTCGATCACGAGAACATCGCGGGAAGTGAGCTTGTCCTTTCCGTTCTTCCACGCAAATTCAAGACTGGCGAGCGTGCGGCTTTCGATGCCGCTGCCAGCCTGCAATTCGTCGGCCGCCTTGCCTGCCAGCGCCGCGCCTCGCACGTTGAAGCCCTGGGCCTGCCACGCCTCGCGGGCTATCTTCATGGAGAAGGATTTGCCCGTGCCGGCGTCGCCGATGACAACGGCCAGGCTGCCCGGCTTGAGAACGTGCCGGACAGCGTTTTGCTGCTCGGCCGACAGGGTGCCCGCGCCATCAATCGCGGCGTTCGTGATCGGGCCGGAAACGCCATGCCGTCCGGTGCGCGCCAGGCGCTCGGCGCACTCCACCATGCCGCGCTCAGTCTCGATCATTTCGCGGGTGGAGAACTTCGCCGGATCGCGGCCGTTCGCCGGTTCCATCTCGACCAGCAGCGGCGAGTTTTCCAGCTTGGCAAGCAAGCCCTGGAACTGCCCGGCGTCGTCAATGTAGCGGTTCAGCTCGGCGGCAATGTCGCGGCGCGTGAATACGGCCTGCGTCGCCGTGATCTTGTCTAGGATGATCTCCGGCCGCTCGGCGATCTGCCGCGCCTGCTCCTGCCGGTCGGCGTTGTGAATGTCGATGCGGTCGGCTTCCAGGCCGCGCCTATCCATCGCCACGGCGTCGCTGCCGATGTGCTTGGTTGGCGTCAGCTCAACGCCTTGATCCGCATAGCTGCGGTGGTCGATACGGGCGCTGATTCCGGCCCGCTCCAATGCCTCGTTTGTCAGCTCCGCCCACTCGCGGCGGATGTCGGTAATGTCGCCCTGGCTGGTGCCAGGAATGCCCGCCTTCTGCCTGTCCTTGTTCGCCAGCTCGATGACGGCCTTAGCGCCTAGCGCTCCATCCGCGCCAATGGTGCGCGTGGTCGCCAGCATGTGAACGTGGAAATTGCGGTCGTCGCCTTCCCTGTCCGGGGCGTGGATGCACACATCCACGGCCACGCCGTAGCGGTCGGCGATAGCCTGCCCCATGCGCGTTGCAAGCTCGCGCCGGTCGGCTTCGTTCAGCTCGTGCGGCAGGGCCGCCCGCCACTCGCGGGCCACTCGCGCATCCTTGCGCTTCTCGGCGGCCTCGGCGGCATTCCACAAGGCGGCGCGCTCGGGAACCGGAACGCCTGCGGGCGTGACGATCTCGGCCGACAGGACGCCGCCTTTCCGGGTGAAGTCGAACACTTCCCCGGTGCGCTCATCTACCAGCTTCGACGCGGATCGATAGGCGGCAGCAGCCACGGCGCTATGCCCGGCCGCCCGTCCTATCGTGTGCGTGTTCAGATGGTAGATCGCCAT
>NZ_CP184472.1:0-161663 GCF_048627025.1 Burkholderia aenigmatica | reverse complement strand
AAAGCGACGTCCTTCCGTCCAGAGGCCTGTTTGAACAGGGCTTTCAGCGTCGGCTCAGGCATAGACGTCGAGATGAATACGATCGTCGTCATCCCAGCCATAGCGCTCGCGTCCGGATTCTCCTGCCCGGCCGAGAGATTCTGAACAACGTAGCGGCGTGACGGCTCCAACATGGCCTGCGCCGATTGAAGCAGCGTCTCGGGCACATCCTGCTTGAGCCGCGGAACATCCGTGAGCAGCCGTGCGTTACCGGAGAGTAGCGCGTCAGCCTGGCGATTCAAAACATCCGCAAGGCCGGAGTCGATGGTGCCGGGTGGCGTTGCCACACCCAACCCAGCACGAGTGCCATCGGGCGCCGAAGGCAACTGCGCCTGTGCTGTGATCGAAAAGATCACCGGCAACACGATCAAATACAACCTAGAAAAGAACGGAAAGCGTGCCATCGACTTGATCATCTCGAATGGGGCCCCAGTAACGGGAATCAAAGCTACGCGGCTCGGTGCCGAGCACGAAGAGCTCGCCAGGCGGGACAACGAAGTCCCGATCGAAATACCCGGCCGGCTTCTTGTAATAGAAGAGTCCGCGCGCTACGGACCCCCAGTACCGGTCGTTGATATAGAGCCGATCACGGCGGATCGTGATGTGGTCTCCTGGGAGACCGGCCGCGATCTTCGCCATCGGAGTGCCGTCTCGGAACATCGGCGCAATGCCACGCGCACGAAATCGAACGACATCCCCTCGCCTCACGACGTGGTGAGCATCGGTCACTGGGAGGTAGAAGTCCCACGGAAGGCACGCGACGGCCTGGGCCTCAAAGTACACACGCGGGATCGTCCCACTGGTGACCGCCCAATGCATACCGCCGCACACCCCGATGGCGACGGCACCGAGCACGAGGTTCCGCAAGGGCAGACTAGTCCAGCTTGCTAAGCGCCGAAGCATCGGAAGCTCCAGTGGCGGGCTGAGGTTGGGCAGATGCGCCACTCGCCGCGACTTGGGGGACGGCAGACGCAGGAAGAACCGACGCGACTTGCGGCGAGTCGGCAGCAACGCCCGACGCGCCAGCAATCTCCTGCTGGTATGCGGCCGCGCGGCTGGATAGGCGACCGGGCACCTGGGAGAGCTCCGCGTGCAACCCGAGCTTTTCGGCGACCCGCTGCGTGATGTCGATACCAGCGACCGGACTCAGCACCGCATCGGCCCGTATAACGACGATTCCTCTTTGCGAAAGCGACCGAATGATCTCGCGCGTATCGCCCATGAATTTCGCCATCGAAGCACCATACTGGGCAACGTCAGTCGTCTTTTCCTGCTGGATACGCTTCGCTTCGATCAAGGTGTCGACGTCGAGTGTGTAGAATGCCGGCGCTCCTGCATTCGGAGTGAGCGTCCGATACACGGCAAACGCCCCGAGCGCAATCGCGAGCAGGAGCGAGACGATCACCCATGTCGACGTCCCGATCATAGCCGGAGGTGTCGCAGCGGACTTCCCGGGCTCCTCTGCGGGTGCCACATTCGCTTCGACATCTTCAAATTGGTCTTTAGCCATGCTCATCCTCGTTCAGCGATAAATTCGTCGATTGCCTCAACGACGTTCTCTCCTCGATCGCACGCCGCGAGGATCTCCGTCCGCTCCGCGCCTTCCGAGCTGAAGAGCACCTGGTTGAAGCGCGACTCGATCAGGCGTGCGATCCCAAATCCGCCAGGCGTATGAAATGCAATTTCCGAGTAGCCATGCGGGCCTTTGACGGTCGTCACCGACTTGAGCAGGTCAAAGGCAGCGTCAGGCAAGTCCATCCAGCGCTTGGTGCGCGCGAGTTCGATCGCCTCACCCTGCTGCTGCATGATCAGCTTCGACGCGGCCGATGCAGCGATTTCTTCCCCAAAGGCGCTGTTGTAAAGCTGCGAAAGGTTCTGGAAGACCAGCCCGAGCGAGCCACGGTGCTTTCGAATCTTCGCGTTGAGCTCGGCGGCAAACTTCGAGAAGTAGTACTGCTTGAACAGGTCGCCACACTCCTCGGCGATCATCATCTTTTCGCGACCGTCGTCGCCTTTGAACATGCCTTGCTGCACTGTGATCATCACCTGAAGCAACACGACTTCCTGAAGAATTTCGTTATCCTCCAGGTCCTTCAGCTCGAGTGTGACGATAGGCGCATCCGGATCCAGATTGTTCCGACCGTTGAACCACGCGCCATACGGTCCAAGCTTCGAAAATGGAAAGAGGCGGTTCGCGAGATCGATCGCGACATCGTTATCTCGTTGGTTGAGGAGCCACTCGTAGACGTTATGGGGCGTCATATCGCAGCTCATGTTTGTCCACGTGCTCTGAATCGCCTGCATGATCATCGATTCCTCGCGGTCGCCCAACTGCGAGCGCGGGGCAATCATTTTCCCGATGATCGCCGTGAGCATCCCGATGTCTTCCTCGATCTCGACGACCTTCGTGAATGGGTTCAAGCAGATCTTCGAATCGCGGTTGAACGCAATGACCAGCCCGCCGTTGGCCTTCGTAACCTTCGTGTGCGTTCGCCCTTTATCGACGATCCAGATCTGCGCCCCACGCGCGAGATAGTCCTGGATGATCCGATCAGCGGCAAACGACTTGCCGGCGCCTGACTCTGCAAAGAGTAGCCAGTTGAAGTTCGGGTTGAAGCTGCTGAAAAAATCGTAGAAGAAGAGCGCCATCCGGCGCGTGTGCAAGACGATGCCGTCGCCGTACCCCTGCCAGTCACCGAGGACCGGCAACAGTTGCGCTGCATGCTCCGCCGCCATCGTGCGAAAGCGTCGCGAATTCTTGATCGACTCGGTCGACGGGTGAAACGGGAGCTGGTTGATGTACGTCGGCAGCGTCAAGTACTGCTCGCCGTATGCCTGTGCCTGCAGCGCGTTGTAGTAGGTGGTGATCTTCGACGCGCGCCGCTCGAGCTCCCGCGGTGAATGCCCATAGAGCATCAGGACCGTCGACGCCTGGACGATTTGCTGACGTCGATCTAGCGCGGCTCCAAGCACGTCATGACCTTCCTTCTTCGCCGCCAGAATTGGTACCCATCGCAGCATCGGCCCGAACGCCTGATTGTTGATGAGCGCATGCTTCGTGCGAAATCCATTGATTGCAGGCGACTGGTCGGGGATGTGGATCGTGGTCGTCAGAATGTACGGGATGCCAATCTGGGTACCGAGCCCCGTCAAATCACCCGCGAACATGTCGGTAAGACCGAGGTTCATCCGCTTCGGAAACCGATTCATCGCAATCTGCTTCACATACTGGTGACGTTTTCCGGGAATGGAGATTCGAATCTGCTTTCGGCTTGGAACAATCCGTGTACGCGGAGCCAGGACCTGTTCTCGCAAGACCTCGTTCTCGTCGTAGTGAGTGTCCCAGTCGCCAAACATGTCGAAATACCGCCGCATCACCGCAAGGTAGTCGGACGGCAAGATGATCGTGCTCGGGATACCCGCAGCTTCCAACGCCCCCCTGAATCGCTCGCGGAGATCCTTGAAGTCCTCAACTTCTTGATCGGTCGGATACGGCACACCGGCGAACGGAATCGCAATCGCAACATAGTGTCGAGAGTCGAGCGTGAGTGCTTCATTTACGCGCGGCCTCACGGGCCGCATCGCGGCCTCGTGGAGAAATTCAATCCGTCGAAAGCATAGGTCTCGAGACACCTCCGGCGCGGGGTTGTCCGAACGCTCCCGCGACAGGTGAAACCCCTCCAAGGACTCGCTCAGGTCTGGCACACCCATCTTGATGTTCTGAATCATCGTGCCCGGGGGATACGGTTGATTGACGAGGTTCCCGAGCATGTCTTGAGTACGACTGTCGGCTCCCGCAATTGGCACGTAGCGAAGCAACGTCGCGATTCGACCGTCATCGAGGAAGTAGATCCCGTCGGTCGCCGCCATTGGTAGAAGAAGGTCGGAAGGCTTTTGCCTCTCCATCATGGCTTGAATCTTGTCGATGACGCCCATATGGCCGCTCCGCGCTCGTGCAGTCGTGATTGCGTGAAGCGTCTCACGCAATACCGGAATGCAGAAACGAAACGACGCCCGATCCGGCCGAATGAAATGAAAAGGCCCCCGACGTAGAATCGGAGGCCTTCTCGTGTGAATACCGGCGCACGCCGGCGGGAAATTAGAACGTGGCGGTGAACAAACCCGTGAGGACGGTCGGGCCGTACGTAGCCGAGAGGGCGAGGCCGAGGCCGATCGCGACACCCATGATGCTGCCTCGCACCAGACCGGCACCCAGTGCGATCGCAAAGCCAACGAGCGCCAGCACCTGGCCGAGCGACCCGGTCAACCAGCCCTGCACCATCGTCACGATCGCGTTGAACGTCGTGTCGGTACCGGCCATCGCCGCCGACGACATGAAGACCAGCAGCAGCGAGAAGGCGACGACCGAAGCGAGCGCGAAGGGCGAAAAGCCGGCCATTGCGATGGCACCATCATCGCGGAGCATGGGCTGCTCCAGCTCGTCGCGCTTCCGCGCGATCGCGGCTGCGGCTTTCGAATAGAGTGCGGTTGCGCGACTCGCGCACGAGCGGACTGCAAATGCCAGAAGTTTGGTTTTCATGTATACCTCGAGAGAGTGATTGAACGACACCCGGACCCCCGAAACAACTCGATCTCGGAGTTTCGCCATCGTAGAAAGAACTCCCCCGGTAAGTATTGAGCTTTCAAAGCCCCCCTTTGTCATGCGGACATATTGATTCGCGCGCGGACAGAGGGTATCCAGCTTGGTTAATGAACCCGGGGCAAGAATCGCGCACGCTTCCCGCACTCGGTATCCCTTTCGGGCTTTTCGGATTAGCGTGTGGCTCGCTGCAAATCACTGGTGCGCCAGTATCGAATGCATGGCGCAGCTCTCGCGCTCGTTCTCGACCGTCGATGTCATCGGGGTCCGAACTGTCCGTACGTCGAATAGGTGTTGCGTCCTGAGGGGCGTTGGGACGAGAAGGAGGATCCACCCGAGAAATTCCGGGAGAAAGGAGAAGACGACGAGCTGCTCGAGTTCGTCGTCGTGCGGTCTGGAACCGGAAGGCCCGGGACGATCGGCCCCGATGACGCACCCGGTGACCCAGAGCTCGTCGAGTTCGAGTACGGCTGGACGACCGCTGCCGGCTGCGCGATCACCCCACCGGGCATGCTCGGGTCCCCATCAGGTGTTCCGGTATCACGTGCAGCCGGATCGTCAATCTGCACTGGCGCGAGCACCTGGCCCGACGACGTGCCTGCGATGTTGCCAACGGCCCACCGGCGCGGTGTGACTTCGGTGTAGACAAACCCCGGGTAATGCAGGTCGCCGTTCTGGTCGATCCAGGAGTTGATCCAGATCCGCATCACCTGCGCAGGTTCCAGGATCGGCATCGGCTGCTGGATTGGTTGGGGCAATGTGACCGATGCGCCTCCCTTCAGAGCGCCTCCGCCGCTGCCCGAATCGGCATCAGCCAACGCGGTCTGCTTCCCGTTGTCGTGCATGGTGATCAGTGCATCTCGATGATTTGTCATCTGGTACACCTCACGGGGGGTCTTGCAGATCACCCCTTGCGGAAGGCCGGGACAGTCGAAGTCAGACTGCCCCACGCTCCAGAACGAACTACAACCGGAGAGCGTCGCAGCGACGAGCATCGCGGCCCCGGAGGTGCGCATCGCGCGCGTGGCTACGTGTTTCAAGGCTTCCCCCATTCTCAATGTTGGCCCATCTTCAAGCTGACCCCGTGCACGAGAATGATGTCGGCTTGCCGGCCGGCGTCGATCTCAACCACCGGCACGATTTCCTTCGCAATGTCGAGGTAGAAATTTGCGACGCGATCCAGAGCGTTGCCAACCCCCTGGCCAGCGGCGTCGCGGATCACCGTCGACATCGGCATCTTCTGGCCGCCGGAAATGCTGAAGCCGCCGTACTGGGAGGCGCCGGACAGGCCGGTTGACAACCCCTGCCCGAAAGCACCGATAAAGCCCGCGGCGAGGGAGCGAGCAATCACCGCGCCCTCCTTCGACACAAGGCGTCCGCGCATCCCGACCTTCCCATCCTCACCCGTGATATACCCATCGAGCGCGACCTCGATGACACCCTTGTCCTTTCGAATGCACGTCAGCCGCTCGGTGCGCATATAGGCACGCTCGGTCGCCATGGATCCGTATCCACTCGCCAGAACAAAGCATTCCTTGACATCTGCGGTGTAGAAGTTCGGCAAGATCGCATCCTTCTTTACTCGAATCAATACGGGTGTCGGCTGGCGTTGAGATGCCTGCGACGCGGGCGCGTCCATACCGTTGATCAACACCCCCGAGAACATACCGCCCGCAGGCAGCCACGTTTGGTCCGAACTGTTCGCTTCTCCGTTGTTGACGCGATCGACCGACGGCGCATTCGGGTTGCCGCTGAAGCTCGTCTTGATAGGCGCTACAGCACCGCTTGCCCCGGTCGCCACGCCTGCCGCACCGCCTTTCCCGCCGGAGCCACCGGCCGGCGACTCGTCATCGGACGAGATACGCAGTCTCGGACGCGCAGGTTCTGTGGATGAGGCTCCGTCGGCACCAGCGGCAGGACCGAGTGGCAATGCCGGATAGCTTGGGTCTCCGCCGCCCGGCGCATTCAAGTTGGAACCGGGCGCGCCGGGAATTCCGACCATGCCCGGCGCGCCCATTGCCCGTTCCTTGTCCAACTTCGACTGCACCGCCTTGTCGATCGAATCGTCGATGTGGGCCTGCAGGTTCTTGTCAGTCAGCTTTCCGGTTGCAACTTCATTGATTCGATTCGCGAAGTTCTGCTGCAGCTGCGTCATCTGCTGGTCCGTCGTGCCAGCGTGAACATTCAGTTCTTGCAGTTGGCGCTGCACACCGGTAAGCGCTGCCGCGAGCGACTCGAGGTCGGTATTGCGCTTCGGCGGCGCCACCACCGAAACATCGAGCGTCGGATCGACAGCCGGAGCGGGCTTCTTAGACGCTTTCGTCATCAAGAAGAAGAGCAAGATGATCAAGACACCAGCACCTGTCACGATGTAGCGTCGCTTCTTCGTCGCGTCAGCGAGCTTCCATGTGCGGAGGACGTTGTCGATGAGCTTCATTGGCCACTCCCGTCCTCAACTGCCCGGTCATCGTCCGGCCGGTCTGCAATGATGAACACACGCGTGGATTGACCGGGCGCGAGCATCACCAGCGGGAAGAAAGAGACCGCCCGTACGCCCTTCGTCGCGAAAGCCTCCTCCGACAGCGTCACGGGGGTGGAGCCTCTATTGGTCAATGCGTACTCGTATATGTCGAAGCGCGAACCACCATACAGGCTGACCGGCTTCGCCTGGATCCCGTTCGAGATTGCCATCGGAACATCCAGGCGCTCAACACTGAAGCCCCGAGGGATGATGTGACGAGCGAGCGACCGCATCAATGTCCGCAGCTGAATCGAGTACTGCCCCTCCCGCCCAGTCTCTTCAGAATCAGGGCCGGCTGCAGGTGCCGCGGCGCCGGAAGGTCCCTCGAGCTGGAGAATCACGTTCTGGGCAGGGATATTCTGCGGAATCAACGTAAGCGAACACATGGGTGCATTCGGTTTGCTGTCCGTGATCCAGATCGCGATCGGCGTTTGCTTGCTTGGAAGGATAAATCGGGAGTTCCCGACGCGAAGATTCTCGTCATCGCCTTCCGTGTCGATCACCTTCGGCTCAGCAAAAGGTGTTTCGAAGCGGTTCATGAATCCGGAGGCGACCGGTACCATGGCATTCACTCCGGGCCGGCACCGAACCACCGTCGGTTTGACGGGCCGATCGGATCCCGGGACGAACCCAAGCACGGGCAGTGGCGCGTCAAGGGGAGTTGCCGGAATCGGGCGTGCAGATAGCGCTGCGGTCGTGTCGAGAGTCGAAGGAGCGACCTTTGATAGTCTCCGCATGCGGCTCTTCGTCTGCACCGCCGCAGCGACCGCCGGATTCGAGCCTGAGGAAGCCGTGCCGGCAGCCGCCGGCAACGGCGACGCCACAGCAGCGCTGGCCAGCTGGCCACCCTTTACCGGGCTCACCGGCTGCTTCTCGGGCAAAGGCGTACCACCGAGGCTACCGCTAGTCTGCACTGCACGCGTCGCCGGCCCGGCAGCCGGCGGTTGCACTGGAGATCCCTGGGTACCCGCGCGCACCGCGCTAGCAGCGAGCGGTATGGGAGGTACGGGGGCAGTTACAACGCCGCCCACCCGCGCGTCTGCTGGAACGGTCGGCGCCTGCGCATGCACACTAGCAGCAGCCGCGATACCCGCAAGTACGGCCAGCCGCAGCACCGATGCGAGACAATGGATCGGAGTGGACTTCACAACTGGCCTCCTGGGTTGGATGCTGCGCTCGCAGGCGCAGCCACATGCGCGTCTGGCATGGCGGCCGCAGACGGAACCGACGGCGCGCTGGCTCCACTAGCACCAACGGCACCGCTAGCGGCTGTGCCGGACGCCGCCTCGGCCGCAAGCGCCTCTTCACGGGCCCGCTCGATCTGCGCACGGAGATCCGACTCTTGCGGAATGATCGACGTCGCAGCGGACGGGTTCGGCTTCTTCGCAAGCGAAGGATCACCTTGATGATTCGAAAGCCACTTGAGTGTGCGCGGTGCACCCGTGTACGAATTGAAGTACGAAACCTTCGGCATCCCATTGACCATGTGGAACTTCATCTCATACGTGACGATAATCTCGGCCACGGGAAGCGAGGAGTTTCTGTACGCAGTGGTGCTAAGCATTCCAGAAACATAGACCTTTGACGTCGATGGCTCCCACATGACGTCCCGCGGCGTGAACACGTTCAGCATTCCGTTGCGGGCGTAGTTCGGATCCTCCGGAATCGACATGATCTGCACGGCGATCTTCGGCCAAAGCGCTGAGTCGAAGAATGGTTCAAGTTGTTGGGTGATGAACGCCGCGTTCCGCGGCGTGACAGAACCGAGGGTTGAGGCAATGTAAAGACCCCATCCCTTGTAGTATTCGGAATTCGCAGAATTCCAGCCGACCTCGGCCTTCTCGGTCAGGTGCGGGGGCACAAGCATCACCCGCTCGTGGTCGCTCACGATCTTCACCACCAAAAGAACGACGACAAGCGTAAGGACGGTGACCGAAAAGGCGAGCGCCTTTGCTACCGCTGTCGTGTCATCCCAGTTGAGGCGGAATTTGGTGATTTTCACTCGATCCACTCCCGCATGAGTCCATTCCTGAAGACCTTGTTCAAGCTCATAAAGCCCCACCAGAACAGCATGTGAAGCAACGACCCGTCGAGCGACGTCCGCTTGTGCTTCATGTAGAACCACGTGATCGCTGAGCCGATCGCAAGCATCGGTGACATCTGATGCAACATCGTGCCCGCGCCGAAGCACGCAACAAAGGGCATCACTTCGTCGATCTCAAACCACATCAACTGCGCATATGAGTCGATGTACTGGGGCATGTCGTAGGTTCTCATTGCATGACCTCTGTCACTTCCGCGCGCCGATTCTTGGCGCGCCCCACAGCGGTACGATTGGAAGCCACTGCCCCAGCGGCTCCATGGCCACGAGCGTTGATGCGCTCGCCGGGCACGCCGCGCGTCATCAGGTAGTGCTTAACGGTGTTCGCGCGGCGCTCGGACAATGTTCGGTTGTAGCGTTCCGCGCCGACGCTATCGGTGTACCCATCGACGTCGATACGCGATGCGTCAACTGGCAAGACGTTAAGGCGCGCCTGGGCCCTCGCGTCGAGCTGGGCGGAGTCGAAGTGGAAGTAGACCGTGCTCGATGCGGTTTCCGCTTCGTGCGGTGGCAAAGCGCTCTGCATAATTCCGGCGAGATCGGGCTGCGGGACCTCCCAACTGAACTGCATTGGCGCGTTCGAGACAGCCGCCCCCTTCCACACGAAGAAGCGCGGCGTTTCCTGCACGACAGCGATGTCTGAAACGACTGGAACGCTCATCACCTGAAAGTCGCCGCGCCGAGCGGCGTAGACAGGACGAGACGACGGCGGTTCGTGCACGCACCCTGCCATCAGCATCAATGCGACCGCAGCTGCAAGACCATGAATACCGGTCGACCAAGAGAGACGGGACATCGGGTTACCCTTTAGCGGATGACTGCGCGGATTGTCCCAAGCGTCGGCGAAATGCAGAAACGATCACAATCCCGACAACGCATCCCCAAAAGGAACGAAACCGTCGAAATGCTGGGTATGCCTTCGCGCGCAGCAACAGATACTGGTCCCAGGTCCAGCCATCCTGATACGGACCGACGGCCACGACGTCGCTTCCGAAATCCCGTGGCCAGACGCCGAACGTCAGTGCGCTCCCGAGGCCGGCCAACGCGACGTGTTTAACCTGGTAGGACCTGACCATGACCAGCCCAGGGCGTTCGGCTAGCGTCGAGCCGCTCGACGGCCCCGCTACCGTCTGTTTGGTGCCTTCAGGGCCGAGCGGTTGAATATCGGATAGCGGCGCGGTACGAATGGCCGAACCTCCGGCCAAGATGATCGCCGTCCCGATGATCATCGTGGCCAGGAGCTGCCTTAACCTGTTCATCTTCAATGTCCGAACGCCTCGACCCCACCCCAGCCCTCGATCCGACGGGCGGTAGTCGCCCCCTTGGGCTGCTCGTAGAAAGTCGGCGTACCGGTATCACCCAATTGCTGAAAGAGCGCCAGGTTCTGGGTCAACTTCTGCGTCGTCGGGTTCGCCTGCACGTCGAATGGTTTCGCGGGCGAAAAGATCTGCGCAACACGCGCCCGACCGTCGCCGGTCCCGCTCAGTGCGGAGATACCCTGCTGGGCCGCCTCGTCGGAGAACGCGAGCGGAATCCAACGGATCGTTGTCGACGACAGCGGTGTGCCCGGCGTCCGCTGAGCGGACATCATCGCGGGCGCTGCACGCTGACACCAACCGCAGTTGGGCTCAACGAACGCATAGACCGTGCTACCACCCGCCGACACGCCCTTCGTTTCGATGTAGGCCGAGCTCTCGAGCCTCGCGATCGTCTTGTTGTCGACCAGATCCGACTTCTGGGCGGTCGCCGCCTGGATTGCAGCGGGCGGCGCCCCGAAGTTGGCGCCACTCGCGCCGAACACGGTCTTCACGACGTCGGCGCCGAGGAGCGTATTCGACTTCAGATCGAAGCCCAGCCCGTACAGGACCATCCGTCCTTCCGGGTCAACAAACAGCATCACGGGGCGCGCAGCGCCCTGTTTGTCCGGCGCCTTGGCTACGACGCCGATCATCCCGTTCGGTGTGTTGAACGTCTTCACGGAGGTCATTCCCTTGGTGAGCCGGCTGATCAACGCGGAGGCGGGGCCCGCCGGTGCGTTGACGCCCCCTCCCGCAGTCGGAAGATCAGCCGCGAGCGCGCATGTAGAGGCCGTAGCGACGATGAGTGAAACCGCGAGATGTTTGAATCGCATCATGTTGTAGCTCTCCCAAACGAAGTGGTTGTGCGCGCACTACGCGCGGGTTTTTCCCTGTTCGATCTGCCGGGAGACAAGTCCGCTCAGAAGCTTCGCGAGCAGTACATAGTCTCCACCTGTAAAATTCGCGTTGGTCTCGTACTGCCCGCCGATACCGAAGCTCGGCGTGACTTCCACGCTGTAGCGCTGGGTTAGCTCTACAGCCCGGCGAACCCGATCGCGCACGTCATTCGAGCGGATGGCTTTGACGAGAACGTCGCGCGCGAATCCCATCGATCTGAGAATCGAACCGAACTGTGCTGCATTGGCCCGGCCGCCTTGGGCTGCGGAATACGCAAGGGTCTTGAACTCATCTAGACGCGCAGGTGCAAGCACCTTCACGGCATAGAACGACGCGGCGGCGGCCTTGCTGTCGGGAGTGTCGAAAATCACAGGCACGTCGATGAACCGAAACGCCTTCGGGAGCGTCGCGCCCCAAAGCGTCATCGCCCTCCAATTCGCCTGGCAGAAGTGGCAATTGAAGTCGAAGAACATGAACACCTTCCCTCGGTCCTCGGCGTAGTCCCCGACGACCAGGTAAGGGGTGAGCGTTTCCGGGAGCCCGTTGTTGCCGCCCCCGCTGTTGAGCTGCGCGAGCACGCGCATCGGGGATGTAATGCCCGCAGCCGCAAGTCCCAGCAACAAACGCCTGCGATGGGTCCGGGTCATTGCGCGTCTCCTTCCGACACTTCGATGGCTTCGTGGAAGTCCACAAGCCCCTCGGTGCACATGTCGAGTGCGGTCATGGGCAAGGATCTGTATTGCGGCTGTTCAAGGCAGGCCGCCATGATCGCGGGGTGGTCGGCGCGTTGGACCGCAGCGCGCAGCGCATTACTACCTCTTAATATCGCGATCGCGGGTATGCGCCCACGAAACCCAACGCCTAGCCGATGGGCGAGCGCGCGACGAACTTCGAGCGGATGCGCCTCGAGTTCCTTCGGACAACACTTTGAGCATCCTTCACGGTTTGCGCGATAAAACGGTCGATCGGCCGGATAGCGACGCTCTGCAAGCACGTGGCGCTCGTGCTCATTGGGCTGATAGAGCGAACGGCACTCGCAAAGCCTTTGCAGCAGCCGCTGCGAAAGAACGGCGACGATGGCCGACCCCAGTGCGTATGGTTCGACACCCAAATTCAACATACGCGTAAAGACGGACGGGGCGCTGTTGGTGTGGATCGTCGACACCATCATGTGGCCGGTATTGCTCGCCTCCACCGTAATTGCAGCTGTCTCCGGATCACGTATTTCGCCGATCAGCCCGGCGTCGAAGTCCTGCCGGAGAAATGCGCGCATCACCTTCGCGTAGCTGCGCTGCGGTGCTTCGATCTGCACTTGCGTTGTACCGGGAAGGTCGTACTCGATTGGATCCTCTGCGGTCACGATGTGCCGCTCGCGATGATTGAGGTGATTCAACCCGGCATAGAGCGTCGATGTCTTGCCTGACCCGGTGGGACCTGAGACGAGTGCAAGGCCCTCGCTTCGCGCGAGTGCCCAAACGAACACCTCGCGCACATCGTCCCTCATGTGGACCTGTTCGATCGAGCGTCCGGCATTCGCCTGGTCGAGGAGCCGGCAAACAATCGATTGCCCGTGCTTCGTCTGGAGCACATTCACCCGCACCTCGAGCATCCGGTCGCCGAGGTCGAACCAGAACTTGCCATCCAGTGGAGCAAGGCGCTCAGTCGGATCGAAACGGCACCGCGCCCGCATTTTTTCGTCGATTTCCTGACCGACCTCTCGGTGGAGAAAATAAGCGTCGCGCAACGTCCCATTGAGTCGATACCGAATCGTCGTGTAGCGGGCGCCGTCCTGAAAGTGGATGTCGGAAGCGCCCATGTGGACCGCTTCATCGATGACGTGATTGAGCAGCGAAATCAACGCTTCGTCACCACGTTTGGTATGCGCGAATCGGCGGCTTGCCAGGTTCGACAACGGGTTCGATGCAGTCGCTGGGTCGATGAGCAGATTGCCGAAGATCTCGGCGGGCTGAAGCGCGGCGTTCATAGCGAACCTGGATTGCCGAGATTCGGAATCGTCGACGGCGCCGGCGTCGAGGGCGTACCCGTAGCGCCGCTGGCTGCGGTTGCCGACGAGCTTCCGGCCGAAGCGGACGGGTACAGCGCGGGACTTGCGGCTTTCCGCGCAAGCTCCTCCCGGCCGGCCAGGTCGGAAGCTCCCTGCGTGAACCCGTAGATCATGGAAGCGCAGGTTTCGCGTGCCCCATCTCGTTGACCATAAATCAGGTCACCGACACTCGGCAGCGGCTCGTGGAGCATCGCGCCGACGCCGGCGACGATACGGTAGCAGCCGCCCGCGACTTGTTCGATGCGGTCGGCCTGATTGGGGACGAAGTAGCACCACGTGAAGTAGCCGCTCGCCGCGATCAGCAAGGTCAATAGCCATCGTTGCATCTCAATCTCCACTTACACGCAAGACGGGGCGCGGCACCACCGCTGGTGACGTGGCAGCCGTCATCGCACCCTGGCGGTCCGCCTGGGCTCGGTATGCACGCATCACTTTCGATATGTACTTTTGGCGCGCCGCGGTGCATGCATCGCCCTTCAGCCGCGAGCAGCCCGCGTTGTACGCACCGACCGCTTCCCATGTGGGTCCGACCTTCCGGATCTTGGTCTCGAGTATCCAGGCACCAACGTGAATGTTCATGCAAGGGTCACTGAGCAACTGCTCTTCCGTGATCCGATAGCGCTTCAGGAACGGGAAGATCGCCGAGTTAATCTGCATGCAGCCGATATCCCGGCTTCCGTTCTTGTTGGTATTTACAAGATTTCGGCATCCGGACGATTCGACGGTAGCTATCGCTGCATATAGACCCGGATCACGACCGTACCTCGCGGCCGCGTCTTCAAAACACGCGGTGTACGGACCGAGGTCATCCGCATACGCGGAAGAGGTTACGCAGATCGCTGCGGCCACGGCAACCATCGCCTGGCATCCGCGGCTTACCTTCCGAGGGTTTTCGATCATGCTCGAGAACAAATGATTTCTGAAATACGGGCCCGGGCGCAAATAATCGAATTGCGTCAATGCATCGGTTCGTTGCGGCCGGATGAACTTGAATTCATCGCGCTTCAGGGCGAAGTGTCCAAGATCGAAGCATTTTTCAGAAATCATTTTCGGCGCGAGGATCTCGGGTCCGGTCGGTCGCCGGACTGCGCCGTCATCTCAGTAGGTGGCTCGATGACCGTTCACAAAATCGGAGCAGTGGGCCGCGACGCCTGCAGTCAAATCGCGCCCATACTTCGCTGGGACTTCCCGCATGCGGGAAAAGCGGCTCACGCCGTGCTGACACTCGCGATTGCGTCGATGGCCGTGGCGAGCACGATCGCATCGGCGCAGCTCGTTTCGAGTACACAAGGGCCGGCTGCACGCGATCCCGCCTACTACGCCGGCAAGAACGATGGGTGGTTCTTCTATAACGACCCCAAGCCGAAGCACCCGCCCGTGGGTGCAGAGCCGGCAGTCGCGACGCCCCCCGAGACCTCACCGACGATTCCCCCTGAGAAGCCGAAGTTGTTTTCCGTGGAATGGTTGCGAGCCTCGATGCCGAAGCTCCTAGACAATGCGATGAACAACCCGACACCGGAGAATGTGGCCGCGTATCTCTGGTCTCAGCGGATGATGCTGGACATGACGGATGACTTTAAGTCGACCGCGGAGAAGGTGGTCGCGTCGGATCCTTACCTCAACGAATCGGTGCGCATTCCGTCTGCGACATTCGCCAAACGCGACATGCTGTTCGCCATCTCGAAGGCCAAGACACAGATCGTTGCTGACCTTGCAAAGTCCTCGGGGCTCTGGTTCTTTTTCGACAGTCAGTGTGCTTTCTGCCGCACCCAGTACGCGACCCTGCAGCGCGTTCAACAGAACGCCGGCTTCACCGTCAAGAATATCTCGCTCGACGGCGCGTCCCTGCCCGGCATGCGTGACTTCGTGACCGACAAGAGTCGTAAGGTATTCAAGTCGTTCGGTCTCGTGCTGACACCGGCCGTCGTCATGGCAGTTCCACCGAATCGATTTCTGGTCGTTGCTCAGGGTGCCATGGCCGAGTCTGACCTCATCGACAAGATCGTCGTAGCTGCGGCGGATCAACAGTTGATCCCGAAAGAGCTCACCGATCTAGTGAATCTCGAACGTCGCGGGATCCTGACACAGCAGGACTTTGCCGAACTCCGCGCCAACAATGCCGATGTCGACGACCCGAAGGTCCTCGTGAAGATGATGCGAAACGCCGTACAGGGCCGACTGCAATGAGGAAACTCTCTATGAAGCGAAGCTTTTCGTCTCGACCCATTCGGATCGCAGCGGCTGCGATCGCGGCGTTGATCACGTCCTTGGTCGCGGTCGGACCGGCAGTTGCCAGTGTCTCATCTCAGATGGATGTGATGTGGAACACGACAGCTGCGCGGGTCTACAACAGCAACACGAGTACAGGCGTGTACGGCGGAAACTTCTCGATGCGCGCGCCTATCAACACGTTCGCGATCGTTGCGTTTGATCCTCCGCACTTCAACGCTGGCTGCGGTGGGATCGATATGTATCTTGGTGCGTTCTCCTTTCTGAACGGGCAGCAGTTCAGCCAGATGATCCGGATGATTATCCAGAATGCGGCGGGCTACCTGGTTCACCTGGCGATCAAGGCGATCTGCGACCCGTGCGAATCGATCATGAGCAAGTTGGAAAAGATCATGCAGGAGATGAACTCGGCCCAAGTCAATACTTGCAAGGTCTCGAAGACGCTGATCGCGTCGGCCGTAAAGGCTGTGGGTATCGAGGACGTGATGAATTTTTCGGATAATGTGAAGTCCGATATCAACCAGAATGCCTTGACGATCGCGGGCGGCAACAATGACTGGTTGGGTTCACAGATGCAAGCCTTTTCGAGTGGAAGTGACCCGATCACCCAATCTCAGTCGAATAGCAGTACAGACTACGGCAACGTGGTGGTCAACGCCATCATGACGACGGGAGCGCTATCGACGTTCTCGAATCCCGGTATCTTCGGTGGTCGCCTCGGTACCGTGGAGCTCGTCATCAACATGTTCGGGACGAGTGTCCTCGAGACTGTCCCGGCCCCGGGACAGTCGTCTCAAGGGCCGAACAGCAGCCTAGCCACGCCGAAGTACCGTCCGACGCTCAAGTTCGTTGACCTCGTGAACGGATACGACGGAACGCCGAAGCTGATCAATACCTGTGTGGAGTGGGACGATGGCAACCCCCTGACGTGCCAGCATCTGGACAAGCGAAACGACTTCCGGTCACTGGGGTTCCCCGGGACGCTACGGTATGTCGTTCAGCAACTTGCGGGCGACCAGTCGTATTCGACGTACCTCGGAGCCGATGAAAACGCGGACAGGCTGGTCACGGTGATCATGCCGGGTAGCATCCTCTCAAATATGCGCACCGGGCAGCCATTGTCGGCCGAGCAACTTGCTTTCCTTCGCTCGATGCCGGTCGGCTACCAAAAACTGCTCCTTGACGCGTTCCGCAGCGGTACGCCGATGGCGATCTACAACCAGATTGCGCAGCTGATGGCAGAGGATTTGGCGGCATCCCTCGGTGAAGGGCTATTGACGATCCTCAATACCGCATTTGTGCCCGGTTCGATGACGAGCCAGGCGAATGGGAAGGCAAATGCTCCAATGCCTTCCGAGGTCGACGCGGCCCGGCTTACCTTTTCGAAGGACCTGGTTCAATTCGAGGGAGAGCATCAGCGCGATCGCCTGGCCCGCATTAGCCAGATCGTCAGTGCCATCAAGATCGAAGCGGAGTTCAACGGCCCGATGAAGGGAGGTTCGAAATGAGTCGACTCCGTTCACGCGCCGGGTTGGCGCTTGCAACGCTGGCCGCGGTGTGCGCACCGTCTGCATCTGTGGCAGGTCTCACGAATATGCAGGCGCCGGCCGTCGGGGGTTTCCCGACACTCTATGTCGCAGGCGACCCGGTCCCGATCGTGGCCGGCGTGAACGCTGTCGCGATGCTCTTTGGGCATGGCGACACGATGGATTCGGTCGTCGTCGGTGGAATGTCGTGCATGGCGCTCGTCGGGCTGATCGCCATTCTTGGCCAGTCGATCTTCCAGCAGCGTTTCCTGATCGGACAGTATTTCCTGATGCTGCTGGTTGCGATCATGCTCTTTGTGCCGACAACGTCCTTGCAGGTGGTCTCGTACTTTGGAGACTCCGGAGGGGCAATCAACGGTACGCCGCCGCGCTATGTGGACAACGTCCCAATCGGCATGGCGTACGCGGCAGGAATTGCGGGTCTGGTCGAGTATACGGTCACGACGAAGCTTGAGACCGCATTCTCGATGGCAAATGCCGATAGCAATTACATGTCACTTGGCACGGACGGTTTTGCGAAGCCGCTGAAGATTCTCCTGTCGATGCGGACCTTGTACGACCCCAACGTCCATCAAACCACGACTGAGAACATCCAGAAGTTCATCCACTACTGCCAGCGCGGTGGCATCGACGGCAGCAAGAGCCTGGATTTTTCCCAGCTCGATAATCCGAGTGCAGGTGCCGGGATACTGGGGCTGCTGGCCTCGCAACCGGGGGGCTACACCGAATACGTGGATCAATCGGTCGATCCACTTCCACCAGCTGCGCTTGTGCCCTGCTCGGTCGCAGCCAACGGCATCGCGGCGGTGATGCAAGCCTATGTCCAGAATCAACCTGTCCGTGAGCGTTTCGCAGCTCAACCGGTGACGATGGGAAAGGACTTGCAGATCGTTAGCGCTGCAACCGACAACACGATCGAGACACCGAACTCGACGTTCGGGGCAGGCGGATCGGCATACGACACTTACTCGACGTTTATCCAGAACATGGTGGCGAGAATAGGTGCGGACAGCAACACGTTCATGATCAATCACACATTTTCGCCGACAGTGCTCGCATCAATTCGTGCAGACGCGAGTCCGAATGCCGCTGCGCAGTTCTCGATGATCATGGGTGAGGGTGTGGAACGCGCCCACACGTCGATGGCGGCAAGCGGCTCGATGTTCGTCACTTTCATGACGAGCTCGATGAACGTGATGACGTTTCTGTTTGTCGCACTCACGCCGATCATCGCAATCATCGGTGTCGCGGTCGGCCTGGCGGCGTTCCGCATCTACCTTACCTACTTGCTGTTCGGTATGTGGACCCAGTCCTGGATGCCTTGCGCGGCGATTATCAGCTATTACATTCAGGTCAGCTGGCAGAACATGATCACTGGGTCGCGTATGCAGGGCGCGCTTTTTGCCCCAAGTCAAATCGACACACTGTACAACCAGACTGCGAACATGCTCGCGTCTGCTGGGTCCCTGATGGCCGAAGCCCCATTGATCATGCTGATTGTGATGACCGGATCGATGTTTGCTCTGACAAGCCTCGCGAACCGGGCGAACGGCTCTGACACCGCTGTGGATACGAAAGAAAGCGCGCCGTCGCTCGATGCGGCGACGAATGCGGCTGCGGTGTCCGGCGCCTATGCCATGAATACGGGCAAGGCCCTTGCAGGGCCGTCGTATCAAGGGATGTTGGCGAGCGGCTCTGCGCTAACCAATGCCGATGTGGCGTCGTCGCCGACACTCACGACTGGTGCGGGTTTCGCAGAGGGCTTGCGAACGAGTGCGGCGGCCACTGCGAGCGCACAGACATCGGTTGGTGCGTACGCCGACGCCATGTCAAGCATTGCTGCGCGATTTGGGCGGTCGGCCGCGACGTCGCTTAACTCAGCGATCACTCGGCAGGCAGGAATGGATCATCGGGTCTCCGACGCTGCTCAACAGGCGATCGCTCAATCAACGAGCTTGAATGATCAGGCGAGTGATTCGAGCAACCGAAAGACGAGCATCAATGCTGGCGTTGGGGTGAGCATTCCGAAATTTCTTTCGGCCTTCAAGAAGGATGACGGGGGTGGCAGTAGTGACGGTGGCGGTGGCGCTATGGGTGTCAATGTTGGTGCCGGTACGGCAAAAGAGATTGGACACAAGATTGACACGAGCACTGCTGCAGGGACTTCAATCTCTGACGCGTCTAACTCTTCGCAGGGGGACAGTGCCAACCACGGAACGTCGTCCACCGTGACGACCCAGGGACAAAGGACGACGCAGGCAAGCTTCGACCGGGCGGCACAAGAAGCGTTACGACTGGGAACCACTGCACAGGAATCGCTCCAGCGCGCCAATAGCGCGGAGCACTCTCTGCAAGCCCAAGCCCAGGCTTCTGCCCAGACTGCGATCAAGATGGGCGCGCTGACCCAGAACACTCAGATGGCGTCCCAAGATGTGCAGCAAGCGGCCGTGGGAAGTGCACTCATCGGCGCCCAAAACACTGCCCAGCAGGCCTTTGGCAGTGATATTGCCGGTGCTCGCGCGGTCATGTCCAAGCTGACGGAAGGGATGAGCACTGACGGGGGGTACTCACCGATGAATACTGCGCGGTTGATGCGCAATGCGACGCGTCTTCTTCGATCGAGCGATTTCGGTGAACAGGCAGTCGGCTATCGGGTCGCTGCAGCGGTGTCGAGTGCTACCGGATACGGTGACAGCGAGGGCCTGGGGCGGACAGCATCCGCCTACGCGGATTCGGCGCGAACGCTCAACCAAGTACGGACAGCACTTACTCCCGGGATGACGAGCGGGGAGCTCTCGAAAGCGTCTACGTTGAGCCAGGAAGTCCACGCGCAGATCCACGGCGCCGGGGGCAAACTGGGCGTCCGTGATCCGGAGAATCCTGCTTCGGTCGCCGGCCGCGTCTCGCCTGGAGGCCTACCTGGGATGATGGGTCAGTTTGGACATGTTGATAGCGCGGCCGCCGGAATAACCGACTCTGCAGAGGCTGTTCAGACCGCTGCGAAGGGCGATGAAAATCGCCTCGAGCGACAATCGCTCGAGCGTCAAATTAAACAACGCGAGACCTTGTCGGATAGTCCCAACAACCCCGCGAACGCATACCGGCAAGGCGATCACTACGACGAGCACGTGAGGTCCGGGAAGATTCGAAAGGAAGGGGAAAACTAGGTAGAGAACCGCAAAGCGGACGGTGAGCACGATGCATTTCGACGCAGGTGCTCGCCGGCGTGAGACATCACCATGCCGTGTAAACCAAAAAAGGGCGACAAACTGTCGCCCTTTTTCGCACCGGCTCCTGCTCGTTACCTGACGATCGGATTCCCCTCCTCGTCGAAGAAGCTAAAGGGCTGCACATATGCACCCGTCGTCGGGTTGTAGACCACCGAATCGTCGTGGCGGCCGTTGACATCGCGCAGGAGACGGCCCTTCGAACGGATGATGCTGACGACACACGCAAGCCCGCACACGGTCACCAGCAGCAGGACCGGGTCGGACATCAGGTTCGAGAGCACTTCATTCATGACTGCACCATCGCGTTCGTGGACCGCGACCCAATCGCGGCTTACGGATTCATTCCAGCACACGCGCCTGAAAAATGCAAGGACCCGACATGGCTTGTTGCGAAAAACGCGCCCTCCGACGCATGGGCTGGCTGGAGGACTGGTCGGTCGCCGATCCCACAATAATGCGCGAGTCTGCCCCTTCGCCGGCTAATCGGAAGTTGGTGACGGAAACTTGTTTGCAAAGAGCGGAGCCCTTCTCTCTTTTCGGTATTCCCGCATGCGGGAGCGCCGTCTCCGCACTTGAGAGGTGGGTGACCTCGAAAATAGTCCCTGAGGTGCTATTTCAGGGCATGGAAATGAAAAAGCCCAACATGAATGTTGGGCGTGAGGTCAAACGGCGGGGAGAAAGTCTTGCAGGTCACCAGCGACCCAGGACATCACACCTCGCTCCGACACCCAGCAGTGGTCAGTAAGCTGGACATCTATCATCTTGAGTGGCTCGACAAGCATCTCGTGAGTTGCCACTGCGACATCCCTATATTCCCGATCTGGTGGTCGCACTTCGTGCATGACAAGCATCATCCCGGCGGCAAAGCCATGCATGGCCACCTTCACGACCTCGCGACGACGGATTTTCATCTCCCTCGGACTTAACTTCATCTCACCGGAGGTCGGATCCGCGCGCGCGAGTTCCAAAGCACCGACCACCGTGTGCTCCTTGCAGACAAACAGCGTGTACAAAGCCGAGTGCCGAACCGCGATTAGCGACTCTTCGAGGTACGACGACGCGAGATCTGGTCTGCCTATCGTCCGCGGTCGCATCCCGATCGGCTGATGGCGATGCATGAACACTTCGGTACCTGCTTGCCAGCGATTCACGCTAACCGATCGTGGCAGCTGCTCGCCGAACAGATAGCGGTTCGCTGCGCCAATAGAATGGATCATGATTTTCTCCGGGAAAAGAACGTAGTTCCTAGAGATGCGCATCAATCCGTCGAATGGACACTCGATGCTGTCCAGGTGCGGATCAGCCTTAATCAGTCGGCGGTGGCCCCCAAATAGGCCCGCGGTTCGTGACCTCGAACTGGTGGGAATGTTCGCGCAGGTAGCGCGCAATAGAACGGAACACCCTTTCACTGCCAGGATCGCAGAGCGCTGCCCCCTTCTCTTCAAGGCTTCGCGCTGCGAGTTCGACGGCGATAGCCTCGCGTGACAAATTTGTCTGATCGCCACATCCAAGCTGGTTCATGTCGCGAAAGTGCATTTGGTTTGGATAGCCCATTTGTCGCCTCCATGCGCCCGAACACATGACGTCAACTTACCGCTTGGCCACTCAATGCAGAAACGGCGGCCTTGCGAATGATTTCTGATAAAGGCACACGTCCCTTAGATTCGGCTTGCTCGACGTCTGACGTTGGGCGCTTCGATCGAGTTGATCGGCCACAACCGACGCTCGGACTCGTCAATCGCATCGGTAACGGGACGGACAATCATGAGTACGGAAATCGCCTCGCACGCGCGCGCGCTTGGCCGCATCAATGGGCTGCTGCAGCACAAGGACTACACGGGTCACCAGAAGGGAAAACTCATCGTCGACTACGTCCGGGTCATGGAACTCGGCGAAGGGCAGGCTTCCGAACAAGCGACCGAGCAAACGGCCTTCGCGCTTTCAGCGATCTGCTCCGTATGGGATCGACTCGGTGTCAGTTACGATCTGAAGGCCTTTGTGGACATGGTGACGAGTGGCGAACAGCTCACACAACTCGAGGACACCGCAGTGCGATCGGTTGGCGGAGCTGACGCGGACTTCCTTCGGGAGTGGCTGGGCCCGTTCCAACGCGCAACGAGGCCCGGAGACCCGCTCGCGAGTCGGATCGACACCCTGAAGATCCGCGCGGCACTCGGGCCCTACCTCGAGGCGTTCAAGGGCTTTCTCGCGTCAACCGACACGGTCAAGCCGCAGCTGAAAGTCGAAACGGCTACACACACCCAGGAGCCGGCGGCATCTCCCTCGCGCGAACGGGCCGTTGCACCCAAAATTGCGCTGACGATCCGAAAGAAGACGATCCGAAAGAAGATCGTGATCGGCATGCTGGTGCTCGGCGTGGCAGCGGCATGGACGCACAAGCTGTGGTCCGATCGCGCGGCCGGCAGCTCCGAGCAGGCCACGGCTCATGCCGAGTAAATGGGCCGACGCGGCGAAGGGGCGGTTCCTGACCGCCCTGACCCGCACGAGCGCTCGGCGCGCACGGCAACCGCACGAGGGCGAGCCGTTTCGCTTCTCTACCCTTGTACAGTCCCTCTACGAGGTCAGATTAGGGGGATTCAAAGACGCCTGGGCGCTCGCTTCCACTGGACTGTCGGTTGTCGCGGCATGGCGGCCGCTCGAACTGCTGTTGCCCCCCGTGGTGACTCCCTTGCTCGGTGGTGGCCTGCTGTCGACGCTGCTTGCGTTCGGAGGTAGCACCTATCTCACGAATCGATTTCTCGAGCCGTGGGAGACACACTACTTCCTGAACAGCAGCGTCAAGATTCATTCGGATCCGTCTCCTGCGTCCTACGGCGACGGTCTCCTGTTCGGCTATTCAACGGACAAGGGCGAGCCGATCGTCATCCCGAACAGCGAGCTCTTCCGTCACGTCCAGATTCTCGGTATGTCAGGGGTCGGCAAAACGGTCGCCGGCTCGTACCTGATGCTGCAGCAGATCCAGCGCGGTGGCGGGGTGATCTTTATCGACGGTAAGCTAGACTACGACAACATTCTCACGCTCTACCGATTCGCTTGTTGGGCAGGACGCGGACACGAATTTGACGTCATCAACCCCGGCGACCCGAATCTTTCGAACACCTACAACCCGCTCTTCGACGGTGACCCCGACGAAAAAGCGACGCGTTGCCTGGTGCTCGTACCTGCGTCTGCAGCGGCCGACTACTACCGCGGCGAAGCCTTCGACGCGCTGAAGACCCTTTTTGCAGCATTGGACAAGGCGGGCAAGACCTACACGATGCGTGACCTGGTCATCCTGCTGAACAACGGTACCGCGCTCGACGATCTCGCAATCCAGCTCGAGAAGAAAGGTCCGAGCGAGGAGCTCGACACACTTCGACTATGGTTGAACCGCTTTCGCCGCGCGCTCAATCCGAGGGATCCCCTGTCTGGACAGATCGACATCAATCGACTGCGGCAGGTTCTCGGCGGGATTGCTGGAAAGTTGTCGGTGTTCGCATCGGGCACGTTCGGCCAGGTCATGAATTCCTACGCGCCAGACGTGCGTTTGTACGAAAGCGTCAAGAGCGGCCGCATCACGTACGTTGCGCTTCCGACGATGGGGAAAGGCGAAACGGCAGAGCCGTTCGCGAAGATGTTTGTCGCCGACCTGAAGACGGCGTGCTCGTGGCTCCAGATGCGCCCGGCCGATCGACCGAAGATCCCATTCCTGACGTTCCTCGACGAGGCGCGCAGTTACCTCGAGGAGAACTGGGGGCCATTCTTCGAACAAGCGCGCTCCGCCGGCCTGTTCCTGATGCCGGCGATGCAGACGCTTCCGACCACGTCCGAAGAGCGCGAGACGAACGAGCGGGTGGCGGGTAACGCGACGACGAAGATGATCTTCCGTGTTGGATCGCAGAACACCGCTAAGGAATGCGCGGAGCTCATCGGTTACACCAAACGGATTCAGCGATCGATGAGCACGTCGTCGGCACAGAACAAAAGCGCCGAGCTACTCAAAACGACACCGGGCCACAACGTGGGGGATTCCGAGGGCGAAAGCTATGGAGAGCGCGAAGTCGAGGAGCACCGCGTATCGCCCGACGATCTCAAGAAGCTGCAGAAGGGCGAAGCGATCGTGCTGTACGAGGGTTCCCAGTTGTTCAATATCCGAGTGCCGATGGTCATGCTGGACAAGGCCATGATCAGAGCAACGGCCGCGACGCTGAAGGACGTCAAGCTGAACTATCGGCGACACGACGGACAACTTCTCAAACGTGCCTACCGGCTGAGCGAGAGGATCGACGAGCTGCTCGCGCGCGAAGGCGGTGGGGGCTCTCCAAAGCCATCGGACGATCCCAAGGACTACCCGGGTCTCGATCAGTCGGCCTGATTGCGTGGCCGGCACCGTATCGACTTTCTAGAACCAGCAACAAGGAAGAATGATGTCATGGGGACTGGTGATACTAGTTTCGATCGTGATTTTGCTAATTCCGCCGCTGCGAGCGGTAATCGGCATGATCCTGGCCCAGATCTTGACTCCCTCGGCGATCTCAATTTCGAAGCAGACGATGATCTGGCTGCTCTATATCGTCAAGACGGTTGTGAAGAGTCACCGAGTGCTGCTACGCAATTTGATGTCGCCCAGGAAAGTGATATACAGGACGCTCGAATCAGACGACGAGGTGTAGTCGCGAAGCAGTACGACCGCATCACCGAGGAGGACTTTGACGATGTGGACGAACGCGACGCGTTCCTGCTCGTGAACGGGCATAAGTGCACGCTCTTCGCGAACGGCTATTCGGCGCGCGAGAAGGCAGCCGCAATTCGGTTTTTCTTCAGCGAGTCGAGCCACGACCTGGTGCTCAGGGACGCACTTCTCGCGATCAGCGAGTCGATTCGGATCGATGTCTTCCGGCTGCGGCTTGTTTACGAGATGTACTTGACCGAGTTCCGGCTGAACGTAGCCTTCGGATTTGATGCCGCTCCCTGCCCTGACCTGGTTATCGGCAACGCGGGATGGATCTGCGGCGAAGCCGGGAAGTGGATCGTCGCCGAGGCCTGGCGACAGCCCGGCATCTCGAAGCACGAGCTGCTCGTAGAAGCAGTCTCGCGCATGCCGCGCCCTTTCGAACATCGTCTGAAAGGCGAGGCAGATCATCAGTGGGTCGTGGAGCGGGTGAATGCCGTCGTCGAGCGACTCATAGAAGAGTGGATGATCGGTTCGAAGGTGTCGGTCCACGATGGCCGCGTCGACGACTTCCTCTACGTGATAGGCCGGAACCCCGTACTCGAGCAGGAAGAGTACATCCGGGAGAACCACTTCCAACCACGCGCGTTCAGCTACGCGTGGTCTCGCCTGTTCTAGTTGGCGTGTAAGCGTTCGGTCTCGCGGTTCATTGAGTCAGAACCGCACCGAGCGCGACCAATTCCGCCCGGGCGTCCTTCGGCAATGCCGGCACCGCCACCGGGGGCTCCAACGACACCGAATCGTACTTCGTGGCGGATGCACAGTTGCCTCCGAAGCATTGCGTCTTGCCCAGGTACTCACTGCGAACGACGAACACCAACTTCTCTTGCGCCACGCATGCGCTTTGTGTACCGGCACGACCGTCAATCGCGAAGCTTCGAACATTCAGTGTGCCACCTCGGGAAGCGCAGAATTGCTTATAGAGGTTTCCCGATCCAACCTGTGCTGTGCTCGCAGCGAGGTGCAGTGCGCTGAAGCCATTCCCCTTTCGGAGCGCACCGACCTGCGCAAGAGCGTCTCGGGAAGCACCGGACAGGATCATGTTGTCCGTGTTCGCCGGCGCGCCGGGTTGCTGCGCTTGCGAGCTGGCGAATGTCAGCTGTCGATGGAGCGAGTTCTTGATGATCGCCATTTGATAGTCGATCACATCGCGATACGCGCCGGCGTTCTGCTGCAGCGAAGGATCCACGGCCGCGCACGCAGACAGACCAAACGCTATCACGGCGGCCGTCAGTCGCCGCACGATTTTCCCCGAACTGCCCCGATCTTCCCCGTGATATTTCGCATCATGGTTAGCCATGTTGGCCCTCCGTTGGCGTTTATGTGTTGTTCCCTACGTGGAATGAGTATGAATGATCTAGCGTTATTTTGACAATAATTGGGCAGAGCACAGTCCTGTTTTCGAATGCTCATGTCAGTCAGCGCCGCGTCAAGATGGCAAATCTGGCCTACGTAGGGCAGCAGTACAGATTTCGACGACCTGTTTGCACGCAGCGACATTGAAGTAGCCGATGTGTGTCTTGTGGAATCTCAAACCCATCTCCTTCCCTAGCCATGAATATGCGGCGCGCGTCGCGTGTTTCTTCGACCATCCCTCCCTGCGCATTTTGGCCCGCCAAAGTGGGTCGAACACTTCGTGCGCCTTGATTTTCCATACACGCAGCTCAGCATTTGCTAGCCCGCCGAGTGGTTTGATCGTGCCCGGGTGGCAACCGACCCAAGCGACGCACGGCGCGCAAACCCACATCAATCCACGGTCGTGGGAGTAGGGATAGTTCTTCTCGCCGAAGCGCAGCAACTCAGCCCCTTGACGACAGTACCTGCACCGCTTCGGCCTGGTCATGACGTTGGAACCTCGTTGTCGAACAGCGCGGGTTGGGTTGGCTCGCTTAGCACTGGCAATTGAGCGCGATCAGCGGGAGTGGCGGCGACTTCTCTTGATCCCCCCTTCCCTGCCTTCAGGTACATCTCGACGAGCCGCCGCATGTTGCTCGTATCGTTGTCGACCTGTTGGACGCCGAGGTGCGGATCGACGATCTGGCGGGACTCGCTCGCCTTGATCCCAAGCACTTCCATAATCGGAGGATCGCTACCCTCGTCCGTCACCAGGAAGAATGCGGTGACCGGATCCTTCTGACCTTCACGGTCGACCCGCCAGATCACCTGTTGGTGAATCCCAGGGGACCAGTCGAGCTCCCCGAACACGACAACCGAACATCGATGTTGCAAGTCGTCGATCCCAGCGCCTGAGCGCAAGGACATGATCAGGACGTCCGTGTCTCCCGACATGAACCGCTCCTTCTCAGCGTTCTTCTGTCCAGCAGACTCGGTCCCGGTGTACATGCCCGGACGGAGATCTTTGAGCTCCTCGAGCCAGATGTCGTAGACGGCTCGATGCCAGCCCAGGAGCAAGACAGGTTGCCCTGCTTCGACCATGAGACGGACGAATTGAGCGACCGATCTTGCCTTCGACAATCCGGTGGCCTGACGCGCCAGCATGTCGAGGTCACGGACAGCCTGGCCACGTTCGAGAAAGCTCCCGGTCGTTGCGCGGATCGCGAGTGTCCGCGCCAGCTCTTCGATCGACGAAACCGTTTTCTCGTCGTAGTCGACGTACTCGATGATGCGGGATACTTTCGGGAGCTCAAGGCCAACGTCCGACTTCAAGCGCCGCAGGAGCACGTGTTGCTCGCGCAGGTAGGTGCCAAGTGCTTTGGGATCGGTTATCCGCCCTTGGTGATCGACCCATTCGCGTGCGAAGTCGTGGTACGAGCCAAGGACCGCGTCATCGATGAACTGCATGACGTTCCACATCTCGACACCGTAGTTGTAGATCGGCGTCGCCGTAAGCCCGAGGTGATAGATTGTGTGGTCATAGAGCACCTTCGCGGCCGCGCCCTTCGCCGTTGATGTCCCTGTTCTGAGGCTTTGCGGTTCGTCAATCACCATCGCCTTGAAGAAGTCCGTCCCGAAGATATCGGTCCACCCTTTTATCTGACTGATTCGGAAAACATAAACGTCAGCAGGCGGCAAGTCGTAGGGTGTGGCCTTCTTGATGACGTGCACCCGCAGATGTGTGAAGGTGGTCACCTTGTCCCGCCACTGCTTCTGCATATGCGGATCGCATACGACTGCGGCAGGGAGTGCGCCAGGCTCCGAACAGAGGAATCCAGCCGCGGTGTAGGTCTTCCCGAGGCCACCCTCGTCACCGAGCAAGAGGCCGCGCCGGCGACGCAGGACTTCGATGGCTTGCTGCTGGTAGAGTCGAATGACTTCTTCGTCGCGCAGGCCAATGATCTGAGGAGGTACGTAGTCGGGCAGGAAGATGCGCTCCAACTCAGCCTGCTGTACGTCGAACAGCATCTTGCCTGTCGTCAGCGCTGCACGATCGTCAGCGGACATTCGCAATGGATACCGCGCAAGAAACCAGTCGAGGTCGGAAGCAACCATGAGGTCGCGGGGCAACCTGAACGGACCCGCCGACTGCTTCGGAACGCGCGGGAAGATCTGCTTGAAGCGGATCGCCACGTGCGGTTCAAGCTTCGAAATCTCCCAGGCGCCTCCGTCATCGACAAGACGCAACTCCCCGAATGTGCGGATTACCGTGGTCGCCATTACAGCCACCCGTGGCTTAGGGACGCCGTGTAGACCGGCTTACCCTGAATCTCTCTCGGAAGGCCCATCGCGACATTCGACACAAGCACGATTGCCGTGACCGTCGAATGTTCGGCGTAGCGCTCGAGCTGCCGGAAGATGTCGATCTTGCGGGACTTCCCCCGCAATTTGCACTCCACCGCGACATGCTCGTCGACCAGGAAGTCGAGGATGTCCGCGGAAGAGAGGCGTTTCTCCCGTTCGTACAGGATGCCATTCAGGTCGAAGGCGCTTGCGATATCAGCTTGGAGGTGTTTTTCCGTCGATAGATCAAATTGGTGCGATCGAACAACTCGCACAATCTTTTCAACGACAAGGTCGAATTGGTGCATATAGATCCCGTTGCGTTCCGACGTGGGATCCAGTATCAAAGAGCGGAAGAAAATGCAGAAATCACGCTCGCGCTTGCTCTGCGATACGTCGACTCATCCGACTGCTTAAAGAGAGACGGCCCGTCTTGGACGGGCCGTCTCTGGCAAGAAAACCGGCCGGGCCCTCGCACCGTCCGTTGCATCTACATAGTCTTCGCTATGCGCTACCCCTACATAAAGGTGCGTGTCCGTGGCAACAGCCAAGCACCTTCAATGTAATTCCATCGTACCATTGGCCCACTCATCGGGCCATATTAAACGGAGCCGCAAAGTGATATGGACGGCTCCCCGGGCGAATTGCCGTCAGTCCCGATGCTTTCAATGCTCCAGCAGTCCGAGGTGCGTTGCTTGCTCGACCACTCGCGTAATGTGATTAACGCAGAACTTCTGATTCAACTGTCGGAAATACGAGTAGATCGTCGGCTTGCTCAAGTTGAGTTCGCTCGCGATGTGGCTGGCCGAAAAACCTCGGCGCAGCAGGTTCAGGATGCTGGTGTCTCGCTCGGTTAGCCCGATCGCCACCGTCATATCTCGACGCATCTGCGCGTGAAACCAGTCGAGCAGCTCGATCGCCAGCATTCGAAAGAACAGCTTGTTCGCAACAAGCGCGGGCTCACCCTCCCAGGTGTCGTCGTCGCGACCGAGATACAACACGCCTACCCGTCCAGCGACGGGTAGGTGCGCTGGGACGATGAGCTTCGAGCGGAAGCCATAGGCGATGTCGTGCTGCCGAAGAATCCTTTGGCCATCCGTCTCGTACGGGATGGTCGTAGCCCCCACTGGCGACGACGCGCGCCGAGCGTAACTTAAGCCAGGATCAGTCACGAACCACTTCCGTTCGAGATAAGACTTCAGCCAGTACTCGTCGCAATCAACCAAGACTTGACGTTCGGTGAGCGAGTCGTCCAGGCGGTCGACTGATACAGTCAGGAATACGAACCGCTCAGCGCCGAGTGCCCTGACGAGCGGACTCACGGCACTTTTCAATGCGATTTGATCCTGGGCATGGGAGAGCGCTTCGAAGCCAGTGATCCATTTGTCGCGCGCGTCACGATGCATGGTGCCTCCTCGGCGACCAGCGGCGTGGCATCCACGAAAGTGGTATCACAGTTACATACAGTAACAACAATACCCGATTGAAAGGAGCCGTTTCGGTGGATTCGTACCACCATTGATGTCTTAGAATACTCACAGCCATTCGATTGCTCTCTCGCTTTACGGTGGCCAGGAAGATGATGGTGTTGGAGCACTGTCATCTTCCGTTTCCCTCTGCCACTGCCTGTTTCAATTCCACCTTCAACACGTACTCGCCGAAATCGACCGTGATCGACGTCGCGGCCTTGCAATATACCGTTGCGAACGTCAAAACGTCCTCGAGCCGGCGCCACGTTTTCGGGTAGCCTCGTTGGGTTACCACCTCGAGCAGCTTCCCCGAGGCGAGGCTCAGCTTGACCTGCCAAGCTGAGACGGGCCCCTGATAGATCGTGGCTGAATAAGCGTCCTTCAGTCCGGCCAATTCTGGCTGCGCAATCCGCATGACTCACCTGTTTCGTTTCGAAGCAGGCTTTGTCGTACAGAGTGGCTCATTTATCAAGGGTCATGAATCAAAAATCGATTTTCGATAGTCATTTATCAAAATTCATTTTTGATTATTGATTTTCGGAGCGGCATTCCTCCCTGTCAAGGCACTTCCGGATTTGAGGTGGGGGGTGTGGCTACCGAATTACGGGCTGCTTTGCTGCAGCGGCGCCAGTTCCTTCTGCTCCGTCTCCAAGGCGGCCCCGTCGGAGACTTTCAGGGCGACCATCGTCGCTACGGTGCTGGCGTAGACGTTCAAGGCCGTACGACCCATATCGAAGAAGGCGTCGACCCCGAGGACCAGCACGATGGCTTCTGCAGGTAGGCCGATAGTGGTCAGGACGATGGTGATGGCCACGATCGCGCCACTTGGAACGTTTGCTGCACCGTCAATCGTGAGGATCGTCAGTACGAGGATCGTCAGCGCGAGCGGCCAACTCCAGGCGAGATGATAGGCGTCGACCAGGTAGCCGACGACGAGCGCCGTATAGAGAACCGCTCCGTCGCGGTTGAAGATATAGGAGAGCGGGAGGATGGTTGACGCGACCGGCTGCGGAACCCCCATCTCAGTGAGCTTCTTCAGGTGAACCGGAAATGTGATCTCCGACGACCGCGTCGTGAACGCGAGGATGAGCGGCTCGCTGACCTTTTTGATGACGGCGAGCGGTCCATACCCCGCCAGCTTGACGATCAGTGTCAGCAGCAACGCAAGCGCTGCCATGCCGAGGTAAGCGATGCCGAGCAGCTTAATGAGCGGTGCCAAGCTAGCGATTCCCTTCGACCCGATCAACGTTGCGACTGACGCGAAGATCGCGAGCGGGGCAGTGGCCACGATCCATTCGATCATCTTGAAGAGCCCCGCGAGGAACGATTCGAAGACCGCTATCGCAGGCGACGCTGACTCTTCGATTGTTCCAAGCGCGGCGCCCAGCATCACCCCGAAAACCAGAACCGCAATCGTGTTCCCGGAGCCGAGGGCGGCGACAATGTTCGCCGGAATCAAGTCGGTCAGGAACTTGACCCAGTCGATCTCCGTTGCGAGGTTTGGCGGGAGACTCGCGGCCCCTGACATGGCCGCCCCAAGACCGGGGTGAAAGATCATGTTGAGCAAGAGGCCGCTGGCGCTCGCGATGACCGTCATCACGACAAAGAAGGCGATGCTGACGGTAGCAGTCCGGCCGAGGTGCCCCTTCTGCGCAACGGCTCGATACGTGCCAATAGTGACGGACAGGAGAATTAATGGCATTACGACCATTTTGATCGAGTGGCCAAATAAAGTCGCGAGAAACGTGATCTTCTGGCCGAGCACTGGGTAAAACACGCCAGCCAATAAGCCGAGCACCAAGCTCACGATCATAAGAATTGAAAGCGATGTCGCTTTATTTCTCTGTTTCATGTTTTGCTCTAATTAGATTGATTCTTGCGTCCGTACCATCTACGATGTGGTTCCACATATTCAATCGCGCCAATTCCGGGTTTTTATCTCTAATGGCGATATAAATTTCGAGGTGCTCCTTTGTCCCTCGCCGAACCGTTTCCGAGTCATGCCGAGGAATCTCCGTCAATGCCAGTGTTTGATCGCGCAACGCAAGATAGGTCTTGTAGAGGCGCTCATTTCTAGCTGCAACAAACATCTCGTGGTGGAACACCCACCCCACCTTTTGTTCAACCATGATGTCGGTGTTTCCGGTCTCAATGTGCATCCGCATCTGGTTCGCGGAAGCATCCATCGCCGGCGTCGCGCCGTTCCGAGCAGCCAAGTACGCAGCCGTACTCTCCAGCGCCAACCGCACTTCGTAGATCTCTCGAAGGTCTGCGGTCGTAGGCTCGTTGACGAATGTGCCGCTTTTTTCGACCACTGTTACGAAACCTTCTGCGGCGAGCAACGCGAGCGCACTCCGAACGGGCATCTGACCAATATCGAGATCGTGTGCCAGGCCTCGGTGGGAAATCTTCTGCCCGGGTTGGAGCCGCCCGTTGAAAATCCGATTGCGAATCTCTTGATAGGCCCAGTTCGTGTCGGACGTAAGATTTTCTCTCATCTGTGATCGCAGTTTATTGTCTCGTTGTTGCGCGTTTCTCTTCTCTCAGTGAGGTTAACCCTATTGCGCAAGACACCCTCATGTCAATCGTTTGCGCGAAAAAAATCTAGTACGAACGCTCCTCCAATCGGATAAACGTTTTCAATACGATGACTACAATTCGTGACCTATTTTCGATATCGACCGTGCCGGTTGAAATGGTCTACCAAACTCGCGCTCTTCTGTTGCTCGACGGCAACGAATCGGCCGCACAATTTTCGGGCGATAGACACGCGGTGGCTTTCCACGTTGCAGTTTTCCAAGCAGATGCAATCGTCGCAGTGGCGTCTGTTTGTCCAGAGAAACGGATCCAGGACGGTACCGAAGGAGATTGGCGACTAAGAGGTCTAGCGGTGTCGCCGGAGCTCCAAGGCCTCGGGTTCGGGCGCACGCTGGTTCGCCTATGTGGCGTTCACGCATGCGGGAATGGCGGGTCTACTCTCTGGTGTACGGCCCGGGAGTCCGCGAAGAGCTTCTATGACTCGCTGTCGTTCACGCAGGTCGGGCAGGCATTCTCCATCCCGGGGCGCAACGATACGCGCTTCTACGCGATGACGTTCGACCTGGGCCGGTAGCCGAAGGCGGTCGGGTGGCGTGCGTGGCTACGTTTCAGGGTTCTGTTGCCGGCGCCGTCCGTTAGCGGGGTTCTACGGTGGCAAGGCATCGTCTTCGCCTTAGCGTGGGCTACGGGCATTTGCAGGCCCACTGCTGAACACCCCGGCTGACAAGTCAGCCGGTATATCGCGTCTTCGACGCTCAGATCGCGACCATGTCGCGGTAGATCGCGCGATGCGCGAAATATGGCGCTACGCGCCGGATATGCCGCTTCGCGGCACGAGATCGCGCATCGCGCGAGCGGCGCTGGTGGACCATCGTCCTATGGGCATTGCGTTATGGGTGCTGGCTGCCCGCTGCTTTCGCGATTCCTCCGGTTGCGTGCGGCCTCACTGATCACAGTTCGACGTCAGCCCGTGGAATGCCCTCAGGTCACGACGAAGCTCCACTCGCTCCAGTCCTCCCTCCGTGGGTTTGATGGTCTTCATGGCTGCCGCGTTTGGGTTGGTCAGTCGACCATCGTCGATACCCAAAAATAAAGGCAATAGATATCTATTGCGTTATGCCGTCTGCATAACGTAGGATTCAGTCATGGCGCCCCCGTCATCGCGTCTTTCCAGCAGCCGGCGCGAAACTCTATCGAGGATCTTGGACAATGGCTCGCAACAACTTTTACGTCATTAGCCTGAAGGCGATGTTTCTCTCCGACGTCGGCGACTCCGCACTCGGGACAGTAGTCTCGTCACATGCGGAGTCGTACAAGGCGTCCGAGCGCGCGCGCAAACTCAACCGCGACAGGGAGTGCTCCACCCGAACGCCAGGCTTTGGCTTCATTGAGCACGACACCCCATTGGTCAAGGGACAGGCCTATCCGGAATTGGCCCGACGTTATCTGGCGATGAAATTCGATGCGGACGCGATCTACGCGATGAAAGGGGTGCTCGACCCCTACTGGCAGAGCAGCAAGCCAGTGACCGAGGAGGACACCGCGTGGATGCTTGAGCACCTGCAGCTGACGCTGGGCGAGCTGCGTGAGCGCTACGAGGACAAGGCTCGCGCTGAGCTGGATGCCGCGCAGATCGGACGCCTAGCGAATGCCGAGCGACGTGCGCGCGTCGAGGCGGTGACCAACGAGCTCGCAACGGAGCGCAGCGAATTCACCTACGCATTTCCCGCCGTCGCAGGCATGCAAGCGGGCCGCAGCTACTATGCCGCGCAGGTGCCGTATAGCGTCCTGGTCAAGCTCTTCGTATTCGACGAGGGGGACGCCGTGCCTGCGCGTCTGCGGGCGCAGCGCCAACTCAACGAGCGCCGCGCTGCGGATATTGGCGAGTATCTGGTCGACAACCCCGATAGCTACGTGCTGCCGGCGATCACCGCGAGCGTTTCCGCCGAAATGTCCTTCGAGCCGCTGCCCGTCGCTGGTGCCGGCGGACGCATCGGCCTGCTACATGTGCCGATGGGGGCCACGCTGCTGATCAACGACGGTCAACATCGGCGCAAAGGCATTGAACTTGCGATCGCGCGCCGGCCGGCACTGCGTGACGAGTCGATCGTCGTGACGATGTTTTTCGACCAGGGCCTTGAGCGCTCCCAACAGATGTTTGCCGACATCAACGGCCGCCAGGTCAAGCCGTCATCGGCGATCAACGCGTTGTACGACCGGCGCGATCCCTTCAATGCCTGGGCGTTGTCGGTCATCGACATGCTGCCGGGGATCGACCGGCGCATCGATGTCGAGAACTCCGCGGTAGCGGCCAAGTCATCCAAGCTCTGGAGCCTGGTCGCGTTCAAGAAGTTCCTCTCGCTGCTCACAGGAGTCACCCCGAAAAACGTCGTCGACTTGGAACCCAAGCAGTTGGCCCAGATCGACGCGTTTCTGAAGACGTTCTTCGACGCGTGCGCGCAGCACGTTCCGCAATGGGCCGCGATGATCGACGGCGACCTCCCTGCCTTCGAGGTCCGCGAGGAGTTTGTGATCGGCCACGCCGTGTGGCTCGAAGCGCTGGGCATGTTCGCGCGACGCGCGCTCTTCACCGGCTACATAATGGATCACGGCCGCCCCGAAGAGGGCGTGATCCAGCCCGAGATCGCGAGGTGGGATCAGATGGCCGCGCTCGCGAAAGTAGATCCGCGGCGCGCCTCGCTGATGTGGGATAACCGCTGCGTGGTTCTCGGTAAAATGCAGAAGACGTCGGACGGCGTAAAGGCGACGGCCGCAAGGTTGCTGCTGTTGGCGCACGTTTCACTGCCGCCTGAGATGGCGGAGCTCGAGATGCGCCTGGATGGAGAGTTCCAAGCAAAGCTCAAATCGAGGAGCGCCGTGGTCGTGTGACGTTTTGCGGAGCGGCGGCCTCACTGGCGCCGCTCTGTCCCAACGAAGACAACGAAAGGTTTTGCCACGCCACCCGATGAAAGTCCCTGACTACCCCCTCACCGCCGAGACACTGGCCGCCATGCTCGAGCTCTCACGGATCGAGAACGAAAGCATGCTACTCGCGCTGCGTGATCATCTCGTGCAGGGAGTCCCGTTATCCGAAGCAGCGGAACGCTATGGTTACAAGCGACAGCAGCTCGCAGTCCATGTGAAGGCTATCCAGGAAAAATTTAAGCCGGCGTTCGACTTGTACGCGGCGTTGGTCCAGCGTGGACTCGCGAAGTCCCGACGCACACCCAAGCCCGCGAAGTAATGCTGGTTAGCACGAATCAAGCGGCGGCCGTTTCCGGCGCGGGTGCGATCCGATGCGCGATATTCGTTCCAGGGATGAGCTCGACTGGTCACCTCAAGCGTTGGGAACGACATTGTGACACGCAACGCAGAGAACGCGATGCTGGTAATCAGTACGCTGCTTGAACCGGCACACCCTGGTCCCAGAGTGTTCGCCACTCTGCCGTGTATCGTTCCGCGATCTCGGGGACACCCCAAAGGAGCATCGCGTTCTCCGCATTGCGTGTAGCAGCAGCACTATAGTTGAAGCTACCCAGTTCTACGTGCCGTTGGTCGAGCACCAAAAATTTGTGGTGAAACGCGTCGAAACGATCAATCACGCGCACTGCGACGCCCTGATTTGCAAGGTACTGGACCGCAGAGTAGGCCTTGCTGTTCTGCCGCGAGTCCGCCAGCACAAACACCTTGACGCCGCGATGTTGGGCGTTGACCAAAGCCTTGGCGATGGTTCGGCTGGTGAAGCTGTATGCGGCCACGAGTATCGATTCACGAGCGCCACCAATCGCTCGCAGCACGACAGCTTCAGCGGATCCGCCAGGCGAGAAGCCGAGCTCGAACCGAGCGGTCGGCGGCAAGCTCCCCGAGAGGAGCGCATCCGACTGAACGGTGCGTGCGCCGGCGGGCGCCGTGCAAAGGGCGATCACAAGCCCGAGCCACACCGAGTGACGATGTCGAAGCAGATCCACCATGGTTCATTCCCCTTTGCTTTCGACGGCCACACTGTGCTCCCATAGCCTTTGCCACTCCGCCCGATAGCGGATGGCAAGCCCCAAGTCCGCAATGAGCAACGCGCCGTCCGCGTCACCGAGTACTACGCTCCCGCTCTCGTTGTCGACGCCATCGATTAGAAGGAACTGGCGAAACGCTCCAGCCTGTCCGGTCGTTCGAATCTCAATGCCATGACTTGCAAGTGCCTGAAAAGGGCCGGCCGTCGGATCGACGTTGCGCGCATTCACCACCACCCGCACGTGCATACCTCGGCTCTTCGCGGCGACCAGTGCTTCAGCCATGTTCTGACTACTCAAGCTCTCCGCCGCGATGACGATCGACTTTCGAGCACTACCGATCGCACTTCGAACAATGGTCTGTGCGGCGTTGCCTGTAGAGAACCCGAGCTCGTAGTACGGCCTCACCATCACGTCGCGCTGAATGTCAGACCTTCCAGTATCCCGCGGGTACCAGAAAACCAGACCGGCCGATAATGCGAAGATGATAGTGACCGAAATTCCATTTGCATATCTAACTTTCACGTCATTGCTCCGTGGTCGACGTCAACCTTCAGTAGCCGAGAAGATCCCGCGCAGCTGATAGCGTTGCCGGAATCACTTGCTGCTCTCCGATAACAGTTCCATTGCGATCGGTGGCCGTCCACCAAACAGTGAGCGTGCCGTCACCGTTGTCGCGGACCGGTCGTGGTAGATGATGGGAGTCGATCCATCTCATCAGGTCGTCCACATTCATTCGCGGCAGCCAAACGCCAACGTGATGCCCCTGGATACGATCATCCAGATACCGCAGCAAAAGCCCGCGGCCGCAAGACACCACAGAGTCAACGTGAGCACAACGGGGAATTCTTCGACACTTTGGCTACGATCGGAAATCAATGCCCCAACGTGCAGGACATCGAAGACCGTTGGGCCGAAGAGCAGAATCGTGATCGCGCAAATCGGACCTGCGATAGCCGGCCAGCCGTCGCGACGAAGGACCATCGCAAGGTTCGCAAACCCAGCGACGCCGAGCGCAGTCGCACTTGCTGGTATCGGCGACCCTCGCAGAGACGAAACGGTTCCAACTAAACAAGCCACTCCGAGGATCGCAGCCTGCACGAGAATGCAACCGGCTACGCTCCTGAGCTTTCCGAGAGCTCCCTTCGCCTGTCGAGAATGGATCATCGCTTCTTCCTATTCACGCTGCGACCGCTTCCTGGTCCCGCGCGTCGATCGCTGCTACCTGGGTAGCAAGATCGTCGGTATCGAACCCACTCCCCGCGGATTCCGCACATGCCAATCGCGCCTTCGCGCACGCTCTGACGAGTCCCTCGCTGACTTCGGTTGCACCGGTAGCCTCGCTGATGCTGACCCACGGAGCGAGGCGGCCCGGCTCTCTAGCGATTTCCAGCATGTTGACGAGACGCCACCAGATCGCGGCACGCGTATTGGAATCGCGGCGCTTCAGCGCCGGATCGTTCATGACCGCCAGGAGCCCAGCTGCGAAAGGTAGGTCATTGATTGTTCGAATGCCGGCGCCGGCCAGAGAGGCCTTCGGCCGCTGCTGTTCCTTCGTAAATACGGACGCACAGTGCATGAAAAGGTCTTCTTCGATCGGGCGGGTCCACTGCAGGTCTTCGGCACGCAGGACATGCCGACGCCCCAACCGTTGGGGCTGCGTACGTTGCTGATCTCGATTCATCTGCTGCTCCCTGAGCAAAAAGGCGCAGCTCTCTCTTCGAGACCCGAGTGGATCATCCTTCAGAAATTGAGGAAAAACAGTTTCCCCCTGCGCCCACACAATGTAGACGCAGTCCCAGAATTGCAGAAATGGTCCTTCGGCTATCGAAGAATTCCCGCGTGGTAGCCGGGTCGCGCGCCACGGTGCGCGCGACCCGGCGGGCGGTCAGATCCAGTTAGGCAGCCATGAGCGCCCCCTTTCCCGATGGTTGATGTGCCTCCAGATCACTGCAGGATCCCCAGATTGCACGCCCGCCAGATCACGGTGTCGACGGTGCTGATTCGGTCGCCGCTCTCGCGCGCCAGGCGCTCGCAGAGCGCCTGCGGCGTCGTGTCAAAGCGCTCGGCGACGCGAACCAGGTGCCGATCAGGCTTCGCAACATCTACGCCGTAGTTCTTCGCGAGATGCCACTTCGTGATCGATCCGATCCACGGCATCGTCTCAAGAAAGGCTATCTGGTCATCGCTCGCCTCGAACCGCTCGAACCAAGCGTCGCGCGCGCTCCAAACCTCCCAGATCGCCGCGGCCTTCCCGGTATGGCCGAACACTGTTTCGGGGTGAAGCCCGGCATCAAGGGCGCCCATCACCTTCACGTAGATGCCACGTGCTATCTGGGCCTTCATGCCGGAGTTGCAGACCACGAAGATGTACTCGCGCACAAAGGCATCGGCGTCGTCTGGTTTCGCAACGGTTTGCGACCATTCGATGTCACTGGCGTATCCGGAATCGCAGACGGCCGCGCGGAGGCGGTGATACTCGGTCAGTTCCATGTCTCACCGTCCCCCAGCTGCGATCGTCGGGGCGTATGCATTCGGATACGCTTCGATTGCCGGGTGCAACGCGAACCCGGCACAAGTCCGGAAGCGTTCGGCGGCGACGCGAATGTAATCGAGCATCAGCTCAAAGCAGATCCACCGCCGCTGCCGCCTCTCCGCCGCCATGCCTGTCTTGACCGTGCCTCCAAAATGGTCGACAACCAGGTCGCCCGGTTCGGTCAGGAACTGGATGAAGAAATCCGGAATGTCGATCGGCATCATCGCGCCGTGCACTGGGAGGCCGAGTCGCTGCGCATCCTCGCGGTACTGCAGCGTGTCCGCGCAGCGATTACCTCGCTTCAGAATGTTGCGCGGGAGCCGGCCTGCCGTCGGCTTGCTGAAGCCGCCCGGACGGTGGCGATACGCACCATCACCGTAGGTGGCGCGCCTGGTGATGCCCCCCCCAGCGACGAAGCGTCTATGGGCTTCCTTGTGCGGCTCAAGCACCCGACGGTTGTCCGCGCGCACACACGCTGGATCGTTGGTCAGCCAAAGGATATGCTCGTATGCCCAAGCCAGCTGTACGTTGTTCACGCAGGCCCACTGAGTCGGGCCGGGCGGCTTTGAGCCCTCCCAGATGACGTCGTTCATTTTCCAGAGGCCGAGCCGATCGCGCAGGTCGACAACGAGCCGCTCGAAATAGATCGACTGAGCCGGCAAACCCGGCTCGTACGCATCAGCAGTCAGATTCAGACAAACAGAACCACCTGGCCGAAGCTTCTTCAGAAGCGGCTCGATCGAACGGCACACGAAGTCAACATACGCACGCTCGTCAGCAATCCCGCCGTAGGCGCGCGGTTTGCGCAGCAGATACGGCAACGAGCTGAAGACGAGCGAGATCGGCTCGTCGATGCCCTCCATCGCGTCGACGTTGCTACCCCAGACCGCCATACCGAGATCGGTCGAGAACGCGACGAGCTTCACGCCAGCGCGCGCTGCACGCAGCTTCTTGCCAGCGGCCTCGGAGAGCGTCCACACGCCGCGGCGATCCGCGACGCGCGAGAGGATATTCATCGCTTTCAAAGTCTGCTGCGCCCATCTGATCCGATGGCGCACTCGATTCTGCCCGGCGCAGCCGCCGATCGTCTCGCGCACCGCAAGCGCATCGGCATGAATGCCGGCGCGTGCTGCGACGCGCGTATACAGTTCGGCGTTGGTCAACGTGCAGCCGTCGGCGTCGGCATACGCCGCGGCGACGTGTGTGAAAAGGTCGAGCTGAATGTTCTTGGAAGAAAACATGCGTTCAGGGCCCAGGGAATTACGCCAGTTCGAAAGGGAATGCGTCGTGCAACTCGCCATCGAGCAAGCGCCCCGCTTCCTGCGTTCCGATCCGATACAGGGTCGATTCGTCGTCAACCTGGCGGTCCACAACGGCAAGGTTCTCGCGGCCATACCGCCATCCGTCTTCGTACCATCGTACGGTAGCGACGGAACCCTTCCGCGGCGTCACGTGCGTCCATGGCGCCCACATCCCCCACTGCTTGAACATGAAGGGCACGCCTGCGGACACGCATTGATCGCGAAGCGACTTAACCCACATGGGATGCATCGGTCGGGCATGCCTGCCGCTTTCGCCGCCAGCGATCACCCACTCGGGAAGCAATTCCGGCGCGAACTCGCCCAAGTCACCCAACATCGGCTCGACGCTCCAGAAGCGCAGGCTCACATTCAGCGCCTTGAGCTTCGATGCATCGCGCAGCAATTCGGTCCGATCGACTATCGTCGCACCGACCCACACGTTGTCGGGCGTGCCGTCCGGGAACATCTCGGCAAGCATCGACGCCGCATTGCCGATTCGTTTCGTCAGGAGCAGCCAGATGAGATTCGGCGTGTCGAGGATCAGTTGCGCAAAGCGCATCCGCTCTCCCGCCGGCGAGGCGTTGTCGAACGGATCGCACACGCTCGGAAACACCTGCACACGCCGTCGGGCATGCTGAGCGGCGGCGTCCCAGCGCATCGGCTTTCGCCAATGCGCGTCACCATACGTCCGCCGCTGCGCTCCCGGGCCCCAGTTCGCGCCGCGGCGCAGCCACCTGTTCATGCTTTCCGCGTAGCAGTGGTCGCAGCCAGGCCCCACTCTCTGACACCCTTCCCACGGCGACCACGTCAGTGCCGACCAGGAAATTCCGCTCTTTTCGCCCATCGCGCCCCCACTGTGTCAGTTAGCGACCGCGCCCGGCCATGCAGAGGGACACTCGACGCGAGATCTCCCTGTCGTAGCCTGTCAGCGTCGACCTCAGGTTCGGGGCGATCTGGCGCCCAGCAATCGACGTCGTGAGCGGTTCACGCTCGACGCTCTCCGCTACGTCCCGCGTCTTGCGTCGATACTGATGATTGCCGTCGGCTTTCTGAATCAGCTCGAGATGCCCGCTGTACAACAGCGTATCCAGAATCGAATTGACCTTCGATTGCTTCGCATCCAGCACCACCGCGACGTGGTTCGCGGTCATCTGAGATTCGCCCAGCACCTTCAGCACCGCAGCCTTCGTCACTTGAAGGTTTGCCATCGCTCACGCTCCATGTCTTAAGACACTGTGGGGTTACTTCGTCGTTCGCTAATCGCGGATATCCGCGATCTCATCGATGAACAGCAAATCCTTGCGTGGCACGTCGAAGATGCCACGCTGGCCCTTGTACGGGATGAACGGCAGCTGGCGCGCGTTGCGTAGCGCGAAGCCGTGGCAACCAGCCATGTGCCACGGCGACGTGCGGTCCGCCGGCGGCACGCAGTCGAACAAGTCGGCGATGCCCACGATGCCGCCGCGCTCCATGGCTTTCTGCCCGGGCAATTGAATGCCACCGATCTCGATGTCCAGGTATGCGCAGACGTCGAGGTATTCCCGGCGGGTCATGCCCGCGGACGCGTGGATCAGTAGCGCCCCGCGGTAATGCGTGCGCCACGTCCGGTTCTCAATGTCCTTATGGCCGGCGGCTATCAGCCACGCCCACGGTTGGCGAATTGACAGGGCCTTCATTGCCTGGCTCCTGCGCGGGCGGTGAAGTGATTGACGAGCGCGGTTGCCGATTCGATCGCTTCGACGGGGAGAGTGATCCCATGCGCGTCGCAGGCCGTGATGATGTCGTCGTCCGTCACCTCGGCGCGCGGCTCCGGCTGAAACTCGTCCATCAGCGCGACTCGAAGTGCCGTTCGCGTGTCGCGCGTCGGGTTTTCGTGGTACGCATCGACCAGACCTAGGATTCGCTTCGAGCGTGCGATCGCGTCCGGCGGCTGCGACTGGCCGATTGGGATGACGTGTTCACACGAGCTGCCCGGCTGCCCCGGATCGTTGCTGTCGGTGCAGGCGTTGCGATGGTCGGTCGCGTGCGGGCAGCGTTTGTTTCCACACGTTGGGCACAGCACCATGCGCATATCGGTCAGCGTGATCGGCCGGCATGTTTCGCACCAGCAATCCGGCTGGCCCGGATGGGCGGCGAGAAGGGCATGGATCGCCCGCGCTTCTCGCCAGACTGCGTGCGACTCGCCCATATCCTCAAGCTCCATGTCGCAGCGATCTTCATCGACGCGGCGGATCGCCCATATTGCGCGCGCAATCCGCTCGACCGTCAGCACGTTGTTATTCGGCATGGTTGGCACTCCGGTATTGCCTCGACCGCTTCACGCCTACGCGAAAGACGGTCATCAGGTTGTGATACAGCGGCACCTTCAGTACGTCGTCGTAGAACTCGCCCTTGCCGGTCACGAATCCGACCTTGCACTTGCTGCGCTTTCGGGCGAACTCGTTATAGGCGAACTCGCTGCACCAATGTTCCTGATCGCGCTTGCTCAGCTCGGACCACTTCACCGTGTACGAATCGCTGTCGGGGATGTCGCAAATGCGCATCCATGCCGGGTTCTTCCGACAGAACTCGACTGCGTGTCGCGACGCTTGTTCAACCGAGTACGTTTCGCCGTCGCGCGGCCGCTCAAGCATGGCTGTCTCCTTGGAGAAGGGTGCGTATTTGCGCTTTCACCCAAGCCGTAATCATTACCTCACCTAGAATGGCCTCAAGCGCCTCGCGCTGCTCGTCCGTCAGCCCCTCGCGAGCGTCTGCCTGCGCGGGGCCGGGCAGCGGCGAATGCTTCGGCTTCGCTACCTGCTTCGCGCGGATCTTCTCGATCGTCTCGGACACGTTGATGCGCGCGAGCTCCGTCTCGCCGGCCGTTTGCATGTCCAGGCCGTTCGCGAGGCACAGCGCGGCGAGCGTGACCATGACGCCGCCGACCTCCTGCGCCGGCTCGCCGACCGGCCGCGCCCACGTGTAGTCGACCAGTGCGCGTGCTTCCTCGCGCGTCATCCCGCACGCCTGAACCAGTTCGCCGGCCTCTTCGAAGAACCGGTGATTGCGCTCGGCGCGGTCGGCCGCGATCTCGGCGCCGAAGCAGGCCAGCATCCACGGCTGCACGCGGTTCTGGAACGGTGCCTGTGCGGGAGGCTGCGGGGCGGCGTAGACCGGCGTGAGGAAGCCGTATCGTTTGGCGATTTCCTCGTTGCGCGTGCAATAGTTCCCCTCGCCGATCCATCTGACCGGTTCCGCCGCCTGCGCGGGGGCGCGAGATTCGAGTGCTTCGATTGCAGCGAGGATCGGGTCGTTTGCGCTCGACCATTCGCCGACATCAACGCCAAGGAATTCGCCGACGGCGTTCGCGAGCCGCGTGCCATCTTCTTCGAACCGGTCGCGCTCGTCGATCGTGTCAGACAAGGCGCGTTCGGTCGCCCCTTCCGCCTCCGTCTCGTTGGCAGATGCGGCGCGGGCCGCTTGCCATGCTTCCCACTGACCACCGAAGCGCTCGACCCGATAGGAGTTCAAGTATTCGTCGTCCACGACGTATTTGGTGCCGTTCCAATGGACGCCGCCGGGGATCGGGAATTTCGCCTCGAATGCCGCCCGCTCGTCCGCCGGCGCGGGTGCGGTGGCCGTACGGGCTTCATCGCGCTCGTTGATGAGGTCACTGACGATCTCGGTCGGGCAGTCACCCCAGCTATAGCCTGGCGCCATCTGCGCGATACGCTGCAGCAACGCGTAGCCGATGTTCGCCATGTCCGCGACAGCGTGCTGCGCGTCGGGCTCGAAATTTAGATCGCTGTCGATCAACGCGGGATCGGGCTCAGTGGTCTTGACCGGGTTCGACGCGAGCAGATCTCCATGCCTCGGCCCGAGCAACGATACATCGTCGCCGCCGCAATGGCGGATGACCTGACGCCACGTATCGTCGAGCGCGCGACGGTGCACGTTGACGAGCGGCCGGTTCTTCACTTCGGCTTCCCAGCGCTCGACAGCCCAATCCAGCCACGACGGCGCTGCTGCGGGCTGCGCGACAGGGGATGCGGCGACTCGGTTGTTCCACTGGCGCACGGCGACAGCTTCGTCGTACCAGAATGTTGCGATCCGGCACGATCCGCATTCGACCTGCACACGGCCGAAGAAGGGGCCATCGCCCGTCATGATCTGCGCTGCATGGCCGCAATGCGGACACGGCAGCAGGTCCGTCAGCTCATCAGCGCGGCTCTTATCGGTGGTCATGGTGTGGTCCTTGGTTATGCCGCGGCGAACGCGAGTTGTTTCTCGTGTGCGAAGTTGACGCGGCCGAGCGCCTCGGACTGGGCCGGGGACACGCTGTTGCCGCACATGCGGATTCGCGCAGTGATCGAAAGCGGAATGCGCGGTAGGTCGCGCGGATCGCCCGGAACCTGTACGCCGTCCACGAACAGCAGTTTCGGATCGGGGATCTCGTGGATGATGTAGCTGTCTGGGAAGTCCTGAGCGCGATACAGCTCGCGATCCTTCAGCATGCGCAACGTGATGTCGACGAGTACCCACCAGGCGCCGGCGTGGTACATCATCACCATGTCCGCATCTTCGGTGAAGTCCTCCGGCAGGTGCTCGCGCAGCAGCGCTGCGCACTTGCGCGCTTTCTCGGTATGCTCTTCCGATAGGTAGGCTGCCGGCACCTTTACCGCTTGCACGAGCCCCATGCGCGCCTTGGTTGGCAGCGTGTGCATCGGCGCGCCGATGTCCTGCCATTGACCACCCGAGCTGTAGTACTTCACGAGGTAGGCGGTAACGAGGCGCTGATTGGCTCCCTTCGACGCGATCGTCGACAGTGGTGCGGCTGCGGGCCGGCCATCGTTGTCTTCCCAGAATCCGCCATTTGCCTGCTCGAAGAACGCCGCGGCCAGCGCCTGCTCGCCGCGATGCGCACCAGTGACGGTCGGCAGCGGATGCGCCGGCGTGCTTCCTGCGCGATCGCCGTGATGGGTCACATGCATCAAATGCGCCGAGACGATGCCGAGCGGCGCCGAGCCGCCCGGGCGCTTCACAAAGCTGTTGGCAGTGACGGTCGGCATCGGGTCATCGAGCGAAGCGCCGGCGCTGCCGGTGCGGAACTTGGTGATGTGTGCGGCGACGATCGCCTGCTTCACTCCTCCGGCGACGACAGTGCCGAGCGGGGAGGTGATTTCCTGCGTGCGCGGCCGCTGGCCGGCGCGCTCGCCGTAGCCGATCGTGATCAAGTGCGCACTGGCGAGCGCGTGATGATTCCCGCCGGCGGACACGGTCGACAGCGGCTGCTCAACGCTATCTGCGTGGAGGTGTGCTTCGCTCGTTCCGCGCAGCTTCACCATCGTCGGAGCGACAACGGAGAAGTGACCGCCTTTCACCTGAGCGCAGATCGTGCGCAGCGGCTCGTCGGCTCGCATCGTGCGCTGGTTGCTGGCGTTCGCGTGCTCGTTGACGAATGGCGCCGATACGCCATCGGCGGTCGGCACGATAAACGGCGTCGGACTCGCGAGGACGTGGCGCCACATTCCCTTCGCGACGCGGCGCAGGGTATTGCGCACGAGTTCTTTCTGTCTGTCGAAGATGCTGGGCGCGGTGATGCTGAAGTCGATGCACTCCGCTGCCGTACGGTACGGCGCGAGGATGCCCGCGAGCACCTGAGGCGACGTAGGCTCGGCATGCGTTGGCGCTGGGAAGACAACTGGCAGGCCATCGCAGCGGCCGACGATGAACAGTCGCTTACGCAGCGTAGGGGCGCCGTTATCGCAGGCGCGCAACTCGCGCCATTCGACGGCGTATCTGAGGCCCTCTATCAAGCGCATCGCCGCCGGGCTGTCGATTGAAATGCCCAGCGCTTCGCATGCCTCGGCGAGCGCGGGGTGCGCTGCGTCGACGCCCGTCGTGATCATCCCGATGAAGCAGCGGAAGGTCTCGCCTTTCTTCGACGGGTCTGGCATCCAGATTCCCGGAGACACCTCGATGAGATCACCCCAGGTAACAAACTCTTCAACGTTCTCGAGCATAAAAATGCGTGGCTTGGTCGACAAGAGCCAGCGCAGCAAGACGAACGCCAGCCCACGGATGTTCTTGGATACCGGCGTGCTTCCTTTTGCCTTGGAGAAATGTTTGCAGTCCGGCGACAGCCAAACAAGTCCGACGGGCCGATTATTCGTCACGGCGACCGGATCAACCTCCCACACGGACTCGCACAGGTGCTTCGTGTGCGGGTGGTTCAGTGCATGCATCGCCAGGGCTTCGGGATCATGGTTGATCGCGATGTCGACGTGCCGCCCTAGCGCGCGCTCTAGGCCGGTCGAGGTTCCACCGCCTCCTGCGAAGTTGTCGATGATCAGCTCGTTGCCAAGGTCGAGCGATAAAGAGAACCGGTCACGCTTCATTTCAGGCCCTTGAGATGGAGTTCCAATACTTGCCGTTCAATGACTTGCCCTGCCCCCGGAAAAAGCTGCTGGCCCGTGCCGGCGCCAGCTCCAAAAGCACCGCGGACGCGGCGCTTACCGAGTGCACAAGAACGCTCCAACAGAGCGCAGTTCCAAATCTATTTCTCGTGAAATAGTTTGTCAATAGTTATTTTGAGCACGCACCATTCGGCGACCCTGCAGCGCCTGCTCTGCGACTCGACTCCAGAGCCGCAAGTTGACGTTCTCGCGACTCCGTTGCGGCCGCACGCATCCCGGCCGGCAAGCAAGCCATTTCTTCGTCCGTCAAAATTCGAATGCCCCCGCTCGGGGCCTGGCCGGCAGCACAACCGTGCGCCGCGCGATTTGCCGCCTCATCACACGCCAGCCGTGCCAGTTCGTTTTCACGGCACGCGCGTATTGCGACGCCCAGAGCAGGTATGAAGGTGTTGGTCCGATGAACCGAATTGATGAGTCCGCGCGCATAGGACAGCGTGCTGCGACGGATCGTCCCCGGCTTGGCAAGCGCACCGGCGATCTCGTCCAACACGGACTGGCGCGCGAACGAGGGACAGCCCTCGATCATGGCTTCCAGCTGCTCGCGCTCCTGGACGTACAGCTTGCTCGGGAAGACCAGCGCGGGAGCGACATCTGCGACGCTCGCGGTATCCGCCTCCGCATGGGAGGAACGGTGGGACGCTGGCGGCTCGATGACCGAGGCCGGTGGGGGTTCGGGGTTTAACGACTTTTCTTCATCACAACAACCACGGTTTTCACAGGCCGCCGAGTCCGCGGCGACCCTATCCACAGTCGAATCACTGTGAGGCACAGTGGTTGTTGTTTTTATATCTGTAACTAATCTCTGTTTACATATTAGATCACCTTCCGAAAGGGAATCCACTGGAAGTACCCTTTCGGTATCTGGAGCAAAATCAATAGCTTGCGGTACATTTGCTGTAAATGCCCTTTCGGCATCTGCAAGTGAATCAATGACTTGCGAAGCATGTGCGAAATCCGCCGCCTGTGGATAACTTGAGCCGGAGCGGGTCGCTTCCGAGGTCGCACTTACTGTAAATGCCGTTTGGTCATCTGGAATAAAATCAATGACTTGCGTCAGCGATTCGATTCTGTCGGAATCAACATGTGAGGCCGGAATGGCCGCCGCCGCCGCACCCTCGCGAGCGGCAATTTCGCCCCTCTCCAGTGCGCTTTTCAGCGCTTCGGGCGTCACCGGCGGCTCGCCTTGCGTCGGCGCCGCACCACCCGATCCGTCAGGCATCGCCTTACCTCGAGTCGCCGGCGGCTCGCGCATCAGAACGTCAAGAGCGGAATCGACGAGTGCATGGTTACGGAAGTACCACGTCGTTCCTTCCCGCTTGTCCGTGTAGCAAGCGTAAAACAACCCCTTAAAGTCACCGTTGCCGCTTACCCACTCGGACTTCGATGTGTAACGCACGCCAATGTTGTCGAACGCGGTGCGGAATTCCTTCACGCTGAAACCAAGTTCCTCCGCCCAACTCGTACCGGGCCTGTACCAGGGGTGCTTCGGCGCGACGTCCTGGAATTTCCAGAACCCATCGGGGTATGTGCTGAACCAGTAGTCGAGCTGCTGCATCAACAGACATGACGTGACGGAGCGCGCAAGCGGCATCAATTCCTTCACGTAAGGAATTGTGTTTCGTGTGATTTCGAGAATGCGGTTTTTCATTGCGAACGAGGCGCGCCTCAGAGAGAAAGGTCCAGCTGCACAAAGGCCGGCTGAACGCTCTCGGGCTTAGGTGTGATCGCAGTTGCGCCATAGCGAGCGCGGATCGTGTGCGCCATGCGCTCACGTCGCGGGCCCGTTATGGCTTGCTGGAAGGCGAGGTAGGCGACAGACGCCGGGGTGACGCGAAACGGCATTTCAACGACCCTCCCAGGATCCACGCCAACCGATTCGCACAAGGATGGATCGGGCGGCGACATGGCCGCGAGCGCAGCAGCCGAGATGCGGTAGTACTGCACGCAGGTCATTCGTCCGTCGGGTCGTTGAACGCCACGGCGCCGACCGTCTTTCTCGATCTCCTCGGATTTCAAAAGCGCGGACAGTCCATGTGCGAGTTGCCCGGTGTCGTAGACACCTTTGAAAGCCTCGGCTAGTTCGACGATCGACAGGCTGACCTCGGGCGCGCAGGCGAACTGCTCGACGATCCCCTTTTGGACGGTTCTCGGGCGTGTCATGACGTCCCTCTCACAACGATATGCGTGAAGTGGCCGTGCCGTGGCAGTCGGCTAGCGGTCTTTTTTAATTTGCACTGCGAATTGTTCTATTCCGTTTTCGAACGCGTGCGCGAACGCTCGCGAAAACGCGAGAGCGTCGACGCTCAGAGCGAAGAAACGGTCAAACGATCAAGTGCTGCCAGCGGTGGTCTGTCGCGAAAGCGCAGCGCGCAACGCCGCACGATGCGCGGGTGGCGGTACGGTGTAGCGAAAGGGACGAACGAAATCGTCGGTCAGGCGGAGATGTGTCGGTCTTGCGCGCGCAACAACGGCAACGCAAACCGAACCCGATGGGTGTCGATTGGATCGCATGGCTTCCCTCGAAGCATGTTCATACGGCGTCCGGTCCCGTGGCAAGCGGTTCCGAACGGTCAGTCCAAAAATGAAAATCGTAGCGTATGAAGGATAGTGCAAGAAGGGGGCAATTCGCAAGTCATCGTAGGAAAAACGCAAGCACGAAGACGACGGTTACAACAGAAGGGAATGCCCCATGCGCCATTCATCCGCTTGCCAACGGTTGCGCAGCGCTAGCCCAGTAATGGGTCCATCTAGGGGCAGACGGTCGACTCTTAATCGATCGCTGCGAGGGCAGTCGTCCGATCAGGGCGTCGAATTTCGGAGAAGCGCTCGCGAGTGGAGCACCTCGAAACAGAGAGATCTTCAGGAGCGGACTATATCACAGCGGACACCATGCGCCGCCGCCGGCGGCGGTCGGTATCACGTCATTCGCGAGGCACTTCGCGATGCTTGAAATACTCAGCCTGCCCCCTATTCTCTGTCAATAAACGGATGGACTCCATTCGTTTCATCTCCACGAGTTACGCCCTCCGCGCGTGATGCACGGCGCGTCATTTCTGCTTTTTCCTCGCACCCGATAGCGTAGCCGGCACCGCGCGAGCATACCGCGCCGTTCAACGCTGACATGTCCATCGAATTCGGCCGTTCCACGCGCATGGCGGCATCTCCTTTCGCTATGCATTCCACAGCGGCCCGCCGCAACCACTACCTCTACCAAAGGAGATAACGATGATCGACTTCGCAAAATTGAAAGACCCGGAGCACCGCGCCCGCGTTCGCCAGGAGATTGACGAACAACAGGCAAAAGCCGAAGCGCACGAGAAGATGTTGCGTCGTGAGCTCGCTGTTTGTCTCGAGGCACTCGACTACGAAATGCTGCGAGAGGACGAACGCAGTCTTGTGCGCAACTGCCGGACGCGGCTGAACAGCTACCTCCAGTTGTCCGAGAAACAGGAAAAGTGGTTGCTGGACATCGCGAAGCGCGTACGTGCAGCTGCGGCCGTCAGCATTCTGGCGCTGATCGATCTTCACGCCAACGGCAGCAAGTTGGGAGAACACCCGGCTTACCCGCGTCACGACTGGCCGCTCTTCGGCGAACCCGACGTGGATCCCGACGACTACTGGTTCTGGGTCTTGCGCCTAGTGAAGATCTTCGGCAACGAAGAGTGAAGCCGATTTTTCGATACTGGAGAACCACATGTACCAGCTCTACCGCTGCACACGTTGTGGGTGCACTACGAAGAACAGCCACGACGGAGACGGGTGTCACAACTGCGTCGTCGGAACAATGCGCCCAGCATCTGGCTGACCAACCGCTCCCGCTACAGGAGAAAAACCATGCGATTTTCGATTCAAAAGACTTCCAAAGTCTTCAGCGACAAATCCGCGACGTTCGATTGCTCGATTAACGACTGGGGCCAGCTCACATCCATTCAACTGTCGTTCGATAGTGAGGAGAAGTGTGATGCCTTCGTCGACGCGGCAAGCGCCGCAATGAACGTGCGGAAGTGTGACGCCTTTCGCTGCGACCGCTCCACGAGTTGCTTGACACCCTCACCCGATCGCTTAGCACCTCGCGACATCTGACCCAACCGCCCTCGCAGTTTGAGGGCATTTTTTTGCCTGGAGAAAACGTCATGCAGAAATTCATCGTCACGATCGAAGAGATCGTGCGTTACCGCGTTCCCGTCGAAGCCCGTTCGCCGGCAGCATCCGAAGCGATCGCGATCGCTCACGCCTCTTCAGACGGCTTTCATACCTTCCTCGACAGCGTGACCGAGCGCGAAATCGTAGGCGTCGAATTGCTAGTCGATTAGACAGGCCGTCTCCGTTCCGCACGATCGCGCACATCTCCTATCACGATGCATTCACCCTGCGGCAAGCCGCACCTTCATTTCATAGAGGATCCACGCCATGGCGCACACCGTCGAAACCGATGCAGCCTCAGAGAAAGGCATGCTCAGCGAAATCGACCAGATGATAATCGTCGCGTCGCTGAACAAAATGGTCGAGACCGGCTTCTTCGACATCATCACGCTCGAGCGTTGCCTGGAGCTTGCCGCGATATCGGCACCGGATAACGTGATGAAGCGCTTCCACGCACTGCATTGCGTGAAATTCAGAAACATGCCGGAAAAGCTAAGGACCGCCGTTTTCGAGTCGATCCGCTCCTGCTTCCAGGAAGCTTCTTCTCGGCCATTCGACGATCTCTTTAAGGAGGAGCGCCCGCCGAAACCGACGCCACAACGTCGGATTCTAGCGTTACTCGGATTGACGGTATCGCCTGCTATTTGACGCCGGCGCGCCTTTCTCTTGACCTACTAACCCTCAACTTTTCCGAAGTCGAGGGTTTTTCTTTGCCTGGCCGCCGGTGCTATTGCACCGAGTCACTGGCTTTCGCCTTCTCACGATCACCGATCCGCACTTCCTTCAATTCGGGACGGGTGAAGCTCCCCGAATACACGCCCAAGTACAACAACCCGACGCCAACCGCCATCATCGCGTCCGTGCCATCGGCTGGAAGATACCTGAATCCGTGAACACGATACATGCGCTCATAATCGAACCCACGCACTATCGCCGGTACCGCATCTGCTCTCGGCGTCGCCCGATTTTTTCCGAGATCGCCTTCACACTCGCCGCGGGATCCATCCAGTCGTGGACGAGATGCTTCATTACATCGGGATACCTTCGTTCAATAATCGACAGCCTCTGGTGAACACGCCGCATCACACGACTCGTGATCGCAAGCGATTCCCTCACGCCCAAAAGCGCCTCCTTTCTCAGCTCAAGCAACCCCTCCATCTCGTTCAGGAGCCTTGCAGTCACTCGGTCGTTCTCGAAGGCCTTGCCGCCCTTTATCTTCGAGCGAACCCGCAATTCCGAAAATCCACGTTGGGTCGAAAGCTCGCGCGCCATCATCGGTTTGTCCGTCGCGGGAATCATCTCGCCGGTTCTCGTTTTCTTGTGGGTATGCGCCCATTTAGTCATCCACGGCCGACGCTGCATCATCTTCTTTGCAGGTTTCCGAAAAAATCGGACTGACAATTTCCCGTCGATGTTCGGCTGCGATTTATGCAACCCCAAGTTGTATTGACGAATCACTTCATCGATCGCGGCTATCCCACTCACCATTTCTTCCGCCGCACTTCGCAACTTCCCTTCTAAATCAGTTTCACGTTCGGGCCGTTCGTAGTCGCTCTCCAAATTGCGGGCAATCCGCTCTTTGATGTCGCTCTTTGTTGCCATGCCGACTCCACGGTCATTTCAGTGAGATCGCAGTATCGAGGGCATCCCACGAAAAGCAGAAACGCTTCACCGCAACGGAGACGCCTCGGTACTAGCCCGGCAGTCCCCGCGGGAGCGGGGACTGCCGGGCGGGCAGCGCGATGGTTTCGGGATCTGCCCGTGCTGCGGGCCCAGCGAACTGGCACCCCGCGTCGTTAGGACGGCGAGATGCGAGCCGGCCGGCGCCGAAGGCGACGGCCGGCGAAGCCACACCCGGTCGGCCCCTACGTGGGGTGCGGCCCTACTAAATGCGCATGGAACGCGTCTCACTCACAGCTTTCGACATCGTTTTTGGAAGCAATATGCTTCTGCATTTTTTTGCGCTGTATCGGTAGTGAGAGGACAAATTTCTATTAAAGAACTTCTCGCGTAGTGGAGAACGTTCTACAAGGCATTTCTGCATTTCGCCCTTCCCTGCGAAACTTTCCGTAGCACCCAACCTTGTAGAAGTTCTTCTTTAATTTCGTCAGACCGGGACCCGCGCATGAACCTAGCACTTGGCGTCCACCGCGGCCACAGAATCGGCCTCGTGGCGTCGACCATCGAACAGCCTTCCGAGCGACACCAACAGATCGTCGCCCATACCCTGCGCCTGGACTCTAGCGACCCACCCATCCCGAACGGCGATCACGCGGAGGCCGTGGCGATCAATACTGCGGTTCAATCACTCGTCACGAAATTCAGTGGCCAGCCGCTGTCGATCACGTTCGTTCTGAATGCGCGAGATAATCGAGATGAGGCCCCGAACGGCACCGTCGAATTAATCAGCAGCCTGAGGAGCACGTTGGCGGAGCAGATTCCCACGGCGCAAGGCCGCATTTCGTTCCGCGTCCAGCCTATTGCACACGGAGCGCTTCAAAATCTGGTCTTTCTCCCGAATGGGCAGGTAAATACCGCTATCGATTGTGATGCTCAAACATGGGCAATCGCAGTTGTCGGTCCCTCATCTTCCGACTTCCTTTTTGTGAGCAAAGGCGCCCTCACCGCACGTCGCGCTGTCGGCGGCAAGAGTACGGCCGACTCTATATCGAACGAGATCCAGTCGTCGACCGATCAGCCGAATATGTTGAACGGCACACTCGTTGTCGCCGATCCCGAACTCGGTGCCTCAATCCGACAACTGATGCCACGGGTCATACTTCCGCAGTCGCCCGAGTGGACTGTTGCCGAAGGCTTTTGCAGATATGCACTCTTTTGTGCGTCCCGAAAATCATCCTGACGAGCTCGAAATGGCACGCGCACCTCGCGACTGGAAAGATGTCCGTCTATTCAACTTGCAGATCAATTACGACGCCGACCCGGATGTCGCAACGTTCATCTACAGATACAAGGACGGGTCGCTTTCAAAGCTCATCAAAATGCTGATCCGCCAGCATATGACTACGACGGGGGACCCCGCTCTAAGCCTCGAGTATTGCCGGCGCACGCGTACAAATGCACTTCTCGATTCAATTCAGAGGGACGGTGGCTTGGAAGCGGATGAGGCTATCGGCGAGCCCGCCCTCGACCCCAATCGGGGCGGTCAGATTCCCGGACCTGCTGCGGATTCCCAAATCCTTCAGCCGGATAATCCCACTGCCGAGGTGCGCCTTACGTCCCCGTACTCGGGGCCAAACGAAAGCGTCATACGTGCCTTCGATTCGGCGTGATCAACCGAGGTTGCCGAGGAATTACCGCATGCGGGAAGGTTGACGGCATTGTCTCGTGTCTGAACGCACCATCTTAAAAATGGATACCGCTCTACAGATCGACCCAACGCCCGTGGCTTTTTCGCTTTGCCGTGGGACATGGACCAAACCGGAGAGCTACCCGATTGCTGCACCGATGATGCATGATTAGACCTTTCCTATTGGGAGGTGCTAATGCCGCGCGCAATACAGGTCGATGATTTCAGAGCAGGAACTCTTCCGCTTAGGAACTGGAACGTTCCGCTTCAGTTGTTCTACGACGAAACAAACAACGTCCGGCGCTTGAGACTCAGTGAACTCGGTCTTAACGTACCGGACAACAAGACCTTCGTAATCGGAGGTGTAGCGCTCATGCCTGGCCGTGAAATATCCGACTGGCAGCAACTGCGGAAATTGATCCAGGCTCAGCCCAGTGCTACTGAAATCAAGTTCGAGCACGTCGCGAAGAGCAACTACGAGGATGCGCTAGGTTCGCGCAAACTCGCATCCTTCTTGCAGTGGGTCCTTGATCAGGAATTCATGATCCACTACTCGGCTCTGGACCCCTTGTACTGGTCAATCCTCGACATCATCGAGTCGCTGCAGGTCGACCCGAGAATTCAGATCAATGCGTACCACATGGAGCTCAAAACGGAGTTGCATCACGCCGTGATGCAGAACACGAGCGGGTTTCTGAAGCTAATGCACGGCTTTGGCTACCCGAACGTGCAGCGCGATCACGTCCGCTCCTTCTTACTGGTCGTTTCCGAGTTCGTTGACCAATATGTACCCGAAGATCGAAGCACCGCCACTCATTTCCTACGACAGACCTTACGGCACGCTGCCCGCATGCCAGCTTTGGAACTTCCATTCCTCCACGACAACGATCCGGGTGAGCTGATCTCCGATTTCAGCACTCAGTTCATGCATAGCATCACCGTGTTCAAGAACGGAGCGCATGTCTTCGACCGGGAAACGTTCGTAGAGAAGGTATTTGCGCGGTTTGAACCGCACGACGGTGAGCGCCGACTGAATTACCGATTCTCCGACTCCAAAGCGGAGGTTGGAATCCAGCTGTCCGACGTGGTGGCCGGACTTGTGGGGCGCCACTTCAGTTACCTGAAAGACCACTCGCTGACGGAGTTGTTGCGAAGGCGGGCCGATTTCACTGAGATCCAGCGCGCCAACCTAGCCAGGTTGCGAGCCTTGATCGACCGTTCGGACGATTTTAGCGACGGACTCTTTCACGTGGTCATACCCCTGGACACGGCCTTCAAGAACAATGCATTCCTGTACGAGATTGACGTGCCGCCCTTCATGTATCAGTGAGGGACCTCGGGGACAGGCGGTCGGAATCGGCTGTCCAGTTCGCGGCCCCTACCGGGGGCCGAGGCCGCTTGGTCACCGCCCCGACAGTGGAACTTTCAGGGAGAAAGAAGGTTGGTTCTCGAAAACCACCGCCGTGCCGAGGACGTCACGACACCCGTCACGACGCCGACGGCTCGTCGACGACACATTCGAAACCTGCGTCTCGCAGCGCTATGCACGCAGCGTCGTATTGCGCTCGATCATCAAATTGCTCCGGCATGACGCGAACCGAACCCAGCGGGACTTGCTCGATCCCTTCATAGCCGCGGCGGTACGGTTGATCTGACGCGGTGAGCGCTGTGTTGTCTGCGAGCACCAGCACGAGTGTTCCCGACGCCGCATCTGTCGCGGTTGCTCGCTGACCGCTGAATTCGTGGTCGCTCTCTCCCAGGATCTCGACCGTGAAGCTCGTGCCGAACACCAGGTGACGGCGCTCGTCCCATGGCCGATCGACGATCGACACCTCAGGCACGACGAAACCGCTCGCCACAAGCCGCTCAGCCACATCGGACCAGATGAAGCACGGCGCAATGTCGGCCACCGCATTGATCACTCGACGGACCTCCATCTCAGGATCGGCAACTCCACTGCCAGCGAGGACATACCGTACGTTATTCGGGTCCCCGTCAATGGTCGGCAGGATCAGCAATCTCATCTTCTTTCCACCTTTCGCTCTGAATAGTTTCGAACAACTGCCGCACCGCTTTCGCCTGCGTCAACATGAAAGATCCCCGCACAGCGTCGGGATAGTCACGCCAGCACCCGTGGGGATCGCGCACCTTCCGGCCGTTCGCGTTGATCGTCCTTACGCGCAGTGTGCCGAGCCCGCGCCATACAAACATCCCCTCGGCACGAAGTTGCTCAATGATGTGGTCTCGCACCTCATCGAGAAGCGCGTCCGCGGTCCCGACCGGGATGCGGAACTTTGCCGCGAGCTTCGGCGCCAGAACGTGCTTCTTCACCGGGCTTCTCCTCGGTGCTTGGTACCGTTGACGGCCGCTCGCACAAGCCGAAGCGGTGCATCGAACTTCCCGCACTGGTATGCCAGCATCGAAGCTCCGAAGGGATCCTGGTCCGGACCAAGCTCGAGTGTGACATCCGCACGTTCATCGCTCGGATGGAACATGCCCGAGTGCATCAGCTCACCTTCGTCGACTTTCATCACCTGGCCGCATCTCGACAGCAGATACCAAAGCCGGCCGTCCTCGGAGTGCTCACAATGCACCGCAAGAACTCTTGTGTCTTCATCGACCGCCGCTACCTCACAGGCCGTATACAGGACCATCCCGAGCGTGCATTCCATGTCGTTCCTTCACCCACAGACTGTTGTTATGTGCCGCACACGCGTATGCAGTGTGGCGACTCCGTGAGCACGATCTTCCAATGGATGGGAGTTTTCCGGAAACGATTCGCGCGTCGCGTTGATCGTGTCGGTTGCGCCAGCTGACCGGAGTTGCCCGCGATGCGGAAGGCCGCCGGTAGCCGCGATGCACGCGTTGAGCGAGCCGATGACGGTTCCGCCGACGATAGCCACGGCATCGATTGCTTCCATCCTGTCTACGCGGAATACCGGCGCGTACAACCGTTTCTGCTGAATTCGCTCGCGTGCCAATATGCCCCGCGGTTGTCCGCGGTCTGGGGCGTCACCGGCGCGACGCCACCTCAACTCCATGGGGCCCGGCGTCTTCCGGCGTCGTTGGATCGATACTCGAGGAAAAAGGCCATTTATGAGCTCGCACATCCACAGAACGTCACATAAGGGCCGAGCTGTGCGTATCCAAGCCGGTTGGGATCGTCCGTTGCACCAGTACTACCTGATCATCGAGATCGTCAATCCGGCCGAGACCGAACCCGAAGCGGAAGACGCCGGGTACCTGTACTCGAACCTCTCCGATCAAGGCGCATGGGGATGTCGTGACTTTTCGTACTTCGAAGGGAAGCTAGCCGAGCTAGGTCTGACAGTTCCTGCAGCGCTTCTCGATGGCGTGCGCGCCGATTGTGCCAGCAACCTCTCCAACCACAACGTCGACTATCCGTAGAACCCGAGCATGCAGCCAACGGTTCTCTGCCATTCCAAAGCGCCTCCGGCATTTCCTCGGGCTACGTCTATTCAAATGAACCCGGTTCTCCGTGTTCGCTTTCACTACCCCAGGAGATCCACTTTGGAGCACGCGTTCTACACCCCGCGCGACCTGGCCGAGCGCAATGTCGACCCCGAAACCCCGTTCTATCGACTTGTGGTCTACAGCGGCCTCTCTATCTGTAAACAATGCAACCTCGCCGAGGCGACGCTGACCACGGAATGCCCCGGCCATCACGTCAGGGATCGAACTGCCCGGCTCATCAACGCTGGTCGTATCGATTTCGAGGACGGTGTTTGGAAACAGCAAACGCCGTGGCTCGTTGATAGGCGAGGAGCCTTGCCATCATGACGCGGCGATCAACCGATCGCTGGTCGTTCTGCCGACACCTGCATGCAGCTGGGACTCATCCCCGCGGATGCCGCATCTGACCCAACCACCCTCAACTTCGCTGAAGTCGAGGGTTTTTTCGTTGGTGCTTCGCTGCAGCCTTTCTGAAAAACGCTGCCCGCCGGTATCCTCTCTTCAATCGCCGACCGCACTCTCGAAGTGCCAGTACGCTACAGTTATCCGGTCAAGGTCCTTGGAGCCATCTGAAATGACGAATGACGAGTCCTGCGAAGCCCCGTTCTATCTCGGCGGGAAGGTGTGCAAATCCGGGGTCGATCTGACCCATCCGAATGATCACCGCATGGACAGCTCCGCCTATCTATCCGCCGTCGTCGTACGCGATCATGGCGTGAACGATCTTCTTCCCGACCAGATTGACATCCGCATCGGGGGCATGGCCAAGGCTAGCGACTCTCTTCAGGCGCTTCAATTGCGGACGTTGAAGTTCGCCCGTCAGATGCTGGACGAGACCATCAAGAACATGGAGCGATCGCTGTAGGTTTTGCCCCCTCATAAATGTAGGCGCAGATGTCGAGTTCTCGCTGTAGGCGGGCCTGAGGTATCCTGTTGAACATTGAGATCGCGTTTTGAACCTATGCTGATTCGTGAACACGGGCAAACGGTCAAGCTGTTGCGTCTTGAGGTGCGTCCCGGCACCAACCGAAAACGCCAAGTGGTCATTGGCACATTTAGATCCTCGGCAGCACCGCCCGGCGCGCTCCTCGCGGAGCTTTCGTCGGTCGAGCTAAAGGCCCTGAACAAGTGGCTCGACGCTCAGCAGCAGCTCAACGAGTACGCAGCCATGCGCGAAGTGACGCACTCGGCGCCGAACGCGCTCGGAGAGCTTGCTCGGGCCCTTGAGGTCGCCGCAGAAACTCTGTCGGCCGACCAAGCTGACGCCATATGGACCGAGATTGGTGCAATCGCACGTGCGCTCAAGCGCGCAGATCATCAGCGGCCGCGGCGATCGCGTGTAGCTCACTCGGTACCTGGGCAGTTGGACTTGGTGGAATTGCTCTCCGAGCTGCCGGGTAAGTCGCTTTCGTAGCTGCATGCATTCCCGACGTCGTCTCAGACCGTGCATATTTTCATGCATGCGCGAAAATGAGCGGACCCGGGACCGGACGATAGCTCGCTTGCTTGACGGTCAGGCTGTTTTCGCCGTCTTTCCGTTACGGACTCGTGTTGCGGTCGACCCGACCGTGTACAGTCGAATCGGGGGGCTTGTCGGCCCCACCACCGGTCGCCAGAGCGACGAGCTCGCCGAGCATCCCCTCGCTCGCAAGGCGGCCGCCTACAGGTGCGACATCAGCAGCGCCGACGAACCTTCGAGCATCGCGCGCAGCACCTGCGCGACGCCAACCGGTTCGACTGCGTCGGGGTCGCAGTGCAGGCGCTCGATCGTCTCGATCGGCGGCCCTTCGACACGCGCACCGTGCCGTGAATTCAGTGCTGCTGTAAGTACGCTGCTGCAGCCGTTCCTACTGCCGGGGACGGTTGGCCATGATGGTCAATAAGGCAGTGCTTCCGGATAACGCGGGTTGTCGAGTTGCGTGCGCAGCCAGCCGTCATCGGCCAGCGCGTCGATCACGGCCGGCGGAACAGATTCCCAGTGCAGCCGGTCTACGCGTGTCGGCAAACCGACGCACCGCCGCAACCGGTTGGGCCAGCCGCCCGGCGCCGGAACCGCTACGGCCGCTTCGCCGTCCAGCCTCCAGTAACGGTATCGCTTCGCCGAGCGAGTGCGGATTGCCATGGTCACGGAGTCCTTGTTGTGCAGCGCCTCGACCAACTCCCCGCGCCGATGTGCTTCAGTCATCACGGCGACGGCCTGCTCGCGCAACGGGTGATACTCGACGCGCACCTTCCGAAAGGTCGCGTTATCGCCCTGGCGGGCCGCCAGCCAGCACGCGCCAGCGACCAGTCGGTGCATGCCGTTCGAGCACACGAGCGCACCGCCCCACGATCGTAGACGCAGCCCATAGGCGCTACAGGGCGCCGGGAAAAAATCATCACCCAATTCCGACTCGAAATAGCGCAATGTCTCCGGCCCCCAGCCTTTGCCGTGCAGGCCGGCGAGCAGTTCGCGCCAGGTACGCGCGTCGGGTGCAAAACTGCGGTGGAACAGACCTACGATGCTCCGTACCGGGACGTCGAGATACAGCGTGCGAGTCGCCTGCGCTCGCCCCTCGTTCCTGGTAGCCGCGTACCACGACAGCCCGAAGGTCGACGCGATCAGATCCCGGTCGAGTTCGACTGGCCGATCAATCAGCGAGGTCGACGCATCCACGAGAGCCGCCCGGATGGTGGTGAGCGCGGAGGCGGAACCGTGTTGCGGGTCGAGTCGGTCGTCCATCACTCAGCCGGCAGGGATCGGTGACATGATCGGGTCAGCAGTGCTGGCGCGCTGCAACTGCTCGATCGCCGCACGCTCGAGATCGGTGACAGCCCACGGCTCGCCACGCTCTGCGCGCGCAACGCATTGATTGACGGCTGCCTCAGCGCGCCGGGGCGGCGCAGGGTCGGTCCGATCAAGGAAGTACGTGAGATAAATCGCGTTCATCAACGTCGCCAGCTGCGCGACGTCCGCCTGACCGCCACGCAGTGCGGCAAGCGCGACGTGGTGTTTCAACTGGATCCGACGCAGCTCGGCCGGCGGCAGCGGCAGCAGCTGCGCCCGCGTCATCGGCCGGCGGTTACGAGGGGCCGCTTTACTCATTGGTTCGGGACACCCGACGAGCGAACCTTGTCACACCGCTCGCACTGATACGCGTGAAGCCCACTGTCATTCAGGATGTAGTGGTAACTCGAATGCTGCACCCAGCGATGCAAGCCCATCAAGCATGTCAACCGCGCCATCCAGCTGCGAAACATGATGTCCTCCGTGATCGTCGACTATTCCGCAGGGGTGCCGAGTTTTCGGCATGCCAGAATCATTGCCATGTAAGCGTTGGCGGTCATTGGATCTCCCCAACGTTCGGGATTGTCGGTCATGTACTTGTCGACGATCGCCGCCATCTGCACGTTGGTCATTCCATGGCCGACGGCACAATTGTGAAGCTTCACCGAGCGCGGTAGATCCTTCATCGCAATGGCCGGCGCATAGAAGATTCCGTCGAAGACTCCTTCCAGATAGCGCTGTCTTTCCAACGTGCCAAACTGCTGATACGCATTCCCGTCAACAAACCCACCCGGCACGAAAATAGGCCGCGAGGCGTTCTGCGCATGGCAAGCCACGGACGCAGCAATCAGTGCGAGGCCGACAATCAATTTTTTCATGAGCGTGCTTTCTCCGGAAGGAGCATATCGGTCCTACATTGGGAAGGGTCTCAAAACCAGTACGTGTCGTCGCCCCAGCGCCGCAGCACCTGATAATCGTGCTCGGGCAGAACGATCAGGCCGGCCTCGGCCGCCTCGAGCACGCGCGTCATCTGCCCTTCCTTGATCAGGTTGCCGTGCACGCCGTAGAAGAACCAGGCGAAGCGATGGCCGATCCGCTCGTCAAACTGCGTGAGCTTGCCATACAGGCTGTAGGCGTCGAGCTTCGCCGTGTTCTTCAATTCTGCGATCTTCCTTGTGTGCGCCCACCACGGGATAAAGTCCAACTGCCGATCGTCGGCCGGGCTCGCGTAGTCCGACGTTGCGAACGCCCAGCGCAAACACGCGCGCTCGCCGGCGCGGCCCGCGCTCGACGTGGCCCAGTCGTCGAAGAAACGGCGGCCGCGCCACTGCTGCCGGTCGTAGCCGGGCGAGAGGTCGCGCACGCTGATCACGCGCTCTTCGCCGGTCTCCCGGTTCGTCTCGACGAACCGGCGATCGCCTTCGCGCTGACGTCGCTCGCGATAGGTCGCCTCGGCGATCGCGGCGAAGCGCTGCATGTCGATCACCGCCGCGAGGCGATAACGTGGCGTGCCGAGTTCGCGTCGCTCGAACTGGGTGACGGCAGCTCCGCGCAGGTAGCCCCGGCGAAGCTCATCGGCATCCGGCAGGCCCCATGCGGCGTCGCGCGGGAACACCTCGCGTTCCACGAACTCCTGCTCTTCCCAGACTTCGATCTGCACGAAGTTGTCCTGGTCGCCGCCGCGGTCGTGCGCGAAGTAGTGGCGCCGCGGCTGGATCTCGACTAACCGGTAGCCGCTATCCTTGTGCGCGTACCACACCTCGCGCACCGAGCCGTGCGCGGCGAGCTGCGCGTCGATCCACGCGCGGTAGTCGGCCGCGATCTCGCGCCCGTCGGCGTCGACGACGCGCGCCGGCTGCTCGCCGAAGTCGTCTCGGGTCATCACGTAGCGCGCGGCACGAAACTCCGTGCGCGTCGCGAGCGCCGTCAACAACTCGGCGTGCTTCGGAGCGACGGGCGTCGCCGCGACGATCGTCGCGAGCACGTCGGTCTGCAGGTCGTATTCCTTGCGCATCGCGGAACTCCGTTCAGGGTTGGTCGTCCGGCACCGCGTCCGGATGAATCAGCGCCGATAATCGGCTGCGGTCGGCCAGATACGTGGGGGCGTGCCGCGCATCGAGCTCGGCGACGAGTCCCTCCCACAGAGACAGCACGCCGAGCGCGGCGCCTCGCGCGATCGCCTCGCCACTGGGATCATCGGCCGCGTGGCGCTCGGCCGCCATTGCGAGGTAGTCGCGCAGTTCCCGCTCGGCGCGCGCGGTGATCGCCGCGTAGTTCAAAGTGTTGTTCACGGGTTCACGCTCCGATCGATCGCGGCGCCGCGGGCGGCACGCGCTGCTCGAGGTGGATCACATTCGCGCGCGCGAACGTCACGCGCTCCGGAATGAAGAAACCGCGATATGCGTCGCCGGCGCCGGCGGCGCCGACGAACTCGCTGACGAACGCGCCATAGCTGTCTTCGTCGGCCAGGCCGTCGTGCGCGCGATCCAGGCATACGGTCGCGCGCAGCAGCGGGCCGTCGACCGGCTGCAGCTCGACCACGTCGCCGCGCTCGATGGTGTCGCGCGGGCGATCGCGCAGCGGGTCGCAGCCGCGCGTCATCGGGCCCGGCGCAGGCGCGAAGTCGCACGGAAACCGATAGCCCCACGAACGGCGCAGCAGCAACCAGGCGGCGATCGGCATCGGCGCCTGGCCGGCCTCCCAGCGCTGGACCTGGCGCTCCTTCACGCCGAGCAGCGCGGCGACCTGCGCCTGAGTGCGCCGGCCGCGCAGGCGGGCTGACTTGATCTCGTCGGACGTCGGCCCGCCGTCGTACGGCGCCACTTCGAGGGTCACGCCCCCGTCCCACTCCAGCGCGACTGGGCCGTAGCATTTCTCGCAGGTGGCCGCCGCGCCGTCGTAGCTGTCGTCCGGATGATGGACCTGGCCGCGTTTGCCGCAGGCCGGGCAGCGGTATACGTACAACACCGACATGATGCCTCCTGAACCGAACCCGTCTTAAAGACGTATGACTCAGCATAGCACGTCTTTAAGACGTGTCAAGGACAGGCATAAACCGCCCCTACGGGGTTTTGAGCCATTAAACGCAATGCCGCTAACAGGAGTTAGCGGCATTGGTATATAGGGTACGGCACCTATAGCGTGACCTCCCCGTCGATTTCGGTCTGTTCAGCGGGCACCCGGCGGCGCTTTCAAGCCCAGGGCAGCTAGGCATTGACCGCGATCGCACGCATCACGGACGGTCAGCACACCACCCATCAAAACAACGACTACTGCGATGATCGCAACCAGCTTCATGAAATGTCCCTCCTAAATCGTACCGGCCGTGTGCGGCGCGCCTTCTCCGCCTCGCGTGCCGGCGGAGCCCAAGTCGTGCGTTCAGCAATGGTGTTACGGCCCATTAACGGTATGCAACAAAAACCCGGCCGCAGCCGGGTTCGTCTGTCGTTCAGGACCGCGTGATCTCGTCACGCGTCACCGAATAGCACGCGTCGCGAACGCGGTCAGCAACTCGGCGTGCTTCGGAGTGACGGGCGTGGTCGCGACGTTTGTCTCGACCAGGTCAGTCCGAACGTTCTCGCGCGCGAAGGTCACGCGCTCACTCAGGATCTGCTACCGTGCGGTGCGAATTGAGAAACGCGAGCGGCCCGTCGATCGGAAAGAACATGCCATCGCTCGTCAAAGTCCCGTCCACGAGTTCGCCGTCCTTGATAAGCTGAACGTCTAGATCTGGCTCGACATAGCAACCCTCTTTCGCGATCTCTTGTTCTTGCGGGGACAGCAGTTCCTCTGCCTCGCCGTTCTCCAGACCCACCCATTGACCACTCGCCAGAAACAGGCCGATCCACTCCAGCTTCCGACCATCCGCCGTCGTTATCATCACGGGCCGGCGCAAGGTCCCTTTTTTAATCGCCATTTGAAGCGGCGAAGCATCGAATATCGACTCCAGCATCGAATCGTGCTCGATCAGATAGTGAAATGCCTCGGACCCCGGCTGGGCATTGAATTGTTCGAGGAACCTGGAAGCGAGTGCGGTCAGTTCCTCAAGCAACGCGTCCTGGTGGGAAATCGCCTGTTCCACCTCTTCGTCCGCGTCCGGCCGAATCAGCACCGCGGGGTTTTCTTCGCTCTTGCGCTCCTGAAGCGCACCCCGCGCCTTATAGGCGTCGTAGAAGCGCTTGCGGAGATTGCGCAACTCCGTCCGAGCCGCCTCCATGTCCGGCGTGTCCTTGCCTTGATCCGTTGTCATCTTCTCTCCTTTTTCGCTCGGAAATTCCGAGCGCCGCGATCCATTGTCGGTGCACGGCACGAAATTCAGAAATCGGTTGCTCGTGCCCGACCTGCCCGACGCCGTTGTCCACGCCTCGGTGCTGCGTAAGCTCGGGCTTATCCCGTGACGTAGGCAAGATCTCGCGGAGACGATCGCCGCAATGCCCATCGCTCCCGCGCTGATAGAACCGGCCGTCCTCTCACCAGGTCCAGCGCTCGCCCGCGACGACTGCCCAAGCCTCACACTCCGACGTACAACGATGCTGCTCGGCCGTCAGCGCGATCGCGACCAGCAAGTCGTCGACGCGCCGGTCGAACGCCTCATCGTCATCGAACGGCACTTGCAGCACGGTCGCGCCGTCTCGAGTCGGGGTGCGTGTCACGCCGGCCAGCACCTCGCGCTCGACGCGCTCAATCACGCGAGCCCGGCCACGGCCGCCGTCGCGCTTCGGCTCGACCTTCAGCGTCACGTGCACGGCCACCATCGGCACTGCCCCGGCGGGATCCGCCTCGACGGCGTGCGACACTTGGCTCGGCGCGGGGCGCGGGGCGGCCACCGGCGTCGCGATCGCAGCCCCGCCCGCTTCGTCGGCACCATCGAGCGCCGCGTTGAAAAACGTCTCGACCGACTGGAACTGGCGCACCGCGTCCGCCTTGGTGTAGAGCGTGGTGGTGCCCAGGCTCGCATGGCCGAGCAGCTCCTGCATATCACGGATGTCGGCGCCGGCGTCCAGACCGTGGTTCGCAAAGGTGTGGCGCAGCCAATGCGTGCTGGCGCGGCGCAGGTCGGCGGCCGCGTTCGGGTACGCGATCGCCAGTTGGTCGGCCGCCCGCGCAAAGATCCCCTTGAAGAGCCACCCTACCCCGTCCGGCTGCAACGCTTCACCCGTCACCAGGTGGGCGATCAACGGCGTGTCGGGCGGCGCCGTCTCGAGCGTGAGCGGCACCGGTCGGTTGCGCAGTTGCTCACGCAGCGCGTCGATGAGGCGCCGCGGCATCGGCACGGTGCGCGCGCGCCGGCCCTTGCCCATCACGCGCAGGCTCCACGCGTCGTCCAAGGCGCCGTCGAGCGCGGTGCGCGTCAGTGCACCGATCGTCGCCGCGGCGAGCTCGGCGCGACGCAGCCCGGTTGCATAAGCGAACAGCAGCAGAAACGCATCGCGCGTGTCTGCTGCCCGATTCGCCGCCTGATTCGCTGCTTGTTCGCCCGACACGTCGAAAGCCGACTGCGGTCGCAGCACGGTCTGCAGCACGTATTGCCACTGCGCGCGCGTCAGCGTGCGACCGGTCGCGTCGATCGGCACCGACGGCGCGGCCGGCAGTCCGCCGAACGGATTCACGCGCAGGTACTGCTGGCCGACCAGCCATGCGCCCATCGCATTGAGGATCCGCCGCGCGGTGTCGCGGCTGCGCTCCGACAGCGGGCCCACGAACGGCCGCCAGGCCGGATTAAACCGCTCGACGCGGCCGCGCCCGATCCAGCGCGCGGCGGGTTGCGGATCCCGCAGGAATCCGTCGAGGTAGTCGGCGCAGTCCAGCGTGTTCAGCGACGACAGCGGCTTGCCCTTCACGACGATCGCCCACAGCAGCAGCCGTTCGGCTTCGCGCCGGTACGCGCGGCGGGTCGCCTCGCTGCGCGCGCCCCGCGTCGCGATCCACGCGTGTACCGCCTGCAGGTCGGTGTTCAGTTCGGCCTGATGCGCGGGCACCGGTGCGCGGTTCAGGCCGGCCGAGCCATCGAGCGCGGCCGGCACGCGCAGCGCCTCGAGCGGCACCACGTCGGCGAGCGCGCCCGGCACCGGCTGCAGCACGGGGTGGCCCGCGGCCAGCTGCCGACGCGGCGTAACCGCAAGCGGCGACAGGTAACCCAGCGTGTCGGGGTGCTGCAAGAGGAAGTCGGTGAGGCGCTGCGCGCCGACCTTGCCCAGGCGCGGCACCGCGCGATACCAGCGCTGGCGCCGCGCGCGCATCAGCGCGAGCAGCTGCGCGAAGGTCGCGACGCCGGCATCCGCGAGCCGCGCGACCAGCCGGGCATCGAACCAGCCGTCGAGCATGTGGTCCAGCTGCGGCGCCTCGACGAGACTCGCTTCCATGCGCGCGAGCGCGGCATCCTGTCGATCGCGCAGACGCCGATTGCGCGCGACCTTGCGGTCGAGCGTGACCGACGACGCCGGCGGATAGGTTTCGACGTACAGCGCGACCAGCTCGCGCTCGCTGTAGAACGCGTCCGGATCCACCGCGGCGCGGAACGCCTCGAGCGTCGGCACCTCGACCGCCCCACCCTCGGCGCCCCCCGCATGCGCGTCGCGCGGCAGGCTGCCCGGTTTCAGGCGCAGCAGGTGCGCGGCATCGACGTCGCGCGCGCGGCGCGCGGCAATCGTCAACGTGTCGCGCAGCGTCGCCAGCGTGCGGCGCGTTACGCGCACGTCGGTGCCCGGCACGCCGTAGTGCGCGTGCAGCACCGGTTCGTCGAGCCCTTCCAGATACGCGCGATACAGCGCGAAGTGGGCCGGCGTCAGGCGCCGCAACGACCGCGATGGATTCGCAACCTGGGTGGCGTCGCGCCGTTGAGCCGACGCCTTCACAGGTCGCCCTCGGACTCGGCAGCTAACCGGTCGGGATGTCGGCCCTTCATTCGCGGTTCGAGTTCGGGAATCAGTTCGAGACGCCCCTGCCTTTTCGCATACCGCCGCGCCAACTTGTCGAACTGAGCGTCGAAGGCTCCGAGATACTGTACCGTCATCCGATATGGCTCGATACCGACCTCGGCCCGAATGGCGTCCGCTAGGCGACAGGCCTCCGAGCCGAAATAGATCGCACGTTGGATTTCGAACTCGTATTGGTCGTCCTTGCCCGCCCACGCGGACTGCCCCGACACCCATGCAGCGCTCCGCCCCAGCCCCTCGCGAAGATGTCGAAGCTGGTCGACACGTTCGGCATTCAACTCCGACACCACTGTTTCCGAGGGCAATTCGAATCGCAGATGGATGGAATCCAGCGTGTCGAATGCCTCCATATCGTGCGCGCGGTACTCGGGCAACGCCTGGTCGATGGCATCACAGTAGTCATCGGCCTGCTTCGCGAATGCCTCGAGCAAGTAGGCCGCATCGCGATATGCGAGCGAGCGGCGTTTCGTTTTCGCTTCGTCCTCCCGCTCGCGATCGCCTCGTTTCAGCCACCACGACACCAACCCGTTCACCGCTGCGCTTAACACGGTACTCGACATCACGATTCCCACCACGCTGCCCGTCGTTATTTCGACTGCCATCACTTTTCCCTCGTTCAGATCGCCACGCCAGACGCAGCAGCGGCCGCGATGGATCCTGTCGCGCCTCAACCGCCGGCTGGGGCGAGCACCGGGTCCGGCGCCATCGCCACCTGCGGGCATTCCCGCTGCAAGCGAGCCTTCATATCCGGTATCAGGTTCACTTTTCCGTGTTTGTCGACATAGTGGCGCTTGACCTCATCGAACTCGCTGCGCAGCCGAACAATGCTTTCTGTCTGGTTCGACGCCGGCGCCGCGATCTCGGCGCGGATCTGCATGGCCAGTTCGCTGGCCTGCAATCCGTACAGCGTGGCCCGTTGGCTGTCGAGCCAATCCAGTTCTGCGAAATCGGCCCATTCATCGTAGGCAGCGCCAACCCACTTGCTGCTCGCCGCGAGTGCCACTGGCAGGTCGCGACACGGCGACTGGATCTCGACCCTTACGGCTGTCCAATCCGTCACGAGCGAGAAGTCGAGGGTCAATGACGGCCACGGGCGTGGTTTGGCCCGAGGCCCCTCGTGCTGCTCCACGAGCCAGTCGTCGAATCGCGTGTCCCACTCGTCGAGGTAATCGACCGCTTGTCGCGCGAATGCCTCGAGCATCAGTGCGACCTCGAGGTGCGCTGGCGCGCGCTGTTCGGCGAGCTTCGCCTTCTCGTCGCTGCGTGCGGTACGGTCGCCCCACCATTTGAAGGCGCCGTTGACCAGGGCGCCAATCACCGCGCTGGACGCGACGACGCCCCACCAATTCACTGCCGGTGCTTGCGCCACGACTTTTGCGACTTCAGACGCCGCCACTGCTACTTCAGATGCCGCCATAGAGATCCTTCTACGTTATTCAGCGAGCCGTCATCAAGGCTGCGCCGGCCGCAGCCGGTGCGGCTTTCGGCGCGGCCTGCAGATCGGTGGTCAGATGGTCAATCAAGACCGGTAGGACTCGGCATAGCCCGGTCCGCTCGCCAAGCTCGGCTCGGTACCCGGCCAGCTTGGCAGCCTCAAAGTGCCCGCCAATATAGAAAACGCCGGGCACGTCCAACGCGGCTCGGGCGGCGATCGTCACCTTCCCGCAATGGCTGAACGCGTTGTAATGCCTCTTGGCGCGCCGCAGCGTGTCGACTGCTTCCGCGGTGAAGCGCAGCACCTCGCGGTTCCAGCCGAGTTGCTCGACCGCGCGATGCCCGTGCACCCGGCTGTCGTCCGCCCAGACCTTTTCCCAATACCGCGCACGGATCGCCCCCTGCTTCTTGTTCCGTTCGATCACCAGCAACTGGTCCGTCACGCACATGGCCGCCATCGCGATCCCCTCGATCACCTGACGCATCACATTGCCGGCTGCCGGCGTCTTGCCGGCCAGCAGCAGCTTGGTGGACACGACGAGGTCGTCGAGCACGCCCAGCAAGAACCCGTCGACCAGCGCACTTTGAATCGTCCCGACCTGCGCAGCGGCTTCGCGGAACGGTGGAATGCGACGAAAGCAGTTGGCCAGCGCCTCGGCCAGCGAGCCGATCTCGGGCTCGAGCTCCCGGGCGAACGCGTCGCGGACAGCACGATCGTCGTCGAGCAGTTCCTGCTGCACATTCTTCGGGTCAGTCAGGTCAACGGGAGGGGGCAGCATTACGGCTCCTGGCGGTACGCGATCGGTGGACGGTGTATTGGGCGAGACGGAAAGCGTAACGGGCCGCACGGGGCTGCTCGTGCGCGGCGTGCGAGGCGATGGCGGCCGCCCCTCTGCCCGGCCCCGCCCGTCAAGGGTCAGACGAAAGTATAGCCAGGAACCGGCAATCTGACAGCAAAAAGTGTCACACCTGATAAGCCTAGTTATCAGAAGTGACACTTTTGCACCCGACTCGACGACTGAAATTCCGTGCTGTATAAAGATATATCTCCATAGAGCACGGTTGGACCATGCCCTTCTTCACGCCAGCCGATCACGACGACGCCGTGCAGGCCATGCTCGCGCACCCGGAGATCGGCAGCCGCCACCTGCGCGGCCTGATGAGCGGCATCAAGCGCCGCGCCCGGGCACGCGCGGTGATCGCGTTCGTGCAGGCGATCGCCCCGCCCCCGCCCGACGTGACGATCACCACGACGCGGCAGCTGATGCGCGTGCTGTTCGGCCACGCGGTCTCGGTCAACGACCTGCATCGCCACTTCGCCACGCCGGGGCGCCGGGCGGACGACCGGGCCGACCCCGAGGCGCTCGCCGTCTGGCTGGAGCTTCACCGGGAACGGCTGGCAGCGGACGCCGAGGCCCGGATGATCGAGCTGGAAATCGCCTGGCAGGCGTTCACGGCCGCGGCCGCCGAGGCGGCCGGCGAGATCCGCACCGCCAGCCGACCGGAACGGCGCGGCGACGCCTGAGGGTCCACGTCCAGTGGCGGACCAGGCGCAATGCCGCTTAGAGATATATCTTGATACAGCACCGAATAGCCCATGAAAAACCCGGCCGGAGCCGGGTTCGGGATGCGTTTGCATCGATCATGCGGGCTGTCTTCTCACGCCGATAATGAGCGTTCGGGTATTGAACGCGGACAAAAAACGGGCCGACCGGCCCGTCCTGGTTAGATCTCTTTGCGCCATTCCGGCAGCTCCGGCGTCACCCGCGTGCTCGGCCGGCGGGCCGCCGCTCGCAGTTGCGCTTTGCCGGTCGCCGTCAGCGGCGCCGGCTTCTTCTGACGCTGCGTCACGCGCACGACGACCTTCACCGCGGCCGTCGTTGACGCGGTTTTCTTCAGCGGTTTCGTCACGTGGCTCATATCAACCCCTTGTCCAGCAGATAGTCTAGCAGCTTTGTCCACGACCGGCTGTCGGCACCGAGGTCAAATTCCATCAGCCGCTGCGAGCCGTGGTCGGCCCACCACGTCGGGTCGACCTCTAGCAGATCCTGCACGGTCTGGCAGGCGGCGAACGCAGGGACGCCCTGCTCGGCCGCATCGAGAGGCGCGTCGAAACCGAGCTTGGGCCAGTACCGGTAGCCGATCATATGCGGGTCGTACCCCTGCCCTCCCCCTGCGATCAGCGTGATTCGACGATAGCCCAGGCGGTGTGCGGTCATTGCACACAGGGCGAAGGCGACGGTGCCGAGCCAGTCCGGCGCCTGGTGCCGCAGAAACAGGTGATCAATGTGCAACGCATGCACGGTTCCGGGCTCCTGGGCGTCCTCCGCGTCATCGTCGCCGTCGCTGAGATACAACGATATTCCATCGTCCGCGTCCCGGTACACGCCGATCCGGTTCTTGTGGGGGTGCTGCAGGATGGCCGGCTGGACCGAGGTGAAGTACACGCCCGGCGGCGCCTCGTCGGGCCCTACCCCGTACTGGGCCTGCTCGTGGACGCGCGCGTCCGTAAAGATCATCAGCAGCTGCGCATACTCGGCGCTGGTGAGTTCCATGTCGTCGAACTCGACGAGGGTCGCAGCATCGAACACGGTGCCGTCCTGCCGGAACGCACCCGATAGAAACTGCTTGGCGAGGACAGACCCCTTCAGCCGATCATAGGCATCCTCCAAGACGCGATCGAAGAAGTCAGTGCGGGGCAGAGCCATGGTGTTAGCGGGAAGCGAAAATATTCGATTCTAGCGGACAGCCCAGACGGAGCGCCATTCATTGGGCTTGCGCGGGCTGAAGTCCGGTAAAAACATCGGCCACTTCTCCACGCTAAGCTGGCGTCGGTGCTGGAGGCCAGGCCGGAGTAGCGGATCTTTACCGGTATGGCTATAGGAATTCTGAGCGTGCATTACGTTAGCGCGACGTCGCTCACCGTCAGACGAGAATCTTGGCTCGAGCCAAGATGGATCGATTGCGACGGGCTCAGGCCAAAGTCTTCACTTCTGCGCGCCCTATTCGCCCTGGTTCCGGGAGCTTAAATTGTGCCGCCTTTCCCCCTGCCACCAGACCTTGGCTCGAGCCAAGTCCATCGAAAGTCAAGTCATCGGCACGGACCTTTCGTGCATCGACCGGGGAATCTTGGCGCGAGCCAAGATCGTCCGAGTTCATTCAATTTGAGTTTGTTGTTTGTCGGCAACAAATTAGCAAAAACAAGAAATCATTGCGTAATTATTTGACATGTTTTGGCTGACGAATAACAATCCGACTGTCAATACTTCGACGCTTCGAATGGAGAGAAAATGGTCATTACGATTGGGGCGGAAAAAGGCGGTGTCGCTAAGACGCGGCTAGCAACACACATCGCAGCCTTAGCTGCATCGGAAGGCGTTGATGTCGTTCTCCTCGACACGGATAAGCAGGGATCTGCGATGAGTTGGTCGCGAATTCGGAATGAGGAAGGTGTTACGCCTGCAATTCCGGTGCTTGCTCTGCCGGCAAATCCGGCGCGGGAGCTAGCGAATCTGGCAAACAAATACACCCTCGTTGTTGTGGACATCGGCGCTCAGAACTATCGAACGATGCTCGAGTGCGCACTCCTGTCAGATCTCGTTCTTGTGCCATGTGGCGCGGATCAGCAAGAAGTCGAGTCGACTTTGAATGTATTTTCGACCCTGAAAGACATGGGGCCTCGGCATGAAAGCGGTGATATCCCCGCATACGTGGTGCTGACCCGGGTTTCGCCGATCGAAGGGTCTAAGGCGACTGCCGACCTCCGCTCCTATTTCGAGAGCGAGGAAATTCGACTTTTCGACGCACAAATCCCCCAACGAGCAGCCTGGCTTGCCACCGGAAAAACGGGCAGGGCAGTTCATGAATTGAAGGGCCGTGACCGGTCGAAGAAAGCCATTGACGAGATGGAGGCTGTCTACAGGGAGATCCTCGTGCGCATCAATGGCGGGGAGAAAGAATAATGGCTACTTTTCGAAAAAAGGTCGTGGCGGCCGACCGAGTCGCTGCAGTCGAGGATGCTGCCTCGGCGGCACCAATCGTGGGTGATCCTCGCATGACGCCCGCGGCGGTAGCCAGCGCCCTGCCTAAAGGGAGCGATCTTGGCTCGAGCCAAGGTCCGGCCAAATACGAGGTAGGTCAGGTCTATGACGTTCCGATCGGGAAAATAAAATCAAATCCGTTCAATCCGCGCGTCGTATATACGGCTTCAGCAGTTTCTGAGATGGCTGCTTCACTGGTGGCTCGTGGACAGGGTATGTCGGCAATTGGGTACGCCAATGGGGAGGGGGATGTCGTGCTCATTGAAGGCGAAACTCGTCTTCGCGGGGCCCGTGCGGCAGGGCTGCCCACGTTGCGGCTCGAAATTCGTCCAAAGCCGGCGAGCGACCGGGAACTGTATGAGGAAGCCCGTGCCGCGAACGTCGAGCGTCGAGATCAAAGCCCGCTGGATGATGCGATCAAATGGAAGGAATTGATTGCAAAGAAGATTTATCCGACGCAGGCAGCCTTGGCCAAGGCACTCAACCTCGGGGAAGACCACGTGAGCAGAACCATGTCGCTCGCTCAATTGCCGAGCAAGGTCGTTCACACTGTTGCCGAGTATCCAGAGCTCCTGTCTCTCAAAATGCTGAACGCAATTCGAGAATTCTGGGATGTGAAAGGGGAGGAGGAGACCCTCGACCTGATCGCCGAGGCTGCCAAAAGTGGCATGGGCTACCGCGATGTTGCGGCTCGACGTCAAGCGGCCGCGAAAGGGACGGTTAAGCGGCCTCGGTCGACTCGCGAGCAGCTGACGTTCCGCGGAGCGAAAGGGGAGTTTAAATCGTTCGAAGAAGACGGGCGGATTGAGCTGAAGCTGAAAGGCTTAGCTCCAGAGATTGCGCAAGAGATCAGCGAGAAGATCTTGGCGTTGTTTCCGAAAGAATAGTGTGGCCGCGACTGCTGGTGGCCGATGCCGGCGGTGGACGTCTCTGCTTCTGTCGCTGGCGCGCGGCGTGCCCCAGGTTTGATGGGTGGGGCAGTTTCATAGAAGCACAACACCTGTGGGTGCCTTTAAAAGACAACCCCTTTAAAACCTTTAGATCCGCGAGAGCCTTATTCAGTAAGGGTTTTGGGAAGGATTGGTCATGCTTTATGGGGCGAAAGGTCAGGGTTTATGGGGCGTTGCGGTCATGCTTTATGGGGGAAGGTCATGCTTTGTGGGGTCTCGTGACCTTGCCTTAAAAGAACGATGCAACTGTTTGATTTACAACAGTTTTTTTCTGGAGCCAAGCAAGGGATGTCGAGGACTGGTCGTACTTTGTGGGGCGTAAGGTCGTTATTTGTGGGGCGTGTACGCGGGGTACGACGGCGGCACCTGTTTATCGAAGCTTAAAGGTCATGGTTTGTGGGGGGAGAGGCGAACCGTGAGTGAGTAGATACTTCCTTGTAAGCCCATGAAATTAAACGAAAATATTCTGCGTCTTTGGAAAGGTCATCTTTTGTGGGGCGTCGTCCGTCCACTCTCGGTCCCCGAAAGGTCATGGTTTGTGGGGAGGTTCCACCGTGGCTAAATCCCTTGTCCTCGAGGTCGTGGTTTATGGGGAATGGAAATATGCGATGTAGTCGGGAGTGCTGCGGCGTGTAGGTCGGGTGGCCGGGCCCGGTACTTCGGTGGGCTCGAGGCTTAAAAGTCATGGTTTGTGGGGCCTCGATGCTTCTTAGTGGCCTGTTGGCATGACCGGTCATGCAGAAAGGTCGGGGTTTATGGGGTGTACCTGTAGGTCGCTATGATTTCGGGGCAGGCAAAGGTCATGGTCTATGGGGAACGGTCGTCAACGAAAGGTCATGGTTTATGGGGCTGGGCCGTCAGTGAGACTCGGGAGGTCATGGTTTGTGGGGCGATGGAAAAGTCGTGGTTTGTGGGGGGATATTTAAAGGTCATCCTCGATGACTTGCGAACATGACTTTTGCGACCTAGAATGCTCCTCAAACTATGAGGACCGTATGGCGGTAGCAAAACAAAAATCCGGTAGCGCACTGATTGCCAATGTGCCGTCGAGCGAGCTTCGCAAGCACGTCGGTACGGTGCATGTCGGGGGCGACCTTGGATTGCTAGGGCGGAAGTTGTCGAATGTCCTTTTGTTGAACGCCTACGACAACCTGCTGAAGAAGGCAGTTCATGAGATTCCTGTCGGGATCATGAGCGAGATGCTTGGGTTCGACAGCAAGAATACGACCGCACTCAAAGAGGCTCTAAAGAAGATCTCCACCACACCGATCGAGTTCGATATTTTGCACGCGGCAGGAGATGAGGAGTGGGGCGTTACAACGCTCCTGAGCTCGGCAAACATTCGGAATGGGATCGTCACATACGAGTACAGCAGCACACTTGCGAACAAACTCGCAAACCCTGAGATCTACCTGCTCATCAACATCAACGTCCAGAAGCAGTTCAGTGGCGCTTATGCCCTCGCTCTCTACGAGAACTGCTTGCGATTCAAACGCACAGGGTCGACAGGTTGGATATCAGTCGATATCTGGCGAAAGCTTCTTGGTGCTGAAGCGTCAACGTACGATGAATTCAAGCACTTCAATTCGGAAGTGATCAAAAAGGCCGTGAAAGAAGTGAACACGGTATCGAACATTCTCATCACACCAGAGTACGAACGACAGAATCGTCGCGTCGCTAAAATCCGTTTCCTGGTCGAGGACAATCCTCAGCGATCGATGTACGACGAGAGCGATAGTGAGGAGCAGGCAGCGATCCGTGATTCGGAGACTTATCGTCGGCTCGTGAAGCTTGGGATCTCTGGTCGGCTCGCCGTCGACTGGATCCAGCATGATCCGGATCGAGCAACCAAGACTGCCCATTATGTTGAGCAGCAAATTCGCAACAAGAAGATCAAAAAGAATGCTGGCGGGTACGCGCGCACCGTTTTCGAAGGTGGGGGGGACATCGAGACAGTAGAGGTTATTGAGGAATCGGCGCGGCGGGCGCAGAAGGCTGTGATCGACGAAGCGGAGGCTGCGGCAGATGCAAGGTCGAAGCTGATCGCAACTGCGATTCGTGGCCTGTCAGCGGACGAGCGGAGTGAGTTTGTGCGCCAATATGCAGCGTCTGGGGGAGCCGTCGGGTCGTATATCGAAGCAGAGGGGGCGTTTAAGAACGTTCTTGAGAAAACGGCGTTCACCGCATGGCTTGCGGGTAGGATCGGCGAAACGCTTGCCTAAATGTCCGGCACGCTAGCTTTCGCTAGCGTCGTGCAAACACAACTCCTGTGACGTCGTCGGCAGTGTATCGAGCAACTCGGACTTTTCGAACGGTTGCTCTTGACATGAGCGGCCGCGATAATAGGCAGGCCGTCTGAGAGCGGCCATCAAAAACAGGAGAAAATACCTATGCCGTGGCAATACAGCCAAAGCACCGGGCAGTTAACGCAAGGCACCGGTCCCGTCGTCGGGCGGGGTTATTCTGGCCGTGGGGCGGGGCAAAACAATCCGCAAATGCAGAACCAAGTTGGCATGGGGCCCATCCCGACCGGCTCGTATTCGATCGGAGCGCCTTTCCATCATCACCATGCGGGCGGTTACGCGATGCGCCTGAGACCCAATGCCGGTACCGATACACAGCATCGTTCCGGTTTCATGATCCACGGCGACAGCACAGCTCATCCGGGGCAGGCGTCGGACGGCTGTATCGTCCTAGACCGTCGCGTCCGTGAACGGATCTGGAGTAGTGGTGATCGTCAAATTAATGTCGTGCCATGAAGCGCCTTTTCCTCAGCTTGATTCTAGCCGTGCCGCTGGCCTGTTTCGCCAAGGCTCCCGCATGCGCCAGTTGGCCGACCAAGATGGCGATCTCGAGCCTGAAGAATGCCGGCATCACCGATCCGACGAAGCTGGATGAGTCCAAGACCAAGGCGGTATTGTTGGTCTCGGAAAAGACGGGCAAGGATCTGTATCGCCAGATCTACGACATTACGTTCTTCGAGAAGTCTGGCGCAAAGATTCAGGTCATCACCAACAGCGAAGCATCGTCAAGCGAGTGCTCGATGAGCGGTGTTGACGTGTATGTTGTGTCTCAGAAAATCGACGGTGGCCAATAGCGCTACGGACCCTACGCGTCGCGAGAATGGCTCGGCATTCGCCGCCTCGTGACGCGACTGCCGATCCTACGCTGTCATTGGTATATGTCGCGGCACCTCGAGCACGGCTCCTGCCGTCGCGTTTCGCAAATAGGATGGCGCCCCCCTTCTTGGAGACATAGGGCGGGTCAAGAGGAGGGGAGTAAATTCTGGGACTGTGAGAATGTAGACGGTTAGTTGCGTTTTAGTTTTGAGCGGACAGCCCTCAAACAGTCACGGTTCCCCACCTGATCCGCAAGCGCCTTGTCCACGTTCAGCAAAACTCCCGCGCTGTCGTCGGCAGCGCGCCGAGCAGTTCGGTCCGGTCTACAAGCTTGCTGGCGATCAGGTGGCGCACCTTGCCCTCGGCCTGCCACACCCCATAGACGGCCAGTAGCGACGCACCGAGCGCTTCCTTGCGGTATTTCTCCAGCAGACCCGGCCACAGGATCACGTTGACCTGGCCGGTCTCGTCCTCGAGCGTCATGAACAGGACGCCATTCGCCGTGCCTGGCCGCTGCCGCACCGTGACCAATCCGCACGCGCGCGCGAGCTGCCCGCTACGCAGCGCCGCAAGCTGTTCCGCAGACTGCAGGCGATCGAGCGCCAGTCGATCACGCAGCAGCGCCAGCGGATGCCGACCGAGCGTGAAGCCCATCGCGCGATAGTCAGTCACGATCTCCTTGCCTTCGGAGGCCTGCGCCAACGCCGGCACCGCGTCGTCGCGTTCCGTGCCGCGAAGGAGATCCCGATCGGGCACAGCAGCGGCCGCCAACCAGAGCGCCGCACGGCGATTGCCGCCGGCGAGCGAACGTAGCGCGTTCGCGCGCGCGAGCACCTGCAGGTCGTGCCGATCGAGCTGCGCTCGCCGCGCGAGATCCGCCACGTCGACGAACGGCCGCGCAGCGCGCGCGAGCTCGACACGGCCGGCGACGTCCTCGCGCATGCCGCGCAACAGTGAGAGGCCGAGCCGCACGGGCGCCGACGTCGACGGCCCTTCGATCGCTGAATCCCATGTGCTCACGTTGACGTCGACGGGCAGCACTTCAACGCCGCGGCGTCGCGCGTCCTGCAGCAACTGCGAGGGGGTATAGAAGCCCATCGGCTGGCTGTTGAGCAGGGCGGCCAGGAACACGGCCGGTTCGTGTCGACGCAGCCATGCGCTCGAGTAGACGAGCAGCGCAAAGCTGGCCGCGTGGCTCTCCGGGAATCCGTACTCGCCGAAGCCCTTGATCTGCGCGAAGATCGACTCGGCGAACTCGCGGTCGTAGCCGCGCTCGAGCATGCCGTTCACGAGACGTTCGTGGTACGGCTCCAGTCCACCCTTACGCTTCCATGCCGCCATCGCGCGGCGTAGCTGGTCGGCCTCACCGGCAGAGAAGCCGGCCGCCAACATCGCGACCTGCATCACCTGCTCCTGGAAAATCGGCACGCCGAGCGTCCGCGCCAGTGCCTTCTCCATGCCTTCCGACGGAAACGTGACCGGCTCCAGCCCTTGGCGCCGGCGCAGAAACGGATGCACCATCCCGCCTTGCACCGGGCCTGGCCGCACGATCGCGACTTCGATCACCAGGTCGTAGAAGCACTGCGGCCGCAGGCGCGGCAGCATCGACATCTGCGCGCGCGATTCCACCTGGAAGACACCCATGCTGTCGCCGTCGCACAGCATGTCGTAGGTCGCCTTGTCCTCGGCCGGAATGTCCTGCAGCTCGAATGTCTCGCCGCGCTTTTCCGAGATCATGTCGAGCGCGCGGCGCACCATCGACAACATGCCGAGCGCCAGGACGTCGATTTTCAGGATACCGAGCGCCTCGATGTCGTCCTTGTCCCACTGGATGATCGAGCGATCCTCCATCGCTGCGTTCTCGACCGGTACGAGCCGCGTGAGCTTGCCGCGGCTGATCACGAAGCCGCCCGAGTGCTGCGACAGGTGCCGTGGGTAGCCGAGCAGCTGCGCGGCGAATCCGGCCCACTGCTGGTTAAGCGGTGCTTCGGGATCGAGGCCGGCCTCGGCAAACCGCTGCAGCAGATCGGCGCGCGAATCGAACCAGTGGTGCTGCTTGGCCACGCGATCGACGATCGTCGGATCCACGCCGAGCGCCTTGCCGGCCTCCCGCAACGCGCTGCGCGGCCGGTACGTCGTGACGGCGGCCGTCAGCGCCGCGCGATCGCGACCGTACTTGCCGTAGATGTACTGCATGACGATTTCCCTACGGTCATGTTCGAAGTCGACGTCGATATCAGGGGGTTCGGCCCTATTTTTTGAAACAAATCGCTCAAAGAGCATGTTGGAGCGGGACGGGGATCTACGCCGGAACCCCAGAAAATTCCGTCGTTCCACATTGTGAACATTAATCGGCTTATTCCAGCCGAAGAATGTTGGAGCGACGTCCGGTGAGTGACATGACGGTCTCGGTCACACGGACCATCAGGACCGTTACGCGGGGCCCAGTTCGATTACATTGTGGGACAGGTCGAGACAATCTTCGCAGTCCCGGCAAACCCAGTGCAGCATCGGCCCGACCGGATCTGGATGGTCGCTGAACGTTGTCAGCGCCGCGTCGTACTGAGCATCGGACGTGCTCGAGCGCAGTATCCGCTCGAGATTAGACTCGATGCTGTCCAGGCTGCATTCACCGATGCCGGACTTGAACACCGTCACACCGCCTGACGGGTTGACCGCGAAGAAGAAAAACGCCTTCGTGTCGACCATGTGCGACAGGATTGTCCTGGCGATGAAGTTGCTCGGATTGATCAGCGCATTGAAGATGCGGTAGCCGTAAAACTCTAAGCCGAAGTGTACGACCTCGAAGTCGTCGGTGCCGCGTATCGAGTGGCCAAAGTTGAAACCGCTGCGTGTTACGTCGTTCGGAATGTCATCCACCGGCCGCAGTGCCAGGCAAGCATAGTGCGTCTGGCCCTCGGCCACGAGTCCCATCGCAAAGCAGGGCGCGCGCTCGGCCAGCAAGGCCTCGACAAAATTCCGGTTCATGCGGAGCGTTGGCAGCATCGGGCATCCTTCATCGTGAATCAAATCAACATTTGCCGACCTGGCTGTGCGGTGCGTCGACGTCGAACATCAAAGGCTATACATCGTCGAGCTCGAACAGCGCGCGATCGGCGGGCCGCGACAGATAATCGTCCATCATCGCGCGGAAATCGGCTTCATCCCACTCGCCGCGATCGACACGCCGCAGCAACGCCTCGCCGGCCAGCATGATCTTTCGCTCGCGATCCGCGCGCGTTTGCTTGACCTGCTGGCGCTGCGCCTTAGCTGCCGCTTTGCGGGCTGTTTTCAGCTCCTGCAGCTTTTCGTCTGTCGCATCGAGACGACGTTTCAGCATGTTCATTCTGGCGTCCTGTTCGAAGAAGCGGTTTGCGCGGGAAACCGGCGCGCCGGCGTGCGCCGGTTCGTTACATTCGCGCCGTACTGTCGCGCCCAGGTGCGTACCGAGGGAGCGATATCGACTAACGTCGGCGGCATGTTCGGCAACACATCCATCGTCCAGCCACCCAGCCGCTTTGGCGCAATATACGCCGGTCGCCAGCTGCCGTCGGCCAGGATATCGATCACGAACAGCGACGTGCCGACGCTCAGTCGCCAGGTGTTGACCACGGCTGGGGGTAAAGGATTACCTGGTTGTGGCATCGTATTCCACCGTAACAGGAATAAGGGATTCCAAGCCAGAACCGCCGAAAATTCGATCACTCCAATTCGAGCCCTGCAATGAGCGCGTCCAGGTCGATTTTGTTGTCGCTTTGAAAAGTGTAGTGCCCGTTCAAAAGGATATGCCGCCAGGCTGCCGGTGATATCTGCGTAAGCCGCGCCAGCGCCTTGGCGTTGCCACTGGCCTCCCATTTCGTCAGTAGATGCGACAGAATCGCCGAGTTGTAAAAAATGATGACGTTGGCGATCAGCCGGGCGCACTGGTTGCTGATCTCGATTTCGATGTCGGTGCGGCCGGTCAATTCCTTCTTGCCGCCGACCTGGGCGATGGTCGAACGAAGCTGATGGTAAGACTCGAGGCGGTTTTGGGAGCGATGCACGTTTCGCTCGAGCTGCGGGTCGCGCAGGTAACGCAACGTGTAGATGGTACGAATGAGCTTATCGAACTCAAAAATCGCGCGACGTGTCGGGTTTTCCTGCGAGTACGTACATAGTTTGCGGATCAGCGAGCCCTGCGTGATCTCTTTGAGGCCCAGCGTGGCGACGATCTGATCGATATTTGTCTTCTCACTGGTGATGAGCTGCCGATCGATTTGTCCGATCGGCTGAATCAGGCATTTCTCGTACAGCGCCGGGTCGTCGATACAATACAATTCCTGCAACTGGTCATCGAGGTTTGTGAAGCGAGGCTCGAAGCGCAACCCGAACCAATACAGGATAGCGAAGTTGGCTTTGTTGATGCTGTGCATGTCGCCGGTGATCGCAGTCGGCACTATATCCGACGTGTTGCGATACCAGATGTCGAACACGTGATGCGCCTCGTACTCGTGCGCGCCGATTAGGTAGCCGTTCAACGGGACATGATTGCACAGCAGCGTGTAGGCGACGACGCCTTTGCCTCGTCCGAAGTATTTGCGCGAGTAACGCGCCTTCACGGTCGGTCGCTCGACGCCGAATTTCTGCCCATCGACGGCGCTGTACAGCGCATCGAGATCGAACGAGTAGTACGGGAAGATCGGCAGCGCGGCGATGGCGTTGCTGATGCAGTCGTTGGCCGCATGCAGCGTCGCCTGACGCAGATACTGCTGGTAGGTGCTATCCAGAACGTGGTACGGAATGTCGCTGGTGCGCGCCATGACATGGTTGCCATGGTTCATTGCCTGAGCGATGATAACCGCCATCAGGCTATCGGCGTCCGCTACCTTCTTCGCGTAGCGCGGCTGCAATGGCGTCAGCGCCGACAGGAACTGGCACTGGCCGTTGACGAAGCGGAACACGTCGGCAACATCGCAGAATGGCAGTTGCTCGTAGAATGCCTGCTCACGCACCTTCTGGTTCTCGGTTTTCGGTTTGCGCCAAATCAGCTTCTGCGTATCCTTGTCGTATTCCAGGTGCGTAAGCTTGCCCTGTTTCAGCTCTCGGTTGAAGGCCAGCCATTGTGCATGCAACTCGGCCGCTAACGCATCGAGTTGGGCATCGATTGGCTGCTGCAGGAACGGGATCTCCATCTGCGCCAGCGCGTCGGCCTTCTCGTTCATCGAAACAAGCTCGTCGGAGAAGTGACGATGTTGCAGACTGTCGTCGAGATAGATCTCTCCCGACTGGAAGCGCTTCCGGATCTGGCGGTACAACCAGAATTCGTAGCGATCGGCGTGCAAACCGGTCGGCTGACCATCAGCGCCGAAGATCAGCAGGTACGGTCGCAGGCGCTTCGGCAGCGTGGCCGCGGGACATTCGGCGAGCGGTCGTTGTGACAGGCGCTGCTGTTTGGCGAAGGCCCCCTTGACCCAAGCCAGCGCCGCGAGCCACGGGTTGTCTGGGGAGGTGCCGACGAAGTCGAGCTCGACGTACAAGGGGCGCAGGTGACGGCGAATACGTTTGGCTAGGCCGTCCACCGCCAACCAGTGTAGTGCCAGTTGACTCAGCGGCTTGACCGTCATGCGTTGCGCCGTGTTTTGTAGCACATCTTTGGCCATGATTTTATAGGCGCGCTGACGCACCTCGCCGAACGGCGTCGGATCGGCTACGCTGTCGTCCACATAGAGCGACAACAGGCGGCCGATCTGCGGCGTTTCCCGATGGCGTTTTACTTGCTCGGCGATGAGTGACTGTTTCGCGCCCGCGCTGCTTTCTTCCTCGAGCTGCTTCATGTGGAAGGCCATCGCATCGACCAGGTTGTCGGTGAGCTGTCGGAAGCGCACCCAGGCGTAACACAGCAGGTAGAGCTGCGCCTGATCCGCCTTCAGGTTGCGCAGGTCGTGGACGGTATAGAAGTTCGCCAGGCTTGCGTAGTACAGCACGTTCTGCTGCGAGATATCCAGCCGGGGCAGCAGCGTCCTGGCGATTTCGTGCAACGGCTGCAGCGTGCCGCGCTTTTCGCGTTCGCGGACCATCTGACGCCAGCCGAAATTCTTGGCATCCTGTTTCAGCGCCGCCAGTTTCGACAGAGTATCATCGCGCACCAGAAGTTGGTCTAGCGCGGTTTGGGTCAATTCGTCCAATACGCCGGTGAGCAGGTCGCCCAGCCGCCGACGTTCGACGGACAGGGCTTCGCTGACTAGCTCTTGCAAGGTCGTGTAGCCGGGCCGGATCATCTTGTGCTCATTGAGCCACACGATGAGCTCGGCGGCGACGAATCCCGGTGTCACGTCGCGACGTACGATCTGCGCGGCCTGCTGCATGAGTTGCGGCAGGAAGGCGGCCACCCACGGTCGATAGCCGTACAGTTCAGCGATCTGTTCGCGCTGGGCGTAGTACTCGTGCCGGGTGATCGGCTTGCGTTCGAACGGCTCGCCGTGGAAATAGCGGCTCAACACGAAATCGTAATCGTCCTCAACCTCGTCCCAATCGAAGCGGAAGAAGGCGTGCTTGGACTTGAAGTAGCCAATCTGCAAGATGCAATAGACCTGCGCGGGTATGGAGGGCCGGCTACTGGCGAGCGCCAGTTCGGATTCGGTCAATGCCAGGTATTCCAGCCGCTGCGCATCGTCGAAATCAGGCAGGCCATACAGGGCTTCCTGTTCGGCGTCGGAAAAGACGCTGAGCAGCTTATTCTTGTTGATCATCGACCATCCTCTCCACGCAACGTCAGATCCTTCAATTTTGTGATATCACGACATGGGGTACGACAGAAATATTGAACTCCCGCATTCTACAGAGATAAGCTTTATTATCTCTGTGGCATTGTTTCCATATTAAACTCGATGACATGAAAACGCGCCCCACGAGCCCGTCCGCCGCCGACATCCCGACCGACTTTCCTGATGCTGATGCACTGGCAGCGCTGCGTGCCTGGTACGAGGGCGCATCCTCGCGTGAGGCGGCACACCGGTACATGCAAGATCGGCTCAGCCACAGCCAGTCAGCCCGCGGCGTCATCGGCCAGATCCGCCGGCAACTGGCACTTTATGCCCGTAACCGACAGCGGGCAGATCTGGCCACGCTGTTCGAATGCCCGGCCCAAAAGCGTATGCATCATGCGCGCGCCACCACGCAGGCTGTCGAGCTACTGCGCATCATGCCTGCGCCAGCTCCGCAGATCGGCGACGACATTGCGCACTGGCTGCCGAATCGCGCTGCCCGCACCCTGCACGCGGCCGGCATCCGGACCCTGGCCGATCTCACGGTACGGATTCCGCGTCGCCGGCAGTGGTGGACCGTCATTCCGGGTCTCGGGCCGGCCAGTGCAAGAAGGATCGAGGCCTTCTTTGCCGCGTACCCGGCGCTCACGGAGCGGGCCCGCGCACTGATCATCGCGGATCGGCAGTCAGTCGTGACGCCTTGGGAGCAACTACGGCTACCGCACGAGATCGACGGATCCGCCGGCGCCTTCCGCGCACCGGTGTCGGCCTGCATCCTCGGCGTCGACAACGATTACGACGCTATCCAGGCATGGCTCGCGTTGCACGAATCCCCGGCCACGCAGCGGGCCTACCGCAAGGAAGCCGAACGGCTGATTCTCTGGGGCATCGTTGCTCGCGGCAAGGCGCTGTCTTCGCTGACCACCCGGGATGCCACCGACTACAGGGCGTTTCTGCGCAGACCTACACCGCGAGAACGCTGGGTCGGGCCACCGCGGCCGCGCACATCAACGGACTGGCGCCCGTTTGTCGACAACCTCTCGGCCCGTTCGATTGCGCATGCGCTTGCCGTGCTCAGCGCCATGTTCCGCTGGCTGGTCGAGCAGCGCTACGTCGTGGCCAACCCATTCTCCGGCATCAAGGTACGCGGCAGCAAGCGCGCCATGGCTCTTGAAACCTCGCACGCTTTCACCGAAGGAGAATGGATGCTGACGCGCACCATCGCCAACGGGCTCGAGTGGTCGTACGGCTGGCAGGCGCCCGCTGCGCAACGGTTGCGGTTCATGCTGGATTTCGGCTACGCAACGGGACTGCGGATCAGCGAACTGGCTGACGCCACACTGCGCAGCATCGAAGTCGACGCAGCCGGTGATCACTGGCTGCACGTGGTCGGCAAGGGCGGCAAGCCAGCCCGCGTTACCCTGACACCCCTAGCGCGCACAGCGCTGGACCGATATCTGCAGGAGCGGGGGCTTCCTGTCAGCCGTGCTCACTGGAATCCGACCACGTCCCTGATTGGCAGCCTTGACGACGCCGATGCCGGCATCAAGCCCTTGCGGCTGTGGGAAGTCATGCGCCGGTTTTTTCGGCTCGTCGCGCAGATTATCAAGAACGACCATCCGGTGCTGGCTGAAAAGCTGCATCGGGCCTCTCCGCACTGGATGCGGCACACCCATGCGACCCACGCGATCGCCAGAGGGGTTGAGCTGAGCGCCGTACGAGATAACCTGCGTCACGCGTCGATTTCGACCACGTCGATTTACTTGCATACCGACGATGTAAAGCGGGCACGGCAGTTCGGGCAGGCATTTACCGACTGAGTTACTCGCTCGGCACGTCAGGCAACAAACCGATTGACGTTCACAATGTGGAATGACGGAATTTTCTGGGGTTCCGGCGTAGAACCCCGGGACGGGTCTACCTCGGTCACACCCAGGCAATAGCACACCGCCGAGTTCGCGGCCGAGCCGCGCCCCTGGCACAAAATTCCCTGTCCGCGGGCGAATTGCACAATGTCGTAGACGGTCAGGAAGTACGGCTCATAGTGCAGCTCCGCAATCAACCGCAGCTCGTGCTCGATCTGCGCCTGAACGTCGACCGGGATGCCGCCGGGGAAGCGCCGTCGCGCGCCGATGTAGGTCTGATCGCGCAGGTACGTCGCCGGGTCGGTGCCGGCCGGTACCAGTTCATCCGGATACTCGTACTTCAGATCGTCGAGCGAGAACGTGCAGCGCCGCGCGACGCGTACGGTTTCCTCGAGCGCGCCGGCGGGATAGAGGTTAGCGAGCCGCAGACGCGATCGCAGGTGACGCTCCGCGTTCGGCGCGAGCTCGTACCCGCACTCCGATACCGGCCGGCCGACCCGGATCCCCGTCAGCACGTCCTGCAGCGGTTTGCGCGATCGCACGTGCATGAGCGGCCAGCTGGTGGCCACTACCGGCACGCCGTGGCGCGCGGCGACGCGTTCGACCACGCCGCGGTGGATGTCATCCATCGCGCGTGCGTGCAGCGTCAGCGCAACCCATGCGCGATCGCCGAACACGCGCGCGAACCATTCGACCTGCGCGTCGAGGCGCTGCTCGTTGGCTGGGAAGTCGGGCGACAGTATCGCGATGCAGTAGGGCAGGCCGCGCAGGTGCGTGTACGGCGCTTCCGGGTGTTCGAGATCGAGTGGTGCCAGCCGGTACGTGCCTTTCTTGCCCCGCATGCGACCGAGCGAAATGAATTCGCAGAGGTTGCCGTAACCGTCGCGATTCATCGCCAGCGCGGTGAAGGCGAGCGCGGGCGAGCCGTCGGCGGCCGTCAGCCGGAAGTGCGAGCCGACGATCAGCGGCATGTTCGCCGCCTTCGCTTCGACGTGCGCGCGCACGACGCCGGCGAGCGAGCACTCGTCGGTGATCGCGATCGCGCTGTAGCCGAGCTGCGCCGCGCGCGCGACGTATTCCTCCGCGCGCGACGCGCCGTGCAGAAACGAAAAATCGGAGGCGACCTGCAGTTCCGCGTACGCGGGCAGGGCGCCGAAACTGCCGGCGTCCATGACGGATCAGCCGAATAGGCCGTGCAGGAAGAAGCGCGCTTCGCTCTCGTCGCTGGCCGTCGGCCGCTCCTTGTATATCCAGTAGCAGACGCCGTGGTCGTCCTCGGCGACGAAGTAGTCGCGCGTCACGGTCAGCCCGTCCTGCCAGCCGCCTTCGATGCGCTCGCCGGGCGACACCATGCGCAGCGGCGTGCCGTAGAACGGCCGATGCTGGCGCGTAAGCAGCGGCACAGGCTTCGCAAGCAGCCACGCCGGGCGCGGCAGATCCGCCGGTAGCGGCGACGGCTTCGGCGCGTCGCGCATCGGCACCCATCGGGCGGCCGGCTCCGGACGGTAGTCGGCCATGGGAGCCGGGACGAGCACGTTCTCGGCGCCGAGTCGCGCAGTCAGCAGTTCGAGCAGCCGCGCGTGATCCTGCGGCGTGCCGCCGGGCTCCGGGAACAGCGAGTCGCTCGGCGCGGCCGCTTCCTGCACGCTACGGGCGACCAGGCGCATCGCAATCACGGGCCCGGCGAGCTCGACGTGGCCGAGCCGTTCCTTGACGAGCCGCGTGAGGTGCTCCTCGAAGCGGGTAGGGGCGCCCAACGCGATCTCGATCTCGGTCGGCGCGATCGCGTCCCGCCCGCGCTCGTGCTCGAGCAGCAGCGCGAACGCGGCGACGTCCAGCTGCTTCGCGGTAAGCCAGCCGGTCAGCTGCAGGATCAGCCGGCGCGCGACGAACAGCAGCGCCTCGGCATGTTCGACGCGATCCATCAGTTCAACGCGCGTGTCGAACGACGGCGGCATTTCGAGCCAGTCGTAGGCGGCCGGCGCGGTGCCGGCGACTTGGTCGAGCCAGTCGAGCAGCTGCGTGCCGCACCGCTTCTTCAGGCCGGCGCGCGGCAGGCGCTGCAGATCGGCGAGCGTTGCGCAGCCGAGCTCGTCGAACCACGTTGCATAGCGTCGGGCATCGGGAGCGACGGCGAGAGACACGCGCGCGAGCGCGCGGCGCAACGACCGGGCGGACAGGGCGAGGCCGCCGCGCAGGCCGCGGGCCACCACCCATGCGGCCGGGCCCGTCGACGCGACGGATACAACCGCGGTAACGCCGAACGATACAACGACGTCGCGCACGCGCTGGCGCAATGCGCGGATGCCGTGGAACAGGCGCAGGCTGGCCGTCACGTCGAGCAACACCACGGCTTCGTCGGCGTCGACGACGCTCGGCGTGAACTGCAGGAGCGCATAGGCGACGCCGAGCACGAGCTCGCGCTCGCGCGTGATGTCGCGCTCACGGATCTGCGCGTCCGGCGCGAGCGACAGCACGCCACCGCGGCGCATGCCGGCGACCACGCCGAGCGCACGCGCGGCGCGATCGAGCGCCACGACCCGGCCGCCCTCGAGCACGACGAGCCCGCGCGCATCGTCAAGCGACGGCGCCGGCGATCGCGGCCGGAACACTTCGAGGTTGAGGTGCGGCAGATGCACGCCGATCCAGACTTGCATGGCGGTTCAACAAAATCGGCGAGGGGGACAAGGGGACGAACAGCGGCGTATCGCGTGCCGGCCCGCGGCGCTTCAGGAATGTGACGTCGATGCCGTCGCGCTTCGGCGCCAGCGCGAGCCGCAACGGCGCCGGTGACGCGTCGCGCGCAGCGGCCGCCGGCCGGAACAGGAAGAACAGCGCCGAGCCGCTCTGCGCGGCCAGATTGAGCCGCCGCAACGCGTCCGTGCGCACATGCGACTGCCAGAGCAGGACGGCGGCACACGTGCCGGCGCGCAGCGCTTGCTCGGCCGCCCATAGCGCGTCAGCCGTGCGCGGCGCCGGCAACGACACGAACCCGGATGCTTCGACGCCCCAATATGCGAGCGCCAGTGGCTGCAGCGCGTGCGGCGGCTGGATCAGCACGACCGGCCGACGGGCCGAGCGCGCGAGCACAGGCGCCAACAGCCGAAGCTCGCCGATACCAGGCTGCTGTGCGAGCAGTTCGACCAGCGCGCCGGCCGGCCAGCCGCCGCCGGGCAGTTCGGCCGACAACGCCGGATGACCGGTATCGACGCCGCGCGTGCCCGATCGAGGCAACTGCGATGCCTTCCAGAGACTCGGATGTATCGCTTCCGGATGCGCGAGGGCTGGGTTCATGGGGTCGCTCACAAAATACTGTATAAACATACAGTGATAGTGTAGCGCGAATTTTGGGATGCGAGGAAGCGCGTCGACGATCGCAGCCACGTTATCGGCGTCACCTGGCCGGCAAGGACGGTTGAATCCCGCCGCAGGTGGCATTGCTGAGCACGCGGCGTATCATCAACAGGGAACGCAGAAAAGGGGCTCGAATGTGCACGAATTACGTTGCGACGCAGCGCAGCCGGTACGCGGCTCACTTCGCGATCGATCCACCGGCTGCTGATTGGCCGCCAGAGATCTTTCGCGACTACGCGGCCCCCTTCGTCCGGCGCTCGGCTGACGGCGGCCGCGAGTCGCTGATGGGGACATTCGGCATACGGCCGCGATCGAAGATCAAGGGCCACGATTTCGACACGATGAACGCGCGTAGTGAGACGGTCGGCGAGAAGGTGAATTTCAAGGATTCGTGGTTGAACTGCCGCTTGGCGCTGTTGCCAGCCGACGTCGTGTTCGAGCCGCGCTATCCGGCGCTACCGGATCTCGACGTGCCCAATCGGCCGGACGTCATCAATGCTGTCCTGAAACAAAAGTCGGAGCGCTGGGGCATTCGCGTGGCGAACGACGAACCGTTTGCGGTCGCCGGCATATGGCGCGGCTGGCCGGAGCCGGACGGGGGCGAAACATTCGGCCTGTCCATGTTGACGGTCAATGCTGACGATCACCCGGTGCTGCGCCAGTTTCACCGGCACCTGAATGACGATGGCACGTTCAAAGAAAAGCGTGGCGTTGTGATCCTGCGTCCGGATCAATATGACGACTGGCTGAACTGCGAGGACCCGGAAGTCGCGCGAACGTTTCTGTCGCTGCTACCGCCCGACGAATATGCGGTTGCAGTTGCACCGCGGGCGTCGAAACGCAAAACGTCGATCGAGGGGACACCGAGCAATGGCTCGCTCTTTTGACGGTGCTTCATACAGGATCTTGACGCCGCCGATGACCAAGCGTGCAGGCAACTGGACGTATGGTTGAGCGGGCTCGTCATGCCTTTGATTCAGATAGCGTTCCCACCAGATCCAGCTTTCTTACCGGCTCGCGATTTCCCTCTGGATATCTGACCGGGGAGAAGACCGCGCAGAAAGCCGCTTGATCTAAGGAAGACTTCAGAGGACAGAGACATTGAAATTGCCAGATGCAGTATTCGACATCGTCTCGATGTCGTTCGATAGCATGACACCTCAACAGATCCGCGACCAGGTCAAATCGAAATACCCTCAGTTCTATGGTATTGAATCGGCCCAGCGCGCTGTCGCCGCCGGACATTCGAAGGATCTAGATCATTCCCTGCTTCAATCCGTTTACACTACCGTCAAAAACGATGATCGTTACGCAATCGATCGCTCGACAAAGCCGTACAGAGTCTCGGTTCAATCAAGTGATGCGATCGACGAAGCCCTAGATTTGGATGCAGGAGAGGATCCCGAGAAGACGACCGGAATTGTCTATGTCTTGGGAACAGGGGTATATACAAAAAGCGGGAAGCGCATCGTCAAAATCGGCTACACGACTCAGGATCTTCCCACCCGTATTCGGCAACTCTATACGACCGCAGCCATGTTCAAGTTCGAAGAGATCGCATCATACGAAGTCGAGTGCTACGATCTCCTCGAGCACGCGCTTCATAAGCTCCTGGCTCCGTTCCGGCTTAACAATGCGCGCGAATTTTTCGCCGAAGACGCGATCCCGTTCGTAGTCGAGGTTGTCGAGCTCCATCGCAGAATTCAAGCCGCGCCTGGCGCATGGGGTGCTACCTAGGGAAACGAAGATGACAAAAATTAAGCCTAGCAGAGAGCAGCGCATTTCACGCATCACCCTTGACTTAGAGACGCTTCGCGGCAAGATTGCGCGAGGTAACCCCGTCACTCACAAGAAGTCAATCGAGCGGTGGGGAACCCAATGCATCTCGTTGGAGCAGGCGATTCTCAGAATTCGTAACCCAAAAGCTGCAAAGAAAGCCCGCGACAATCAACTCATTGCTCAAATCCAGCAAGAACACGGAAGGCCGATTCGAGTTGAGTTTGTTGGGACGAGACCGAAAGCTCGGTCGGTTTGGAATTCCGCACAAGCAGGCGGGCCAGGCACTGGCAAGCGTCGCTAGCCAGCGTACACATTATGAAACAGTACAGCATCGAAGTTTCGGCCAAGAGAGATACCGTTTGGGTCACAGCGCACGACGGTTCATGCGTGGGCCGATTCAGCAAGCGTTTCGGGATCGACGTGCATCGAACCACAGAAGAAATGATGGCCGGCGCCTCTCAGTGCCTGTTTTGCACACACGAACCCGCGGGCGAAGCAGAGTGGACCGAGTTTCGCGATGCGATTCGTCACTACCACGGGATCGACGTTCCACCCAGTACGATTACGTTCTGATGGCAGCGATTATGACGCCCGCCAATAGCGTTTCACTAGAACACGGCGCATGCGCGCCCCGTACGTCGGCCGGTCGCCGGCGGTTAAAAACAACAGGAAATTGAGTGATGGCAACCACAAAGCGTACCTATTCCGAAGTGAAGGCAGAGATTGACGCGTTGGCCGTCGAAGCCGAGGCGCTGCGAGCAGCGGAAATCGAAGTGATCCTCGCCGACATCCGTGCCAAGGTGGCCGAGTACGGGCTTACCGCACAGGACGTCTTCGGTCGGAAGCGTGGACCGCGGGCAACGACCACCCCGGGGGCGAAGTCTCCGAGCACTCCGAAATATCGCGACCCGAAGACCGGTGCAACGTGGTCTGGAAAAGGGCGTGCACCAGCATGGATCACTAAAGCCAAGAATCGCGATCGCTTCTTGATCACCGAGTAACTGCAATACGGGTTCACCACGTCGCGGCACAAATCGCGGAGACAACGAATTCCGAGCCTGCTCCTGGCGCTCCGTCTAAGAATCCATCACACAAGCCCACATCCCCAGCGGGACCGGCCAGCGGCGCAAAAAGTCCCTCCACTCGAGCGAGGAGCACCGCGCCGATGGCCGCCTCCAAAACCCAGTCGTCCCTCACCCGGCACACGGCAGGGTTGCGGCCTCTGTCGTCCAACCCACCCTTCAACCCCCGCTCGCGCAGGGCACACATAGGCGCCACCAAGAAGCCGGACGCGGACAACCTTCAACCCCCGCTCGCGCGGGGCACACAGGATCGTTGCCAGCAACTGCGCGCTGGCCTACCGTCAACCCGCGCTCGCGCGGGGCACACCGCAGCCTGCTCGGCAAGTGGTGCAAGGCCTACCTTCAACCCCCGCTCACGCGGGGCACACCAGTGGGTCGTCTCGCAGGGCTTCGACGCGCAGCCTTCAACCCCCGCTCACGCGGGGCACACCAAAGCCCCACTGGTCCGCTTGCGCAACTGTCCCATCAACCCCCGCTCACGCGAGGCACACGCCTTGAAAGCAATCGGAAAACTCACAATCAACCATCAACCCCCGCTCACGCGGGGCACACCTGTTTCCTTGCTGTCACGCCATTCCACTTTTCCTTCAACCCCCGCGCTGCGGGGCACACCTGTAGCAGGAATGCGTGTGGCTCATCCGGATCCTTCAACCCCAGCGCATGCGGGGCACACCGAGTCACCTCAACTCCGCTCGCCTGCGCCATCCCTCAACCCCCGCGCTCGCAGGGCAAACGTGTTTCACACGGCTCTGCCGCTCAAATACACCCTTCAACCCACGCGCTTGCAGGGCACACCATGATGGGCATCCTTCCGGAGAGTCAGTCCTCCTTCAACCCCCGCGCTCGCGGGGCACACGGTTGCGGCGCGCGCCCCTCCCTCACCAGCTTTCCTTCAACCCCCGCTCGCGCGGGGCACACGGTTGCATACTCCCACGATTGGCATGCGCTCTCCTTCAACCCCCGCTCGCGCGGGGCACACGACTGCCCTCGAATATCCGGAGGATCGTCTCCCCTTCAACCCCCGCTCGCGCGGGGCACACTATGCCGGTCCGATCCGCCTGATCGTGCACATCCTTCAACCCCGCTCGCACGGGGCACACGGCAAGGTTGCGGCCTCTGTCGTCCAACCCACCCTTCAACCCCCGCTCGCGCGGGGCACACCGACTTTGGCATCTGAAATGGGGCACACAACTCCTTCAACCCCCGCTCGCGCGGGGCACACTCTGCCAGAATTCAGTTGTATCTTCGACCGCTTAGAAAACTTCGAAAAATCTACCGAGAATCACCGTCTCCATCCCGCCGGCCCTCGCGACTAGCGCGTTGCCATCGCACTCGACGACATGTTGATCGAGGTAGAGCAGGGAAGTGCGGTTGGCAACCGGAATCGGAAATGCAAGCTTGTCCCTCATAGCGCCACCTATGCCAACAAATCCGGACAAACATACGCGTCCGCTCTAGTCTCGATCGCCCAATAGGGCGGCCGAGTCGCCATCCGAACAAGCTCCGCACCGTCATGCGGCCACGGCAGCACGCGACGCTTCCACCTCTCACTCGCATCCGAATCTCGCTCGATGTGAAAAGAGGCAATACGTCCATACCCCATCCGCCCCTTTCCGCCCAGATGCGTCACATAACCACTTTCAGGCGCGAGAAGATCAAGCAGCCGATCCTCGTCACCGATGCACCAGGCCTGCAGTCGCGCAACTTGGCGAACCGGGAAAAACTTGAACTGCTGTTTGAAAAGCCCACGCACCGTGTCTACCTTGTAGGCGTACGGCTTGAGAGGGAAGCGGTATCGCCCTTCGATTTGCCCGGACTCGATCCGACGCGCCATGTCGTAGGCGTCGGTTTTCCGCGTCCAGAAGCGCATCGAGTGCGGCCCTGGGTCGCCATCCGGGGTAATCGCCGACGCCTTCCAGCACCAAGCATCACCCCGTTGCTCCCGCTCGAGCGGAAGAGGGGACTGCGCGAATTCAAATAGCGTCCGATGATCGCGCGCGTCCTTCCCCAGTGCACGGAGACCTTCCTCAGTGATCGCAAATGCAATAAGCGCATCAAGATGGAGCGGATGCGCTCCGGCCACCATCGGCGTCGCGAGCGTCCATGTCAGCTTGAGCGGCACCATGTCACGCCTCCTCTTCAGCGGACTGGCGCGGTGCGAAGAAATCCATCATCCCTTCCGCGGAAAGCGTCGCCAGCGCATCTTGCGCGGCGGTCACGTACCGACCGACACTTTCCGACAGCGCCGCGTCCGCACCTGCGACATCCGTGTCGAAGATCGGGAACGACTCCCCGTCGCGATCGAGGCGCAGCCGCGCGCCGAACTGACCGAGCCCCGTTCGTACCCAACCGCCCAGACCCTGCTCACGAACCAACGCGCGAATCGACAGCAGCATCAGACCGACGTGGGCATCGGAGACATCATCGGAGAAGTCCAGCTGGAAGTACATCGGTGTGCCGGCCGCGATTGCCTGGATGGACATCATGTTGCCGACGTCAGATTTCTTCTGAACATCCTTCGCGGCGATCTCCTTGTTTTGGGCCTTCTTTTTATCGTCACCGCGCTGCACCCGCTTTTGCAGCAGGTCACCCTGGTACGCCTCCACGACAGATTGGGCACTCTCAACATACTTCTCGAGCTCGTCGGGACGCAATACTCGCATCACATCGTCGACGCGAAGCAGATGCTGAACGATCAACAGCTGGTCTCCGCGCAGCGGGGCCGATCCCGAGAAGTCCTTCGGGAGCCACGTCGTATCACTTTCTTCGCCATACTCCGCCGGAACGGCGCCGGATTCGATCGTCGAACCGATGATCGGCAGCAAATCGGCGACGCGAAAGCGCGAGCGCAGGATTCGCGTGCCTCCACCGAAGAGTCCCATATAGACGTTCTCGCGCGCCCTCAGTACCTCTTCGATCGTTACGTCATTCTCCGGCTTGCCACTCACGGCGCCACAGTTGAGGCCCGCGTACAGCTCAAGCCTGACCTTGCGCGACGCAGTAACGTGATCGAGCACGATCGATGCAGCCTTCCGACGCAGCCGGCCCCGCAAATCGTTGCCCGGGAAGTACGGGACACGTTCCATTCCACGTCGCGTCAAAATTCGTTGCTGCATGGTCGGTGTCGCCGTGTTCGCCTCGACACCCGGCATGGACGACTTCAGCGATTCGTCCGGGGTTGCGCAGTGGAGCGGGCGGGTCAATTGCAGGGTGCCGGTAATGCGGTTCGTGATCGTCATGCTATTTCTCCAGAAAGAATGCGGATAGCAACCATGGTCATTTCTGCGCGGCGGTCGCCGGCAGCTTTCGTTCGGGGCGCTGGGGATCCGACACGTACAACGTCGCCGTGAGCCCCCAGATTTCGCCGGCCGTCAGCGAGTGAATGAATGCGATGTCCTTCTTCACCTCGGAATCGCTCTCGGCGAGCTCGTACAAGTCCGCACGAATCGCTCCGTGTGCCGGGTCACTCAGATCCCGGGAGAGGCGAACGAAGGGGCTTTTCAGCGCGGCACCCCTGACTTTTCGATTGGTAGTCGCGGCAGCCGCGAGACGCTTGGCAGCTGCGGTTCCCTCCTCGAGGTAGCTGCGTCGCACCGTCAACAGCAGCTCGCCATACCGAACCGTGAAGACCTCTCGCGAGGTATTCACCGGCATGCGCCACACCAGGTGCTGCCGCTTTTGGTCGGACTGCATGAAGATCCACTGTCCCGCCGGCGGATTGAGCAACCAGTACGCGATATGCTCATTGCTTGCAGCCGGGAAAACACCTTCGCTGCAAATCACCGACTTCGTGTACCGCTGAGTGAAGTCCGCGCTCCATGTGACCGCACACCAGCCGCAAATCACGCGCGAGGCAGGCGCGCGAAGCGCGCCGTAATCGGTAAACGATGCGTCCGGTTCAAACGGAGCCACCGGGTCGCCGATCGCATGACCGTGACCGCACATTGCGCAGCACCCCGGCGTACGAGCTGCCGCTGACTCGATGGGACCAAGGCCGGCGGCGGTCGCCGCGAGCCGTGACGGGCTGATCATGGCGTTCATCCTGCAAACCTCCGGGGTCGTTGAAGCTCGCGTTTCAAATTGACCGCAAGACTGGCGAGATCGCGACCAACACGTCCGTATCCGCGCGATGTGAGATTGCCCACAAACCAGAACCCATCGAGCTCGAGGTGAGCAGTGAACGCAACGTCGACGAGAGTGACCCACTCGTTGGTGGGCCCGTCGACCGTTGACAGTCGCAGTCCGATGTTTCGCTTGACCTCCACCTCGATCCCAAGCTGCTCATCGGTGGGGCAGTCGATACCGTAGTACGCGGCCATGCGCTCGATCCCGGCAACCAACCGACGTCGGACGAGATCCTCTAGATCGGAACCTCTAGCAGAGGGCGAGCGACGCTTCAAAACCATTTCACGAACCCAGTATTGTCGGGGCTCGTGACAAGGTTTGAGGCTCAGCTCATGCTCCTCGACGTGAACGGGAATGTTCTGCCCCGCGAGCTGACTGGCTGCACGAACCGCGGCGCCCATCGACTCGTAAACAACACCGGCGTTCTGCTCATCAGCGAGAATGCCCAACCAGCGCTTGCCACCGACAACCCGAACGCCCGGTATACCCGGCGCCGGGGTCTTGTTCTCGGCAGAGTAGTGGAAGAGCGCTGCCGAAGCGCCTGCCTCCTTCGCCAGAAGCTCGCGGTACCGCGACACGTAGATCTGGGTGTCGGCCGGCAGACCGATCCGCAGCAACGTCTGTTTTCTCATCGAATCCTCCAGCGTGTTGTTCAATCCCACTCACCGCAATTTCGTGCGGAAACAGAGGCGAGCATAAAAACCGAATCCGTTTTGCAGAAATGATTTCTGCAATTTCCTCGACACCTCGACACTGCCGATGTCCCCGCATCGATCGCCTCTATGTCCGTCACATCATGCGAAAACGAAACTGATCGTATTGGGCAACCCGAAATTGCAGAAATGATTTTTGTCTTGACCCGGAGAAATTCTGATGAGCCTGAACATGACGCTCGCCATTCCCGATGGATGGCTTTCCGCAGCCATCCCCGAGTACCTTGGCATGCAGGACGACGAGGAGCGCGTACGAGGCGCGGTGAAGTCCCTTGTGGTCGACGCATTGGGTCGAGGACAAGAGATCTCCCAGTTGCCGGAAGAAGAGGGCGCGCGGCGTCGGATCTTTATTAGCCTCGCTGAGCCTCACGCCGGCGTGCTGCGCGCGCGCGCGAGTGAGTCCAGGCTCGGCGCCGCACCGTTTGCACGGGCCTTGATCGGCGCGGCGAGCCAGCACGAGCGGACTACAAGGACCGAATCGTGGGACGAGGGTGATCCGATCGTCGCGCTTAACCGCGCGCTGCAGGTCACTGATCCTCAGGTCACGATCCGGCCGGAGCAAATTCGGGTTGGCGGAATGATTCGAAACTGTCTGGCTGAGGGCGGGATTGGCCTGGTCGAAGCAGGGACCGGGGTAGGAAAGACCCGAGCGATCGTCGCAAGCGCGTTCGACTGGGTCTCAACGCGCGGCAAGCGCGCGGCGATCGCCGCACCGACCATCGCGCTAATCCGGCAGTTTGCAGCCGAGGCCGCGCTTCAACAACGCTGCCGCACCGATGCACCGACGGTGCGGCTCGTGTTCGGCCGCCGCGAGTTCGTCAGCGCACGTGCGCTCGAAGCGTTTCTCGCGGATGCTCACGCGCGTCGGCGAGAGATTGCAGATCTGGACGCGGTACGCGAATGGCTAGCGGCCGCCGGGAAAGTCGTGGATCACCAGGCCGGCATCGATACAAGGTGGCTAGCCGGCTCTCTCGAAAGCATCGCTCCCGGTTTCCCGGTGGACGAAGTTCGCTTGTCAGACATCAATACTCCCGATGACGCGGGGTATCGTGCGTATCGGGCGCAGTTCCTTGTATCCGATGAAGGCGATGAGAACGAGGTCGTTCTCTGCACGCATGCAATGCTTGCGCAGGACATGCGGATCCGCCTCTACGCTGCCGGCCGGGATGAAGACTTCCGCGCGATCGATCGAGAGATCCGAGAGACGGTCAAAGGCCTCCGGGACGCGAACGCAGACGCTACCGCAATCCGAGCCCAGCTCGCCGAGCTCGACGCAACTCGAGGCAGTCTGTTTGACTCGATCACCGAGGACCGAGGGCTCCTCCCAGACTACCGGGCCTTGATTGTTGATGAAGGACACCTTCTCGAGCAAACCTTCTCAAACTCGCTATCCCGATACGTATCGCTCAAAGCGTGTGCTCGACACCTTCGCGAGTACAAGCGAAGCGGCGGGAAGCTCCCGGCACAGTCGATCGAGAGGCTCGACCAACTGGTCACTGAAATCTCCGCCGTCGGCGAAGGTGTCCGAAATGACTTCGTAAACCTGTCCGGCAATGACCCTCAGATTCGACGTCTGGGCGTGCTGCTCCAGCGAGTGGCCGAATGCCTGGAAGCCCTTCCGGATCCTCGACTGATGACTGTTGCCGATCCGACTCGCGTTAGAAGCGCTCTGCACGCACAAGTGGCCGCAGCAACCATCCGAAATGCCACGGGTGCAGCTCTTTCACGGTCATTCTTGCGCTTCTCCCCCATGCGGATCTATCCGCAGCTATACGTAGGCACCGGTCCTGTCGAGCCAACTTTGCGGGCGATGTGGGGTCGACTCGATGGCGCTGCAGTCGTATCGGCAAGCCTGTATCTGAAACGTGTGAGTGGTCCGTCAGCCGGATACCAGCGGATGCTTCTGGCGATACCTGAGCAACGCGCTATCGAGTACCCTCCGGTCCACGCAGCATGGAGCGCAGCTCCTGTCGCCGGGTTGTGGACGGCGGGGGAGCTCGCGGCAGCACTTCGGCCGCCGACGCGCGCGGACCGTCTTTCCGACCACGCCTTTCAGAAGGCGGAAGAGGAATGGCTAGACAACCTCGCGCCGGTCATCGAGTCGAATCACGCTTCAGCAAAAGGGGGAACGCTGGTATTGCTGACGAGCTACAAGGCAGCCGACGGCCTCGCGAAGCGAATGTTCGCGGCGAACACGATCCTTGTCCACGCCCGCGAAGAATATCCGTTGCGCCGCCAAGTACATGACTTCTTGAAGTTGCGCAGGGCCGGTCTGCGCCCGATATGGCTCTCAGTCGGGGGAGCATGGACCGGACTCGATGTCGGTGGACACGATCCGTGGACGCGCCTCTTTGACGGCGAGGCCATTTCGGCCGACGAGGACAACGTGCTCACGGACCTCGTGATCCCACGCCTGCCATTCGGGACGAACCAATCCATCACCCATCTATGGAGGATCCAGAATCGGCCCGGAGTACCGTGGGACCTCCTCGAAGCGGCATTCCGCTTCAAGCAAGGGCTCGGGCGACTGGTCCGGCGAGCAGGTCTTCCGACCAATCGGCGGATATTCGTTCTGGATGGGCGACTCGAAGATGCATGCGCCGACTCGGCATACGCACTGTTCAGGCAGGCGATGTCGTCCTATCGGGTCAGGGCACTACCCGCCGAGTAACGACAAGAGGCCCGGGGATCGGTACGGATTCGCGCATGCGGAACCGAAGTCCCGGCGGGGCAGGTGAAGCGCTCCCCGTCGGCGACCCACACGTTGTAATTCAACGTCCGTCTCTCCATTCCACTTGCGACAGCACATCTCCGAATACTACGACTTTGCCGCAAGGCACCTTAGGAGATCCACCATGCTGAAGCAAACCTTTGTACATAAGGCAGTTCCGAACTATGGTGTCCGACTCGCCCCGCGCTCGGTAGCCCCCAAAGCAGGAGGGAGCTTCCGAAACATCCAACCGGAGACGCCCGCACCTTCGACGGTTACGCCCAAGGAAAGATCGGCGCCGCGACAACGTCCGGGCACGCCCGTGCATTCGAGCGATCAACGGACCGTCTGTTTGTTCGAATCCGGAGGTCGCCGCTCCGGTGCAGCTACCGTCTTCGAGGGAGGCGTGATCAGCGGTGTGCTGAACGCGGACAACTCGGTGACACTTCATACCAGTGCGTTGAGCCACACCGACGCTCGATTGTTCGCTGACGGTCAGCTTCTTCCGGCGCCGAAGAGAACTGGCCGTTCACCGGACTTTCGAGGTCATCTCGACGTACCGTTCGACTCGAATTTCGAGACGATCGAATACACCGACGACGTTGCTGGCTGGTGGAAGGTAACGAGGGGAGGGACGCTGTATCTCTTCCTCGTGCTGACTCGCCGTCAAAAGGTGACGAAGCGCTAGGGCACCTCCAGCGCAAACTGTCTTGACCCATAGCCCGCGCGATACCTCGGTATCCACGGGCTTTTTTCATTTCCCGTTCCACTCATCCCCCCGCATTTCAGGTCGCTCTGCCTTTCAACCTCCTCGGGAGATCGACCTTGACCCTTGCAGCCCACCTGACCGCTGAACACCATGAAAAGCGCCTCCTCGGCCTCCTCAACCACTTCTCATATAACCACCGCGTCTCGACCGTCTTCTCAGACTTCATCGAGATGTCAGCGCTCGCAATCAGCAACGCCGTTGATCGTGCCCAGTATCACGCGCGCGAAACGCAATGGAGCAAGATCAACGGACGCTATTCGAAAGAAGAGGCCGCACGCTTTCCTGCGATGCTAGGCGAGCTGACGATGGCCTTCGAGCGGCGTGTCGAAGCGCTTCAGGCATGCGGCGAGTGCGACGGCGCGATCCCCCTCTCGTGTGACCTTGCCGACGTCCTCGGCGCCACTTTCATGGCATTGGAGGCGGGAAACACACGGGCAGGGCAGTTCTTCACCCCATACGAAGTATCGGTGCTAATGGCCGACATGACGCTGCAGGACGTCGGCCGGACGATCGAGGAGAATGGTTTCGTCACTCTCCTCGAGCCAGCCGTTGGGGCGGGTGGCATGGTGATTGCGGCCGCCGAAGCAATTCACGCGCGTGGCTTCAATTACCAGCAGGTGATGCATGCGACCTGCGTTGACGTGGATCTGCGCTGCGTACATATGACGTATCTCCAACTCTCGCTGCTACACATCCCGGCGATAGTCGTCCATGGGAACTCGCTGACAGTGGAGGAGTGGAGTACCTGGTACACGCCAGCGCACGTGCTCGGGGGTTGGAGCCGTAGATTGCGACGTGCGCCGGTCGCAGAAAAGCTTGAAAGAGCTCGAGCAGCCAGTCCCCAAGGACCATCCGATGCATCGAATAGCGAAATCGAGACATCGACCTCAACAAGATAGCCCATGAAGACCTAAGACCCGTCCTCGGAAACGTCCGTGGCGGGTCATTTACTTGCCGGGCGGACACCTTCATCAGCCGTGCTGCGAAACTACCCAGACTTCTTCGAACGCGCCTTCGACTTTCCAGAGGCTGGGGGATTTGTGAAGTATTCGATGCGTCGCGCCTCGACTCTCTCCCGAAAATCTTCCAGCAGGTCGGCAGGCGCAATCACCTGCGCAGTGATCCACTCCGGCGGGTACATCGCGTGCGCGAGGTAGTCTGTGTAGACCTTCGAGGCAATCTGCCCCAGTCGCTGCCTAGTCAAACCGTAGGTCTCCACCAGGTCAGTTGGACGCCGGCCCTCAACGAGCAGAGCTTTTGCGATCGCTCGGGTTTTCTCGCTCATGCGAGGGCTCTTCGCGATCGCCAGCGCGAATTGCTCCTCAGATAGCCTGATCGTGGAAAAATTTTCGTAGTTCAGCATGCGTGTCGGGCTGATGCGCGCAAGCCGGCGTGGGTTAAGCGAATGCCACCGGACACTCGACCTCGATCTTCGTGAGGCCCACAGCCGCCAAGCGCAGTAGTAGATCCTCAAGGTTACCAAATTTCTCCTCCGCTGAACCGAGCACCGTCTCCGCTACCCACAAGCCGTCAAGCTTGCGCACGACCGCGGCTTCACCCTCGACCACCGCCTTGGCAAAGGACGCAAGTGAAAGAGTCGAATCTCCCGCCAGCGCGCCTTCGTCCCCTGAAGTAAGGTTGGGCAGTTCCCGAGTGGCCGCACCGAGGTCGTCGACCGGCCCGGCCGCCCCGGCGGATTCAACATCCCGCGTTCCGTCATGCGAACTCGGCGCGGTCTCGACTACGTCGGTGGCGTCGCTGCGCGGGCTATGGGCGCCGCTGGCCTCCTCGAGCGTCGACGCACGGCTCGCCAGAACCTCCCCACGACCACTTCCCGCCACGGCAGCCGAATCGGACGCGGTTGCCTGCGTCGCACGACTATCCGTGTTCCCTCCGACCTGAGTCGTTCCACCGGCCTGCTTGGTCTGCTTGGTCTGCTTGATCGCATTGCGCACGGCCTGCCGCACGTTAAGGCTCGGATCCGCTTTTGCTGCGTCAACGACCTGTTTTGCTGCATCGACGTCACGCTTCTCGAGCTTCGCAATCTCGTTGATGGTCGACACGTCTCCGGTGACGCCGGCGGTGACTGCCTCTTTCGCGACGCCGTCTGCCTCGATCGCCTCGACGAATTTCAGGCGTTCGTGAATCCAGTTGATCGACTTGGTCCAGAGCTCGGCGACTTGCTCCAATGTACCCAACCGATCGTAGTCGTCCTTGACTGCCTCCGCGACTTCCGCTTGTGTGAGGTCTTCACGTTGCAAGTTCTCGGAGATCTGCACCCTGCGGGCTTCTTCCCACGTTAGATTCCGCACAACTGCGAGGAGGTCAAAATTGCCCAACTCACATGCAAGCTTCCGACGTTCTCCCGCGACAAGCAGGAATTCCGAAATTCCTTCCGGATCCGGGATGACGGTCGCGGCCTGAATTTGCCCGTTCTTCTCTATGTCGGCCGCAAGTTCAAGAAGCGCCTCGCGCTTGAACCCGGGATTCGCTTTACCCCGAATCTGCTTCTGGACGCGAATACGCGAAGGATGGATCAGCTGAGGGATAGAGACCCCGGCGGCGGTCGCCTCGATCGAACGTTGAACTGACGACGCCTTCTTGATGCTTCGCGCAAATACACTTTCTTTCATTTAGGCCTCCTTCGTGATACCGAGACGACCGAAGACCTCCGCGCACGCGGCGATCATCTCTTTCGCGGCCACGCGCTGCGCGCCGGCGCTCGCGCCACGCCAGACGGGGCGTCCTTGCGCGAGCGACGTGGACACGCTCACGCGGTCCATCACCACCTGCTTGAGAATCAAATCACCGAATTCCTGGCGCATTGCCGCTACACCCCCGAGCTCGCTCGGCGACTTGCTGTTGATCTTGCACATCAGAAACCCGACCTGCTTCAGATTCGGGTTGAACTCCCGCTTGATCGAATCAAGCGTCTGTTGCAACTTCGCAATCCGCGCCATCGTAAAGACGGAAATATTCGTCGGCGTAACGACAGCATCCACCGAGCACAGCACTCCGAGTGCCCGCCGCGCGAGGTGGGGAGGGGTATCGATAATGCAAATGTCAAAGTCAGCCGCCATGCTCGCGAGCCCGTCGTCAAACGGCAGTGTCAGTCGCTCCTGAATCTCGCCGAAGAGACTACGCATGCGAGTGATGTCAAACGCGCCATCCGGCTTGCCGAGCTCGACCTCGAGCTCGGCAAGTACGTCGACCGGCAAGTCATGAAGGTCAAGCAAATCCGGCTCAGCGTCGACGACGGACAAGCGATCGCCCACCTGGCGAGGCCGGAGCCCACGCGGGTTCCCCCGAAAAATCTCACCTGTCGTCAGTGCGTGCGCCGCGGCAGAAACAGCGGTCTGCGGAAACACCTCCGACACGTCACCTTCGTCGGCATCCACGAGCGCCGTTCGCAAACCCAGCTCATTCGCCGCGTAGTCAGCGAGGTGCACCGCCGTTGTGGTCTTTCCAACGCCACCCTTCTGATTCGTCACCGCTACTTTAAGCATCTGGAGTTCCCCGGTTAGGATCCGCCGCCAAACGCGGCCTGACGGTTGAATACTATTTCTCGCGAAATAGTTTGTCAATATTTTGTGCCGCGATCTTCGCCGAGGCGAAGCGAGTTCCCGCATGCGTGAATTCGGAGGCGACTCTATCGGAGGATGTCGAAATGCAGAAACGCCGCGCTGTGCGCGGCGTTGAGGAAGCACAATGGGCTAAATCGCACGGGGAACGCGTTTAGGAGGCAACTATTCCGACCACGTTCGACGCACTGTGTCAGGAACCTCTGCTTCGGCCCGTCTAATCCGACGCTCGGCGTAGCCGGCCGCGGTCGACACCACTGCTGTTGAGAAACTCGCTGCCTGATCGAATGGCAACTGGTCTTTTCTAACACTCACGTATGCGGCCAACTGGTCGGGAGAGGCTCGCTTGACAGTCACTCTCAAGCCTGATGCGTCAATTCGACCGAGATCGAAGCCTTCGGGTACGATCCGCGGCGCCGCGGCGTCAAGATGGTCGGACCAGGAATAGTAGGCAACGCGAAGCCCCCACCGAAGCTCGCTCGCCCCGACAACCTGCGCGGCTCGACCGACTAGGGCAAAAGAGCACTGGGCGTCACCCTGATAATCACTCGAACGAAGGAACCCCGGACGCGCGTTGCCCCAACAGCTCATCTCTTTCACACCGTCCGGAAGCACAACTCGACTCTGTCGCATCACCTCCGTCAGCGCAGCGCTGTACTGCGACGACAGTTCGTTCGAACCGTGCCCAGATGCAACGTCGCCTTGTCCGGAGCTATCATTTTTGCAGCCAGCGACCAGTGCCAACATGCAGCATGCGGCGATGAGGGTGTTCTTCACCAATTCAATCACCTCTTCCCTTGTCCATAAGGAACCCAATCAGCTTCAGATTCGGGTTGAACGCCCACTTGATCGAATCAAACGTCCGCTGCAGTCCTCCGATCCACGCCCCGGATCGATATCGGCCTAACTCGGGCCAACTCGTGGCAGTCCGGACCGAGCCGGAAAGTGACGGGAGGTCCCAATGTCCACCGACCTTATCGTTTAAACGCCTTCCCTACCTCGTCTTCGAATTCCTTACGTTGCTCCGGTGTCCAACTTGCATTTCGGATCTCGAATTCGATACGAGCCGCCGCAAAGACGTTCGCGAGCATCATCTGGCGCCCGATATACCAAAGTGCTGACCCTACCAAGATGCCTACCGTAAAAATCGCGATACCAACGTCCATTTCCTCGATCTCCTATCGTTCAAAGGCTTTCAATGGGTCAGCCGGTCAACAGATCCGGCACATCTTCGTTCAACGGCGCGTTGTACTCGACGTGTGGCGGAATCTTCATATGTCCGGTAATCCAGAGGCGCGCAGATTGCTTGACTCGTTGCTGCATCGGCTTCTCGAGGTTCTCCAACATCGCGTCTGCTGCTGCGCGATAGCGGGGCGCACCGGTCGCCGCAATCCAGAGCCACTGGGCCGCGGAAAATAGATTGCGCTCCTGATAGTCGTTGCCGGTGGCATTCAACGAAGCAAGGTAGTACATCGCGTCGCGGTCCCATTTCTCCGCAGAACGCTGCAGTTGCACCAGTCCGTCGAAGTAGTTCTTCTCCGCGCCATTTCCTTCGATGAGCGCCACGCCCCATTTGAGCAAGGCTGTCGGCTCGCCGGCGCCCGCCGCTTTCCTGTACCAGAGCATCGCTTCCCGCAAATCGACTGGCACCGTCCGAAACCCCTTCTCGTAGATCGTCGCAAGGTGCATCACCGCGGGAAGGAACACCTTGTCGGTCGACGTGATCGCGGCCGCCCGAAACCACCGGACAGCGAGATCCGGCTGGGGCGTTCCAGAGTTATCGAGCCCCCACAGGAAAATCAGCCCAAGGTTGTACGCTGCGAATACGTTCCCAGATATCGAGCCCTCCGGCGTCATCTTCCCGGCAGCAATCGAATACGCCTTCTTCGCGATCGGAATGCTGCCACCAGCCGGGTATCCCGGCTGCACCGCGATCGAAGTGCCAGGTGCGCGACCGATTTGATAGAGGTAGCCGAACTGCATCGTCGCCCATGGGTCGCCAGCCCGCGAGCTCTTCAGCAACTTGTCAAAGGCCTCTTGCGATCCATTCTGCGCGGCACGAAACAGCGCGAGCGCGTCTTTCTGATTCCCGCCAACAAGCCGATCAAGTAGGCCCGCCGCGGCCTGTCCCGACACGCTTGCGAGTCCCCACCCCAAACCACCCAGCACGACGCGTCGCCGGGTGATCGAAGCGTTTCTGCAATATCGCACCGCCGGATACCATTTTCTCGCTTTCATAGGGTAGGGGAGGCTGCCTTGGCCAAGAAGAACACTGTCACGCGCCGCATTATCGACCTGGTAATCGAGAATCCAGAAATGACGAGCGGAGAAATCGCAGCGCAGTTGTATGGCCGCGATCTCGAGCCTCGATCCGCGGAGGTGAAGCGTGTACGCGTCGCCTTGAACACTCTATGCAAGTTTCAGTGGCTCCGACGGTGCGTTATCGACGGGCGTGGCCGCTATCGCTTCAACCGCCGCCATCCACCGAAGAAAGACGCTGTCATCCATCGGCAACCCGTTTCGCCCTCGCCAGCTGTCGGCCGCCTCGCGTCGACTATGGCGCTATGGGGGCAGAGCAGGGTCAGCCGAACACACACCGAAACCATCGAGACCATCGAATGAAAAGCGAGCCCCATCTCAACGACATAAATCCTCAGGTCCAAATGATGGAACTGATGATCAGGGACCGGCGCGCCGATCGGCGCTTCAGGATCCTGCGCCTTGTGATCGTCGTATTGATCCCGGTCCTCGTGTTCGTCAGCAAGATCGATCTGGCTGGGCTTTCGATCGCGTGGCCGTCCTCGACACCACAGCTTGGCGTGATCCGTATCACCGGCACGGTCGGCAAAGGAAACGATCGCGCTGACGTGATCGTGCCGCAGCTGACGCGGGCGTTCACCGACCCCAATGTGAAAACAATCGCGTTGATGATTGATTCGGGCGGCGGTTCGCCCATCGATGCCGAACGGATCAACACCACGATCGATACGCTCAAGCGAGCGCACCAGAAGCCCGTCATCGCCGTCATCAATTCACTCGGTGCGTCTGCCGCGTATCTGATTGCGATGCACGCAGACAAGGTGGTGGCCGGCCGATTCTCCCTTGTTGGCTCGATCGGCGCGGTGATTGAGTCATGGAACGTGTCGGGCGCACTCCGTCGCTTTGACGTCGAGCAGCATGCCTACTCCTCAGGGCCACTCAAATCGATGTTGAATCCGTTCATTCCTTCCACACCGGTTGCCGATCAGAAAGCCCAGGCGCTCGTGAACGTTCTCGCAAAGGAGTTCGTCGACGAATTGATCCAACGACGTGGGCCCAAGCTGTCCGCCGACGTACGGTACGACACGGGGGAAGTATGGAACGGGGAGGCAGCGAAGCGCATTGGCCTCATCGACTCGATTGGCACGATCGAAGACATCGTTACCGAGCTGAAAGTCCAATACCCGAACCTTCGCACGCACGATTATGCGATTGACGGACCCGCGATCCGCTTTGGCCTCACCGACGCGATCGACGGTCTGCTGTCGATCACCGCAGGGCTGACGGTTCGTTAAACCCGACAAAAAGGAGGGGACTTATGCCAATGAATGAGGTGGATAGAAAACTAGATCTTATTGTCAGGAGAGGCGCTTTCTCGCTTGGATTCCTTTTGATGATCGCGGCTTTGCTGGTTGTAACTTATGACGCATGGCTTATTGTGCATTGGTCGCTGGATCGTGCAACGGCCGCGGGCTTTCTGATGGCCGGCAGCGTACTTGCGGCGGTCGCCATCAAGCTGGTCAAATGGTCGAGGCCGTAGACGAGAGCCGAGGTGTTGCGTAGCTCGATGTCTCGCGCCTGTTGCGCAAAATCCTGCCATGAGCCTTGATCTACCGTCGATCAGATGCCAGAAAACGCAACACCTCGAAACCTACCACTCAGGTTGATGTCGATGAGACGCCGGAAAACGCAACACCTGGAAACATACCGGCCTTGGAACTATCAGGAAAACCATGAACACGATCACGCTCGTTGGCTGTGTTGTCGTAGCCGTTCCCTCCAGTATTCACATGCTGCGTCCGGCCAGCCGAGCCGAAAAGGCGATTCTAGTTCGCCTTGCCGAAGGCGACGCGCAGTCCGAGGCTATGGTTGGCCGAATTGTCGCGAAATCGTGGTTGACGTTGACCGCCTACGATGCCGCGAAGCAATCAATAATTCGGCGACAGCGACGCCGGACGGTGGATGCTGCGCTCGCCGAATCTGCTGCGCGAAGCGCAGTGAACCACACCAAGCGCTAGGCGTAACGGAAAACGTACTGATGTCAAAGCCATGGACATTACAACTTAGCCGCTACAACTGACTTCTTCGTTAATTGTATTTATGTCAAATATAGGGGCCTGAATGAATAAACGATACACGCCGAACCATCTCTTCGTCTCGCTCATAGTCACCGCTGTGCTGTCGGCCAGCGCCGGCTTCTGGTTCTGCCTGCGCACGGAAGTGAACGACTGGCGCTTTATCGCAGGCCATTGGGAGCACGTTGCGGGCGTGTGGAAGCAAAGAGCCGTCGAACGGAGTCCTCACCAATGAATCACAAATGGAGTACCAAATAATGATGAGTTTCCTTGAACGACTTCGATTTCTCATGTGTGGAGGATCAGCGCCCGCTTGGGTCAAAGAGATGGAATTTCGTCACGCCCCAACCTTTCCGAACACGGGCATTTCGATCGAAGACGCCCATTCAATTTTGGCACGGGCAATTGCTGACGGTCACGGACGACGGCCGCTTAATATCGAGGTTGAATTCATCGATGGCTTGTTGTGTGGCCCACTCAGAGTTCCCGTCGATGTAATTCGACCCAACAGCGAACCGTTGTCGCGCGGAGATGCGTACTTGTCCATCCGCCCTGCTTCGTCTTTGGTTTGTCTCGGCGAAGATTCCTTCAGTGTTTGGGCCGCGACCAATGACGCGAAGGGTGGGGTCGACTAACCCACCGCTTATGCGAGCTTTGGCGTGGTGACTTCCTCGTTTTTCCCGCATGCGGAGACGCCACCGAAACATTTTCCGTCGAACACCTCGACGATGGCGTCTCCACCTTCGTCCAGCAACACACGCAAGCGTCCGTTCGGACTCGTCTCGTTAAGTCGAGCCGTGTGCCGTGAACTCGGCCAGCAGATCTCATGCATGGCTTTTCCCTTTCCGCTTTTGGCTACCACTTAGGGTCGTCCCATTCGACGCCGTCAAATGCGTCCAAGGTCTCGGGCGAAACGAGGTTTGCCACACCGTCGCGAACCCAGATTGGATAGAACGCTGGGTACATCGGATCAAGGCTCGCGAGCAAACCCGAAAGACCGCTTTTGCGTTGCGCCCTTGTCCACGCACAGAACTGCGCGCTGCGACTGGAGATCTTCTCCTCGGCCCATTCGTGGCGGGGATCGATACGGCGCCACTGCTCTATGATTGCTTGAGCTCGAGGGCCAAAGTCCGCGCGCAAGGCGGCCTCCATGAGGTCCTCGAGCAAAAACGTCATTCCCTGTTGCCGTTTGGTACTGTCGAAGAACGCCAACGACACGCGAAGTATCGAACACTGAAGTAGCGCAACGGGCCAAAGAATCTCTACTCCGAACGTGGTTCCGACCTCTGGATAACCTTCCGGTGGAGGCAGAATGCGACGTTGCCCTTCGTACGCCCTCCTAACGTCATATGCCAGGGACAAGAACTCCCCCTCCTTATCCTTTACCAGCACTGAGTTCTCGTTTACCTCATGCACGACCTCATGCAACTCGCGCAGAGAACTATAGTCGCCACACAGCAGCAGTCCGGCGTGATTCTTCAGCAGAGCGTACTGGAGCATGGTCTTCTCCGGTTCTTTTCCCGTGGAATTTTCATCGCGAGCTCGGCGTTCTCTGATTCCGTTAGTACGCGTTGAGCGCGCCGTTCCACAACTTCATCATGCGCGCAGCGTCCGCGCGCGACTCGGGGCTGTCCGGTCCCATCATCGCGACCGTCAGCTCGCTACCATCTTCGGCTTCCAACATTACCCATGGTATCGTCGGGTCGGCCACCGCAACCTTCGGCAGGCGTGTCGTGATCATCACTCGCTTTCGTGTGAACCTGGTTTCGTCAATCTGCATGATCTGCATCGCGAGATTTTCCTAAGCGTTGCGGATCACTTCGCCAAGACGCCGCAGTTCGTCGTGCGACCTTAGACGCAGGTGCTTTCCCGACAGTACAACCCCGTCGAACTCGACTTGGCTCACTGCCTTTGCCGCGATCTGTCCATGCGCGACGATCCACTGCGGACGGATCCGCGAGACAAGAAAAGCGAGCAAGCTATCGCGAGTATCGCTCCCCTTCAAATCTGATTGCCTCTTGGTCGGCTTCGCATACACGTTGGCCTCAAGGCACTTCAACGGCGCACAGCTCTCAGCTAGAACAGTTATCGCTCGACGCGTGTTACTCACCTCCCTCTGACCACGGGACGATCTTGCTGACCGGTAGTCGATCTCCCAAGTGGCACGATCGAAACCGAATCCATCACGCCAATATCGCCAAAAGGGTGTCCCGGTGTCTGTGGCGGGATTGCAGCCCACAATGAACACTCGACAGTCCAGCGGAGAGCCATCGCAAACGAAAGGGCGGAAGCCCTCAATCTCGGGCATTCGCTCACGCAGCGCCGTCGCGAAAAGATCAACTTCAGACATCGACCTCCCCGTCCCTAGCTAGGTTTCCGAAATGACGTCGGCGTCGAGTTTCCTATGCCCCGTGAGCAGCGCAGTAGCCACCAGCCGCGCACTGCGCCTTCCATTCATCCGGCTGTAACCAGGTCGCGCCTACGATGGTATTTCGACACTGCTTGCCCTGCTTCGTGCGGGCGGAGCAATAAACTGAACCTTGTGATTCGAGCCATTCGACGTACTCGGGCTTCGTGAGCCCCATCACGTCCGCGAACAATGCTTGCTTGTCCGTGGTGAGCAGCCATACTTGGCCTGGCGTCAAGGCCACCGTCGAGCTGCCGCCAAGTGAAGGCACGCCGACGACTAACTGGCACCCGGCAGCCTGTGCAACTTGCAGCGCCGCAATGAGATCAGACTTGTCCATTGTTCCTTGAATTCCGTTCGACTATTCTGGAAGTAGCCGTGCAATTGTCTCAGCGTCAAATCCGCTGTACAGCAAAGCTCGACGCGCGCGTTCGCGGTCGACACACTGCCCCTTATAGGATCGCAGGAATCCAACCACGGCGCTCCACCACAAGTGTTCTTCCTGCAGCCGTAAAATCGAAAGCGCAGCGGCGACCTCGCAGTTCGCATCCCCCGCATCACGCCATTCGCTGCCTAACAACAAACGGCTATAGCTCTCGAACCGCTTGTTCAGATCGTTGAACCCAGGAAGTAGTCGCAAATCCTCCTGCGGGCCTTCCGGAGCGCCCATCGCGATCCAATACCGACGGCCAGTGTGCCAATATCCTACTCCGTCGATGCTGCATAGCAGGCCGTCCCTATACTTCTGCGGCATAGCTGGCTCGTCATTACGAGAGAAAAATTCGAGCTGAGAGCCTCGATTTCTTTGAAGGCTGGAATCAGTCGCTCGACAAAGACTGGTCGTAGCGGTGATTCCAGCACGGCTTCGCGAGCTTCCCGCAGCGAGGCTTTGGATCGTTCCAAGGCCAACTCGACTCGCTCGAACTCCCAAAGCATTTCTTGTTCGAAGTCATCCACCCCTGATGGATCGTCAGTCATCGTGCTGTCCTCTTTTCCGCGCTCAGAGGTCGATGAGCGCATTGCCGTTAACAGCGCAGACGATGAATCGCGCAATCAAGAGCGCATCCGTCATATCCGGCACTCCGAAATCTAAGGGCAACTCGATGTTCTCAGGACCAGGCATCTGGAAGGACTCACCTATGTGAAAATGGATGCAGAGGTGGTTACCTCCGCCATCCGCCCAATGCAGCCCAAGTGCTTCCGCACCGCAATGACGGTGCGGCATCAACGAAGCTTGTCGCGGCTCGACCGGCAGGCGGGCTACTATGTCTCTGCCAAGTAGATCGACCAGTTGCTGAACCGAAGCGCTCGCCACCGGTGACTTGTCCGGGCCAGCGTCGACTAAGGCGAAAATTTCAGTGTCCATACCGCTTTTCCTTTTCAACGTGCCGCGACGTGCGTCGGCATCTTGTTCACCCTGCGGCGCTAGGCGAGTTCGCCGATGCCGCACAACCCGCCCACTGTGCGTCCGTGTTTCAGAATCCACGCCTTCATAAGGTCTCTTCCGTTTTCCGGCTCAGTCATCCAGGCGTTTGTCACCGACTTTCAAGTGCGGGTCCGTGACACAGCGATTCATCAGCCGCTTCGAGCGCAACATCATTCGCTGGCACGAGGCGCGGCCACGCGTGGAACTGCACGAACGAACAGCACCACACCCCCGGGGTACCCTTTAGTTGCGGTGCATTGCTACATGAGCTCGAACGGAGAGAGAACGCCGGCGAGCCCTCCATGCCCATCGTCGACGAGCCATAGTGTTGCGCCGTCAGAGTTCACGCCTTGAAGGAGTTCCGCAACGTCATCGTCCGGCCCGACAAGCTGCGCATCGACGAGAAGAAGCTGACCGTCGCCCCGCTTGGCGGCATCTTCAATGGAGCATGCGAGAGCCTCCCTCCTCGGATGCCCGCCCCGTGGCAAAAACTTCGCCATGGACACTTCCGGGAGCAGTTTCCAGCGGCCATCGATGTTGACCGGAAGGTTCGTGAACGAATGCGTAAGCATCATTTGCCGCGCGTAAGCCACGGGTTGCCATGGCTTTACCGTGACCGCGTCGCGGACCATGAAATCTTGCACTCTCGTGCGCGCGTGTTCCTGCTCCCGCATCACCCCCTCCTCCAACCCAATGCTTAATTCGATTGCCGCGGCTGTTACATGACGCGCATAGACACCTGTATGCATCGCATCGTTTCTCGCCGCCTGCACGGCCCTGTACAGCGCATCAAAGCGCGAGAAAAGCGCCGGGAAGAGCTCGGGCATGTCGATTAGGATGATCGAGTCGTTGGCGATATCTCGGATCCTGTCGAAGTACTTCCCCATGTTCTCTTCCTTGTCGGAAAGGCGCAAGCCGATCGCCTCGACGACAAAGCAAATCTCGCTGAACGCTTCCGCGTCCGCTAGTGCGGCATACCGAGCCGCACGCAGGCGATCCCGATAGTGAAGTCGCTCGTCCCACGTAAGGGTCGGTCGCATCTCTTTTCCTCGATCACAACGGCTTCGCCAGAACAGCCTTCCGATACTGCGAACGCAGCAGCAGGTCGGGCACTGGCGCGAACACCTCTGCCATGAACTGCAACTCAACGCAGGATGCAATCCCGTGCTTCGGCGCAGCGCGATCAAACGCTGCACGCGCCGCTTCAAGCTGCGTCTTGTCCTGGGCCGCTACGGCGCGAATCGATGCCCGTTCGGCGCGGGTGAGAATCTCGTTCATGTTTTCGAATCGTTACGCTTCCGCTTCCACACGAGCCAAGATTGCCTTCGCTTTCGCGCGGGCCTCGTCAACTTCGTCGCCGTCCAGCATCTCTTCCAGAAGCTCGTTGACCGTGATTTCGTCTTCTAGCGACAACGCTGTGATGCGGCCGCCGTGGAAGTTCCCCGACACCGGAAGCGCAGCCGTTACCGCCCCGCGCTGCTCCGGATCATCCGGCAACTGAATCACGACCGTCAGGTAGTCTTTCGGCATCTCGTTTCTCCCGTTTTCTTACCCTTCGTATTCGTTGCTGTGTCGCCTGGTAACGCCGTTCGCATCCGTCAATGTCAGCTCGAACTTATTCATGTCGGGGCGAACCGAAAATGCCTTGCTCTGATCGTACGAGTGAAAGCTCAGCGCAACCGTGGCACCCGTGGCGTCGACGAGCTCGAAGTCGTAATCTAAGCTCCAACGATTGTTGCCTTGCCCGCCGACCATTCCATGCGCCTCGGCACCTCGGATCGCGATGCCGAACGAGCACTCACGGCATGCCTGGTCGATAAGCGCGCGTAGCTTGTTGAACGTCTCGCTCGCATTCATATCACTTTTTCCGGTGGTTTATTGTCTGCCCAGATGTTGAACGCGAAGCTCGTGGTATTCAGCACATCGCTGGTCCATTGCTTGCCACGCGGCCTCGATGCGCTCACGATGATCGTTCGAGACGCGGTCGAACGCAGCCTCGGCATCTTCCCAGCTATGTCCGTGCTTCATCAGCGAGTTAATCAGCGATTCATGGCTGCCGATTACATCCGCCCAAGCAAGCTGCTCAGCCGCGGCCCTTTCACGCGCCTCCTTCCAACGAGCGAGCGCTGCATCTAGATCAGCCTTTGTCACTGTCGTCATAACGTGCTCCGTAGATGATCGTTTTCCTAATCCTCAGCCCGCGATGAATTGCGCGCCCTTGTGATCGCCCGATCTGCTAACTCTTGATGCAAGTTGAGTTCAAGATCAGGGTTCGTGTCGATCGCTCGCGCGACCCACAATTCATAGCGGGCTGTCGCGTCACTCTCCGTCCATCCGTGCCTGACATGCTGGCGAATGAAGTCCGCTTTCGCGCGCTCGTCGGTTCGAGGTAACGAGCCGCCCGATGAAGAATAAACCGCTGGAATGAAGCGCATCGCCATGACTGCTTTCCTATCGAACAGTGCCGTTCTTGCAGTGACCGCACCACATCCCCTTGCTTGGGCTGCAGAACGCAGGGCAGCCGCAGTGCGGGCAACGGATCGAGAGTGCTCCAAGGTACATAGCGTTTTCCTAAAGTTCGTGATTCGCGAGCCACATCAAGGCGCCATCGCGCTCGCTGCCCGCGATAGTCGTCCACGTTCGGCCTCGTTCATCGACCGCTATGCAGCCGGGTCGCCAATGCTCAGGGTTGCGCAATTGGTTCACCCAGCCCTGAACCTCACCTTGGAAAAGCACTACGACGCCACCCTTACCAACAAGCGCTTCCTGCTCGCGATAGCGACGCGCATCATCGATCATTGTCTTCGCATCCATCGTCGTGTTTCCTATCGCATTTCTCGGTACACTGCGGGCCCGCGGATCAGGCCGACCGCCAGCGTTGTCGAGCGACCATAGTTACGTGGCTCGCGCCGCACCTCATAGCCGTCCTGATCGTATGGCACTTTCGCAATGTGCTCTGCTACCGTTGCTTCCTGGTCGCGTACCGCTGCTAGGTCACGCATCACCAGCTCGGCCGGCAGTTCACGAAGGCATTCAAGCAGAGTCGCCATGGCTTTTTCCGATTCAACGGCCTGCAGCGTTCCACGCATGCATCGCAGCCTCGACAACCTCGGCTTCTGGCGTATCTTGTCTGCCCATCACTCCTGGCCCATTGTGTCCGCAAGCATTGCACTGCATATGCACGACGCTACCTGCCTTCACCAGAGCGATTTTCTCTTTTCCTTCACGGCAATTAGGGCATGGAACACATGCCAGCATTTCTCTTGGCATCTCGTTCTCCCGTCTCAAATTCCGTATTTCTCGCACAACGCCGCGATGCGTGCCGTATGTGCCTGATGCGCAGACAACGCCTCCGGCGACACCTCTTCGAGCTTCACTTTGCCGTGCGAGATTGCTGCATCCCACTCGGTTGTGCGGCGGACCAACATCACCAACTCGCTCATCTCTCGACGGATCTGCTCGAACATCGTTTTCTCCTTTCAGTGGCCGTGCTTTTTAAGGAGTGCCTCAGCTTTATCGAAATCGCCGGTGCTCGGCTGGTACGAACCGATGCGATCTTCCAATGCTCCTGCGAGCGTCCAATCGGTTCCACTGTCGCCACGATCTTCGAGCTCGCGACGCAGGTTCATCAGTCGGTTCGCGAGTTCGTCGGCGAGTGCATTAGGGTTGTCGTTTTCCGTCATTTCGTTTTTCCTGCCCACAGTTATAGTCGACGCATTCACCACAAGAAAAAGAGGATTACACTCTTTGCTGCGCACTCTCTCGGTCATTCGGTACTGCGTGCGCTTCGGGAAGTTCGTTTTTCAGCGCCCCCTCTTTCTTGTGGCGGCTGGTTACGCCAGCCATGCGTTCGATGTTTTCCTAGATGAGCGGCAGTTGCGCCCGTGCGCTATCCGCCCGCTTGCCAAACTCACTTTGCCTCAAAAATCGGGCGTGATGTGCACTTGCAGCCCAATGAAACACCGGGCAATACGAATCTCCCATCAATCAACGCACCCTTCTGAGGATTAAACGTCTTGCCGTCAAGGTCCGCGTGGCACGGTGATCCGTCAATCTTCGTTGAACGCAACCACTCAGCCTTCGCGAACTTGAGGTTCCGTGCATTAACCTGATGTTCACGCGCGATTGCCACGCCAGCAAAGAAGAGCGTTAGAGCACCAGCAACCCTGTCCGGTGCATCATAGCGGCCAGCACACAGCTGAGCGATTGCCGGGCCATTTCTCGGGTCGGTCCTCAACTGGGCGCCGAAACCGATCGCCTTATCGAAGGCGATGACTTCGAGGTAATCCATTTCAATTTGCATCCCGGCAGCCTCTGATACCCCCCAATACTGTTGGAAGTCTGTCGCCGTGTACCGGATGAATCCAACCGGCGCAGAAGCCGGCGCCTCGCAGTGCTCTCCGGCACCCGTTGCCCTCGAGGTTGCAGAGACCGCTGGGTCACCAGCACTGGTGCCTTTTGGTGCCTTGAACAGCCGATTTAGAATGCCCATTTTTCCTCGTGGCTACTTTCGTGGCTACTTCAATCCGAGATCGATCATCGCTTCTGGCATGTTCCGCAATGCCGCTTCCATAGCGAGATCCGCCTTGGGCTCGCTATAAATAATTCGCCCACCTTCAGCCTGGATTTGGTGCATTTCGGCCATTCGCTCCGACCAGATAGGGTCGGTCGAAGTTACTTTGAAGAGCGCAGCGCTCATACCAACAAAGTCGGATGGATGCCAACTGCCGTCATCCATTCGCGACCAGTACTTCGGTCGGAAAGAAAGCCCGTTCGTGAGAGATTGATTGGTCTTGTCCATGTTTTCCGATGCCGTTACCGGCCGACGAACAGATCCGCGATAAGGTGAAGCATCAGCGCGGCCCCCCCGATGATAAGAAAGATCTTCACGCCTTTCGGCCCAAGAATTTGAGCCCAGACGCCCGTTGGCCCGTCCGCGAGAAGCGCTTCCATCCGTGCTTTTTTGCGCCATCGTTCCTGCGGCCCCCAATCCGCCTCTACCAACTGAGTCAAGCTATAGGCTGTTGCGAGGAACGCGAGTCCCAAAAGCGTGACAAGTACGACGCGGTGGTGCGTGAGAAAAAGCACAGCCCCAAGTGCGGAGCACAGTATTGTGGTGATTACGATAGGTCGCTTAGACCAAAGCTTATACATCGTTTTTCCTAGGCCTTCGATGTGAGAACGCGTCGACCAACGAAATAGCCCTCAAACCCCAGAACCAATATAGCCGCACCCAAGCGCACGAGCACGATTCCGTTCGAACCTGCAGGAAGTCCGTACACGTGACCGGCAAGTTCGCCCATCGCGTACCCAATCGCGGCAGGAACGCCGGCCATCAGGGCTACGAATACGCCATCAACGAATCGGGTTCGATTGTTGCGTTCTTTGAGAGTTACGCGCAGCGCGCCTACGACATTTTTCAAGATCATTTCAGAAGTCCTCTCGATTGTTTTCCTATCCGTTTAGCGTGCAACCCATCGCTTCAATGGTTGTGCGCTCCGCTTCGTTGATGTCTTCCTCCGCCCCCACGTTCCGCAGCAAGGTCAACGTGATTCGATCGCCTTTCAGAACGGCCATAGCCAGCGCCCGATGGACCTTTCGGAAAGCATCCGGGTTGCCCTTTCGATACGGTAGGCTGGCCAGCAGCCGTCGAACATTACGCGCGTAGTGATTGCGCGGCCTCCGGCTTCCGCGCAAGGCCTTACCGACGTATCTGCCCCGCAGCTCACCCGTTTGTGCATCGTGTATCTCCCACATGTAGAGCAGCGGCCGTGTCCCGTCCGTACCGTTCGCGTCCAAGTGGAATTCCATCTCGCGCCCTGTTTCCGTTGCTTACGACAGCGCGGCGCGGCCGATAAGCCTTACGCGAACAAAGCAAGCGAAGCCGACGATCCATAACAGCAGTCCAGCCGACAGCCACGACTTCGCTCCGTCGCTCAGCATGACCGAGAAAGACCAATACATAGCAAGGCTGAGAAAAGTCATCGTGAGCAGTATCATTCCGCCCGCGCGCTTCCAGCAAAACGTCACGGCCAATAACGCCGCGACGACGAGAATCGATAGTCCGATCGAATGCATGTGCTTTCCTATCGAACACTGCCGTTCTTGCAGTGACCGCACCACATCCCCTTGCTTGGGCTGCACAACGCAGGGCGGCCGCAGTGCGGGCAACGGATCGAGAGTGCTCCAAGGTACATAGCGTTTTCCTAGGCCGCCTGAATCACGAAATTGGTTGCTGCGTAGCGGATGTTGCAGCTCCATACTTCCTCGTCGTTTCGATAAAAGTAAGCCCAACCGCTCTTGACTGTCATCCTCGCTTGCGGAAACACGGCACTATGACCATTGAGCGCAGCTGAAATCTCATTTCGTTCGCGGCACGTTGCCCAGTAGTCACCATCGGGCAACAAGTCCGGATCTGGCCGCCTTGATTTCGTCACGATCTTTCCTATTCGGCGTAGTCGGCGACTGGAAACAGGCTATTGAGCGCATCGAGGAGTTCCAGATGTTGTCGGCCACACCAAGACTTCTCTGCCAGCTGATTGCGCCACGGCCAGGTTGCATGGTTCTCATGCAGGCGATCGAGCGTGAACCAGTAGTACCCCTCGAGCGTCACATGCATTGAGCCGTGCTCCTCCGCGACGTAGGCGTTCGACATGGCGTGGCCGTCAAGCGTGAATATGACGCGCCTGGTGCTGTGCGCGTCGTCACACTCGGACGGCGCGACCTCCACCTTCCATCGCTCAATCTGATGACACGCCTCTATACGAGCCAAAAACTGCGAGGCTTTGGTGGGAAATTGCTTCATTTTTTCCAATCACTGTGCGGGTTCTCGAAAAGTCTGCCTTTCAGTGCCCGAAAACTTTCTACAATGCCCCCCTTTTCCGCCTTTCTATAGTTCGTGGTTTGCGAGCCACATCAGCGCACCATCGCGCTCGCTGCCTGCGATAGTCGTCCACGTGCGGCCCTGTTCATCGACCGCTATGCAGCCGGGTCGCCAATGCTCAGGGTTGCGCAATTGGTTCACCCAGCCCTGGACCTCACCTTGGAAAAGCACAACGACGCCACCCTTACCAACAAGCGCTTCCTGCTCGCGATAGCGACGCGCATCATCAATCATTGTCTTCGCATCCATCGTCGTGCTTTCCTAGGATTGATCTTCGACCGGAATGCGCATCAACATCGCGCTCAAATCTTCCTTAGTCAGCACCAGTTCGCAGAGCTTTCGAGGCTCGTCGTTCGTATCGAGCGTCATTACATCGACGATCATGAAGGCTTCGCCCGCGACGTTCGCAGCGCGTTCTGGAAACTGCAGCCAACGATTTGAAACTTGACAGACGACCTTGCCCGCGTTCAAGTCACGGCGTTTGCGTCTCTCTTTTGATCCCGGAAACCGTTTTACATTGCTCATCGCCTCTAGCCCCTGTCTTTTTCTGTTTTCCTCGTGAATCAGCGTGCCGCCCGAACTGCGTTGCGCAGGTCGTACAGCCAACCTTTAACGTCGAACTCGGCGCGGTACTGCGAGTGTGCCAGCAGGATCGTGTCTGCCGCGATGCTGATGCGCCCAGCGTCTCCGGCATCCAGCGCGTCCTTCGCTTGACGAAGCCATCCCTCGGGCACCTCCGGCACTTCCCGAGGTTGTTCCTGTGCAGTCTGCACTGCACAGCGCAAGGCATCTTCTACAGATACGATCTGGACCACGTTGTTTTCCTTCAGTTCTTGTGGTGCTCAATACAGGCTACCTTGCTTCCAAAGACTTGCTCATGTCCCGAGAGGTCGAGAGCGATGTCTAGCATTGAAGCCAACCGGACAAACGCGTTGTCATTGCCATTGATGAGCATGTGCCCGGCGCATTGCATGTCAGCGCTCTTGTGACATATAAACGAGTCGGCGGCCAGTATCTCAGCGGTTCGCTTTTCGCCCAGCCAGCCCTTCAAAGTGTCCGTCCTAAACGGACAGTCTTGGCAGGGAGTTTTGATGTGCGGCAGCTTCACGTAGTCCTTCCGGCTCTGTCACTTCGATTGATCGAGGCGCTCGCGCAGCGCCAGTCCGGACGATGTAGCTTTCCAGAAGCCGCGATCGTCACGGGCGGCAAAACCCGACCGGTACAACGCACGCATCGTATCTACGTTACAGACTCGCGCGCCGTTGACGATGACAGCCGAACCGGCACCGGGCTCGGCCGTCCAGCCGTGCGAGAGCCAACGCATCACACGGATCTGCGCTGGGGTCAGTTTCGGCGAAATCGAGTCCATGATTTTTCCGATCAGGCTGCGCGAGCTGCAAAATGAATGTTGTAGACCTGGGCGCCAAGTTCAGTGAACGTCATCGCCACCCTTCCGTCGTCGCTGTCCAGTGTCACCAGGCCCTTACGAGCCATACCCTTCGCGGCACGAAGTTCAGCTCGATCGACGGGGAGCGTGCTACCGACCGTCGGGTCCGGGTAGATGTGCGCAATAATCGAGTCCACGAGATCTCTCTCGCCAAGCGAGAGCTTGATCGTTTCCGCTTTGACCATTATTCGTCTTTCCTCGATCAGCCGATCACAGACCAGCCGAAATGATGCGCTCGGCCAATTGGCGTGCGCGGATCTGGTATTGGACTCGGTGGCCGAATAATTCGGCGTCACTGCGCGAAAGCGCGCGGTTCACCAGCATCAAGCAGTAGGCGTCGTCGCTCATGAATGTTTACTCTCATTCCTCCGCGCAGATACGCGGGTCACACGGTAGATATCGGCACATCATCTTCGACCCTGAGACGATGCTAGGCTATTTTGACGTTGCGCGCAACCTTTTATTCATCTCGAGCAGTGCGGCCTCGATGGCCGCTCGATCTGAGCCATGTTCCCCGGACAGACGTTCCAATGCCTGGGTTGCGTCCGACGACAGCCGCAATCGATTCAGGATGCGCCCTCCCGAGGCCACCAGGGCCTTATCCAGCGCGCTCACGCGCTGCGTTGCCGTCTTGGCGCCGGGCGACGGCCCGGTTGCCGGGCGCCCCCGGCGCTTTGCTTCTGCTGTCACTCTTGAAGTCCTTTGAGGTAACCTGCCGCACTCGTGAAAATGCGGGCGCCGCACGGTAGAGATTGTGGCGCCGGCGACTGAATCCGGTCCATTCTAGGTCGTGGCGAGCGTTGCGCGCAACGTCTGATAGGACGCGTCGATCTCGCCCCGCCCAGCGACGCGCTTCTCGGTCAACCTCCCGGGCACCGCCGTTCGTAGAGCGGTCGAGTCGTGTGACAGCAGGTTGGCCTTCCCAAGTGGCCGCCGCACGCGATTGTTGGCATCTTGAAGCACTACGAGACGCCGGCCGGGCCGGTGGTCGGCTTTCCTAGATCCATGTCTGGCGACCGCGTGCAGGCCAATCCTGTGGCCCGAAGAGCATGCAATTTTCTGTACGCTACTGAAAACTGTACGGTCCGGAGCGACCACGACCGTATGGAGAACCATACGATATGGAAAGACATATGGTCCAGCCCACTCGCGGCCGGTCAGACGACTCGAGAGACCAAGTCACCGAGCGAGACCGTGTCGCTGTCGATCAGCTTCTTAGTCGAGTTCAGCGAGGCATTGCCAACGAGCTCGGCGATGTGCCGCAGGTCGAAGCCCTTTCGGTGGAGCCGGACTGCAAACGTCCGGCGGGCCGATCCTGCATGGCCACCCTTTACGCCGGCCTGTGTGTGCAACCGCCGTATGACCTGACTCATGGAGTCGCATGAATATGAAACCGCCCCTGCGGGCGTTTTACGGGCCGTCAGGCGGTACGACTCCCCGTCTGACGACAGGAAGATCGGCTGCGATGGGACGAGGCCGCGGAAGGCGTTTTTGCGCGTCGTCACGCCGTGCCCGAGGCTCGCTCGCAACGCGAGATAGGCGTCGATCGCGCTGACCACTCGAGGGTTGGTCCAGAACGCCGGCCGGGCCCGGCTGTTGTACGCGATCGCGGCCGGAATCTCGCTCTCGGCAAGGACGGTTCCGTCTGCACGGAGGTAACTGCTCAACGGCAGAGTAGTGAGCTCGGTCAACATGAGCCCAAGGCCGTACAGCGTGTACAGCAGCGCGACGTCGCGCACGCGCGTTTCGCCTGTCACGCCAGCCACTTTGATCACATGCCGAAGATCAGCTTCTTCAATGACCGGGGCCTTCGCCATTCGTTACTCCAACTGTTTCGCGCCTATACATAGCGTACCCGGCAGCAGCTGACGGGACAATCCCCCTCGAGGCCTTATGAACATTGGGTTCCTCGGAAAAATCCCCAAACCGAAAACTTGCGGAATGTGCCAACTTGCACCGAATCGCAAACTGGCCGCACCAAAGAAAAAACCCGCCGGCGCACACCCCTGGGAAGGGGCATGCACACGGCGGGCGGGTTCCAGCTTGATAGATTGTCACGGGGCGGCGCTATGGAGCCAATGCGGGGTCGGCATAAGGGCGCCACTTGAGGGGCGGCACATAGGCGCCAGTCCAAGGGCGGCGTAATGGCGCCACGTTAGGGGCGGCGCATAGGCGCCAGCAGCATCAGGGCGAGAACGCGGTTCGAACTTTCCGAGTCGGTACGCTCCGTTCTTTTTGAACGGAGCGTCCATGGCCAACAGGAGGTTCGAATTGTTTGAATACCGCCAAGTCCTTGTCCGCATGCGGCAAGGCGATTCTGACCGCGACATCGCGCGCGGCGGTTTGATGGGGCGCAAGAAGCTGACGACCGTGCGCCGCGAGGCTGAAGCGCGTAGTTGGCTGGATCCGGTGCAGCCGCTGCCGGACGACGCTACGATCGCGGGTGTCTTCGGGCGCACGCCGCACCTGCCGCACACCTGTGTGTCGACGGTTGAGCCATATCGCGAACAGGTCCGCGAATGGCTTGCCGCCGGCGTTCAGGGCACCACGATCCATGCCGCCCTTCAACGCAATCATGGCTACGCCGGCAGCTATTGTGCCGTGAAGCGCATGCTGCGCCATCTGGCTGCCGAGCGCAGCGTGGCCACCACAACGATCCTCGACTTCGCACCGGCCGACGCCGCGCAGGTCGACTTCGGCGCGGGACCCGTGCTGACGGTCGAGGGCATTGCGGTCCGGACGTGGATCTTCGTGATGACGTTGTGCTGGTCGCGCCACCAGTATGCCGAGATCGTGCTGGACCAGACCGTCGAGACGTGGCTCGCCAGCCACCGGCGCGCCTTCGAATGGTTCGGCGGCTGTCCCGACCGGGTCATCATCGATAACGCGAAGTGCGCGATCATCCGGGCGTGTCGATACGAGCCGGCGGTGCAACGCTCGTACGCCGCGCTTGCCGAGGGATATGGATTCCGGATCGACGCCTGTCCGCCGCACGATCCCCAGAAGAAGGGCGTCGTCGAATCGGGCGTCAAATACGTCAAGAAGTCCTTCGTGCCGCTGCGCGAGTTCCGGGATCTGGCCGACGCCAACCGGCAACTGCGCGAATGGGTGATGCAGCAGGCCGGCACTCGTATCCACGGCACCGTCCACGAACGGCCGCTGACGCGCTTCGGCGTCGAGCGCCCGTTGCTCGCTGCATTGCCGGACGTGCCGCCGGTACTGTCGGTCTGGAAGGAGGTGGCGGTCCATCGCGACGGCCACGTCGTCTACAAGCACGCGCTGTACTCTGCACCGTTCACGCTCGTCGGCAAGTCGCTCTGGCTGAAGGCGACCGATACGGTCATCCAGCTGTTCCATCGGCATGAACTCGTCGCAACCCATCCGCGGCAGCGGGCCGGCGGTCGCCACACGGTGCGAGATCACCAGCCGCCCGAAGCGCAGGCCTGGCTCGAGCACGATCCGCAGTGGTGTCTGGCGCGCGCGAAGGAGATCGGGCCGTCGTGCCACGGCGTGATCCTCGCGCTGTTCAACGACAAGGTGCTCGTCAACCTGCGCGGCGCGCAGGGGATCATCCGGCTGCGACAGAAAGTCGGCGATCAGAGGCTGGAAGCAGCCTGCGAGCGTGCGCTCGCGTTCAGCAGCGCGAAGTACAGCACCATCAAGGGCATCCTCGACAAAGGCCTGGACAGCGAACCGGTGCCGCGTCCCGCGTCGGCCCCGACTGGCGCTTACCAGAACGGCGGCCGCTTCGGCCGTGATCTCCAATCCCTGCTGATCCACTGACACCATGAACCCGAGTCCCGAATTGAATTCCATCCTCAAACAGCTGCGCCTGTCCGGCATCCTCGACTCGCTTGAGCAGCGCAACCGTCAGGCGATCGACGGGCAGCTCGCCTATACCGAGTTCCTTGCCATGCTGCTGCACGACGAGGTTGCCCGTCGCGAACACAAGAAGCTCGGCACCCGTCTGCTGCGCGCCGGCTTCGCGATGGGCAAGACGCTCGAGACGTTCGACTTCGACCGGCTGCCTACGTTGAACCGCTCACACGTTCATGATCTCGCGACAGGCCGGTATCTCGACGAGAAGGTCGCGATCCTGATCGCCGGTCCAACCGGCACCGGCAAAAGCCACTTGGCCCAGGCGCTGGGCCACTGCGCCGCCCGCCAAGGCCGCGATGTGCTGTTCATCTCGCAGACCGAGCTGCTCAAGCGATTGAACGCCGCGCGCGCCACCGGCGCCTATGACCGCAAGTTCCAGCAGTACGCCCGGGTGCCGCTGCTGATCGTCGATGACTTCGCGCTCAAACCGCTACGTACCCCGCAGGACGAGGACTTCCACGATCTCGTCGCGGCCCGCTACGAGCACGCGGCGACCATCCTGACGTCGAATCTCGACTTCGGTGAATGGGGCGCCGCGTTCCCCGACAACCGCATCCTCGGCACCGCCACACTCGACCGACTACGCCACGGCGCCTACCGGCTCGTCCTCGAGGGCGACAGTTACCGCACCCCGAAACCGATGCCAGATCCCCCTCAAAATGCAGTTGCCAAAAACGGCAAAAAACCGCAACCTTGAAACCGTTCGAATCCGCGTTTTACCCCCGGTTCTGCTGGCGCCATTACGCCGCCCATCCCCGGCTCCTTTACGCCGCCCCGCGACATAGATCACATACCGGGCGAAGGTGCATCCGACAGGCTGTCTTCTTCCGGATCGATATCGAAGAACGAGGCATCCGATCCGATCTTGGCCGCTTCGGCATCAACCTGCTGACGCGTCAAGGCTTTGTTCGAAACGACGGCAAGACCACCACCGACATAGCCGCCTTCACCAGTCGCTTCCGGCAGTTTCCGGTCAGCAACAGCCTGACTCCTCGCCTCAGCTCTGGCCACATACTTGGCCAGTTCGAGGTTGATCTGAGCTCGAGCTTGCTTCAAAACATCAACCTCTTCCTGTGAAACAGGAGACAATTTTGACTGGTGGTCAATCCATGACTCCAGAAGAATCGTGGCCTCCTCCAACAGGTCGGGGGTCGAGCTTGAGCCGTTGAATGTCCCGTTCCGCAGACTCTCAACTTCACCCAGCAGTAACTCGACTGCGCAGGCAGGCGAGCCACCCTTCGACCAGCGCTTCTCCAGCAGGTTCATTACCTTGTACAGCAGGTCAGCGTTCGAGGTTTCCGGCAGTTTCCGACCCATTTTCTCGGCCTTCTTTATCGCTTCGGCAACGGTCAGGTGCGAAAAGTCGGGATACTCGAAGTCCGGTCCTGCCAAATCACGAATTGCATTGGCAAACTGCTCTTCGTCGTCGTACAGATCCGAGACACGCTCGTTTCCCACGTAGCGCGCCAAAACCTTCTTGGCGAACTCTTGGGTCTCGATCTTTCGAACCTCGGTTTCCGGCAATTTCCCATCTTGGGTCTGTTCCATTTTGCTACTCCTTGAATGCGCGAGCAGCGTCCCCGGTCGGGGAGCGCTTCCCCTGCTGGGTTGATTGACAGGCATTGCCCGGAGAGATGATCCCCGGGCGATGGAATGCCATGCCGTGATGATTTGCCCTTGTCGCGTGGGTGAATGTGAGGGCAGAGGTGTTCAAGACCGGGCGAAGAAAAACCCGCTAATTCTCCAGAGAGAAAAAGCGGGTTGGAGGTCCGAGTTGAAGGGTTACTAACTCATGCCCGGTCACGACCTCTTGCGAGCCCGGTCAATCGCAGCGTCGGCGTGCATGCTTGACAAGACGTCGATGGCAGCGTCCCGGCGTCGGGCGATCCACTCTCCGGTGGGCCGCTCATTCGATAAGCGCACCCCTTCGCAGTTGATGATCAGGCATTCGCCCGTTCTTCGATCCCAGACGCCGAAGACGCCATTCGAGTTCGTAACAATCTGCTTGCTCGACGACGACACGGCTTGGTATTCCCGCCCAGCATCGTCGAACAGCGGACGATCGGGATCGAGCGGCACAACTGGGCGCGGATCGACTTCCCCCACCAAAGGCATGCCCTTCTCCGGCGCTTTCCCGTCCGCAATATGAATCCCCACGGACTCGAAAGCGCGATCAAATGCATGAAGCTCGTGCTCCCAGTACGCCTTGTCATCCTTGTCATTCTCATACCAAAACCGATGCATGGCACGGTCCCGCGCGATGGTCAACGCCAAGCGCCAAGCCTCGTGGTTCGACCGGAAGCCATCCGGAATCGAAGCAGGGGCATAAGCCGCGAATGCCTGGTCGAACTCCCGGACCTGAATATCCCAGTCAAGGGGGCCATCGTCCACGTCCACTCCAACAAGGCAGCCGTCATCGAGCACAAGAAGCAACGCATCGCGCCAAGCTTCGCGATGAGTGACAAAATCATCCTCCTCCGGCAATTTCCCATCTTGTTTCTGTTCCATTTTGCTACTCCTTTATCGTGTTGCGAGTAGCGTCCCAAGTTTGGGAGGCACGTCCCCGCGGGGTTCAATTTGCATTGCAATGAGAGATGTACGCCGGGCAGTGGAATTCCCCGCCCCGACACAAGCAAATGCGCACCCGAACGCACACCGGCGGCACCAATAAAAAAGCCCGCCGGTGCAGCGCCCTGGAAAGGGGCTGGCACGCGGCGGGCGGGCAACTGCTGGATCGATCACGTACGCGGTGACGGAGCCGACGACTGCTTTTCGATTGCGTGATTCAACGCCAGAGCCTTTTGCTCTGCCTGGGCGTATTCCAACAAGGCCTTCGCAAGCGACGTGTGGACCACTTCGTCGCTGAAATGCCGAGCGGCAACGTCCCCCGTCGTCACACCCAGCGTATCCTGAACTGCCTTGCACCCAGCGTTGAGCGCGGCTTCCGCTGCCTGGTCCGCCAGGTCGTTCAGCTCCTGCCAGCCAGCCAGTTTCCGCCCCGGCACATCGCCGAGGTGATTCCAGATGGCCTCAACAGCAGTCTCCACGCCATCCAGATACACTGGAGACTTGACGTCGATGCCGGCGACCGCATGGGCCAGGATCATCGCCTCCACGCCGTCGAGTGCCGCCTTCCCCTCGGAACTTTCACCCTCATCGTGCAGGGAGGACCGAATTGCGCCGACACCCTGAGACGACAACGTGATCACGATGTCATATACGGGAAGGCGAATTTCGGTATGCGACAAATCCGGCAGTTTCCGAGCGCCATTTTCCAGTTGGTGGCGAACATCGCACGCCATTCCGAGCCGGATACGCTCCCACACCTCGTTGGCCGCATGAATCACCGAGTCTTCCGTTCTGAACTGAAACGGTCGCTCGCTTGATCCATCGGTAAAGCATACGTTGTTACCGTACGCTTCGCTCTGGAAGCTGTACCCCCATCCGCCTTGGGAAAACGCAACGAACGTGAAGCCGAGTCTTTCCAACTCTTCCCGAGAGAACGGCGGTGCCTCCGGCAGTTTCCGACCATCCAACGCCTTCAGTAGCTCCGACAGCTCTGCCGAATTCCCATTGTCGCGCGCTTCCACGATGGCCAACAGAGTTGCAGAATCGAACGCCGCGACAGCGCCGCCAAGAATGCCGGTACGAGCTTCCTCGCCTGCTTCGCGAGTACCGAACGGGCCCGCGACATTTTCCTGACGGTCGATATCGAACACGACGAAAGGAGCGTTGTTGCCGTCCCCTTCGAAGTTACCGGTTTCGTCTGTACCGTCCACTACCAGGTTGAGTTCCGGTAGTTTTCCAGCCTGGTCAGTACCATCAGCCTTCCAGATGGCCATCGTAGCAGCGTTAATCGACGTGATATCGGCATCGGTGCGCAGTTTGCGGTGATCCCCATACCGGCGGTAAAACGCATACAACGCATAGTCCTCGGCCAAGCTCATCCGCCCCATCGCGTCTTGAGCGGTCCACTGCATCCCGTAATGAGTTTCCACCGCGGACGCTGGGAATTCATGTGCGTTCGAAAAGCAACCATCCCCGCTTTCGTCGCCCTCGAAGCTGACTACGACTTTCAGCATTGGGGAAGTCGACTCCGGCAGTTTCCTTTCGTGGCCAGCAACAGCCGCCTTCCACGCTTCGAATGTCACCCCGACGCGAGCGACTTCATGCTCACGCAGGTTATGCAGCCCCCACTCTTCCAGAGACTCACCCGACGTGTAGGGCACGCCCTTTTTGCCGTCCCATTGCTGGACGTAGCCATTGGCGTCGAGGCCGATCACCTCATCGTCCTCATGCTGCGTTACCGGCAAGGTCCCGTCATAAGCTACTACCGGCAATTCGGTAGTAGGATCGATGCCGTGTTGGCAAACCGGTCCCGCCCCGCATTCCCCACCTCCACACACTTGCTGGCAGTAGCTTTCGGTCGTGGGTTCACCCTCCCCCAGTTCCCGAGCTGTCTCGCCCTTGAGCACGTCAGCAAGCTTCTGCATCATTGCTTCCTGCATCGGCGTTGTGAATTTTCCATTGAGCTGGATCGCAGCAACCCAGTCATTGCCGTCGAGCAGATGGTAGAAGTTCGCATCACCGTCAGCCCTGACTTTGATACTCGGTATCGGCTGGACGACGACCTGCAATTTCGTTGCTTCTTTCATGATGATTCTCCAGAAATTTGCGAGAGCCATCCCCAAGCGGGAATAGCTTCCCGCGAGGGTCTAAAAGGTTACTTTTTCAGGTGATCAAATCGCGTTTCCCGAATCATCTACATCCTCGCCGTCGACCTGAAACATCAATAGCGGAGCATTGTTGACGCTTGCCTCGAACGTGATCGGGTCCCCGTTCGGCCAGGCACCACCATTGCAGTCCGCCGCGCAGAAAGCTTCGCGGATACGCTCCTCCGCTTCTTGACGGCTCTTCGCTTTCACACGAATTGCGATGGCGACGGTGGAATCGAAAGCGAATTCGATCTCCGGCGTGCCCAGCTTCGATGCCCGCCTAACCACCGACAAGGCAACATCGATCTCGATCTCGTGCAGCTCGATCCCGAGCGCGCACATGGACGCGTCGATGGCCGCACGGACGCTTTGCGGGTCTTCGGTCGCTAGGTTGCGGTTTTCGACGACGTCGACCACGCGGCGAATTGCTGCATGGTCAATTCCACCGTCGAGATCGGAATAGCCCACCAACCGGTACCTATCCGACCACGACCCGCCACACGTCTCGCAACCGACACGCTGGTAGGCGGCGCCGGCGTCGATCGTGACCTCTTCGCCCCGGAGCCCCGCGCTCGTGCCGCACGACGGACAACGAGCGCCACGCGCGCCCACGTACTCGGCATCGCACATGGGGGACGTAGTAGAGGCACCCGACTCGATACGCTGGACCTGCTCTTCCTTCTCTTTCATCTTGCGACTCCGTGACGATGATGCGAGCAACGTCCCCTGGCGGGAACGCCTTCCGCGGGGTTGAATTGGCATTGCAAGATGAGATGCTGAACAGCAGGTGGAATGCGGGGAACAAGGAACACACTTCCCGCATGCGAGAAAAATCCCCAGGTCTCAACGAGACACCGGGGATTGAGTTCAACAGGTTTGCCGACTACTCGACACCGACCCGTACCTTCACGCGGACACCATCTCCGCTCGAGCGAACGTTGGGAACGCGATACTCCCTACTCGGCGGAATGCCTGCAGCGCCCGACCGATCGCATTGAAGACGGAGATGAACGGCGGAACGCTTACAGCCTGCCCGAGCAGCTCGTGCCCGAACGTCTGGGTCACGCCGTCGACCAGATCCTCCCAGACGCCCTTGCATCGCGCATGCTCGCGCACCGTGGGAATCCGCAGCAGGTCCGGATCAATCGGATGCCGAATGAATGTTCCCGTGCTCTGACGTTTCGCGAGGGTCTTGTTGAGCGTGTAGACCTTCTCGGACTCGGCGTCGACGACGTTCATCTTGAAGCCCTTGCCGGCCGCCGCGTCCCGCTCCTGCTTTTCTTTCAGGTACGTGAGCGGACTCCAAGACTTGTCGTCGAGTGCTACGGCCTCCATTACCTCGCCGACCTTGCGTGCTTGCCGCTCGGGCCGTTCGACGAGATCGAAGGAGAACTCGAGGCCGAGCGTCACTGCGACGATACACATCCGCTCGCGATGCTCGAGCATATTCCAGTCGGCCGCATGCAGCACGGTTTCGTGGACGATGTATCCCAGATCACGCAGCATGGACCGCGCTATTGCCGCGGAGGCGGTATTCAGCCAACCGGGCACACACTCAACCACCACGACGCTCGGTGACGTCTTCGCGACGGCCGCGAGGAACGGCACGACGAGATGACCGACATCCGGGTGCGCCTCGGGGCACGTGAGCTTGCGCTTCGTGCGACCGGCGTTCGACGCACCAGAACACGGGATCCCAATCGTGAAGACATCGAGCTTCGGCAGCTGCGCCATCGCCCAGTCGTCGAAAGCGACCTCCTGCATGGGTGCCGTCAGGAGGATCGTCTGTGCGTCGTAGACCGGGTTGCGCTGGACCGCGTGCTCCATGCAGTCGGGCCGGATCTCGTTCGCGACCGCGAGGCGGGCGCGTATCCCCGCTTGCGCGAAGCCGACGTGAGCGGCGCGATCGAGAACACCGACACCGGATGAAAACGACCCCATCACGAGCGGTTCCTCACGTTCCAGCTTTGCCTTTAGCCGGTCAAGCCGCTCCTTCGCACGCAACTCGGACGAGATGGGCATGACGAAGATCCGGCGCAGCTGGACCACGATACGTACGGCCGACAGACCCATCCGGACGAAGTTGCCGAGCAGGCCCTCGTTCTGGATGTCGATCACCGGAATTTCGCGTTCGCGCACAACCTTCTTAGACACGACACGACCGCCCTCCTCCGACGCCTCGATAATCACCATGCCCCGTTCCTGGTCGAGCTTCGCAGTGAATCTAACGCCCGGTACGAATCCGCCCCTCATTGCCTGTTCGCCGTCAATCCAAAGACGCGGTGTGCCCTTGTTACTGCCAATCCGACGAAGCTCCATACCTTTAAACGTGTTGACTTGCGACATCTTGTACCTCCTGAGATGAAAGTGAGATCGACGCCGACGTCGCGCTGGCCAGCGCGGTGTCGAACGATGTGCGTTGCCTCAGGAGATGCGTGGTGCGGGATGGAATGCGGATGGGGCGGATACTGACAAGGAGCGTGATGCCGGCCCCAGAAGTAAAAAAGCCCCGGAATCCGTGGATTCTGGGGCGATGGGTCAAAGCGAAACATGGGCGTCGTCGGCGAGAAGCCGCGTGAACGCTCCACGACCGTGGTTCTTGCCGCCGCAACGACATTCGCATGCACCGTTGAACTTGCCGTTCAGGCACTTCGCGTTGCATTCGTGACGGGACGGATACGACTTGTAGTCGATTCTTCGGGTCACCGGTAGCCACTGATGCAATCCAGAATCGTTGTCGGCCCAACCAACGTACTTCGAATACCCGTCGCTGCGAATGCCCTTCACGCCCGGGAATCGCTGCATGAACTCCGTATTGAGCATCGTGGTGATACCTTTCAACAACACGGTTTCGCCGTTCCAGTCACTGAAATACCGCATCCTGGCCATCGTCGATCCCCAAGAAACGTCGCTCAGAAAAAAAACACCCAGGAATCCGAAGATGCATGGGTGTCGAGGTCCTGTATGTCAATCCACCGATCATGCTGATGCGATCGGATCCGCATATTTGCCCCAGTCGCTGGCTTCTGTCAGCAGAGCCGTCTCGATCACTTTGTACGGCAACCCCTTCTCCTTCAAATGTTTGATTGCACCGATGCACGGCTTCGTCGGTTCGTCGTGGCACGCCCACGTTTTACCGTGATCGACACGCATCACGACGATCTCGTGCGGCGTCGGCAAACAGCCATAGTTCTGGACCTGTTCAGACATCTCAGTAAACGCGAACGGGCAGGTACATTCCGGCGATTGATGGTCGCAGGTCATAGCGTTGGTCTCCTGGTGGCGCGAAAAGAAAAAGACCCAAAAATCCGAGGATTAGTGGGTCTTTTAGATCACGAAATTACATCTTTCGATGCATCTAGATCAATACGGAAAATCGTCGTCCATCTGATCAAAACCACCTGCAGGTCCGCGAGGTTGTTCAACGCGGCGCCCGGCGGGTTCGTCGTGCGGCTCGTCGTCGATCTTGAACTTCGGCTCGATCACGTTTTGAAGAATGCCCTTGTAGAACTCGATCACTGCATTCGAGCGCACGGTGCCGAGCATCTTCCGATCCTTGAATCCAGCCGCCTTCGCTGCTTCGACCTTCGAGTTCACGGCGTCAACCCCAGCTTCGAAGATTCCGTCTGCCTGCTTGATTTCACCGTCTTCGCCCTTGAGCTGAACGGTGGAATCGAAGTAGACGCGCTCGGTAGCCTGATCTTCGCGACCTTGCCCCGGGAAAACCGAGAAGGCCTTGATGATCGTGTTACGGGTGACGGTATCGTTCGCGAGCTTGCGGATCAACATCTGAGCCGCACCACTGTAGAGCGGCAGCGTCACGAGATAGCCTTCCTTCGTGTCGGGATCGACGAGCTTGACGCGGATGTCCTGGTAGGACCCGTTTGCATGCTCGCGCTCGGAGTAGTACACCGAGGTGATCTCGCCGTCGAGCGTAGTGCTCGAAGGGATGCCGTTTTCCTCGAGGAACTTGCGGACCTCACGGGAAACCGTCTTGCCTGCGAGCCCGTCGAAGCCACGCTTCCACGATTCCTCACCGACCAGTTCGCGCGCTTTGGTGATGATCGCGCGATTTGCTTCGTTGGAGATCAGGAGGACGCCCGGCGTCGAGCTGTATTCCAGATAGATCGACTTGGAAGCACCTGCGTTTTGACGGATAGCCATGGTGATTCTCCTTCAGAGAGTTGCCCGGTTGAGGGCGTAAGAAAATGGTTCCCGAGTGGCTCGGGGAATTGACATAGCGAAGAGAGATGCAGGTGGAAAAGTAGAATGGCGTGGTTCAGAATCTTTTTTTTCGGGTGCTCGCGCCCGCTACCTAGGCCTTCGAATCAGTTGCTTCACCGGCGCGACGGAATTCACTCACGTCGAGTGACAGAAAGGCCGTGGATTCGTCGTTCGGGTCTTCGAACTTGATCCATGCGGCGAGCCGGAGCTTGTCGCCTGTCTCCTGGTCCACCAGCAGATCCCCGGTGTAATCCGGGTGGTTCCGACCATCGACCTTGCGATCGTTGTCGAACAGGTTTCCCCGGAAGTAGGTCTTGCCCGCGCCCTCTCCGGCAGCAAACGCGAGACGGATGTACAACGTGCCGCTCGCGGCGGCATCTCGAATCCCGGTGATCGCGATTTTCGTCCCCGATCCGGCTTCGGTTACGTCAGCTGCATAGTCGGCAGCGACGCTCTCGCCCTTCTTCTTCCAGAACAGTCGTTTCGGGTCGGTGTTGACCCGCAGTTCGGCACGAAACGCCCTCAGCATGGTTGTCCTCCTCGATGAATCTCAAGCCTGCGTGCATCAACGCGCTGCGTTTCTGCATGCGGGAGCCGTGTGATAGAACACGGGGGCATTATCGAAACCTCGGGGAGAATGCAGAAATGATTCCAAGCGATACGCTGGTCATCGCCGAAAAATTCAATCTCGCGATGGACATCGCCAACGCGGTCGCCAAACCCTTTCGGGGAAATCCTAGAGATGGGTACCTGATCGCCGATACGATGACGATCAGTTGGGCGTCCGGTCACCTGGCGGGTCTGGTCGACGCGGAAGTTTATGATCCCAAGTACAAGAAGTGGTCCCTCGACGATCTCCCGATTGCGCCGGCAGTGCTGCGGAAGGACGTCATCAAGGACCGTAAGACTGGGAAGCCCAACCCAAACGCCGCAAGGCAGCTCGCAGTGCTTGGCCGGCTGCTTAAAAGCGCGAAGTCCGTTATTCACGCCGGGGACCCGGAACGTGAGGGCCAACTGATTATCGACGAGATACTGGAGCGCTTCGGATTCCAAGGGGACGTCAAGCGCCTCTGGTTGCAGGCGCAGACAACCTCGGGGATCCGCGATGCATATCGCAAGATGCAGCCTAACAGCGCCCGCGCAAACCTGCTGGCTGCCGCGAAAGCTCGCGAGGATCTCGACTGGCTCGTGGGTATCAACTGCACCCGTGGTTATACCGTCCTCTGGCAAGGCAAAGGGCACGAAGGCATGCTTCAGGCCGGGCGCCTCAAGTCAGCGATCGTGGGCATCGTGGAGATGCGCGAGGCGGAGATCGAGGTATTCGTCCGGACCGCGTACTTTGCTATTTCCGGAACGGTCGAGTCGACGAAGGGCGCCTTCGGCGCCACGTGGCGGCGGCCTGCCGATGCCGCGCCTCCGCGATTCAACAACGACGGACTTCTGCTGGATCGCAGCTACGCCGATGCCGTTCGCACGCGGGCTGAAGGGAAGACGGGTGTGGTTACCGTTGCGGACACGAAATCGGGCGAGCGTACCCCGCCCCCCTTGCTCTTCTCATTGAGTGAGCTGCAGAAGGTCGCTGGCGCGGCGTTTGGACTTTCACCGGGCGCGACCCTGGAAGCGGCGCAGAACCTTTACAACAAGTACAAGCTCACCACCTACCCTCGCGTCGAATGTCAATATGCGCCGGTCGACCTCTGGAATGAAGCTGCTCAGGTGTTCGACGCCGTCCGAGAGAACTTCGGCACGGAATGGCGACTCGGGGACAAAGCCAACGCATCGCGCCGGTCCCGAGCTTTTGACGACAGTCGGCTCGGCGAGCACTTTGCAATCTTGCCGACGACGACCCGCGCGCGCGTAGCGGATTTGCCCGGACCGGAGCGACTCGTGTACGGCGAGATTGTGCGGCGCTACATGGCGCAGTTTCACGAGGACTACGTCTACGATTCAACCGCCATCGAGGTCATAGTCGAAGGCGAGCGCTTCACGACCCGAGGGATCGTGCCTGTATCGCTGGGGTGGCGCACTCTCTACCCGAACGACGCCGACGGCGATGGGGCATCCGCGCTTCCACCTCTTGTCGTAGGTGATGCGGTCCGCATGGACGAAGTAAACATCGAGAGCAAAGTCACGTCCCCTCCTCCTCGCTTCACGAGCTCGACGCTGCTCGACGCGATCAAGAACGTCCACCTGTTCGTTCAGGATCCGGCGATCAAGAAAGTTCTGAAGGAGCGCGGGCTCGGTACTTCTGCGACCCGCGGTCCAACGATCGACGAGCTGATCGATGCGCACTTCTTCGAAGAGGTGAAGGACGGACGGAACAAGGTCCTGATTCCCACGCCGAAAGCGCGTGCGTATGCGCGCGCGCTGCCCTCCGACCTCATCAAGCCGGACTTCACCGCGTGGCTCGAAGACAAGCTGGGTGAAGTCGCCGAGGGTACGCTGTCGAAGTCGGACTTCGACACGTACGGGCGCCGCTTCGTACAACGGCTTGTAGCCGGCATGAAGGACGGATCCGTGGCAAACGCAATGCCGATGCCGAAGGACCTTCCCGCGGCCGTCGTCGTGAAGCGCAGCCGTGGCGGCACCAAGGCGGCGGCACCGCGCAAACCGCGTGCGAAGCCCGCATCCGGGACACCAGCGGCGCCCGCCGGAAAATCGTCGTCGGATCCCAGCACTCGAACCGGACGGCCCGCCGCTCGCCCGTCCGCCGCACCTGCACCAGGCGGAAGCGCATTCGCTCTTGCGGCCCCGAAGAGCACGACGCCGGCTGCGCAACCAAGCGCGGCGCCGGCGGCACGGCCGGCAAAACCGGCCGGCAATCCCTTCAGTCTGAAGAAATGACGCCATTCGTCGCCGCGCCCTTCATTTCCTAGTGCTCTGCCATTCCATCTAGGAGATCAAGATGAACTCAAATGTTCAGCGGTACCGGAATCAATTGTTGGTCGCGCGAATTCTTGCCGGTCGCTACTCGCTCGAGCTGATCGTCAAGGAAGCCGCCGCAACCGCTGCAACCGACGGTCAGCGCATCATTTTCCCGGCTGGCTGGATGCTCGTCGACAATGACGATGTTGCTACGGTTATGGATGGCATCATCGATCACGAAGCGGCAGGACATGGGCGTCACACCGACTTTCGCGCCCGGCGCTCGCGTCGCCCGATCGTCAACCGGATGGAGAACATCCTGGAGGATATTCGGATTGAGCTTGCGGCCGGCGTCGACTGGCCGGGCATTCCACGCAACCTCGAGCGCGCGATCGGTGTCCTCGTTCGTTGGGGTGTATTCGGCGACGTCGACTCTCTATCCTCGCCGGATGTCGCTCCGGGCGCGCTGTTGTGCAACGCGATGCTTCTCAATTGCCGCGCCCGCTTTTTGCCGAAGCAGTCCGAGCATCTGGGTTCTCTCGCAGAAGTATCCGCGAAGGCTGCCCGGATACGGTTTGGCACGGCGTGGGATTCCGCATGGAAACTCGCACAAAAGGCACCGACGCTGACCTCGACGAAAGAAGCCTGCAAACTGGCCGCTCAAATCGTCGAGAGCTTCTCTCTGCCCGCCGAGAAGAACGAGCCACCGGCGGCCGTACTGCACGTACCGGGTGCCGCTGGTGAGCCTGGTGTCGCCACGGATGCAGTTGGGCACGATCCGAGCGAGGTAAGCGATCAGCACGGCAGCGACCCAACGCCGGCACAACGGGCGGCTGTCGCCGCAACGCTCGACGCTACCAGTGCCGAATTGCCGAAGACGGACCTCGGAGATCTCGCCGGCGCCGCCGTCAATGACCACTCGGCGGACGTACGTCGTCGGGTCCCGCTTCAAATCCCGAAGGAAGCCTCCGGTACGGAACCTGTTCCGTACAGTTGGCGCATTCTTGCCACGCGTCTCCGTAATAGCCTGGCCGGGGACCTCGCGGCCGAACTGGACACTCTCGTGTCGCGACGCAGGTTGTTCGGGTACACGGGACGGGATCTGGCGTCCGGCAAGCTGTATCGACTCCGACTCGGGGACGGCCGGGTATTCAAGAAGCGCCAGGAAGTCTACGAGCTGAACACCGCAATTACGTTGCTCGCTGACGTCTCGTCGAGCATGGGTACCGCCCTGGGACTTGTTGAACGTGTAACGATCCAACCTGCTTCTTCGTCTCAAACCTCCTACTCGGACGGCTCTCGTGTCGTTGCAACGCAACGATACAGCGTGACCCGAATGGACGTCGCGGGTGGGGCAGCAATCGCAATCGGCGAGGTACTCGAGCATTTCGAGGTCCCCAACGAAGTGATCGGATTCGGGCGTGCCTACCAGGTCATCAAGTCATTCGAGGACGCCTGGTCATCCGTGGATGGCAGTAGCAACGCGGTAACACTTCGCGCAAGTGTCACGGCAACTGGTATGGCGATGACGATTGCGTTGTCTCGTCTCGAGCTCCGCGACGAAGCGCGCAAACTCCTCATCGTACTCACGGACGGCGAGGCAGCTGATCTGGAGATGCTCGCAAGCGCATATGCATACGCGAGGTATGCGGACATTGAGGTCGTGACGATTTTTATCGGTGGCAGTGTACGGGGGCTTCAACAAACCCGGCACGCCATGCAAAAAGGAGGCTATGCCGGCCAGATGTCCGTGGTGAATAGTCACACAGAACTTCCTGAAAAGGTCGTCGAAGCTGTTCGTCGATCGATTTGATATCCCCCCCTCCCAGCCGCTTTCGACTGGGAGGTTTTTTACTTCCGAGCTTTCGATTAATCCGACAAGCCGCATTTCTGGAATTTTGAGACGGCTGGCAACATGTCAACGTCACTGATCAACCACGAGGAGAAAATAGCATGACGGGGTATCTGGATCTGCTGAACCAGCGCAAGCAACTCGATCAAGAAATTGCCGCGGTTCGAGAGCGGGAGCGCGCGACCCAAATCGAGTCCATTCGCGAAACCATGCGCCTCTACGACATTTCGATCGACGAGATCAAAGCGAAAAGTGGTGGACGAAAGGGTGCGCCTGCTGTCGCGAAGTATCGCCATCCCGATACCGGCGCGACCTGGAGCGGCCGCGGAAAGCGCCCGCGCTGGCTCGGCGACAATCCGGCGCAGTTTCTGATTCAGCCCGCTCCTCAAGCAGCGCTATAACCCGTCGCGGTGCTTACCACCGCGACGACTGATAGGCAAAGGCCGTTGCCCCTACGCAGGAGCTGACATATGTCGACCACCGAGAAATATCTACCAAACGCGATCGCTCTTTCAAACGGCGTCGTTGCGAAGATCGAGCTGGTTCCCATGCCGGAGCTTAACGCGAAGGGGCAATACCCCCTCAATCCACCGAACACCGACATCCAAGTCTCGCTGTTCCGTGACGACAAGCTGATAGAGCGTCGACGTTGGGACAGTTTGATTGGTGATGTAAGCGAAGTGACGCTCGCAGACGGCACTATTCTGGATGAGGACGACCTCTTCAAACTAGACAGCGCCGGATGGCAAGAAATGGGCAATTTCGGTATGGTTCCGACCGTCTGGGCGGGCAGATAGCAGGGCATGCAGTGGCCGCGAAGATTCGCGGCCGTCGCGGCCAATTCCATCACAGCGTGCGTGACGACGCGAAATTCTCGAAGCGGGTATACGGCCCCAGGAACGTCAACCGAACCGTCCCGATTGGCCCGTTGCGTTGCTTCCCGATGATGATCTCGGCCATGCCACGATCGGCACTGTCCGGATCGTAGACCTCATCGCGGTAGACAAAGAGAATTACGTCCGCATCCTGTTCGATCGCACCTGATTCGCGCAAGTCCGCCATGATGGGGCGCTTATTTGCGCGCTGCTCGAGCCCGCGGTTCAACTGCGAGAGCGCGACAACGGGCACATCAAGTTCCTTCGCCAGACTCTTTAACGCACGGGTAATCTCAGACACCTCCTCCGCGCGATTCTGTGTCTGCGTTGCGCCCGACATCAACTGCAGATAGTCGACGATGACCAATCCGAGCCGGCCATGCTGCCGCACGAGCCGGCGCGCGCGCGCGCGAAGTTCGAGAGGGTTCATCGCGCCCGTCTCGTCGATGAAGAGAGGCGCATTGCTCAGCTTCGTGACCGTGTCTGTGAAGCGCGGCCAATCGCCGTCCTCGAGGCGCCCCGTACGCAGGCGCTGCTGATCGATGTGGCCCACCGATCCAAGCATCCGGGTCACCAGCTGCGCCGCGGGCATTTCCAGCGAAAACACGGCCACCGGCAGGCCAAGATTGATCGCCACGTGTTCACCGATATTCATGGCGAAGGACGTCTTCCCCATCGCGGGCCGGCCCGCGACAATCACTAGCTCTCCGCCATGAAGACCCGAGGTCATTCGGTCAAGGTCGATGAAGCCCGACTCCGTGCCCGTTACGTCGGACGCGCCGGGGCTGTTGTAGCGCGCGTCAATCCGCCCAACAACCTCGAGCAGCACGGGACGCATCTCCAGGAAGCCGGCCTGGCTCGACGCCGTGCTTTCCGCGATTGCGAACACCTTTGCTTCGGCCTGGTCGAGCAGCTGACGCACTTCCCTACCCTGCGGATTGAACCCGTCGGCCGCGATCTCGTCGCCCACCGCGATCAGGTTGCGCAACAGTGCTCGGTCGCGGACGATCTCGGCGTACCGGCGGATGTTCGCCGCGCTTGGTGTACCTTGTGCAACGGCGTTGAGGTAAGCCAGCCCGCCGATCTTCTCGGCCTCGCCGCGCGATTGCATCGCCTCGAACACCGTTACGACGTCTGCCGGCCGCCCGGCGCCGATCAGCTCGCTGATGCGCCGAAAAATGAGACGATGGTCATGCCGGTAGAAGTCGGTAGCTGAGACCAGGTCACCGATCGTGTCCCACGCGGCGTTGTCGAGCAGCAGGCCACCGAGCACCGATTGCTCGGATTCGATCGAGTGCGGCGGGATCTTCAGGTCTGACGTGTAGGGATCGTAGAGTACGTCCATGTCCATCTCCGCGCGCGAATCAGCGAATGATCGAAAACCAACGCTTCATCACGCGCGCTACGCTGCCTATTGGCGACGGTCGGCCGGCTCGCCAGGTGCACCATTTCCCGTCGCCGTCCGGACCGCTTACTCGCATGTCATCGTGCAACCGGTAGAGAAAGCGGGTACCCAACTCGCAGGACACACATACTCCGACGGCTTCGACCACTGCGACGCTCGCCAGCGGCCGAGTCACCGAACCTCGAACTGCGTCAGCAGGTAGCTCCCGACTGCATCCGCCGCATTCGCACGTCACGTGGATCCACTGGCATCCATTGGCGAACATGATCGGAAACAGTGACGCGATCGACGGCATCGCGGCTAGCTCTCGATCACGAGCTGAAGTCGGAACGGTCGGCGTGGCCTTCAAGTCGCTACCGCCAGCCTTTCTCGAAGTCTGGATCCAGGATGTACGCCCCTCGTGGACCACAAACAGCGATGGGGTGTTCACGCAAGGCCCGCCGGAACGTGCGCCAGCTGATCTTCCTTTCTTTGAGCAGCAGAAGCGCATTGAGTCCATACCTGATCGCGTACCACATGGCGTACCACATGGCGCCGCCTCCCAACGTCACGCGGTAGTGGCCACGGCCTTGCCCAACTGACGCCGCCCCTCTGACGCGTACCAAACCATCATCGCGAAGTTTCCGACGTGAACGGCATGCCGATGATCGTTCGGGCACTGGATCCCGTGCGCGAGCAGGTTGTCGATAATGTCGGGCAGCAACGCAGGGTCATCCCAGCCCACCCTGTTCTCCGCGACCTTGCGCGCCATGGTGGCTTTCATCTGTGCGGCAAATGCATCGATCGCAGCGTTGATCGAATCGAGCTCGGCAGCCATCTTGGCCTCACTCAGCGTTACGTTGTCGGGCAGTTTTCGCATCAGGCTCCTCCTCGAACCGATCGACGTAAACATAGCGTCGTTCCCGTAGTATCACGACCGGCTACGAAATGCAGAAACAGTCGCCAGAAGAAGAAAAACCCTCGATCACCAAAAGGCGATGCGAGGGTTTGAGGTCAACGTAATTTCTTGCCCGGGGGCAATCCGATGACCTGTCTGTTTTCACTTTGAGCCCAGAAATCTACATCTTGGGCAACAGACGCAGCCATGATTTCTTCGAAACGGACAAAGTCCTGATAGAGGCGCTGACGTTTGAAGTCGCCCTGCCGATCCTTCTCACGGACGTAATCCAGGCGAGCCTGGAAGTCCATGTAGAACCACTTGCTGTTGTACGGCACGAACGCGATGTGATCCCCGATGAAATGCGTCACGGGCCCCGGCATTTCCCCACGAATGAAGCTCGAGGGAACGCTAAGGATCATGCCAGCATGCTTACGGAGCAATGGTTCGTCCAGCCTCGATGTGCCGTAGCACACGGCGGCATACTGCGCACCCGACAACTCAAATTGAGTGACGGACAAGCAGTAGTGCGGTCGTGGACCAGGTTGGTTCGGGTGGGAATCGAAAGGAAAGCGGCACTTCAACACGGCGCCTCGCACAAATGGCGAGGAGCTCATGCTCAAGCCTTATCGAGCGGGCTTTGACGGATCTGGCAGTCGATCGAGCCCGTACTTCTTCCGGAACTCTGGAAGGGTCGTGCCGAGCTTGGCGATCATCTTGTCGCGCATTCCGATCAGCGCTTCAGCCGGAACAGACGCAGCGATGTACCCGGTCACTCCTGACGGAGTCACCACCTTGGTCACCTTCTCGCCGTTCGGTGCAATGAATCGTTCCATAACCCAATCGTACACCCTCATTGCTCGGGCGAACAACCTCCCTATCGGCACACTAGCGTTGAAATGCATGGTGAGTTTCCTCCAAAAGTATGGCCTGCGGCCAAAAGTCGTAGTGGAGAGAAATGTGGGCGCGATCGTGGAATGCCGGGCAAGGTGTCGCTGGCGATACCGAATCGCCCATGCGCATTTGCGTCTCGATCGCCCCCTCCTGCAAGCCAAGCGGTCGAACTGCCGGCGTCGATGCGCGCGCACCTGCGCGCCCGGATCGAGGCGCACGGGGACCCACGCCGCAGGCGTGGGGAGAGCGCCGACCGCCCGGAGGGCGGGCGATCCGGAACGAGCCCAGCAGACCTACATTGTTGTGGAGCGCCCAGGCGTCATCGGGCGGCTCGCTCCGGCAGGTGAAAAAAAGAAGCCTCGACCGGGGAGATCGAGGCTTTCAATGGGGGTAGCGCGAGATTCTTGGGCGAGGGCGCCCTTCCACTACTTCCCTTCACGCGGAGCCAACTTTATCCTTCAACGACCGGTTAGGAATGACACTCGCTATCCCCCATTGAGTACGCTGACTTATGAAACTTCGCGCCGCGTCACGGTCGCGTCCAGGACGTTTGCCCAGTTTGCCCCTTGTCGGTCGTTGCGATAACCCCCGCTGTACGCAGTGCCGCGAGCTGCTGCCCCGTGAACGTGATGAAGGCTGAAGACAGTGCCGTCTTCTCTCCATTGACGAGCCAGCTGATACCGACAACCTTCCCTTGGTTCACCGTGCAAGCCGCCCGCAGCACGATTTCCACGGTCGACCCCGACTGTGCGATCGAGCATACCGGGTTGTCGCCCGTCACGAGGGAGAAGCTCCGCGACGCGGTGAACGATGCCCCCGTCTTCGTCGTGATCGTTGCGCTGATCGTGTGCTCACCGGGCGTCGCGACGGGAATCACGGCTGCTGCAGTCGGGTTCGTGGCCGTCAGTGCCGGCGTACCATCAAGCGCATAGACGATCTGCGAGATCTGATCGCCCTTTGGCATCGAAGTCAGAGACAACACCGCTTGAACGTTCGACGGCGCTCGCGACCATCGGTCACTACCCTGCAATCCGAGTGTGGCGGAAAGCGTAGGCGCATTTCCTACGGTGAACACCTTCGAAAGGGTTTGGTGGTTGCCGCGAGCGTCACTCACCGTCACCTGTACCTGCTGTTCACCCGCCTGTGTGAACGTTGCACCCAGCGTGGCCCCACGTTGGGATGTTACGTTCGCACTCGATGGCAGCAACCAGTCGAAGTTGAACTTCTCCGTGCCAACGTTGCGAGCATCGGCCATATTCTCGTAGTTCGCGGTAAAGACACCGATCGCCGGCGCGCGCGTATCGGGCATCGACATTGCGAGGACCATCTTCGGGAACTGGTAGGTCCACGTCGAAAACGTGAAGCCGGATTTCGTCAATGAGGCATCTTTCAACCCGTCCACCCAGCTCACATACCCGATCGTCGTCTGACCCGGCTGAATCGATACCGTCACCGGATCGAAGCCGTCCTGAGTCGTGCCGTCAGGGAGAAGCCATTGGCCCTTGAGCGTTTGCGTCGTCACCTGATTTTTGTTGAAGGGGGAATTCTGCGTGACGGTGAACGTCGCGGGCTTCCCTGTCTCCAGAACGTGCTGGCCAGTAATGATCGGCTTTGGCAAGGAAAGCGCAGCAACCGAGTAAATCGCGGATGCAGTCCGGGTCCGGAGTGGATTCGCGATCGTGCCGGTACTCTCCTGGCCCGTCAGCGTCACCCAGAGTGTCCCTGCCGTCTGGGGGGTGTACGTCACGGTCTTGCCCGTGAAGGTCTTCGGGTTCTGGTCGTTATAGGCCGTCTTGACGGACCACGTGAACGACGTATCCGCAACGTCCGACACTGCCGTCCACGTCACCGGGCTGCCAGCGTATCCTGCGGTCGCGCCAGAGATCGACAAAGTGGGCCGCTGAAATGCTTCGACCGTCACGGTGTTCGTGTCGCTCGTCAGGCCTGAATACTTGTTCGTCACGACCGCTTTGTACTGGTAGGTGCCCGAGCTGCTGATACGTGGCCGCAGGCCCGGAGACGTCGTGTCACCCGCCGATTGCCACGTCGCGCCGCTGTCCGCCGAGACTGACCAATGGATCGTCCCGATGTCCTGCAGGCGCTTCGAGTCATAGATCACGTTGAGAGCGGGCACAAACGCCGCCGAGCTACTCACAACGCCGCTCGTTGCTTGCGCGACCACCAGCGAAGCAGGAATCGGAGATCCGTTCGAGACCGCAAGCAGAAGGTCGGTGGTACTGACCGACCTTGTCGTAGGACCGTTGCTGTCGAACAGAATCGCCTTCACGACAATGTTTGCGGTTCCGGATGGCAACTGACCGACGGGCAGCGTGAACGATCCGTCGGGGCGCACCGCCGTCGGTGCATCGGACAGCGGCTCGAGCTTCGTCGAGGTGATGACACCAGAAGGCGAGCGCGTGACGGTTTTCACATACGCCTGCACACGCCACTCGCCCATCGTCGCCACGCTGTACGTAAACGCACCACCCTGAAGCATCCCAACCGTTCCTGTCAGTGTTGCGTCCGTAGTAGACACGAGCGAGCCGACCTGCCGATTCAGGTTGATCGTCACGTTCGGCGGCTGCACGCTGAGATTCAAATCGGCGTGCCAGACCTTGTCCGGCCGACGCGTGTAGGAGACGTCGAAGCCATACCGGAGCTTGTCCCACAACGTGTTGTTGGTGGTGTAGATCTGGCCTCCTATGGAATTCGACTGCGTGGCCAGCTTCGTCGCCTTGTTTGACGGGTCGGTCATAACCATCGTAAGGCCCGGGTTCACCGCCGTTGCCTTCATCTGCCCCGCGTACTGGTTCACGCCCAGCATTGCGACCGGATTGGTCATGGACGATCCAGCTGCTTGGGGCCCATTCCCGGCCAGGTACGACCACACTGGCGCCGCGTCATCGAGCGACGTCCCGACCAGATTGATCGTCTGCTTGCCAGCAGTGTAGAAGCCGATCTTGTTCGTCGTCGGGTCACGATACAGCACCCCCGATTCGTATACCGCGCGGTTCTGCCCAACGGTGTGGAGGTACCCGACGATCCCCTGCGGGCTGGTCGTATAGTCGATGAGATCGCCATCGTCCGTGTCGACCTGAAGTGCACATTGATAGCCACCGGGATTCAACGTGCCACCTCGCGAGCTGATGGTCGATTGCAGCGCGTATTCGATACTCCCCGTGCAATCCGTCCCCACACCGGTTTGCGTCGCCACCAGCGTCACGGGCGCAACGTCGACGGTAAAGCTGGTGGCCTTGCCGGCTGGAGCCAACGCGATTTGCTGAGACGGACTCCAGGTGTCCACCTCGGCGACGAGTACGGGAGCATTCGGCGCCACGGTCGAGAGCAAGAGGTACGCCCTGCCGACCAGGTCAGCCGTTGCGGGACTCACGGGTACGTTTAACGCGCTTCCCGCACGCGTGAAATCGTAGGACGATGCCACCGCCTGCGTCGCGCCCGGCGCAACGGTGACACCATTCACCACCAGCGGGATTGTCGAATCAGCGCGCAGCGTCGCCATCACCGGGTACTGACCTGTCACCGCACCACCATTACTGAGCGTGAGCGGCGAAGATCGGATGTTCGTCACGACCTGAGGGACAGCTGGCAAACGAGCAACGCCGTTGGCAAGCCCAAGCGCCGACACTTGCGGTGGAGAATAGAGAAAGTTCAAGGTCGCCGTGTTCTGGCGGCCAAACTTGTTCATTGTCGAAACCGTCAACGTGTAACCCGAATTTGCGTCGGAGGACGGGAACATCATCGGGTACGTCAGACCGTACTGGTTCGGTGTATCCGTCGCCCTCGTTGCAACCTGCACGTCGGTTTTCGTTGGACCGCCGGTGAGAGAAGCCGACTGAATCATCGGTGCCGGGTCATTCGGATCGGTGATAGAAATCAAGATCGAATCGAGCGACTTCACTGCCGCTCCATTCTGCACAGAGAACCCTATCGACGAAGGCGTCTTAGCAATGAGGTACGTCCCGACATCTTGCGAAGTTACATTCCCGGCAGAATCGGTAACTGTCACGACGAAATCGTAATTTCCATCGGGCAAACTACTTCCGTCCCCCACACCGGTAAAGAGTGTGTTCGCGAAGGTCGGATTGACCGGGATCGAGACCGCCTTGCCACCCGTTGCGGGGGTGGCGGAAATGGCAATTGACTGCACGCGAAGGTCGGCCCACGTATTTGGGGCGCCCACCGTTGCTTTCGTCCCAACGACCGTAATGCTGAGCGCCTTCGGATCGTACGTTACCGATGTGATTTGAGGCACCCCTTTGTCAATGACGAACACGGGAACTGTCAGCGTCCCACTTTGAAGTGCGCCATCCGCGCTCCGTATGTATGTGTAATGCATGTACGTGGTAGTCGCACCGCCACTTGCGTCCATCACGAAAGGTCCCGTCAGCACACACGACGTTGCGCCAGCCGGGATTGTGCACCTAAAGGTTTGAGTACCGGCATTCGTCGTGCCAAATAACGTAACAATATTGTCTTCAACGACCTGGTCGAAATCCCGAACCTCGGCATTAGCCGTTATCTGACTGATGGTCGTCCTCTTTGAATACATGTAATGGGGTGTGAATACGGGAACGGAAAGCTGACCTGAGTCCAACGAGTACAAAAATCCCGTAATTGAGGGGGTTGTACGAACACCATCACCAAGCTTCAACTGGTAGTTGAGACTATCGCCCTGACCAACCGTCTTCGAAGCCCAGTACAGGGATTGATCAACGTTCCCACTCTGAGAGAAACCAACAGTAACGAGCTTGTAACCGTACTGACTATCTTGATAGTCAGGCGCCATACTCCCGGGATACGCCGTACCGGCAATGAACCAACCCGTCGCGGCATTAGTTATCCATTCGTCTCGAGGCGCACGAATAACGTACTTGACCGGATTTGCGTACGTGGTCATTCCCGGCGTATACGGCTCATACCCTACAAACGGTGAACCCGGAAGAAAATTTGCAGTCGAATTGGGATTGTAGATCGCTGCAATCGACCACCCCTTGGGACCATGTACTTCACCATTCCAAATGAGGTTGCGCCTTACAACTGAAACATTACCGGCGTTGTCAAAGATATCGAATTCCGCCACAACCGGCCCGATGAAATCTTCCGGAGTAAATGCCATCGCTATCCACGTGCTCCCATCACCTATGAGCACAAGCTGATTGCCGGCATCATACTGAGCCTGCTGCTGGGTATATGTTGTAAGACCATCAGGCGACTTGAGTGAAAATTTTGCGCCCGCAACTCCTGCACCGTTGTCCGTCACTCCATTCACACCAATCCGCATCGTCGTCCAAGGGCCGACCAGGGCACCATCCGCAGGCTGACAGAGATTCGCGAAGTTGTCGTCATAGCATATTCCGTGGCCAGATCCCACGAAGGCCCCTACCTTCGGGCCGCTCGTCGCTTCGATCATCTGGTGTTTGTCAGTGGAGATGACCTTGCCCGTCCCGTCGAGGATATCGGCCTGGAGCACATAGGCGCCGGGGATTGGCGCCGGCAGTTGAAGCTGGGCGCCGTAGTAGGTCTTACCGCCAATCGTGAACGTACTATTGACGCCCACAACGTCGCTCGTGGCCGTCGAAACGATTTGCTGGTTCGTCGTCAGGATAGAGATGCGCACGCGGTTCGCGAGACCCGAGCTGATGCTGAAAGTCATCTGCCCTGCAGCGTTCGCATAGCCTGCGTCCGGACCTGAAGTCTTCTGTACGCCGTCGACTGACGTGAAGTTATATTGGACAAGCGCGGCATGTGCGAACGACGCGGCGGACAGCGCGATTGCACACCCAATCTTCCGAATCCAGGACCCTAGAAATCTAGAGCGCTTGTCGTGGGGAGTACGCCTTATCAGCGCGTCACCACCATTGGTCATTGTCTGCATTTCAACCCCCGAAGTCATCGTATCGGTCCCAGAATCTGGTAACCCACGTTGGAACATAGGGGTGTCACTTCGAGTTAGGAAATCGGACGGATAACCCCGGATGACCACGCGGGGTTTCAGCCGGACTCGCGGGGGCCACGATTATCCTCCCCGTTCCATCGCCCGCTCATTTCTGCATTTGCGACCGTCGGGTCACACTGTCCGTGTCGATTTCAATTCACTTATAGGACCAGCGAAATGCGCAAGACTTGGATCGTTGTATCTGCGGTATGCCTGGGAACCGCCGGCTGCGCCGGCACGGCTGATCAGGCCCGCCTCGGCCGCCTCGAGGACGGTGCCGGCATCCTCACTTTCCGCGTCGGTGAGCCATCGTCGACTGTGGCATACGAAGGCGATGCGCCGCAATCGGCCGGGGTCAGCGCGACCCAAGTGTTATCCGAGGCACGGACCGGGCGGTTGGCTACGTCCCGGGCCCCGCGAAACGTCATCCGGGACGCAGATCGCGCAGCCGCCCAATCGTTGATGCGAGCCTCTATCGGAAGGGTTACGGCGGCGACTGAACCGATCACCGAACCCGGAACACCGATTGCGCGCGTGGAGCTCCTTCCGCAGTTTGACGGAGACCACCGTGGCAACTGACCGGACGCAGCTTCCTGCCACTCAGTCGCTGTCTTCCGCGGTCGTCACAAGCGCGACTGGTACTTCGCTCGTCATAGGTGCAGCAGTCGCGCTCATCCATCGTGATCATGAATCGTCTAGCGCGGTCTCACTGTTGGCATTCGCGCTGATCGGCTGCGCCGGAATTTTCCTTGTCCGACGCAGCGCCCTCAGCTTGGCGGCGCATCGTTTCAGGCGACGATCCGCGCGGGCAATTTCGCGGAGCCTGGACAAGAGCTGGATCCTAGAGTGCCCGGACGGACAACCGGTCCCGATCGCCGTGCTGACGTCGCCGACTGGCGAACGGTGGGTAGTGTCGATTCACCGGCTTCAACACGCGAAAGTCCGCCGCGCGTTCGGAGGCCTCGGTGGACAACGTCTCTTCCTCGGCCGCCAGGAAGCCGACCTTTCCGGTCTCGCGCATGCGGCAGGCGCCGCCTTCGATGGGCACCCGATTGCATGGCTACCTGGTGTGCCCGGAAAGGCCGGCGTATTCGAGTCTGCCAACGGCCTGCCGATCGCGACGGGCAACGTGCGGGCGCTATTGGAGTCGATCGGCGCGCGCAAAGCGTGGAGCCTGTTCTGATGCGTACCGCCGTGCAGCGCTCAGCGCCGATGCAGAGCGGCCCTTCGGGTCGCTTCCACCTGATGCTCCCACCTGCCCCCGGCACCAGCGCGGATACGTTGGCACGCGTGTTTATCGGTTGCCCCCGAATCCGTCGTATTGTCTTCAGCGTTGCCGACAGACGTGGCGTTCACCAAGAATTCGAGTCAATCCTGAACGACACGTTCATGGCATGCATTCCGATCTTCGGCCAGATCGATGTCCCGGTGAACATCTACAGCTACGTCTATCGCACTGCAGACAACCTTGCCCTAGCAGCCTTCCGGCAGGCCGTACAGTACGAGTCCGAAGAGCTGGTCACCGACATGGAAGAGGAAGAGGCTCGCCAATCGATCGAACCTGACATGTTGGAGCGATCGCCTCTGTCCTTGCTGGAGTCACGCGAGGAGGAGACGTCGACCGCGCGGCACCGTGCGCGATTTAGAGAGAAGCTCGAAAGGAGCGCATTCCCGAAGCACATTTCACGTGATCTGGAGCAAAACCTGCGCGGCACGAAGGTACGCCAGCGCGGGCAGGTTGTTCAACGGGATAAGCCAGAGCATCCTCTGGCTTCGGACCTTCGCGCCATCCGATCGACGCTAGGTCTCACCATCTCCGAGTTCGCCGAACGATGCAGCGTGCCGAAAGCGCGAATGTGGTCCTATTTGCGTGGACTTGTGCAGTCCGATAGCGTAATGAATGACGTGCTATCTACGGCCCGCTTGCTTCTGCCGGTCACGACGAAGGATTGATGACCAGCCGAGTAGGCATTCAAGCTGTCGATTGGGCCGCGCCATCGCAGGCGCGCAGCCTGCTGCCGAACATCGGCCGCGCCTCGTTCGTAGGCGGCCGCAAGCGCGGCGTTGCGCGAGAATCGCCGCAGTTCCCGGGAGCCACGAAAGTCTCGGCGCCCGAGGCCGTACGCTTGCGCAATAGCCCAATCGTGGTAGTCGCCCCTTGTCTTCTCACTCAGGAGGCCGGCCACGGTTCCCATGAACCATGCAGCTCGAATCTCCCATCCGTACCAGATCGAAAAACGTCGAACCGACTTCGCTCGCGGCGTACCAACTACCGAAAGTCTCACCATGCTTCCTCCACGGCTCGCCCTACTCCGGCCGGAAGCGTGATGCGCAAGATCTTCACGCCATCGACGTTCAAGATATCGGTCCCATGGATCCGCCCCGTCTCGACGTCGGCGAGAAACGCTTCAGCGTCGGCGTATCCGAATGTATCCAGATGGAGGACTTCGACCAGGTGCTCACTGTCGCCACGGACCATCAATACCCCCGAGGCTTCGTTCACTCGGCCCTGAATAGTCCCGCTCGCCAGCCCGCGCTTCGCGTGCTCAACAAGTACCGCTGACGCGATTGGCTTGGTCGACACCGAGGTGACTACTTTGGCCGCCACCACCGGCTGGGAAGTTGTCGGTTGTGCAGCGGACGTCGCACCACTCGGCGCGTCCGATTGCTCGACGGGTGTGGGTGAGTCAAATGGCGCCGGTGGCAAGCTGCCCGCGGTGTCACTCGCGCCGGGTGCACTCTCGGCAACACGGTCTGACACGTCGGGAATGACCCAACCGCCCGTATCCGGCCCGGCCGATGCATTAGGCTTCCGCCCCCGTCGGCCAGCGCTGCCGGTCCGGAAGTGCCGGATCTCGGGAACCAGGTTGTTGTCCTGCAGTGCCAGCAACTCCGGGAAGACTTCCTTCGACAGCTCGAGCACCAGAACCGAGCCGAGTTTGAGGACCTCCTTGCCGCGCTGATGGACCGGTTTGATCGCGGTCTTCGTCTTCACATTCTCGAAATACTGCGTTGGCTTGTACATACGTGCGACGTACGTCAGCATCTCGGGCGATCGCGTACGCGCATCCTCGAAGTCGAGATACAGCGCGCCCTGTTCAAAGCATGCGGAGAGGATCTTCCTCGTTAGAGGATCGACGCCGGCCCCGGAAAAGTTGCCCTCCATCTCATCCTCCAACTCGCCGCGAGCCGCAACCAGCTGCACAAACTGGTCCTCAACGAGAAAGAGCAGAGTCTTGCCCAAGTGCGGAAAGTGGTATTTCCAGCCGAGGTTCCGACGACGATCCTGACCGTTGACACGCCCTGGCTCGAGGACAAGCTCCCTCACCAGATTCCACAGTAAAAGCTGCCGACCTGCCTCTGATTTCGCCTCGAACAGCTTCGTTGCCGGCACCTCTTCCGGTCCGGTCGCCGTTTCATCGGTCAGCCGCGCGCCTTCACGATTCTCCAGGGCCGAGCCCTCGCCGTCCCACTTGATCAATAGCTCCGTGATCGCATGAAGGCGATCCGAGCGGACCGTTTTCGGCGAGCTCATCGGCATGCTCTGCGGCGTGTGATAGTACGCACAGCACAGCAGCAGTACATCTCGATCCTCGTCCGGAAGCGCCCAGAATTCCGGCATGCGAGCGAGACAGCGGGCCCCGACTTTGTCGTGATCGTGCCGGCTGCCGACAGGCGCTCCGACCTTCTTCGGATCGTCCGGCGCGAACTCGTAGCACTCGATCTTTCCGATGTCGTGCGCAATGCCCGCGAGCAGGATGAGCGGGTCTGACGAGTTGAAGGTGTACTGCGGGTCGAGCAGGGGCAAATGCGGTTTTGCGGGGTTGACGGGATAGGAAAACTGCGGCGCGTTCCACTCCATCAGGAAGGCGATCAACAGCGAATGCTCGATCAGTGACCGCCCCCCATGATTTCGGGGGCCGTCCTGTACATGTGTGGCGGGAAGGTGCCGGTAGCGCATCAACACCCGCTCGAGCTTGTCCAACAGCGCCGCGTGCGCGGGGTAGCTCTTCGCATAGTGCTTGCGCCACACCTCGAGCATGTCAGTCGGCGGTCGATCTCGCTTCATGATCACGTTCGCAAGCGATGATACGGACCGCAGTATTTCGTCAGAGACGCGGTGTTCGGCGGCTTCGAGCTCCTCCACGATGATGGGAACCCGCCCGAGGCCTGTGATGACCCCGGCGCCCGCGTGACCGGCCACACCGTCGAGGGTGAACCGACGGTAAAGGTAGATCGAGAGCACCGCGACGGATGCCCCTGCGGCCACACCGGCGAGCGGCCAACGCAACGTGTCGATGTAGAGCTGAAGGTCGAGCAGGGAAGCAAGATCGACCCGGTTCAGGTAGACCGAATAGCCTGTCACCGCGAACAGCCAAAACCCCAGCACGGTGACGACCGACGAAACAAGTGGTTCGCGATGCATCACAGATATCCAGAAGGGTAATGGCGGCCTCGCCTACTCTCAACGCGGCCGCGCATGTGCGATCAGCGGGAGAGGCCGAGCGAGCTCAGATCTTCATCGGAGAGGCCCGCGCCGTCCATCGCAGGCGCCAAGGTCGGGCTCGCTTGCCGCTCGACCGCTTCGGCATTCGGTTCGACCTTCTGGATCGTCGCCGTCGCCACCTGCTGATCACCCACGACGGCCCGTCGCGGCGCAGCCGGCGATGGTGCCACCTGAAAGATCCATTCCGGCGTGCGCTCCTTCCAGAGCAACCTGCCGCCACGAATCCCATCGATGTAAAGAATATCGCGCTCGACCGGCTGTGTCGGCACATCGATCTGGATGATCGGTGTGCCCGTCACATACGGCTTTCCGGTCGATTGGTTGATTTCGTCGGTCACTTTGATCCCGGTCACACGGTACCGACCGGTCGCATAAATCGGCGCCCCGACACGGATATCCTCCGACAACTTCTCGGCAAGCTTCCCATAGAAGATCACCGGGATATCCTGGCGTTCGTTGGCCGTCTGGCGAATGAGCATAATGAGGGCGGCGCTCTTCTCGCCGGTCGGGTGGCGAAAACGCTTTGCCGAAACGATGCCTGCGACCTCGACCTTGTTCGACGCCCCGTTACTACGATAGCCAGACCCGAATGGCTTGAACTCGGTGTTGTTCGGTGCGCTCGCAGGCACCGCTTTCTCGAATGCGGTGAGCGGAGGCATTTCGAGCGCGTTGATGCGCCCGAAGCCACGCGCTATCACGCTGACGCGCGGTTGCTCGTCACCTTCAGCGCGAAAGCCACGAAGCTGGCAAATGCACTTGAGCCCCTGGAACTCACGTGCATGCTTCGGCAAATCGATACCAGGCGGCAGGTCGACCGGCACCATCAGGTTCTCGTTATTGGTCAACTGCAACCAGAACCGCCGCGTTGCGCCGTCCGGGACAACGTGAGGGTTATCGCGGCGAATATAGCCAGCCAAATAGCAAACGTTTTTGAATCCGACGAAGTACTGGTGTTGATCGGGGTTGCGCTGTGCGTCGAGCGACAAGGGCTTCATCAAGGGCTCCTCTTCTGCGAATAATTCGGCAATGACGGTGACGAGAGGGTATCGGGCAAATCGAAAATGCAGAAATGCGGCGCCAGGGATAAAAAAATCCCCAATGTCGAAACCGACAATTGGGGATTGGGAGTTCACCAGGAGTTCATCCAGTCCGGTTGTTCCTCGATGACGTCAGGCTCTGCGACGGCTTTCGGTGCGGCGGCATCGGCGGCGCCCGCCGTACCCGCCGCGCGCCGCGGACTCCGCTTCCGCTTCACCGCCCTCGGCACGTCAGCTTCTGTTGCATTTGCCGTCGAAGCTACTTCCGGCTCGGGCACCGTGACCGCAGCTGACGTAGACGAGGAGGTCAGCGCCTCGCTCGTCGCTTCCTGCGGAGCCCCCTCGGTCGCAGGAGCAGCGGCAGATTCAGGCTCCACTGCCGATGCGTCCGCCGGGGGATTAGAGGGGGGCAAGCTTGGGGCCGGGCCAGCTTGCTGAGCTGCGCCAAAAACCTGTTCCTCGATCGCCTTGCTCAGCGAATAGGCCGTACCGCACACCTTCATGAAACGATTTCCCAGATCAGGCACAACGGGTAGGCGGTCCTCTATCACGTCCATCGCGCCCGTCCGACGCATGAATGCGATATCGGCCCCGAGGCGCTCGACCAGCTCAACCTCGTACGGCTCGAGCGGGTCGGACTGGGTCATTTCCTGCAGCCATTTCCGCAGCCGCGTTCCAGCCACCCGGCATTCGGACCACCGGGACAACAGGTTTGCAGGATCGCCCACTGAAGGCCCGGGATCGAAGCTGAACTCGACGCATTGTGCGACGTTGAAGAGCTGGACCGGCTGAATTACCCGGGAACCCGTCTGTGTTGGCGCCGCCGCGGTGCCACCTGTCGGGTCGTCTGGGCGCGGCGCACCCGTGTCGTCCGAGGTGCCGGCCGTCGCGACCTGTACCCGTGATCCCGACTGCCCCGCGTTCGTCTGCTTACGGCCGAAGAAGATCGCGTCGGTATGCACCGAGTCTCGCTTAACCGTAAACCCGTTCTCCTTCAACGCTTTAAAGCTGCCCCAAAGCGCGGACATGAACCGGCCACGATCCTGTTCCGCCAGCAATACGAACACGTTGGTACCGACATAGGGTGAACCGTCGGCGATCTTCTTCGGCAGGCCGATCAACCCTTTCCATGGATGACTCGTCAACAGCGAGCGTTCCGTGAGCCAACGGTTTGCGCGGTCAGCCGCATCCCGGCAACGCTCGACACGGCCGGTTCCCTGCCCGCCGATCGTACCTGACGCACGACGCCTACTCGTTGATTTTGTTGCGGTCCCGCGTGGACGCGGACTGGACGTCTTGATACCCATTGCTCTCTCCTTTTCGAGTTGGTGGAAGTGGGGTTTCTTCCATTGCCATTGCGGAGAGAGATGCGAGTGAAGATATGGAATGCGGGAATACTCGCCTGGATGCGGGAACCTTCGGGGTCGTCAGGGCAGGATTCGCTTTCAGCGGCATGCCAGGTGTGTGATCGCAGCCGTGGGCAGCCGCCTGCGCACGGCCGCCCTGGAAAGCCGCAAAAAAATACCCTCGCATGCTTAGCATGGAGGGCGTGAGGTCAGAATGGGAGCGGACGGACTCATCGGTCGGCACGGTCGACGTGTGATCGTCCAAAGTGAGCGATCCGACGGCGCAGCATTCGAATTGTGGATGCATTTGCCGCGAGTTCTGACCGGGTGTAGCCGATTTCTCCATTTGCGTCGGGACACATCATCGCTTCGATGCCTCGGTCGCTGACGCCGAGCAGCGCAAGACGCCGGCGATCGTCGATGCGCAGCAAAGCGTTGACATCATGCATGTAGCGGTGCCGAACCTTTGCGCTGGACAACTGCGACTTAAGTCGAGATACGTCGGGAAATGGTGCGTCCACTGGTCGCTGATTTACTACACCGAGGGGATTTTCCTGGGGGTGGCACATGTGAAGCTCCTGTTCAGATTACCGGGCGGCGCCGGAAGCGTTGCGAACAGAGATGTACTCGCACAGATGGAATGACGGAAAGCGAGATACCGTGACCATTAAATAAAGAGGCGGCGTCCACCAGAGTGAACTGCCGCCAGACGGTCAGGAATTGCTTGGGGCCTGTTTCAAAAGCTGCTTTCGCTGCAGGAGCTGCGTGACGGTGTTACTGATCATCGTGCGATCCTGATCGGGTACGCGGAACAGCATCGTCGTCTGCAAGGCAGAAAGGATGTTCTCGGCCTGCCTTTCGGGCGTCGTTTGGCGGTGTACCTGGCGCGCCCATCCGTTGAGTAGCACGCGCGTAGAGATAGCGACGCTCAGATCGTTGCTCCTCTGCGATTCGCGCGTGGCAGTGGTAACGTCCATCATCACCTCGATCACTTGGCTGTCGAGTCGTGGGTACATCCCCTGCAGCAGCGCACGTTCTTGCTCTGCGGGCATGTAGTCGAGTCGAATGCCGAGCAGGAATCGATCGAGTAGGGAGTCGTTCTGCCGGCGCGTGCCGCGATATTTCCCTGCGTCGGTGCCGTCGATCGCATTGCCCGTCGCCGCGATCCGGAAGTTCGGATGTGGCATGACTCGTTCCGAGGTCGCTGAAATGAGGAACGATCCGCCGTCGAGGATCGTGTTCAATCCGCCAACAACTTCAGGTCGCAGGAAGTTGATCTCGTCGAACAGCAGGATGCTGCCGTTGCGCATCGCGCGGGTGACAGGTCCATCCACCCACATCATGCCGCCGCTCTCGTTCAAGGTTCTCGTGCCGATGAGATCCTCGAACTCAAGCTCGCCATGACACGGGACCTTGATGCAGCCGAACCCGATCCGTGCAGCAAGCTGCTCGATGAGTGAGGTCTTGCCTGAGCCGGTCGGTCCGGTCAGCATGAGGTTTGTCTTCTGTCCGTCCTTGCCCTCGTCGTTGATCCAGAACTGCAGGATCAGCATCTGGTCCTTCGTGAACACATAATGCGGGTTTGACGGAGGTGTGTCTGCACCAGGTGCCACGGTCCGGATTTGCGCACGATTGCGAACCTCGGGAGGCACCTCGATATCGAACAATTTGTCGATGAAGTTCAAGCCCGGTGCAGGCATTGCGTCTTGTTGATTCTGAACGGCGTTCAGCATTCGGATCTCCATGTTCAAAAGTGCCCTGTTCGGGCAAGTAGATAAGGCGTTGCCCAAGGAGATGTCCGAAAGGCCGTGGAACTGAAGCGCTGCAGCATCATTTCGGTTGTGGCGGAGCGATGCAGTTGGTCGGAGCTTGATTCGGCGGGTCGTTGTACTCGACCTCGATGACCGCGAACCCTTCGCCCTTCCCACCAACAGAAAGTTGCGTCTGCGTCGATACAATGCCACCGCGCTTGAATATCGCCGTCAGATCAAGAAAGCCGGGTGTTGTCGTGCCGGGGGGATTCCAGACGACCTGAGACGGCAGTGGTGAACCGAAGGCGATCCAAGAAGTCCCGTGTTCACATGTGCCCCCCGGTTTGAAGAGTGCACTGGTATAGAAATACGCAGATGTAAACACGTCCTGCGAATTTATCTTCACGTTGATGTCGTCGTCCCACTCAACGTCTGTCATGCGGGCCGAAACAATCAGATCGGGTCGCAGTACCTTGAAGTTGTAAACCTGATTCCACAGGCGAGTGCAGGTATCCGTAATGTAGTCGTTGTCCTGCCTGCCAAGATTCAGTTGAATGCAGTGTGCGCCAGTCTTCGGCGTGCAATTCGTGATCTGGTCGAACCCGTAGTCGGACTGGACGGCACCATAGGGGACGATGACGTCCGGAGGAGCGACAGCAGGACCCTGGTATGTCGGGATGCCCTTCGGATCGGTGTAGCAGGTCGCCTGCGTCAGGGTCGCATTTTCACGCGACGCCTCGAGGCGGCCGCCGGCAGTCAACTGGTCAGCCCGGGTCTTGATGTTGTCAGCCTGATTGATCGCTGGCCCATTACCGCCGAGGTAGTAGGACACCATACTTGTTGGGGTGTTGCCTGAAGCGTTGACGCGGTCCGCTACGTCCTGCGAGTTTTGCGGCAATCCGAACCCGGTCTGCTGCAGCGTCTGCAGCCACTCACTGAGGTCGACCTTTGTCCAGTCGACCGACGCAAGTTGTGCCGGCGAGAATCCGCTGCAGTCCGGATTGTCCGACGCTCCGTAGCCACCGTTTCCAGCCCCGGGCGAAATCTGCTGCTTGATCTGCTGCGCGAGCACTCGGGATACCATCGAGCTGTAGCAGCAGGCTTTCGTCGTTTCCACCAGGCAAAAAAGACCGCCGTTCGCAGAGCAATATGATGGCATCGTTACACACAGCTTGTTCTTCTGCTTCACCCCCAGCTGCAACTCATCTGGAGAGCAGGCAGTTGCGAACTTGCCGATCGTCGAGGCGACCGTGTAGATCATCATGGCCGTATTGAACGCTTGGTACGCCTGCATAACATTCTGGGCGACCTGAGGTCCAACCAACTCAGTGAGTTGCGTCTGTACGAAGTCACTGATACCGCTGGAGATCGAGCTGCCGCTCCCATCGACGCTCAGTTCGGCGCCCGCCTGAATCTCCGTACCCGCGCCAGCGCCCAATGCCTCGGTTCCGAGACCTGCCCCGACCGAGCCAGACGACAGCATATTACTGAGCCCCCCTTGCAACTGCCCCGCTAAATCGGAGATGCTCGAGCCGACACTTCGGACCGCGTTTGTCAGCGGGCTCAATGCGTCCTGCACCTGCGTCGCGAGCTGTGCCTTGAGCTGCTTGACCTGAGGAATCATGTCGGAAAGCGAGATCAGTGACAGAAGGCTCAAAGAGCTGGCCGCCTGTGCCCCCATCGCGCAACAATTGTTCGTCAAGCCGACACCGGATCCCACGTAGTTATTGCATGAGTTCACGGTGCCCTGAAACACAGTCGGCGTGCACTTCGCCGGAAATGCACCGACCGGCTCGGGGGCACCGTACAGCTGGCAGCTTGCCGGAATGTCGTTCGCAATCGTTCCGTCCAGGTCTTGCGGACCGCCGCCACAAGTAATCTGTACCGGCTTGCCCGATTCCTGACAGATGTCTTGCTTCTTTGGAACAGTGATCGTGCAGCTGGCGCATTGTGGCTGGCTCGGATCAGGAACAGTAACCAGCTTGGTGATCTGCTGTGGGGTGCAACTGTTGGTCTGGCTTGGCGGCTTGCCTGTCTCCTGACAGACCATCCCGCTGTGGATCCCGTTGATGATCTGCGCCGCGGCCGCGAAGCTCCCGAAGTCGGCGTTCGCCTCGCTTCCCGGGTTGTAGCAACTGTTCCCCAGGCATTGCACGACGCCCGAACAATTCTGGGCGACGCCGCCAGACGACATCGATGTCGACGTGCACCCGGAAAATAGGCTCGACATCAATCCCGCCTGGCCGGCAGGATCACCACCCTTGTTGATCTGCGTAAGGTTGTCCGCTGCCGACGATCCGATCCAGGTTCCAAGGTTGCGATTGCCCGCTCCTTGATTGGCCGAGTAGTACAGCCATTGGGCCGGCGTAGAGCCATTGCCACCGGCGCCGGCCGCCTTATCGTTCAGCTGCTGCTGATATGCCGCCCCTTGCAGATTCTGTGCGTTCCCCGTGCCACCGTACTGTCCGGTGAATTGCTGCAGCGTGCCCTGGTTGTATTGCGAGGGCAAAATATCGTTCGCGCAGACGGTCCCTTTCGTCGAGTCGCAACCGCCTTGTCCGCCCTGCCCGTAGTTGACGTTGCCAGTTGCGATGCCGTTACCCATCTGGACGAAGTTCGTGCTTCCAGGCGAACCCAGGAGCATGTTCTGCCCATCGACAAATGGATCCGCCAATGCAAGACCGATCGACGCGTACAGCAATGCCGTTGACGCGACGACGCGCGGCGCAATCCTGCTCCAGATAGCGTGCATCAAAACACCCCTACACAGCAGTCGACCCAACGCCAAATGAGGTACACCTGGTCCTCCCCGGTCCCTGGCCGCGTCCTCCACATACCCCATCGGAAGGGCGTCTCCCCGATCCGATGTGCGCAACGGCCATTCGTGACCGAGCCGAAATCCACGACCTGGCCTGCCGAGCTCGGAGAAGTCGGGGCGGTGCCGGGCCCCGTGTTGGCGCCTTGGGTCATCCCGGGAGAAATTGATGCTGGCTGCCCGTTCGCGCCGAAACCACCCGAGAACGGAATTCCACTACCGGCCTCCGCAACCGGGAACAGCATCGAAACCTTGAATGCCGATTTCTGCAGCGGGGGCGAGAACACCGGCTGGCACATACCGGACACGACGTCGTCACCCAACGTCCGGTTGGCGAGCGACGAAACTGGCATCTGGCTGAACAGCAGCATCGCCCGCGCCATGACAAGCGACGAGTTCTGCACCTGACTCGACATCCCGCCGAAGCCGTCGAGCGGAAATGCGTTGCCCCAGCATCCCATCGCCCAGAACATCAGATCGTCGGTTTGAGGGGTGAGTCCGGAGCTGGCAAGCGCGCAGCTCACCGGCAATGCAAGCATCGCCGCGGGGTTCGCGAAGATCGCGGTCTCGGGGTTCATGTACCCCGCGAGCTCAGGCTTGTCCCAACCGGGAATCTCTTCCGATGATGCAGCGAAATCGAGTCCCAAAGCGCCGTCCGGATTGCAGGGGACGTTCAGCAGCTGAAGCATCTGCATCAGCGGAAACTCAAACATGTTGAACTGCCGCAGACCCGACTCACTCGGGCTGGAATCGTCGTCTTCGCCGCCCAGCGCTGGCCGGCCGAAGTTGCTGATTCCGTTTGGCAAGCCTCCACTGCTGCCGAGGCCGTCTGGTGGCGCACTGGTGAGCGAGATCCCACCGAGCGTCGGCGAGCAGTACGGATACCGAGTGGTCTCAATAAGCTTGTCCGGCATCCAGAACCCGATCGTAAAGCCGACCGTCGGCAACTTGCCCGGTCCGCCAGCACACTCGCAGAAAAGGTGTCGCGATGCGTTGTACGGCGCACCGATTCCGTCGGCTGGCGAGAATAGGTCGAACCCGGCGATCCGGAGCGGAAAGATCGACGACCAGCACACGCCATTGAACAGATTCGAAAAAATGTGTGCATCTGGGCACGACAGGTTCGACATTCCCATAGCGCTGCTTTGTGCGTAGGCTCCGCTCCCTGGCGCGATGGTTGGACCGGAGATCAGGCACGCGGCGAAGAGCAACGAAAAAAGGAGTTTTCGCATGGTCATTTCCCCGCAACGAGCGACGCGGGCGTATAGGTCGTTACACGCATCGCCCGCCCTTCCTGCTCGACCCGCGTTGGAACAGTACGGATATCGAATCGACTGACAGCCTGCTCGTTCAGGGGGAACGTGCGGGTACCGAGCACGTTCCATGTCGGCCGCCCGTCGGAGTGCATCGCGTTTCGCGTGACGTAGACGAGAGTCTTGGGATTCGTTTTAACGATCGCCGACGCCCAGCGCAGTTGCCGAGCGTCATACGGATCGATAGCGACGACCGTGTAGGGGAAGCGCTGCAGGTCAAGCGGATTGATACGTGTACCGCGTGCCGCGAGCAGCTGCCCGTTTGCTGGATTCGTCACGTCGCGCGACAGCGTAATACTGGGGTCGAACAGATGGCTCTCGGTCTTCGATGCGACTGGGATCTCGACACCGTTGAACGGCGCTTGCACCGCCGACTGTCGCGCGTGCGCGATCTGTTTGCTCCAGTCAATCCGCGCCATCCGCTCGCGAATGACATCGAGAATATTCGGCTCGGCGATAGCGTACGTATTCCCGACCACGCGCCCGGCGCGACCGCGCTCGATCTCGTCGATCGCCCCGTCGACGGAAATCTCGCCCGTCAGCTGATACCAGTGCTTGTCCGAGGTACGTTTGTGCAGCGTGACAGGCACGACGGATACACCGTATTTTTCGAACGCTTGCGGATCGATGAAGACCGTGGCCTCGGGCTTCCCTTGGGGCATCGCCTTCTTGATTTTCCCGATCAGCTCTCTGAAATATGGGGGCTTCCAGCCGCGCAGCAA